>NZ_CP027116.1:656233-1312466 GCF_003431975.1 Bacillus pumilus | reverse complement strand
CGCTTGGTGCTGAAACAAAACCTGTTGTACTTGGTCTTTATACATTTGTCTCACTTTCTAAAGGCTATGAACCAAATGAAGTAAAAGAGATTCAGCAGCGTCTCATCCCGCTTTATACTCAGCTTTTAAAAGAACTTGAAGAGGCTGGCGTCAAATGGGTTCAAATTGACGAGCCAGCACTTGTCACCGCTTCAAGTGAAGACGTAAAAGCAGTAAAAGAAATCTATCAAACGGTAAAAGAAGCTGTACCTGCTTTAAACATTCTTCTTCAAACATACTTTGATTCAGTGGATGCCTATGAAGAGTTAGTCACATATCCTGTTGAGGCCATCGGTCTTGATTTCGTTCATGATCAAGGACGCAACCTTGATCAAGTGAAAAAGCATGGCTTCCCGAAAGATAAAATTTTAGCAGCAGGCGTCATTGATGGGAGAAATATTTGGAGATCAGATCTTGGCGAAAGGTTGTCATTCATTTCTGAAGTCATTGCTGATGCTCAGCCGAAGGAAGTTTGGCTACAGCCATCAAACAGCTTGCTGCATGTACCAGTTGCAAAACACCCAAGCGAGCAGCTTGAAGAAAAACTATTAAACGGGCTGTCTTATGCCACTGAAAAGCTGACTGAACTAACATTATTAAAAGAAGGCTTAACAAAAGGAACGGCTGCGATTGATGCTGATATCAACGAAGCCACGCAAGCTCTCCTTACCTTAAAAGAATTTGCAAAAGGAACAAATGCGGATTTCACAGCAGAACGTAACAATCTTTCATCGAAGGACTTTAAACGTCCAGTTGCCTTTGAAGAGCGCCTTCGTATCCAAAACGAATCTCTTGAACTGCCGCTTTTGCCGACAACAACGATTGGCAGCTTCCCACAGTCTGCTGAAGTGCGCAGCGCTCGTCAAAAATGGCGTAAAAATGAGTGGACAGATGCCGAGTATGATGAATTTATAAAGGAAGAAACAAAAAGATGGATTGATATTCAGGAGGATATTGGTCTGGACGTTCTCGTACATGGAGAATTTGAGCGGACAGATATGGTTGAATACTTCGGTGAAAAACTAGCGGGGTTTGCCTTTACGAAATTTGCTTGGGTACAATCTTATGGATCACGATGCGTGAAGCCGCCAATCATCTATGGAGATGTCGAATTTACGGCGCCAATGACCGTGAAAGAAACGGTTTACGCACAAAGCTTAACGGAGAAAAAGGTCAAAGGAATGCTGACAGGTCCTGTCACCATCTTAAACTGGTCTTTCCCAAGAACAGATATCTCTCGAAAAGACATTGCCTTCCAGATTGCTTTCGCATTACGTAAAGAGGTAGAAGCGTTAGAGGAAGCAGGAATTCAAGTCATTCAAGTGGATGAACCTGCACTAAGAGAAGGGCTTCCGCTCAAAGAAAGTGATTGGGCAGAGTATTTAAACTGGGCAGCAGAGTCGTTCCGTCTATCAACATCATCTGTTCAAAATGAAACGCAAATTCATACACATATGTGCTACAGTAACTTCGAGGATATTGTCGACACAATCGAAGACCTTGATGCCGACGTCATCACAATTGAACACTCACGCAGTCATGGCGGATTCCTCGATTACTTAGAGAAACATCCGTATTTGAAAGGACTTGGACTTGGGGTTTATGATATCCATAGCCCGCGCGTTCCATCTGTCGAAGAAATGAGTCAAATCATTGATGATGCGCTGAACGTATGTCCGACAGATCGCTTCTGGGTGAATCCAGACTGTGGTCTGAAAACGCGGCAAGAGTCTGAAACCATTGCTGCTTTGAAAAACATGGTAACAGCTACTGAAGTCGCTCGTAAAAAGCTAGCGCAGCATGCATAATGGCTATCCTCTCCCCTGCTAAAATGGCAGGGGATTTTTATGTTTAAATTGGCCTATTCGACTATCTACTAGGGTGTTTCCTTTTCTAGCATGATTCGTTTATACTAGAGAAGTCAGTCGAACAAAGGGAGGAAGACAATGAATCACGAAGATTTTTTACAACGCGCAATTAATATTGCAGTAGAAGGAGTCAATAGTGGTACTGGCGGTCCTTTTGGAGCAGTCATTGTCAAGGATGGACAGGTTATTGCAGAGGGAAGCAACAATGTGACCACAACGAATGATCCAACTGCACATGCAGAAGTCACAGCCATTCGAAATGCGTGCCAGACGCTGAATACATACCAATTAGAAGATTGTATTTTATATACAAGCTGTGAGCCTTGTCCGATGTGCCTTGGCGCTATTTACTGGGCTAGACCAAAAGCGGTCTATTTTGCTGCTGGTCACCAAGATGCGGCAGCTTCTGGTTTTGATGACTCATTTATTTATGAAGAAATCAACAAAGATTACGAATCAAGAAATATTCCATTTTACCAGCTGACACTTCAAAAAACCCTTGCACCCTTTGAAGCATGGGACACATACGAACATAAGAAAGAATATTAAAAAAAGACACCTGCTGACAAGCAGGTGTCTTAGATTGTTGACAAAGTGCTAAAATGATGTTTATTTTAGCACTTTGTCTTCTTTTCAGCGTGATAGAAAACCTTTGAAGTCTAGGAAGGGCGAGCACTGGCGCGGAGCGAATTGAACATTCGTGAGCACCAGCGCGCAGACCTGACAAAGAATGCGAGGGTTTGTCTACACGCTGAGACACCTGCTGAAAAGCAGGTGTCTTCCATTTTTTACTCAGCTACTTCAAGCTCTACTTCGATGTTCCCTCTTATTGCTTTTGAATATGGACAGAACTCATGCGCAGCCTCAACAAGCTCTTTCGCTTTGTCATGATCAAGGCCTTTTGCAGACACAACCAGCTTGACACCAAGCTTAAATCCGCCATCACTTTCATCTTTTAAAAGACTGACCTGTCCCTCGACTTCTGATTCTATTTCGACCCCTTGCTTCTTCGCTATTTGTTCAAGCGCACCTCCGAAACAAGCTGCATAGCCGGCTGCAAATAATTGCTCTGGGTTTGTACCAGTCTCTCCGTCTTTCTTTGCATTAGGCATGACAATGTTATGATCGAGCACACCATCTTCTGAACGAACATGTCCAGCTCTTCCATGCTGCGCCTTTACTTTTGCTGTGAATAATGGTTTCATCTTCATCTCCTCCTTTATCTATTTATACATTTCACGTTCTATCTATTTCTCAAACATTTATCGCACATTAAAGAATTTTTCATTTTTGGGTTGTATTTATTTTAAAAAGAAAGAAAATCTTATACAATGATAAGTATGACAAAAAATAGTTGGTGACTGACATGACAAATGAATTCGAGCATATGAAGCTGGAAAATCAGCTTTGTTTCTTGTTATATGCAAGTTCAAGAGAGATGACGAAGCAATATAAACCGTTATTAGAAGAATTAGACATTACTTATCCGCAATATTTGGCACTGCTTTTATTGTGGGAGCATGGGACATTAAATGTGAAAACGATGGGAGAGCTTCTATATTTAGACTCCGGTACACTCACCCCTATGCTGAAACGGATGGAGCAAAATGGACTCATCATCCGAGAGCGCTCGAAAGAAGATGAGCGTTCTGTGCAAATACGTCTAACGGAATATGGGGAACAGCTAAAAGAGAAGGCCACTGCGATTCCATTTCGCATGCTGTCTGGGACAGGCAGATCGGAAGAAGAATTAAAAACATTGCGCGCCACTTTACACGATCTTTTACAAAAATTAACACAACCAAAAGGCTGAGGGAACATTCCCTCAGCCTTTTATCATGTCAACTATTGTGCGACAGCTACTAGTTCTACTTCGATGTTTCCTTGAGTAGCTTTTGAATATGGGCATACGCCGTGTGCTTTATGAACAAGTTCTTCTAATGCTGATTGCTCAATTCCAGTTCCTTTTACTTCTAACTGTACGCCTAATTTGAAGCCGCCATCTGAACTGTCTTTCACTAAGCTCACATGTGCTGTTACTTCACTTTCAAAACGGATACGCTCTTGTCTCGCCACCATTTGAAGAGCAGAATCAAAACATGCAGAGTAGCCTGCAGCGAATAATTGCTCTGGATTTGTTGCTTTTTCAAGTTTTTTCGCTCTTGGTGTTCCAGGCATTGCTACATCATGCTCAAGTACACCATCGGTTGAAACAACCTTTCCTTCTCTTCCTCCGACTGCTGATACCGTTGCAGTAAATAAAACGTCTGACATAAATATACCCTCTTTCTCTCTAATAATATTTTCTACAATTGAATTGTACACAATTTAATTTGCAGAGTCAATGAATAAACACTCTTCTTTAATCTTTCCTACTCGTCTCTTTTTTATGAGCACGTCATACAGCTTCATTTTTAGACAGTAAAAAAAGCCCCTTCACAAGGGCTTTTAGATGATGTCATGCTGCGCATTTGGTTGTTCTAGCGTATGGTTTCTGTTATCCGGATCGGTATTTGCTGCTGCCATCCATAATGCCATAATAGTAATGCTTGTACAGACGACTGCCCATTTCTTAAAATTCATATAAACAATCCCCTCTCTGAATATAGATTCGTGCATGTTCCGCTTCTCCGTAGAACATGGAAGATTTTTCATAACCCTCCATTTCATTATAATGCTTTGCGGTGTCTAATGCTAGCTCCTCTATATCCGGATATGCATAGGCAGATTCTAAAAAATGGAATATTCGTTTAATATGCTCTGCATCTTGTCTTAAGTATAACGCTTCTAAAAAAATCGTCTTCTGAATATGAATGTCATCTTGAAGAGCTTCTGCTCGTTTCATACATTCTTCTCTGTATGGTAAGGCTTCTTCGTGTTTACCTTGTTTGTATAGTATCTGAGCGGCTGTATAAAGAGGGTCTATAGATCGACGAAGGTGATCGGATTGATTTTGATCAAATAATGAGATGGATTCTTTCATTAGTTCGAGTGCGCGGTCAAGATCTCCCATTCGGTAATAACTGTTGCCCATATTAAACAAAGAGGAAGCAATAAAACGCACATTCTGAAAGTCTCTTGATCTTGCAAGTGCTCTCTCGAGATGTGGTAATGCCTTTTCGTGCCTTCTCATATCATCATAGTTACCTGCCACGATAAATTCGCACTGAATGGTGCGAAGTGCATACAATTCATGCTTAACATACACGTCCAGTGCCAGTTTGGCATGATGCATCGAGATATGTGTTTGTTTCATGTGATAATATATTTCTGACATTTTAAAATGAAATTCCGCCCGTTCAATATCATCTGACACAAAAGAAAGCTTGTGCTCTGCCTTTTGATATGACGATATGGCAGCAATGTACTGCCTCCGGCCAAATTCATACATGCCTCTGAAAAAATGATAGTAATATTCAAGCATGCCCGTGACATGCGTTTGATGCTCATCTATTTCTTTCGAAAGCTCGGAAAAGTTGGCGCGAAGCTTTCCTTCCTTTAATGGCTTTAAATAATCGAGCATGACCTCATGCCTGAATTCCATTAAAGAAAAATAGAGAAGCAAATTCTGATCTTCTTCCATTGAATCAAGAGAGGTGCGAATTTCCTGCTTTAACTGTTCTGCTTGTTCTGAATCAAATCTGCGGATTAATTCATACCACTTGTTGATTTTCACTCCAATATCCGAAGAGGGAATGATTTTCGCCATACGTTGCCTTCTCCAATCTTCTCAAAATATAAAACATTACCATATTTTATCATACTTGACCGGAGAAATACAAAAATGAAAAGAAAAAGAGAGCCTATTGTCACAAGACTCTCTTTTGAATTCGTTATTCTCTTATTTGTCCTTGACCACGAATGACAAATTTTTCAGAGGTTAAGGCTGGTAGACCCATTGGGCCTCTTGCATGCAGTTTTTGTGTACTAATGCCAATTTCCGCTCCGTAGCCAAATTCAAAGCCATCCGTGAATCTCGTGGAGGCATTATGATAGACAGCGGCAGCGTCAACAGCCGTTAAGAAAAGTGACGCATGCTGATCATTTTCTGTAATAATCGCTTCTGAGTGCTTGGAGCTATACGTTTGAATATGCTGAATCGCCTCTTCTATGCTGGCTACGATTTTAATACTGACAATCGGTGCTAAAAACTCCGTTTCATAGTCCTCTGCCGTCGCTAATGTAGCACTAGAAGTAAGCGCACAGACAGCTTCATCGCCCCGTATGTCTACTCCATTTGCATGAAGCGCTTCAAATAACGAAGCACCATATGTTTTTGCCCAATGTTCATGAATAACAATGCTCTCGATCGCATTGCAAACAGATGGTCTTTGGGTTTTGGCATTGATCACAATCTGCTCAGTCATTTCATATTTCGCTGTTTCATCAATGTACATATGACAATTGCCTGCACCTGTCTCAAGCACTGGTACTGTGGATTCTCTCACAACTAGATCTATTAAATTTTTCCCGCCGCGCGGAATGAGAACATCTAAGTAATCATTTAAAGTGAACAGCGTTTTCGCCGTTTCACGACCTGTATCTTCAATCAATTGTACACTGTCTACTGGAATATCTGTCGTTTGAAGCGCTTCATGAATGACCTTAACGATCGCTTTATTACTATGAATGGCAGAAGAGCTTCCCCTAAGAATAACTGCATTCCCGGTCTTCAGGCAAAGGGTGGCAGCATCCACTGTCACGTTTGGTCTTGCTTCATAGATCATCCCCACCGTACCGAGGGGTACACGTACCTTTTCGATGAAGAGACCGTTTTCTTTTTGAATGGTTTCTAGTGTTTCACCAATTGGGTCTTTTAGGTGAATTAACTGAAGAGTAGCATCTGCAATGGCTTCAATTCTCTCTTTAGTGAGTGTAATTCGGTCAATGACAGATGGTGTGAACTGCTTCTCCTCGGCAGCCTGAACATCCTTTTTATTCTCCTCGACTAAATAAGCTGAAGATACTTTGAGTGCATTTGCGATAGCATGTAAAGCAGCATTTTTTTGTTCTGTCGTTTTTAGCAGGAGCTGATCTTTGGCTGCACTTGCTTTTTTTGCTTTTTCAAGAACTTCATTCATCGTATTCCCTCCTTAGTTTTGTACATGCTGTACCCAATGATCTCGGTGGATCACCTCTGGTTTCTCATTGGAAAGCTCATGACTTCGCATCCCTTTAATGCCGATTAGCTCATCGGATGCGTACAAGGTTTGCCCTTTCCCTACTAATCCGTTCGGACCGACCACTTCAACGACCTCTCCTTTAGAAAAGTCACCAGAGACACCAATGACTCCCGCTGGAAGGAGGCTTCTACCGTGATGCAAAATCGCTGCTTCCGCTCCTGCATCAATCATAATTTTCCCAGAGACGGGTGAGTGGAATTGAATCCATTGACGGCGGTTGTTGACGGCTGATAAGTCTTGTTCACCAATATATGTTCCGTCACCTTGACCTGCGAGAATGTGGAGCAGCTTGTCTTCACCTGTACCTGTGCCAATGAAGACTTTCACGCCAAGTGAAAGTGCGGTTTGTGCAGCGGACAGTTTTGATTTCATCCCGCCAGTGCCCACTTTTGAACCAGTGCTCTTCGCATATGAAAACAATTCTTCTGAAATATGTGATAGTACGTCAAAACGCTTCGCCTCAGGGTCCTCATTTGGGTTCGCATCATAAATTCCGTTTATGTCCGTTAAAATGATCAATTGATCAGCATGGATTAATCCACTGACAAGCGCTGACAGCATGTCATTATCCCCAAAGGTAAGCTCCTCGATGGAAACTGAATCATTTTCATTGATAATCGGTAATATTTTTCTTTCCAGTAGCTCCATCATCGTTGCGTAAGCATTTCGATATCTTGTTCGATCTGAAAAGTCATTACGTGTTAAAAGCATTTGGGCAGGTGTCATATGAAACTGTGAAAATAGTTCTGTATACTTCTGCATTAACAAGCCTTGACCAACGGCAGCGGCTGCCTGTTTCCCCTTTAAGGTCACAGGTCTAGATGGATAGCCTAGACTGCCAAATCCTGCGGCAACGGCTCCTGATGAAATTAAAATGATTTCATGTCCAGCCTCTTTCAGCTTGGCTATGGCTCTCACATGATCCTGCATTTTTTGTTCATCAATGGCTCCCTTTTGCTCTGTTAATGAACTGCTGCCAATTTTTAAGACGATCCTTTGCTTTTTCATTATTGATTCCCTCCGCTATACCTTTAGGCACAAAAAAAATCCCTTTTCTCCTTATGTAAAGGACGAAAAGGGATTTTCCGTGGTACCACCTTCATTGAATAAGCATACGTCTGCTTATTCCACTCAACTCCTGTAACGCCAGGCACGCGCTTAGATTTTTCCTCTAAGGCTCAAAGGGTAGGTTCAGCAGCTGTCTGCGGCAAATGTTTCAGCATGTCATTTGCTCTCTTTACGCATCAGTTCCTGCTTACTATTCCTTTTCAACGCTCGTTAATTTTTTTATATTATCACCAATTGCTAAGGAAAAGTCAAGCCGTCAATTAAATACAATCGTTTTATTCTCATGCACAATAATTCGATCTTCTAGATGCCATTTGACGGCACGTGCAAGTACACTCCGTTCAATTGTCCGGCCAATATTTTTTAGTGCCTCTGCATCATCCCGGTGATCTACACGCTCAATATCCTGTTCAATGATCGGTCCTTCGTCTAAATCATTGGTGACATAATGAGAAGTCGCACCAATTAATTTGACTCCCCGCTCATACGCCCGCTTATATGGATTTGCACCGATAAACGCTGGTAGGAAGGAATGATGGATATTAATGATTTTATTCGGATGCTGTTCAATAAATCCAGGTGTTAAAATTTGCATGTATCTAGCAAGCACAATCGCATCAATATCATACTCTTCTAATAATGCGAGCTGCTTTTTTTCTGCTTCTTTGCGAATGTCTTTGTTCGCCTTCACAAAATGGAATGGGATTCCAAGCGCTTCTACTGTATCTTTTGCCGTTTCATGGTTGCTGATGACAACCGCAATTTCCGCCATGACATTACCGCTTTGCCATTCCCATAGAAGCTCATGTAAGCAATGAAGCTCTTTTGACACAAAGATTGCCAGCTTTTTAAGCTCACTTGCACGAGACATGCTCCACGTCATTTGAAATGATGCTGCGATTGGTTCAAAGTGATGTTTCAGCTGATCCATATTGGCCGAGATGTCTTTCCAATCAAATTCAATTCTTAAAAAGAACCGGCCGCTTTCATGATCTGTTGTGTATTGGCTGGATTCAATGATGTTCGCTCCGTGTTCAAATAAAAAGGAGGAAACAGCTGATACAATTCCAGGCTGATCCGGGCAGCTAACAAGTAATCTTCCTTTTTGCTCGTGCTTTTGTCTGTGTAATTCAAGTTTTTCTGTTATCAATGTTCTCATGTATCGTGACCTCATTTACGTTTTCATTCTAATGAAATATTATACTGGACTGGAAAGAGAAAAAGCAATGTCGAGTCAGATTTTTTATTGAATATTCATTCAATTCTGCACCTGAGATGGTATAATGTGAATAGACCTTTTATCACAAAAGGAGTGATGGAGATGAAAAACATGACGTTGTTTGGTAAAGTGAGCTTTTGGCTTGGCATCGTTTGTCTGATCACGGGTATTTCCCTTTTTATCGCCGGTGAAAGACTCATTCCTTTGCTCACGTTCGGTGTCTGTTTTCTGCTAGTGAGTCAGCTTTACCGCAAAAATGAAAACGATTCCAATCATCATTCGATGTAACAAAAGGCTGGCACCTATCTGCCAGCCTTTTCTTATTCAATGATTTTCAACCCCACTGCCGCAGATAAAATCAGTGCGATGAAGAAGATACGTTTTGCATCTTTCGACTCACCGTAAAACAGCATACCGACCACGGCGCCTCCAGCAGCTCCGATTCCAGTCCAAATGGCGTACGCCGTTCCCATCGGAATCGTATTCATCGCAAGAGACAGCATCAGAAAGGAAAGAGAAAATCCAGCCGCAATGAATAAAATCCATTTGACATGCCGGTCTTTCTGGAATTGATTCATCATCGTCACACAAAGCATTTCTAAGATGCCCGCTCCAATGAGTAAAAGCCAGCTCATGATTCAGCCTCTCCCTTCTTTTCACCTGTTGTGAGCTTCAATCCTAATACACCGCACAAAAGCATCACAATCAGAAGCAGTTTGACAAGTTGCACCGGCTCACCAAGCACCATGCCTAAAAGGACGGTACCTGCTGTTCCAAGCCCGGTAAAAACGGCATAAAGTGTGCCAACTGGAAGTACACTTGTTGCTTTCATGAGTAAATAAAAACTCACAATAATACAAACGACGGTTGCGCCCCATTCTATGAGAGAGTGAGCATATTTTAGCCCCATCACCCAGCCGACTTCAAAAATGGCCGCAATGAAGACATTTCCCCATTTCATCTGAATTTCTCCTTTCTGAACGATTCCAACCAACAAAAAAGCCCGGAAATCGATCGTTTGATCAAATCTCCCGGGCTTTTATCCCTCCGTGTCCATATGGTCTTTCTAAGGACCCTATGTGTTTTCTCTCGGTCCAGACTGCATCAACGCACGGAACCCTAGAAAACTAATTGATGATAAGCAGATCTGACTTAGATCAGATTCTGTAAGAAAAATTGTATCACACCCCTATATGCCGGTCTAGCGCTTCGCTCCCCCTCTACAAATATACTTGTTCATTTTTCGAAAGAAATGATTTGGGACCGGCGTATACTAAATGTAAGAAACATCAGTTGATAAAGAAGATCTGCGGGCTATTTCGTGTGCTGCGAACCTGAAGGGAAATGAGCGTATATGAAAATCCATTTATTTTTTATTACATTGACGTGCAAGCAAAAATACAAGGACATGGAGAACGTTGTTAAGGAATACTCAGACGTTAAAGGAACGATCAAATCGCTGATATAATGAAATAAGATTGATGTGATGAACGCTCAACTTTAGGATGCTGCATGTACAGATCATCCGTTGTGCCGGCCCAAACAATGCTGAAAAACATTTTATAGGAAATCAAGAGGTGAATCGTATGATGATAACCGACGAACAGAAGCATGAATTTTATCAAGCACTGGTTGACAAGAATCCGCAATATGACGGCACATTCTTCGCCGGCATTAAGACCACCGGTATCTTCTGCCATGCCACATGTACCGCTAGAAAACCAAAATATGAGAACTGCGAGTTTTTCTTTACAGCAGAGGAAGCGCTGCTAGCTGGATATCGTCCGTGCAAGCGCTGCACACCATTAACATACCCTAACAGCATTCCAGAGGAAGTCAAAACACTCGTTTCAGCAGTTGAAACACATCCTGAAAAACGCTGGAAAGAAGGGGACTTTCGCGAGTTAGGAATTCACTCTGCAACAGCCCGCCGGAAATTCAAAGAAATCTACGGCATGACCTTTGTTCAATATGCGAGATCACGCCGAATGGGGCTTGCCTTTAAAGAAATTCTAAATGGAAAGAAAGTGATTGATCAGCAGGTCGCCTTGGGCTATGAATCTTCGAGTGCCTTCAATGATGCATTCACAAAAATCATGGGAAATCCCCCTAAAAAGGCGCAGATTAAGATTCTTCATGCCAATTTTATTTCCACGCCGATCGGGCGGATGATCAGCGTGTCAGATGCGACGCATGTGTATTTACTGGAATTTATGGACAGGCGTGGACTCGAAAAAGAAATTGAGAACATGAGAAAAAAGCATCATGCACGCATTTTAGTTGGGGAAACAAACGTCCATCAGCAATTGGTAAAGGAATTGACCTTATATTTCGAGAAAAAGCTCACGCAGTTCACGGTACCACTTTCCCTACATGGCACCCCTTTTCAAATGAAGGTGTGGGACCAGCTCACCCGCATTCCATCAGGCGAAACAAGGTCTTACCGTGAGCTTGCTGTAAAGCTGGGTGATCCGCATTTGGTCCGGGCGGTTGGGAATGCAAACGGTGCCAATCAATTGGCAATTATCATTCCATGCCACCGCGTCATTCAAACGAGTGGTGAGCTTGGCGGCTACGGCGGCGGGGTTGAACGGAAGAAATATTTGCTTCAGCTAGAACAGCGTAAATAAAAGAAAAAACGGCTCTGCTTATTCGGTAAGCGAGCCGTTTTCTACGTTACGGGTGATGCTGTATACATCAACGACCTGACCCCATTTTGAAATGGTTTTTTCTTTTTTCATGCCCATTTTTAAAGCGACATTTACCGATGCTTCATTCTCCGGACGGATTAAGCTCACCATTCGCCTCACCTTCATTTCTTCAAAGCCATAGGTGAGACAGCCTTTTGCGGCTTCAGCAGCATAGCCTTTCCCCCACGCTGTTTTCTTTAGCATATAGCCAATTTCAAGTTCTGTTTGTCCTTCGATATTTTGCAGAACAATCCCGCTTTGTCCAAGTGGTTCATTCGTTTCTTTCTCTTCAATGATCCATAGAGAGGTATGATACACACGGTCATTCTTTTGATTCCATGCAATCCACTCTTTCGTCTGCTGTTCATCTTTTAAGGACGGATAATACTTCATCACTTCTTCATCTTGAAACAACATGTCATATAAAAATGGCGCATCTTGTTCATTCATCGTTCTCAGTCTCAGGCGCTCTGTTTCAAGCACTGTCCGTGTTTGATGTATCATTTATTATCCTCACCTCGCTTACCGACTAAAAATATCTCCGAACAATCCATTTGAATCTGGAGCAAAGTAATGGAAGCCAGCACCGGTTAAACCAGCTGCCAGCGCTGTCCACATCATTAAACTAACCGTCATCCACACAGCGACTTGCTTCCTCTTCGTTCCGAAGCTCATGCACATAAACGCCGTTAAATGACTGCCGATGATAAAAGGACCGACAAGCGCAAGACCTGGAAGACCATAACGTTCCCAAATTTTTCTGGCCCGCTGCTGTTTTTTCTCTCCTTTTTCATCGCTTTTGTCCTCTCTTCTCTTTAAGCGCCATGCTTTAAAGCGGTCTACAAAAACAATGAGAAGTAAAACGGTTAAAAAATTGCCGATGAATCCAATAATTGCTGTCGGTACAGGATGCATGCCACTTAAAATGGCCAATGGAACGACCCCTACCACTTCAAAAAAAGGCAAAGCAGCCAATACAAACACTAGTACATATCCCCATAAAATATCCAAACGCAGAACCTCTTTTCATTTTTGTCCTCTTCCCATTGTAATGAAAAACAAGATACCATTTCTACATTTTTTTAGAAAAAGAAAAGCACATCGGATAGGATGTGCTCTGTTTTTTACATCGTATTTTCATTTTTCTTATTCGCCCGGCGTAAAACAATGAGCACAAGCCCGATTAAGATCACAATAGATAGTAGACTTTGCAAGAGAAGCACGCTTGGAGATGTCCAGCCCAGCCATTCGAATAAGAGCTGAGGTCCGAAAAAGATGATCGGAATCAATGAAAAGACATTTGCCTTCAAGATCGCATTAAAAACAATGATACATAGCAGCATAAGCAGAATAACGGCCCATCTTTGACCTGAGGTAAGAACAAGCAATGGTGTCCCGAGCTTTTGATCCAATAGTTTGATTGTGACCATTGAAGTCAACTGAAAGATTCCTAAGATCCAGAAATAAAGAAATACCCGGCGGCCTGCCTGAAAGGCAGACGCTCTAAACATCACAATGATCATGATGACATTGGCCACTAAAACGAGCGGATATCCAATCAAAGCATACAAAGAATACGATAAGCTTTGACTGATCGCATCTGATAAAATCATGTAAAAGAGTGACCCGATTAAAAAGGCACTAACGAATGGAACCCAGTCTTTATGGTTTCCTGACAGTTCTTTTGCGAGTTCATCAGCATAGCTCCGCGGATCTCCGCCAAACACATCCTCCCCTGTTTTACCATCTTTTTCAGCCTCAACTGCGTGTGTCGTCAATTCATCCATCAGTTCATCAATTTCGTCCTCATTTTTCCCCTTTGATATGAGATAGAGTTTTAGCTCTAGTAGGACGTGTCGTGTTTCTTTTGATACCATAATCTCACTTCCCTTTTTGTAATAAGCAGTTTACATTTTTTGAAAGCTCACTCCAGCGGGTAATAAACTCTGTGAGCGCTTGTTCTCCATCTTGTGTGAGCGTATAGTATTTCCTTTTCGGCCCGCTTGCTGATGCTTTTGTGACAGTCGTCACGAGTTGTTCCTTTTGCATACGCAGCAAAATCGGGTAGATACTTCCTTCACTAATTTGATCAAACCCATAATGCGCGAGCTTCTTCGTCATTTCATACCCATAAATCTCACCCTCAGAAATAATTGACAGCAGACAGCCTTCTAAAATTCCTTTTAGCATTTGTGTGGATGTTGTCATCTTTGTTCCTCCGATTCCAGTACCTTGCATCACAAGATAGCATCATCTTACCATACACTATCTTGCCATGCAAGATACCTTCTTAGAAAAAAATCACCGCTGAAAGGGTGATTTTTACGCCCATGGTTTATCTGTTCCAAGTGCGTCAGCCAGTGCCTTGCTATGCTTTCGGCGGCTTTTTCTTTCTTCTGCCCGCTGCTTCGCTGTTTGATGCAGCATGATTTCTTCGTCTGTTTCCGGTACGACTTGTGGAACTCGTTTTGGCTTTCCGTTTTCATCTAGTGAGACAAATGTCAGAAATGAAGTCGCTGCGAGTCTGCGCTCTCCAGACATCAAGTTTTCTTTCATGACTTTGACGAACACTTCCATGGAAGACGTGCCAACCCATGTCACGTAAGACTCCAAGCATACTGATTCTTTTTGTCCTATCGGCTCTAAGAAGTCAACTGAATCCATCGACGCTGTGACCGTTTCACTGCGGCTGTGTCTCGCTGCCGAGATGGAAGCAATGTCATCTATATAACTCATTAATTTCCCGCCAAATAAAGTTTGGTGGTTATTCGTATCGAGAGGAAATACCCTGCTGGTTTTTACAACTTTCGATTCCTTACAGTATTTGAAATTTTCTTCACTCATCATCATAGCCCCTTCTTGCTGTTTTCGTGAATGCGGAACGACTTTTATTAAACACTATTCTTTTAGGTTTGTCTAAACTTTTGGCTTTAGTCTCTTGTGAGAGATTTTCTTTCGGAAATGTTTCAACCATGAAGAGAAGGAGGAATAATAGAACTATGAAAAAACAAGGAGGCCGTTTGATGGATTCTATGAGAGCAGAGCAAATACACAAAATGCCGCAATGCATGAGTGAATATGACAATTTACAAGAAGTCCTTTTATGCAGTCCCATCCATATGGAAATCAAACAGATCATCAACGAAACCCAGAAACATTTTGCGAGAGAAAATATTTCTCAAATGAAAGCCGTTGCTCAGCATAAGCAATTGATCGAAACACTAAAAGACCATCAAGTACACCCCATTCTTCTTCCAGCAAATGACCGCTTTCCTGAGCAAGTCTTTACTCGGGATATTGGGTTTACGATTGGTCATACACTATTTATTTCAAGCATGGCGGCTCCGGTTCGGCAAGGGGAAGAACAATTGTTAAAAGAGTGGGCTCAGGGAAAAGGCTGGAAAACTGTTACCATGACAAATGGAACGATTGAGGGCGGCGATGTGCTTGTGGATCAAACACGTGTATTTGTTGGAACGAGCAAAAGAACAAATTCAGCCGCTATCCATCAGCTCAAAAAAGAACTGCCGGATCATGACATCATTCCCATTCACCTTCCTCCTCACATTTTGCATCTCGATTGTGTGATGAATATTCTGTCTCATGATGACATATTGATTGATCCTGAAGCGTTCAAGAAAGAAGATCTTCACCTGCTCAACACGCATTACCATTTGATTGAAATAAGCGAACAAGAGCAATTCACACTCGGACCAAATGTTTTATCCATTGGGCAAAAAAAGGTCATCAGCTTGCCTGTCAATCAAGCAACAAATGCTACATTAATTGCTCACGGATACACCGTCATTGAAGTGGATTTCTCTGAAATCATTAAATCTGGCGGCTCTTTCAGATGCTGCACATTGCCCATTCGACGTTCATCCATTAAAAAAGCGAGCGTGTAGAACAGTTTGTCTACTCGCTCGCTTTTTTATCTGCCTATCCCTACTTCATCAGCTTATGTCTGTCGTATAAATGGCAGGCGACTTCATGCCCTTCTTCTACTGCTTGTAATGTTGGCTTTTTTTCGGCGCACAGATCCATTGCTGCTGGACACCTTGTTCGAAATACACAGCCGCTTGGCGGATTTACTGGACTTGGAATTTCTCCTTTTAAAATAAATCTTTTACGCTTGTCCTCCACGTCAGGATCTGGAATGGGGATCGCAGACAGCAAGGCCTGTGTATATGGGTGCAGCGGGGTTTGATATAACGAGTTGCTGCTGGTCAACTCAACAAGATGCCCTAAATACATGACACCGATTCGGTCGCTGATATATTTCACCATCGACAAGTCATGCGCAATAAAGAGAAATGTCAGCCCTTCCTCTTTTTGCAGTTTTTTCAGCAAATTCACGACCTGTGCTTGAACGGAAACGTCTAGTGCAGAAATCGGCTCATCTGCCACAATAAACTTCGGCGCTAAGGCGAGTGCCCTTGCAATACCAATTCTCTGCCTCTGTCCTCCGCTAAATTCGTGCGGGTAACGAGTGGCAAAATCATAGCTCAGTCCTACTGCTTCAAGCAATTCTTTCACCCGGGCAACCCTTTTCTTTTGACTCCCGTAAAGATTGTGAATCTCCATTGGCTCCAGCATAATATCTTTTACCGAAAGACGTGGATTTAAGGAGGAATATGGATCTTGAAACACCATTTGAATTTGCCGGTTGAAATCAAATGATTCTTTTTGAGACAGGTGATGAAGGCTTTTCCCTTCATATAAGGCTTCGCCATCTGTTGGTTCATAAAGGCGCATGAGCACTTTCCCAAGTGTGGATTTCCCGCAGCCAGACTCGCCGACGAGACCAAACGTTTCACCTTGTTTCAGTTGAAAAGAGACACCGTCTAACGCTTTTAAGGTTCTTCCTTTCGATAAATCAAAATGTTTTTTGAGATTGTTTACTTGTAAAAGTGGTTCAACTGCCATGACCATTCCTCCTCTCACTTGGCAAATACCGCCTTGCACCTGCCCATTCCTTTTCATATGAAGTACCAGAAAGAGAAAGAAGCTCAATCTGCCTGCCGGTTTTAGGCGAGTGAAGCATCAATCCGTCCCCCGCATATATTCCAACATGCCGGACAGCTCCCTTTCCGTTTTCATTTGCAAAAAACAGTAAATCGCCTGGTTCTAAATGGCTTGATGTAACAGGTGTTCCTTGAACTGCTTGGTCACTTGCGTCCCTTGGTAAAAGATATCCGCACGCTTTGTACATGCTGTAAGCAAAGCCTGAACAATCATAGCCAAAGCTGCTCATGCCTCCCCATACATACGAAAGACCAATAAATTGTTTTCCCGTGTCTACGACATCTTTGCCGGTCATTGATAAAATGGATGAAACTGGCCGCACATCCGTTTTGTTCATCTCTCTTGTTCCTGCTGGGGTCACCACATGAAAGCAATCACTCGTTTCTTCTACAGCCACGAGTTCTGTTAAAAAGCTAACCTCCATGTCTGCTTGCCCGTCTTGATAGAGCATGGCTTTTTTCTGAGAAACAAAATGAGATGCAACTGGCGCATGTCCCTCTTTGACTTGCTTTAAATGTTTGGCAGGCATATAGCCGGGATAGCCCTGTGGATGTTTCCGGCTGGCCTGCTGCGGGATAACGACTTTCATCCAGCCGTCTGTCTCTTCTAATCCAATGACTCGTTCACCTAGCAGTACTTGAGACTGGATCAGATTTTCTTCACATAGAGCCAATTTTTCTTCATATGTCTGCTGGTCAATCCACTCTTTGATCTTGAAGGAGTCCTGAAGTACCATTTGATCGATTTTTCTCGGTGACTGCGGCGCTGTCCATACGTTTGCAACTGGAACCTTTGACTCGAATATCATCATGAGACTCCTTTCACCCCTTGAATGCCTAACCCGTGTTGCGGCGGGAAAAATATATCTTTTCCTTTGTACACGATTCCTCCGTCTACCATGTCCTCTCGCAGCATAAGCGGGGCGTCAAAATCGTAGCGGGTGATATTTGGCTGGCTTGCGGCGAGATGAGCGGCTGCTGTAATACCAAGTTTTGACTCAATCATACTTCCAACCATGCACTTTACGCCGTATGCTTCTGCTAAGGCATTGATTTTTAGTGCTTCTTTTATACCGCCTGATTTCATTAATTTTAAATTGATCAGATCACAGCTTCTCATTTCAAGCACTTTGATCGCATCATGGAAACTGAAAATGCTCTCGTCTGCCATAATCAATGTATTTGTTCCTTCCGTCACACGGCGCAGGCCTTCGATATCTTCTTTCGGCACTGGCTGCTCGACTAATTCAATATTCAGCGCCTCCATTTTCCGAATGGCTACGATCGCTTCCTTCCACGTCCAGCCTTGGTTCGCATCGAGCCTGATCTGAATATCCGGCCCGACCTTTTCTCGAATTCGCTTGATACGCTGAATATCTGTGTCTATGTTATCTTTTCCTACTTTGATTTTTAACGTCTGAAAGCCTTCAGCTGCGTATTGCTTTGCATCTTCCGCCATCTCAAGCGGCCGGTTTACACTGACCGTATAATCGGTTTCAAGCTGATCGCGATATCCACCAAGGTATTGATAAAGCGGAAGTCCTGCGCGCTTCGCTAAGCCATCATAAATGGCCATGTCAATCGCTGCCTTTGCGCTTGTGTTGCAAGCGAGCACCCGTTTCATACGAGAAAAAATTTGTTCATATTCTGACAAGGAAGCTCCGAGCAACATCGGTCTGATCACTTCACATATGGCATAGTCGATACTTTCCAGCGTTTCACCTGTAATGACCGACGTTGGCACTGCCTCCCCGTAGCTGACATCACCTTGATCATATGTGATGATAACGATCAGAGATACTGCATCATACACCGTTCGTAAAGCGGTTTTGAAAGGCTTTTTTAGCGGTACACTCGTTCTGCATGTACGAACATCGACGATTTTCATTTGATCGCCTCTTTCGCAGCGACACCTGGAGAAATGTGCAGTTTTTTTCCGGTCGCATCAAGTGTAGCCTGCGTACCCATTGGAATGGCGAAATTCGGTGATGAATGACCGATCCGAAAGCCCCCAAGTGCAGGCTTCTTTTGAGGCACAATATAGGTGTCCCATACTTGATTTAATGTGAGGGACTGGTCTTTCTTTTTTGGCTCACATTGATGAAAATCTCCAATGATGAATCCAGCCACATCCTCCAATTTCCCAGCAGATGCGAGGTGCTGCATCATTCGATCAATTTTATAGGGCTCTTCGTCAATATCTTCAATGAACAAAAGCTTCCCCTTTGTATCAATTTCAAAAGGTGTGCCAAGTGTTGTCACGATGAGGGCAAGATTCCCCCCTACAATGTCACCTGAAGCCGTACCGGGATAAAAGGTATGAAGGGGTGACAAGTGGTGTGCATACGTAAAGGCTTTTGGTGTGAATAGCTGCAAAAAGGTATCCTTCGTATACGGATGAACCGCCTCAAGTCCCACATCAGAGGAAAGCATTGGACCATGAAACGTCACAAGACCGGTCTGCTGCTGAATGGCCGTATGTAAAAACGTAATATCGCTATAGCCCCAAAAGATTTTTGGATGACGACGAATGAGGTCATAATCAATGACTTCTGCAAGTCTTCCGGTCCCATATCCTCCGCAAGCACAAATAACCGCCTTCACTTCTGGATCTTGAAACATGCGATGAAGATCTTCCACTCTTTCATGATCATAACCTGCTAAATATCCATACCGGCGGCCCAAATACTTCCCTTTTTTCACCTTTAGCCCGAGGCTTTCTAAAAAGGCAATCCCTTTTGCTAATTTCAGCTCATCAGGCGGGCTTGCCGGTGCAATAATCCCCACTGTATCCCCTGTTTGAAGTGCCACTGGCAGCTGGCTCATGCCATATCCCCTCTTTCTCTTTGTTTCTTTCAATCTATGGGTTTCTGCTTCATAACATGAACGAATAAAGGAACAGACGCTTTTATTTCAAAGCGTCTTTTGTTAATCATTTACTTCAAGTTACTCTCCATCTACTTGCGCCCATTTCAAATCGATATACCCAACAGGGTGGCGAACAATACCCTTTACGCCTTCTTTTTGCAAATGAACTTGGTTATAAAAGTGAATCGGAATGATCGGAGCTTCTTCCATGAGAAGTGCCTCTGCATCATGCAGAATGCTGTTTCTCTTTTGTTCGTCTGCTTCTTGACTTGCTTTTTTTATCATCTGATCATAGGTGTCATTAGACCATCCTGTCCGGTTCATGGCATTCCCTGTTTGGAAGCTCTCTAGGAAATTGATTGGATCTGCATAGTCTGCTAAAAATGAACTTTGTGAAAATTGGAATTTTAACGCCTTTTGATCTTCAGCAAACACATTGGCTTCCATATTTGCAAGCTTCACATCTACACCAAGCGCTTCTTTCAGCTGCTGCTGGATGGCCTCAGCTTTTTTCTTATTTTCAGGCTTTGTACTATATGTTAATGTGACGGCCGGCAGCTTTGAATAGTTTTCTTCCTTTAGTCCTTTTTCTAATAGCTTCGCAGCTTCATTCGTATCATTCTTGACAAGATCGCCGCCAGCCTCTCTGAAATCCTGACCTTTCGAATCTAAAATACCCGGCGAGACGAAGGCACGTGCGGGTTTCTCTTCATTTTTCGTCACATAATCCACGATATCTTCCGGGTTGATCGCCATTTGAAATGCTTTGCGGATGTTCTTATTTTGGAACGGTTCCATGTTCACATTCAGACGATAAAAGAACAGTCCTGCCTGGTCTTCAATTTGTACATCTTTATTTTTCAGCAGATTTTCACTTTGTTCTGCTGGGACAAAGGCAGTATCAAGATCTCCTGATTGATACATTTGATAATCTGTGTTTCGATCACTGATCATCAGCCACTTCACCTGATCCAGCTTGACCGTTTTTTCATCCCAATACGTCTCACTTTTTTCCATCGTGAAGCTCTCATCGTGCTTCCATTCTGTCAGCTTAAACGGCCCATTTCCGACAAAGGTTTTGGCGTCCTTTGCCCAGTTTGGGTCCTTCTTAGCTACCTGTTCATTGACAGGGAAAAAGGCAGGATTTGCGGTCATATTTAAGAACGATTTCTGCGGGTATGCAAGTGTGACTTTAAGCGTTTTGTCATTTACAGCACTGACTTTCACGTCTTCTTTCTTTCCTTTTCCGCTGTTAAATGCCTCTCCGCCTTCAATCATGTACGCTAAGAACGATGCGGAAGATCCTGTTTTCGGATCGAGCAGCCGCTTCCACGCATATTCAAAGTCACTCGCTTTCACTGGATCACCATTTGACCACTTGATGCCATCTCTTAAATGGAACGTATACGTTTTCCCATCCTCTGATATCTCCCATTTTTCCGCCATGGCAGGAGATGGTTCGTGCTTTTCATTCAGTCTCGTTAATCCTTCCATTAAATTATTTAGTCCTTGCCACGATACATTATTAAAGCCAATCGGCGGATCAAACGACGTCGGTTCATTTTCGTTATTTAAGGTTAACACTTTCTTTTCACCCTGATTGCTTGATGATCCTTTCCCTGCTTGTTCATTGGCTGTACATCCTGCTAGCAGCATGATCGTGAACAAACACATGCTGATGATCCATCCTTTGTTTCTCATCAAAAACTCCCCCTTTGTGTTGAAGATAAAACTGTTTGATTCGCACGCTCATCTTGGAGCCAGCAATGCACGGTATGGGTAGATGACCGCTGCGTTTCGTGCGGCATGATATGATCACACACCTTCATAGCGAACGGGCAGCGATCTGTATACGGACAGCCCTTTGGCGGAGCAAATAAATCAGGCGGGCTTCCTTCAATTGGTATGAGTTCATCTTTCATATCAAATCTTGGAACGGATTGCAGAAGTCCTTTTGTATAAGGATGCTGCGGGCTATAGAAGATATCCCGCCTCGTTCCGACCTCTACCATTTTCCCTCCATACATGACGGCTACTCGGTCTGCAACTTGGGCTACAACCCCTAAATCGTGTGTAATTAAAATAATGGTGACACCGGTTTTTCTCTGAATCTCTTTAAACAGTTCTAAAATTTGTGCCTGTATGGTCACATCCAGTGCAGTCGTCGGTTCATCCGCGATCAGCACCTTCGGCTCGCATATCAGTGCCATGGCAATCATGAGCCGCTGCCTCATTCCCCCGCTGAACTGGTGAGGGTATTGCTTTAACCTTTCCTTCGGCTGCGGAATACCGACCAAATCAAGCATCCGAAGGGCGGCTTCTTTCACTTCTTTTTTCGTCAGCTTTTGATGCTCCTTTGCCGCCTCCATGAGCTGATCCCCTATAGTCAAGGTAGGGTTTAGTGCGGTCATTGGATCTTGGAAAATCATCGAGATATCGACACCTCGTATAGCGCGCATTTCTTTTTCAGATAATGACAGTAAATTGCGGTCTTCAAACCAAATTTCTCCCTGATCGACATGAGCACTGTATGCAGGCAGTAGCCTCATGATGCTTTGTGAAGTCACACTTTTCCCGCAGCCTGATTCGCCCACAATGGCAAGGGTTTCTTTTTCATATACATCCACATTCACTCCGCGTACCGCTCGAACTGAACCACCGTATGTCCGAAAGCTGACGTGCAGATCGATGATTTGTAGAACCTTTTTCAAAGCGCCATCACCTCTTCATCTTTGGATCTAGCGCGTCTTGCAAGCCGTCACCTAAATTGTTAAAGCAAAACATCGTGAGTGAAATAAAAAACGCAGGGAAAAATAAACGCCACCAATGTCCATTATCTGAAAGCACTGTCGGCAGCGCATCATTTGCCATCACGCCCCAGCTTGCAAACGGTGCTTGAATGCCTAAACCAAGAAAGCTTAAGAACGCTTCAGCAAATATCGCGGTCGGCACAGTCAAGGTCATCTGAACGATAATCGGCCCCATCGTATTCGGCAGCAGGTTGCGGCGAATGATACGCAGACTCTTTGCACCAAAGGTTTTTGAGGCAAGGACATATTCCTGACTTTTCAGTTGAAGAACTTGCCCTCTCACGATTCTTGCCATTCCAATCCATCCGGTGACAGTGAGCGCTACAATAATAGTAACTAGTCCCGGCCCCATAAGAACCATCAATAAAATCACAACAAGTAAATAAGGAAGACCGTAGAGCACCTCGACGATTCGCATCATGACATGGTCATATCTCCCGCCTTTATAACCAGCAATGCCTCCATAAATCACGCCGATGGCAAAATCAATAAGGGCTGCCATGACGCCTACAAATAACGAAATACGTGCCCCGTACCATGTACGCGTGAACACATCTCGTCCAAGCTCATCCGTTCCGAACCAGTGAGCAGCGGATGGAGGCAGATTTTGCATGGAAAGGCGTTGCTCTGTCACACTATTTGGCGCAAGCAATGGGCCTAAGACTGCCATGATAAAAAGAAAAATCAATACCGATAGACTAAACATCGCAAGCTTATTTTGTTTCAGTCGTCTCCATGTGTCTGCCCAATACGAAAGAGAGGGTCTTTTAATGGCATGGGCCTCCGTTTTCTTTTGCTCTCTCGGAGAAAACCATTCATCCGGCACTTCATGATGTGGTTTCAGTTGATCCTGCTGAAGGTGTATACTCATGCCTTTCCTCCTTTCTGATGCAGCTGAATCCTTGGATCAAGGACACGATACGCCACATCGACAATGAAAAGAAGTGTGATTAAAATGATGCTGTAAAAAACAGTGGTTCCCATGATGACAGGATAATCACGGTTGTTAATACTCTCGACAAAGTATTTTCCCATTCCAGGAATCGCAAATATTTTTTCTATGACAAAGCTTCCTGTTAAAATACTTGCGACAAGTGTCCCAAGAATGGTCACAACAGGCAAAAGTGCATTTCGAAGCGCATGTTTGAAAACGATTTTAATAGGAGAAAGTCCTTTTGCTTTGGCAGTACGAATATAGTCCTGAGACAGCACTTCAATCATGCTGGATCTTGTTAACCTGGCGATAATGGCCATCGGACCGACAGCAAGGGCAATGGTTGGTAGCACCATATGCATCGGACTTGTCCACATCGCTGTAGGAAAGAGTTTCATATTCACAGCAAGCTGCTGAATTAATAAGGTAGCAAAGATGAAGTTTGGAATGGATATACCGAAAACAGCAATCGTCATGGCAATATAATCAATCAAGCCATTATGCCGGAGGGCAGCCATGACCCCAAGCAGGATGCCAGAGATGACAGCAATCAATATTGAGATAAGACCAAGTTCTAAAGAGACTGGGAAGCCTCTCGCCAATAGATCATTGACACTTTCAGAAGGCTTTTTAATGGAAGGACCAAAATCAAAGGTAACGATGGATTTTAAATAGATGACATATTGAACATAGAGTGGTTCGTCTAAGTGATAGTAGCTTTCGAGGTTTCGCTGGACGGTTTCGTTTGTATTTCGTTCTTCATTAAAGGGTGATCCTGGGATGACCTTCATTAAAATAAACGTTAACGTCGTAATCGTTAAGATCGTGGCAATCATCGCAATAAAACGCTTGAGCAAAAAGCTGGCCATCTGCTGTCTCCCCCTCGTCTAACAAAATGTTGTACGTGCGGCAAGCTCTGTCATGACAAGCATTGCTTGGTAGGCTTCTAATATATTCTCTGCTTGGTACGTCACCGTTGTTGTTCCTTCTATGATGGCAGTACCTGGCATTAAATTCGCCCATTCAGCTTGTCCATAATTGGCAAATTCAATCTTCAGCAGCGGCTGATCAGGAGGCGTCAGCGGCTTGATGTGATGAATCTGTTTCATTGCGGCTTCCACTTTCAGCGAGATTTGTTGGTTGACTTTGGCAGGAGTGAGACATTTCACAGCAGACCTTGATATGGTCTCTTTCACCGCCACTGTTTTCACACCAGGCATCAGCTTTTCTGCTTCAAGTGCTGCTTGATCATCTCCGCAAACAAGAATCACCGGTACACCATAGTAGCCTGCAACATATGCATTAAAGCCCATTTCACCAATTGGATGATCATTTATGTAAAAATGTCTGACACCAAAAATCATACTGTGGGACATCACACCTTTCATAGACGCCCTCGCATGATAGCCTAAGAAAACAGCAGCGTCATAGGATTGATCTAACCCTTGAACCATTGAATATGGCTTGACGTCACCAGATATAAGAGATGCCTCTTCATGCAATTCTTCAATCAACAAATTATTCATTTTGGAATGACTGTCATTGACTAAGATATCGGTTGCGCCATGCTGAAGAAGTGCCTCTACACAGGCATTTACTTCACCCGTCATGATCTTTCTACCCCGTTCATAATTGTGCTGACGGGCATCGACAAATGTATGATCAGCTAGACCAGTAATTCCCTCCATATCGACAGATACATAGAGCTTCATCCCCATCCCCCTTTAATTAAACTTAAAATTTGTATATATTTTTCTAAATTTTCTAAAAAATTATACGATTACTTGATGGATTTTTCAATACAATGTCTGAAAATAAGGAAATTAGACTCAGATAATACAGGTCAATAGAATGGATGAGAAAGGATTTTTTTAACAAATAAAACACCACTAACTATGTCTTTAGTGGTGTTTGTCTGCTTCGTTAATCTGTGATTTCAGCTGATCATATTTCTTCATAGTTTGTGTGAATAAATCATCAAACATTTGTGGTGCCTGCTTTTGAATGACTTCGGCGCCTTCTCCTGTAATGCCCCCTTTTGTCGCCACCCGATCGACCGTTTCAGCAAAGGTTAAGCCGCGTTCTACAAGAACCTGGCCTGTGCCTAAAAGAGCATACGTTAAAAATTCATACGCTTCCTCTAAGGAAAGCTCACTATTTCTCACAGCTGCTCTCGCCATTTCTTCAAAAAGAGCAGCGATAAAACCAGGAGATGAGCTCGTCAAGTTACTCGCCGCATCGAACTTGTCTTCTTCTACTTCACGGACGATGCTAAAAGCTGAAAGCAGACGGTGCAAACGCTCCTTTTCCTCCTGTCCTGCCGTTTCACCATGCGCAACAAGTGAGACACCCGTTCCAACAGCTGACGTAAGCGTTGGGATGTACCTGGATACTGGTTGTGTCGTATGCTTTGATAACTTGTCTAACGTTACAGCCGCTGCTACTGACACAATGTGTATAGCTTTGGCTGCGGAAGATAGCTGATCCAGCACATCAAGGACAGCAAGCGGCGGCACGCAGATAAAGAGGACATCACATGACGCAGAAAGCTCATCTACTGAACAAATGTTTATTTCTGGTTGCTTTTCTTTAAGCTGGTGCAGGCGCTCCGTTTCACTTCTTGTATGGATCATGATTTGATGAGCATCCAGCACCCCATTTTCCAGCCACTTCTGCACCATCATATCAGCCATACTTCCATATCCAATGATTCCAATTGTCTCCACAGTTTAATCTCCTCTATCTTGCTTAGATTCACTACTTATTTTAACAATTTCCCACAATGTTTTCATTTTTATCCCACACTTTTTTCTTACGATCAAGTCAGTATCCACCACATAAGGTAAAACCCCTTCAACCCATACATGAAAAAATGATGAAAGAGAGTGATTTGAATGACACATCACAAAAATGAACAACAACCTTCTCAAGAACTTCAAACAATGGAACAGCCACAAAAACAAAAGAAGAAGCCAAACGGCTGGTTTAAGCCATTTGTCAGTGGTGTTGTAGGCGGTACGCTTGCTTTAGGCGTGTACGTCCTTTCGCCATATGCCCAGCACGCATCAGACAACACAGCACATAATTCAGCAGCGAAAACAGAAGCGGTATCAACAAATGAGTCAAGTGCCAATTCGTCAAAAACAACAGCCGTCCAAACATCAAATTCATCTAGCAGCATCTCAAGCATGGTCGAAAATGTCTCACCAGCCATTGTCGGTATTACAAACTACCAAGCGCAAAGCCAAACAGACACAAGCTTTGGCGATTTCAATACGCCTTTTGATGAATCACAGCAACCTCAAGATAAAAGCACTCAAGAGGAAAAAACCGGCACAGGTTCAGGGGTCATTTTTAAAAAATCCGGCAGTAAAGCCTATGTTTTAACAAACAACCATGTGATTGAAGGGGCTAACAAGCTGACGGTTTCCTTGCACGATGGCAAAACGGTTGAAGGAAAACTCGTTGGAGCAGATCCGCTGACTGACCTAGCCGTTGTAGAAATTAGCAGTAGTCATGTGACGAAGGTCGCTGCATTAGGCAATTCCTCCTCACTGCGTGCGGGAGAAACCGTCATCGCGATCGGAAACCCGCTTGGTGATGACCTATCAAGAACGGTGACACAAGGTATTGTCAGTGGTGTCGATCGAACAGTCTCTATGAATACATCAGCTGGCGAAAGCAGCATTAATGTGATTCAAACAGATGCAGCCATTAACCCAGGTAACAGCGGTGGCCCGCTTCTTACGACAGACGGAAAGGTTGTGGGAATCACGAGTATGAAAATTTCAGAAACAGGAGTTGAAGGCATAGGTTTTGCGCTCCCAATGAATGATGTCAAACCAATCGCCGAACAGCTGCTCACAAAAGGAAAAATTGAACGTCCGTATATCGGCATCAGCATGCTTGATCTTGAACAAGTCCCAGATGTGTATCAAAAAGAAACACTCGGACTCAAAAATAGTCAGCTCGATCAAGGTGTTTACATCAAAGACATTGCCGCAGGCTCACCTGCCGCCAAAGCCGGCTTAAAGTCAGAGGATGTCATCACTGCTATAAATGGGAAAAAAATCAACACCGGCAGTGCATTACGTCATGAGCTTTACACGAATGCGAAAGTAGGAGACACCGTCAGCATCACGCTCATTCGAAACGGAAAAGAAGAAACAAAGAAGGTCACATTAACACAATCTGAATCTAAGGAAGTAAGTTCCTAATGCAAAAAGCAGCAGCTCATGAATGAGCTGCTTTTGTTATGATGACTGAATTGGCGTTAATCTTTGTTCTATTTCTGCTCGTTTGTGCTCTAGAAATGGAGGAAGTGCTAATTGGTCACCGAGTGAATCCACCCCTTCATCGACTGTAAACCCAGGACCGTCTGTTGAAATTTCAAATAAGATCCCATTTGGCTCTCTAAAGTAAAGGGCTTTAAAATAGAAACGTTCCACAACACCAGAATTCGTGAAGCCTGCTTTTGATATTTTGTCATACCATTTTTCTAGTTCCGCCGCATCTTCCACGCGAAAGGCTACGTGATGCACGCTTCCTCTACCAGAACGCTCAGAAGGTCCTTCTGCTTTTTCAATCACATGAATTTCTGTTCCAGCGCCGCCATTCCCCGACTCAAAAATGGTCACGAGCTCATCATCGTTTGATAGTTCACGTGCTCTTTCCGTGAAACCAAGAATGTCCGTTAAAACACGAATCGTTTTGTCCGCTTCTGCAACCGTTAATTCAACTGGACCTAAACCTCTAATCGCAAACGCTGCTGGAATATCGTCATGCACTGGCGGTGAGCCCGCTTCTTGCGCAGCCGGTTCTACTGTTAAAAATAGCTGCTGACCTTCTGGATCTTGAAAACGCAAAGCAGGTCTGCCTCCTCTCAAAGAAGCCGTTTCTTGCTGCACGCCCTTCTCTTCAAACCGCTTTTCCCAAAAGGAAAGTGCTTCTTCAGAAGAAACGAGAAGACCTGTACTTGTGATGGCGTTTGTTCCTTTCAAGCGGCGGGCGAGCATTGGAATTTCAAAAAAGGTGAGCTCTGTCCCAGGTGACGCGACCTCATCTCCATAAAACAAATGATACATAGAAGGGTCGTCCTGATTCACTGTTTTCTTTACAAGCTTTAAGCCAAGAATTTGGCGATAGAAATCAACATTTTTTTGAGCATTGGCTGTTAATGCCGATACGTGGTGAATTCCATTGATTTTCATTACAATCACTCCTTTTTCAAAATATCTCGAATTCAAGATAATATCCTTATGAATAAAATAGGTCATTTTTCATGAAAAGTCAACCATTTGACTGCACATTTACTGGATGTTCGGTTTCTGTCGTTAAAATTAACATTAAATCAAAAATATCCTTTTATTGTTCGTTTTTAACGTAACATTCATCCTGATATCTCCAATAAACAAACACTTTTAAATCCAAATACGAAAATCAGAAAATTTTTTTAATTCTCGTTTTCCTAAAATCGTATTACAATGAACAAAATACATGTCACAGTAACGTACGAAAGTGATGCAGGAGGTCGCGAGTAATGAACAAAGAACAACCAGCGTTAAAACAGGACATCGGCTTATTTTTCGCCCTATCTCTTGTCATCGGGACCATTATCGGGTCCGGTGTCTTTATGAAACCAGGCAACGTCCTTTCCTATTCAGGAAGCTCAGACATCGCCTTATTTGCTTGGCTGCTAGGTGGGATCTTAACCCTTGCTGGCGGACTGACGGTTGCTGAAATTGGTACACAAATCCCTCGAACGGGCGGATTGTATGCCTACCTTGAAGAAGTGTACGGTGAATTTTGGGGCTACTTATGCGGCTGGGTACAGATTATTATTTACGGACCTGCCATCATCGGTGCGCTCGGTCTTTATTTTGGTTCATTATTAGCCAATTTATTTTCTCTTTCTTCTTTATGGTCTACAACAATTGGCATTATCACCGTTTTATTTTTATGTGTGATTAATATGATGGGCACGAAGTACGGCGGTTTTGTTCAAGGACTGACTACCATTGGAAAGCTTGTCCCGATTGCCGCTATTATTGTGTTTGGCTTATGGAAAGGAAACGAAAATATCTTAATGGCGGTCAACGATAGTATCGCTCAAATGAACTTCGGTGCAGCGATTTTGGCTACGTTGTTTGCCTATGATGGCTGGATATTGCTTGCAGCGCTTGGCGGTGAAATGAAAAACCCAGAGAAACTGCTTCCTCGTGCGATGGCAGGCGGAATTTTAATCGTCACAGCTTGTTATCTCTTTATTAATGTCGCGCTTTTACACGTGTTATCAGCTGATCAAATCGTTCAGCTAGGTGAAAATGCAACTAGCACTGCTGCGACCATGCTCTTTGGACCAATTGGCGGTAAACTCATTAGCATTGGCATCATCATTAGTATCTTTGGCTGTTTAAACGGAAAGGTTCTTTCCTTTCCACGTGTGATTTTCGCGATGGCAGAGCGAAAGCAAATTCCTTTCGCAAACGCTATTTCACGTATTCATCCTACCTTCAAAACACCTTGGATTGCTGTATTTGTGCAAATTTTGATCGCCATCGTATTTATGATCGTCAGTAATCCAGAAAAGCTGTCAGAGGTTTCGATTTTCATGATCTATATCTTTTATGTCATGGCCTTTTTCGCAGTCTTTAAGCTCAGAAAACAAAATAGCGGAATGGAGCGTGCTTATAGCGTACCCTTATATCCGTTCACACCGATCGTTGCGATTATCGGTTCTTTATTCGTCTTAATCAGCACCATGATCACCGACTGGAAGAGCTGTCTAATCTCTATGCTGATCGGAATCGCTGGACTGCCTATTTATTATTATATGAAAAAAGCACAAAAAAAAGCAGAGCGCTAATCAAGGCTCTGCTATTTTTTATATTGCTTGATGACTTTGTATGATTCGTTTAAATATCTCATGAGCCGGTATGGCTTACTAAGCACGCGGATTGGGAGTCTTGAGATAAATCCATTCAAATTCGCCTTATATTCCTGCGTCATGCGTTTCGGCTTTGTCGCAATTTTCTCATATACTTCTTTGTAAAATTCCTTCATGATGTCGACTTGCACACTGATCTTCTGATGACACTCTGTACATTCTACGCTTTTCATCTGATCATTCACATAAACGATGCTGTGGAGGGTTTCTTCTTGGCACCGAGTACAGTGTAGATTTGCTTCCATTTCGGTTTTCTTCAAGATACACAGCTCCTTTCTCGTTTGATGTTGCTCTTTATACCATTCGATCGCTGATTGCCTTTTATTGAACGGATGCTTCCTTTAAAATAGCTGCTGCCGTTAGTTCGTCTGTCACTAGGACTTGAATGAAACCGCCATTTAAAGCCCCTAAAATACTTTCGGCTTTATGGGTTCCTTCTACAACAGCGATGACCGTTTTGACGCTCTTTAATTGCTCCAATGATAATCCAATAACCTTTTGGTTCAGTTCATCTTGGACAGGTTTTCCTTGACCGTCAAAGAAACGAAAGCCAATATCACCAACAGCCCCTGACTGTCTTAAACCAGATAGATCCTCTTCTTTTAAGTAACCAACTGTTTTTAACGTTGAACCTTTATGCGGGTTACCAATACCGATCAGGGCAATATCTACATTTCGACCTTCTTCAAGCACAGCTTCTATGTCCTGCATCGCCATAAGCCGCTCTTTTAATTCTTCCGTTTCTAAAATCGCAGGGGCATATAAATAGGAGCACGTGCCGTTCATCTTCTTTGCTAATTCATATGCCAGCTGATTGGCATGAATGTCGACTGCCTGCCTTCCCATTCCACCCTCTAAAGGAATGACCTTCACATCATTTCTTCGTTCAAACGGGTATTCCTTTACAAGCTCAGCAAGTGTGGTTCCCCATGAAATGCCCACTTTCTCTGCATCTTTCATGTTTTTAGATAGATAATAGGCACCTGCTTGGCCGACTGCCCGTTTCACCATTTCAGACATTGTCCCGACACTTGGGACAACAACAGCATCTGTTAATTGAAAGGTTGTTTCCAGCTGTTTTTCCAGCTCCACTGTATGAATGCTCTCGTCTTTAATGTACACCTCAACGATTCCCACATCTTTTGCTTTTTGTAAGAGCTTTGAAATGACTGGTCTTGAGACATTAAGCTTTTTTGCGATTTCCTGCTGCGTCCACCCGTCTGTATAATAAAGATGAGCAACTTTGACGAGCTGTCGTCTTTCTTCCCAATTCAGCATGTGACATCATCCTTTTAATATACTATGATTCCCAGTATATCAAACATTCGTTTCCAATTGGAACAATTGTTAAGAAAATGACAAAAAGAGCGATTATCCCCCGCTCTTTTTCCTTCAGTATATTTCGGTTGATACGTTCTCCCGCCGTCTAACAGAATAATTTGTCCATGCAAATAGCTTCCCTCGTCACTTGTGAGAAATACAGTCAGTCCTGCAATATCCTTAGGTCTTCCTAATCTCCCGACAGGAATGAGTGATTGTAGCTGCTGTTTCTCCTCTTCAGTAGGATAGAGCGTATCAAGCATTTGAGATTCAATCACACGAGGTGCAATGACATTGATACGCACATGGTGTGCCCCTAATTCCTTAACGAGTGAACGCATCAGACCGAAAGCACCTGCTTTGGATGCATAATACTGAATACCGCCGCCTGAGCCAGTGATGGCAGATCCCGATCCAATCATGACAATGCTTCCTTCTTGCCGCCCACATATATAAGGTGCCGACGCTTTGATGCAATAGTATAGTCCATATAAGTTCACAGCCAATGTCTTTTTCCAAAGTGAAAAATCGACGTCTAAGAAAGGAAGTGATTTTGTCATTCCTGCTGAATACACAAGATGAGCAATGCCGCCAAGCTCTTTTTCAGCTGCTAATATCATCTGCTGCACACTTTCCCACGATGAAACGTCAGCTTGTAATGTCAGCAGCTGAGGATACTGTTTCTTTAAAAGCGTCAGACCTCGCTCATCTATATCAGATACAGCGACTCGGTGCCCTTCTTTTAAAAAACGCTCGGCAATTTCCTTTCCAATCCCTTGAGCCCCACCAACGATGAGAACTGGTTTTTGATCATTAGCCAGCACTCTCACCCCCATCAAGCATAATGGCTGCACCATCTGTAAATGCACCATATGAAGTACTTAAAAAGACCGTCATATGGGCCACCGTTTCCTTGATTCGCTCTGTGTCAGGAACTAAATGGAGAGGCGGTGGCAATAAGGCGAGCACCCGGATGCCTTTGTCTTTAAATTCTCGCGCCAGCCCTTTTGTCATGGCATTCAGCATAGAATTCGATGTAGCATGTGAGATCCCGCCATCGCCTGTTATACTGCCTGATGACGAAATATTAATAATGCAGCCTTGCTTCTGGTCGACCATATGCCAAACAGCTGCTTGACTAGAAAGAAAAATGGTATTTACAGCCGATTCTACTTCATCTACCCATTTATCAGGGGGAGCGGCATCAAGCTCCGCTTCCGCCCCTTGCTCTGCTTGATTGACCAAAATATCGAGTTTACCGCATGTATCGATCACTTGCCTCAGCATACGCGTCGCATCACGTGGCGTTTCTAGCGGGTTCATGATGATGCTCGCCTGACCGCCCATTTTTTGAATGTCTTCACAAATCGTTCTAGCCTTTGATTCATCATGAAACGTGTGTAAAAAAACATGTGCACCTGCCCGGGCTAAAGCCAGGCAGATGGCTTCTCCAAATCCATCTGTGCTTCCTGTCACAAGTGCCGCTTTCTGATGAAGCTGGACGTGCACATGGATCTCCTCCCTATCCCTTGTTTGGCATTTATTTTCTCAGCTTGCTCACGATATGAAGGGCTGCTTCATAAAAGCCTTCTGAGATGGTCGGGTGAGGATGAATCATTTTCGCCATCTCTTCTGCTGTTCCTTCTAAATTCATAAAGGAGGAAGCTTCTGAAATCATTTCTGTGACGTGCGGACCAACCATCGTCGCGCCGATCACTTCGCCATATGCTGTATCGTACACCAATTTAATAAAGCCTGATTGAACACCTGCCGCTAGCGCTTTACCGCTTGCCGCTAAATCAAAACGTTCTGTTTGTACACTTAGCCCCTTGGCTTTTGCCTCTTTCTCCGTAAGACCGACACTTGCTACCTCTGGCAATGTATAAATACACCTCGGAACGATATCGTTATTCATTCTTTCAGGTTCGCCGCATATATTGCTGACCGCAACGGCTGCCTCTGCCATCGCCGCATGAGCGAGCTGATAGCCGCCGGCGACATCCCCAACTGCGTATACACCTTCAGCACTTGTCTGCATCTGATCGTTCACCTTGATAAACGGACCATCAAACTGAAGATCAAGCTGAATTACGGCTGATACACTCGGTTTTCTTCCTACGCAGACAAGCAGTCTTTCCGCCGTAAAGATGTGCGTCTCTCCTTTATCATCTGTTGCATGAACCGCTTTGACACCTTCGCTTTCCGTTACCTCTGTCACAGTGGTTTTCTTTGCGATATGGATGCCTTTTTTCTTGAGTTCTCTTTCTAGCAGCTTAGATGCTTCTTCATCCTCTTGCGGAATGATAGACGGAGCCGCTTCAATAATGGTGACTTTTGATTGAAGACTCTGGAAAATACAAGCCAGCTCAAGCCCAATCACACCTCCGCCAATAATGACGATAGAAGCAGGGATATCTGGGATGTCAAAAATCGTATCACTTGTATCAAATGGAATATCTTTAAGCCCCGGTATTGGCGGAATGGCTGGTGTAGATCCAGTGGCAATGATTAACTCATTCGTTTCAATCGATTCTGATCCATCTTGTTTTTCAATCTCAATCCGATGCTTTGTCACCGCTGTGCCTCTGCCGTTATATACATCAATCTTTCCTTGCTTTAATAAAAAGGAAATTCCGCCTCTGAGCTTTTCAATGACGTCATCTTTGCGCTTTCTCATTTTATCGAAAGAAAGGATCATGTCACCTGTTTCGATTCCCCAGCTTTTCGCCTTCTCAATTGATTCAATGACTTCTGCATGTTTCAGCAGGGTCTTTGAAGGGATGCAGCCCCGATTTAAACAAGTACCACCTAGAAAGTCCTCCTCAATCAAAGCGACCTTTCGTCCGCGTTCAGCTGCTTGCAGGGCGGCAGTATACCCGCCTGGCCCTCCGCCAATGACTGTCAGATCATACGTTTTCGTCATCCGATTCATCTCCTACATTAGCAATTCAAATGGTTGTTCAAGCACTTTTTTAAGGTCTGTTAAAAAGGCAGCTGCTGGTGCGCCATCTACCACGCGGTGATCAAACGATAAACTGACACCCATCATTGGCCGCACCTGAATTTCTCCATCTACCACAACAGGTTTATCTTGAATGCGTCCTACACCTAAAATCGCCACTTCTGGCTGATTAATGATCGGAGTAAAGGCATCAATGGCATACATGCCTAAATTACTAATCGTAAAAGTAGATCCTTTCAACTGATCAGGCAGCAATTTTTGATCACGAGCATTTCGACCAATTTCCTTTGCCTCTTTTGTCAGTTGTTTTAATCCTTTTTGATTCGCATGAGAAATGACTGGAACCATTAAACCATCTTTTACCGCAACAGCTAGACCAATGTGCACTTCTTCATGGAAATGGAGTTCATTTTGTTCAAATGTCATATTGATGTGCGGGTGGCGGGTGAGTAGATGGCTGACCGCATGAATGATGATTTCTGTAAATGACAATCGGTAGCCTGTCTCTTTTTCAATCGCTGGCAGGAGCTGCTGACGCATTTCTTTTGCCTTCGTCATATCAATTTCACTTGTTAATGTGACATGTGGTGCTGTAAAGGCACTCTGTGACATGCGATCAGCAATCACTTTTCTCATACCTGCTAGTTTTTGGGTTTTCACCGGCGAAGCCTCTGTTGTTTGCGCTGCTGCTGCTTGTACGTCACTCTTCATGATCTTGCCGTGAGCGCCAGATCCAGAAACTGCTGCTAAATCGATTCCTTTGCGAGCAGCGACTTTTTCTGCAAGTGGTGACACACGCTGATCTTTCTCGCTAGAATGAACGACCGCCTCGACATCTCGCTTTTGAACTCTGCCTTTTGGTCCTGTGCCGGATACTTCATGAATCGCCACATGATGATCCTTTGCCGTTTTTCTCGCTGCGGGCGTGGCACGTACTTTTTCATCAGACGTTTTTTGGGCTTCAGTAGAAGCAGTTGAATCCATGTCTGGTGAAGACGATTCGCCGCTTTCTGAGGACTCTTCGTCTGCCTGTGCCGGCGGCTCGCTTGGCACCTGTTCATTCGCCTCTCCGATATATCCAATGACAGCATTGACTGGAATTTGATCATCAGCTTCGAAGTATTTCTTTAGAAAAATGCCATCATCATAGGCTTCCACCTCGATATTGATCTTGTCTGTCATAATTTCAAAAAGAGGCTCACCGATTTCAACCGAATCTCCTTCTTCTTTAAACCATTGAAGCAAGGTGCCGATCTCCATCGTACTGCTTAGCTTCGGCATAAATATCTCTTTTGGCATGATCTTCTCCCCTTTATTTAAGAGCGCACAAGCTCTTTTGCTGCTTCAATAATATCTGGCACTTGTGGAATGACCGCTTTTTCCAGTGTCGGGTTGTATGGTACTGGAACTGCAAGACCGCCCAGTCGTTTAATTGGCGCATCTAAATAGTCGAAGGCTTCACTTTCCGCTATCATACTAGCAATCTCTCCGCCGTAGCCGCCTCGCTTGACCGCCTCATGGATGACGATACATTTACCCGTTTTCTTGACAGATTCGATAATGGTTTCTTCATCTAATGGGACGAGGGTTCTTGGATCAATGATTTCGACATCGATGCCCTCTGCTTCTAATTCCTTCGCCGCTTCTAACGCTTTGTGTACCATAATGGCTGTTGCTACAATCGTGACGTCCTTTCCGCTTCTCTTCACATCTGCTTTCCCTAGAGGAATTGAATATGCCTCTTCTGGCACTTCACCGATTGTTTTATATAAAAGCTTATGCTCGTAGAAAATGACAGGATTGTCATCATCCATTGCCGCTTTCAAAAGTCCTTTTGCATCATAGGCTGTTGAAGGCTGAACCACCTTTAGCCCCGGAATATGAGCCATCCACGCCTCTAAGCTTTGTGAGTGCTGCGCCGCTGCGCCGGTTCCCGATCCTGCTGGTGTTCTCACAACGAGCGGGACCTTCCCTTTTCCGCCAAACATGTAACGTGTTTTCGCTGCTTGGTTTACAAGTTGATCCATCGCGATCGTAATAAAGTCAGAGAATTGAAGTTCTAAAATTGGACGCATACCTGTTAATGCCGCTCCGACTGCGCCTCCTGCGATGGCTGCCTCTGAGATCGGTGTATTCCGCACGCGTTCTGGGCCGAATTCTTCAATCATGCCGCGCGTGACACCAAAAGCACCGCCATATACGCCGATATCCTCACCTAAAATGAATACATCTTGGTTCTCTCTCATTTCCTGACTCATAGCCTCTCGAACGGCTTCTAAATATGAAATCTCTCTCACTGTTGTTTTTGTCACAAGATTCCCCTCCTAATTAGGCGTATACATCCTCTAATAGTGTATCGATTGACGGTTCTTTGCTGTTTTTAGCGAATTCCACAGATGCTTCAATCTCCTGCTTTGCCTCTTCCTGCAAGGTCGCTGCCTGCTCTTCTGTCAACACATTCATTTCAATTAAGAGAGACTTAAAGCGTTTGATTCCGTCTTTTTGTCTCCATTCTGTTTCTTCTTCACGTGTACGGTATTTTTTCGCATCACTCTTAGAGTGACCCTTCCAGCGATACGTTTTCATTTCAATGAGTGATGGACCTTCTCCAGCTCTTGCGCGGCTGACTGCTTCATCTACTGTGTTCATAATGTCGACCATGTCATTTCCATCAACCGTTTTTCCTGGCATTCCATAGCTCTCTGCTCTTGTTGAAATGTCTTCAATGTTGATCATTTCTTTCACAGGGCCAGACATGCCGTACTGGTTGTTTTCGCAAATGAACACAACAGGTAAATCCCAGATGGATGCAAGATTTAGCGCTTCATGGAAGCTGCCTTCATTTGTAGCACCATCTCCGAAGAAACAAAGAACGACAAAGCCTTCCTGTTTCATTTTAGATGTGAGCGCCGCACCTGTTGCCAGAGGGATACCGCCGCCAACGATGCCATTTGCTCCAAGGTTCCCTTTTTCTAAGTCAGCGATATGCATTGAGCCGCCTTTTCCTTTGCAATAGCCAGTTTCACGTCCGAATAATTCAGCCATCATTTTGTTGACCTCTGCACCTTTTGCAATACAGTGACCATGTCCACGGTGAGTGCTGACGATCTTATCTTTATCTTTTAATACGGCAATCGATCCAACAGCTGATGCTTCCTGTCCAACACATAAGTGAGTGGTTCCATGAATCAGTCCTTTTGCAAAGAATTGATCGACCTTTTCATCAAAATATCTCACTAACCACATTTGTTTATATAAATCCGCTAATTTCTCATGACTCATCTGATCAGGCAAAGTGATTTGTTTTTGCATTTCTTCTCTCCCCTTTACATTTGTTCTTATATGTTACATTTGTAATAATCATACGTTTATCGATCTTCGAAGTCAAGCGTTTCTCTTTCATTTTTAAGCGTTTTCACCTTTTATCAGAAAAAAAGAGAAAGGCAAAGCCCTTTTCTAAAGAACTTCTCTTTCTCTTCCAATCTTGTACATTCTCATTCATCTGGATACAACATGATTTTGACACTTTCTCCTTCAGGGTGCCTTGCACATTCTATCGCCTGAAGCAGTTGACTTAACGGATAACGGTGCGTCACCATCTTGTCTGCGTTGACCACTTTAGCCTTCAGAAGTTCAAGGGCTTCACGATAGTGATAAGGATGTGAGGAATAGGCTCCTACTACTTTCACTTCATCATGGAAAAATCGTTCAGCAGGAATGGAGACATCTCCCTTTGGAAAATGAGCAAACACTAAAATCGTTCCGCCTCTCGCTACCGCTTGAAACGCTTCTTTTAAAAGCGCACTGCTCCCAACAGATATTACGACGAGGTCTGCTCCCTTTCCATTTGTTTCTTTCATCACTCGGTCTTTCACAGGCTCAGATGCTGGATGAAAAGCGAGGTCTACACCTAAATTTCTCGCCTGCAGCAGCCGGTTCTCATTCACATCTGTTATCATCACTTTCCCAGCCAAATAATGTTTGGCGAGCTGTAATTGGATGCAGCCAATTTGCCCCGCTCCAAGGATCAGCACTGAATCTCCTGGATGAACAGGTGCTCGTTCAAACCCGTGCAGGCAGCAGGCGACTGGCTCCACCATTGCACCTTGCTCATATGAGACTTCCTGCGGGAGCTTTCCCATTGTGTGCTTGACATGTAAAGCAGGAACACGGATATACTCTGAAAACCCGCCTGGCTCTACATTAGTGGCTGCAAACTGCGGACACATTGTATAAAACCCCTTTTGACAAAAGTCACAGGTGAAGCAAGGCACATGGTGCGCGACATAAACCCTGTCTCCCGATTGGACATTCCTCACATTGTTTCCGGTTTCAACAATGTCACCAGCGATTTCGTGTCCCAGCACTGTTCCAGGAGGGACTGTTTCATGTGTTGCTTTGTAAATATCCGTCCCGCATAATCCGCAAGCACGCAACCTTAACAGCACTTCATCATCACCAATCGAAGGGCGGTTTCGCTCCTCATACCGAATGTCCTCTGAAGAATAAAAGACAGCTGATTTCATATAGCTGCACCCTCCTTTTCATCACCCTTCGCAAAATCCTGCAATGTTTGCACAAGCTGCTTATACTCACTCATCTCACTTGATATCCAGTAACGTCCTCCGAATATTCGTGCTGGCCCTATCCTGACATAGACTTTGCCGATATGAGGGTATGGCTTAATAAAAAGCTTTCCTTTAATATCAGAAACCGCATATGTGTGCCATCTGCCAAAAGCGCCTATTTTCAGCTTATCTTCACTAATGATGACCTGTGTCGGCTGATTCAGCCCCGTGATACTAGAAAGCATGAGGATAGGCAGCGTATAAACCCCTAACACAGCTAACGGCTCAGGACCTGATGACATTAACGTATAAAGAGACCAGAGGAAAAACAGACAGATGAGCACGGCTGGAAGAAAAATAGACAAGACGGCAGACGTTCGGCTATAAGCATGATGCTGCATGAGTTGTCCTCCTTTCAGGTGACATAGAAGGAGCTATGAAAGCTCCTCCATGAAATGATTGGTTACTTAATATGATCTATGATTTTCTCAATATCATCTTCAATGCCAAATCCAGTTAAAAAGGATAATGTTTGAATCACAGGCGTTCCTTTTGTATCACTCACAGGCGTTGTCGTCACAATTAAATCAGCGCCCTCCGCTTTTTGCGGGACTTCAGATGCCTTACACTGTTCCACCACGACATCATACCCTTTTTCCTTTAACGTCTCTTCAACCTTTTTTGCAACAACTGTTGATGTTGCCACTGCTGTTCCGCATGATACCAATATTTTCTTTGCCATAAGAATCCCTCCAGCTCGATTATTGTTCTTTCTGATCTAAGCCCATTTCTTTCGCATACTGCTTTCTAATATCATTTCGCACCCAGTACCATAGAAGCGCATAAGCCAGAGCACAGATGATCGCTGCAATAAAGTATGGGTTGCTCGGATCAAGAAGTCTCACCATGATCCAAGGAATGACATGGGAACCAAGGTCAATACCTGAAATCATGTTGGCCCCTTCTGGGAAGTCAAATCCGACTGCTTTGCCCATTGTGGTCGCAAGTGGTGCAAGATTCGTTGCGATAAAGAAGACGATCATTAATGTAAAAATACTATTGATAAGACCGCGAATAATATTTCCACGAGCGGCTGCTACTGCCCATACAACCGTAAATGGGAGAACCGATAAGTCTGCAAACGGCAGCATGCCATTGTAAGGTAGAACGACAGCAAGCAAAATGGTAATCGGCACCATGAGAAGGGCTACCGCCATATTCGCCGGATGACCAATTACAATCGCTGTATCTAAACCGATATAGACATTTTTTCCAGGGAAGCGTTTTTGAATATAAGAACGAGCGCCCTCAGAGATTGGAATAAGACCTTCCATTAATAACGCGACCATTCTTGGCATTAACACAAGAACGGCTGCCATTTGAATACCAAGGGTCATGACGCCTTTTGCATCATAGCCGCCTAGAAGACCAATAATGATACCAAGTATGAGACCCATCACAAGCGGTTCGCCAAAAATACCAAAACGTTTCTTCAATGTTTCCGGATCAGCATGAATTTTATTTAACCCAGGAATCTTGTCGATGACGCGATTAGACGCATACATGAGCGGCGCGAAGTTGACCGTTTCAGCATGAGCCATCGATACGCCTTTTAATCCAAAATGGTGTTCGATTGTTGGTGCCGTCCAATCCGCTAATTTAAGCGTGATCGCAGAAACGATCAAGCCAACAGCAAGGGCCAAAAACATATTATGATACGCGTAGTAAGTAACAGAGGCTGCGAAAATCAAATGCCAGAAGTTCCAAATATCCACATTCAATGTTTTCGTAAAGTTAACGGACAATAAGATGACATTTAATAAAAGCACAAGAGGAATCATCAAAGGGGCAACAGGTGTACCAAAGGATATAGCAGCTCCGATCGGCCATCCAACATCTAAAATATCGAGCTTTAACCCAAGGGAATTAACCATGGCTTTTGCTGCTGGCCCAAGGCCGCTCACAAGTAAATTAATGACAAGATTGACACCGACAAAGCCAATGCCAATGGTAATACCGGCTCGAAAGGATTTCTTAAAGCCTTGCCTTAAAATCATACCGAAAATCGTCATAATAATCGGGAGCATAATAGTTGGTCCAAGGTCTAATATAAAATCGACAGCTTGCTTGATCATACATCCACCTCCTGGATTTTTTAAGATGAAGCGCTTACATTATTTCTTGAAAGGCTATTGATTTAATTCTTTTTGAAGCAAGTCAACCGCTTCTTCATAGGATGTCATGTGAGACAGCCTCGTCATCATCTCTTCTTTTCTAAAAAGGGTCATAAGCTTTTCTAACATCACAAGCTGCTTACTAGGTTCAGAGATTGCTAGGACGAACACAATTTGGGCTTGCACTGTTTCATCAGGGCTTCCCATCTTGTGAAACATAACAGGTTCTTTTAAAGTGGCTACACTAATTGCCGGTTTGTTCACATGTTCAGGGTCTGTATGTGGAATCGCTACACCAAAGGTCGCAAGTGGAAGGCCTGTTGGATATGTTTTTTCTCTTTCAAGCACCGCTGGTAAAAAACTCGACTTAATGTATCCCCCAGCTTCCAATCGTTCTGCTAAATATGTGGTCACCTCCTCTCTCGAAGATGCATCGTACTGCAGCTTGATCAGCTGTTCATCTAGCTCAAACAAGTTGTTCAAACAACCACCTCTTTCATTTGGTATAAATATGAACACATGTAACGAAAAGAAAGAACATTTTAGAATAGAACCTTTTATAAAGCGCTTACAATAATACGTAATTAAAAATGTTCAATGACGTTACCTTTGTTAAGATATTATAATATTCTAAATTATAAGTCAATGTTCCTAGGAAATTTTTATAAAAAAAGATGCAGTCTTTGCGGCATCTCAGATGGTCAAAACCTTATCATTCATACGCAAAAAACCCTTAGCCATCGAAATACATCACAGTCTTGTATTTCAAATTGCCAAGAGCCTTCGTTGCCCGATCGGCTTTGTGTGATTGATGTTCATCGTCTACTTATTATTCGAACGATTCTCTGAGTTTAGCTGTTTTTTAGACAAAAAAGAAACGCCATCCTCAAGAGGCGCTTCTTTTCCCGGGAAATGTTCTTAATCTGCTGATAGCTTTAAATTTACGCCAACGGCGGTTCCGTTTCTCGAGGAGTCAGCTACCCCAGTAAAGGTTCCTGCTTTTCGATCAATGAGTAAAGCTTGCACGTTTCCTATATCAATAGGTGAGCTGCCAAAGCGATGCCCCATATCATTAAGCTTTGTTCTCACATCTAGAGGGACACCTACTTCATAACGATAAGAAGTTGGGCTATTGGTATAAATTCTTGGTTCTTCAACCGCATCCTGAAGCTCCATGTCATATTCAAGCAAATTCAAAATGGTTTGTGAAACAGAAGCGATGATGGTCGTTCCTCCCGGTGAACCTACTGTCATGACAGGCTCATTATCTTTAAAAATGATCGTCGGTGTCATACTCGATAATGGACGTTTATTCGGCTGAACTTCATTTGCTCCGCCTGGTCTTGCATCAAAATCTGTTAGTTCATTATTTAAGAAGAAGCCATATTCCGGGACGAGAATTCCTGTACCAAATAACTGTTCAATGGTTGTTGTGAAGGACACAACATTTCCCCACTGATCGGCTACAGTTAAATGGGTGGTTTCTCCAATGGTTTTATCTTCTGGCTGTGGGACAATTGGGGATGGGTTTTTTTCATCCTCATACGCCCACGGATCTCCTTCTTTCGGGTTTCGATTCATTTGATCTAATTCAATAAGAGAGGCTCTTTCTGAAATGTAATCATCGTCTAGTAGTCCTTGTAGTGGAACATCTACGAATTCGGGGTCACCGGCATATGCAGCACGGTCAGCATAGGAGAGATGCATTGTTTCAGCAAGCAGTTGATATTTTTCGAATGATTTGGGGTCATATTGAGATAGGTTAAAGTGATCAAGTATTTTGAGCATTTGGAGCATAAACACTCCGCCCGAGCTTGGTGGAGGCATACTAGCAAGCTGGTATCCTTTATAGTCCCCCCAGATAGGCTTGTCAGTCTTGACCTCATAACGATCAATGTCATCTGTTGTCATCGTCCCGCCAAAATCTTGGACTGTATTTGCAAGTGCCTTTGCTACTTTTCCTTCATAAAATGCTTTACTTCCTTTTTTCGCAATGAGTTTAAATGTTTTTGCAAGACCTGGCTGTACAAGAAGGTCTCCCTCTTTGAGCGGCTGATCATTTGGAAGAAAGATTGGTGCTGCGGCCGTTTTTTTCAATTTTTCTTGATGATCATCAATGGCTTTTGCCAGGACAGAATCGATTTCAAATCCATCCTCCGCAAGCTGAATGGAAGGCTCAATCAATTCCTTCATCGAACGGGTTCCCCACTTATCTAATGCTGCCTCAAGACCCTTTACTGTCCCTGGAACACCAACAGCATTACCGTGTGTAGACCGCTCAGCGAACGGGATAACTTTCCCCTCATCTGTTAAAAACATGTCAGGTGTTGCGCCCTGTGGTGCTCGTTCTCGACTATTGATGATGGATGTTTCTTTTGTCTTCCCATCATAAACCATCATAAATCCTCCGCCGCCAATTCCTGACATCATTGGCTCAGTCACATTCAGTGCGTACTGGATGGCTACAGCAGCATCAACTGCGTTTCCACCTTTCTTTAATACATCAGCACCCACTTCTGATGCAAGCGGATGGGCAGTAGCCACCATGCCATCTTTCCCAACAGCTACTTTGTTCCCATGAGTTTCGTTTGCCGTCACTTGGCTGACAGGCAGAAAAAACGAGAAAACAAACAGACATATGGACAAAACAGTTAGAGATATGCGTTTCATAAACAACACCCCTTCCATATTCTTACTTTGACCTTACCGACTTCTTGACCAGAATACAATAGATTATTCTAAAATTTCTAAATTTTTCATCCTATCATCCTACTCTCGCCAAATACAAAGAAGATTTTCAAAACATATGACACACTTGACAAGTAGGTATAAAGGCGTAATCTTTCCATGTCATTCGCTTCACGCTATACTAAACACATCACAAAGGGGGAAGAATGATGAATCAGAAAAGCACAATATTTTGGGAAACCTATTGGAAAGAAAAATCAGAAAGTGCTCCAGCTGACGCCTCTGTTTCCGATTGGGCTTTTGGAGCAGATTCAGATCATTTGCTTGACCTTGTTTTGCAAGGGAAAAAAACAGCCACTTGTTCTGGACACCTTTTTTACGAAAAAGAACAGGAGCCGCTTCCAAGAACCGGTCAATATGCGGTCATTTTGAACAGCGATGAGGAACCAAAAGCCATCATAGAGATAACGCATGTAGATGTCATGCCCATGAATGAGGTTCCTGAAGCATTTGCAAAAGCAGAAGGTGAAGGCGATCTTTCATATGACTATTGGTACAAATCACATCAAGAATTTTTCACAGCAGAATTAAAACCGTACGGATTAGAATTTAAAGAGGACATGCTTCTTGTTTGTGAGCGATTTAAGCTTGTTTATTCAGCTTCTTAACCTTTAAGCGGTGCCGAAAATGGCCCGCTTTTTTGCTTTCTTTTCTCCTTTCTGAAAAAGGTGAGTTGAGATCACATCTTTAGGTCAGAATAAGATCAAATAGAAAAAGTGAAGAAATTTTCGACTACACCTGTTTTTTTTCGACAAAAGAATATATAATTATTTGATGTGTGCATTGTCTCATTTATACAATGGAGGGTTTTTACATGTTAAAAAGGAAAAAAGACAAGTTTTCCGTCTTGTTAACGGAAATTGCTAAAAATTTAGATGAAACTGCTGAGTATTTTGTTAGCTATAAAGTAACAAATCAAACCACTCTGAAAGAATTTTCTGACACATTGAAGGAATATGAGACAAAAGGTGATAATCATGTTCATACCATGATTAAAGAGCTGAACAAAGCCTTTATTACACCGATTGAACGTGAAGACATTCTTCAATTGACGAATAGTCTCGATGATGTTTTAGACGGCATTGAGCATTTTTCAGCAACACTGGAAATTTATTCAATTACAAGCTCTGACGAACATATCGACAAATTCAGCCACTACATCAGAGAATGTGCGAAAGAAATTTTAATCACCATAGAATTACTGGCTGATAATCGCTTGAAAGATATTCATCCGCACGCAATCAAGATTAAAGAGATTGAGCATAATTGTGACAATCTTCACCGTAAATCACTAAAGAACTTGTTTGGAAAAGAAACAGATCCTATAAAAGTGATTCAATACAAAGAAATTTACGAAACACTTGAAGAAATCGCTGATTCCTGTCAAAGTGTTGCCAACAATCTAGAAACAATCATTATGAAGAATGCGTAACGGGGTTAGTTAAACATGGACACTTTACTCATCCTTACCATACTTATTGTCATTTGTGCACTTGCTTTTGATTTCATTAACGGATTCCACGATACAGCAAATGCCATTGCCACTTCAGTTTCAACAAAGGCGTTAAAGCCTAGACATGCTATTATTATGGCTGCGTTCATGAACTTCTTAGGAGCAATGACATTTACAGGTGTGGCAAAATCCATTACAAAAGACATCGCAGATCCTTTTACACTTCAAAACGGATCTGTCGTCATTTTGGCTGCTTTAATTGCAGCTATTACTTGGAACTTGCTTACTTGGTATTACGGGATTCCGAGTAGTTCTTCACATGCACTGATCGGGTCAATTGCAGGAGCTGTCATTGCCTCTGCTGGTTTTGGCGCTTTAAACTATTCGGGATTCATTAAAATCATTCAAGCACTATTGCTTTCACCTATCCTAGCTTTCGTATTAGGATATATCGTGTATACCATTATCAAAATTATATTCCGAAACAACAATCTCGCAAAAACAAATAAACAATTCCGACGTGTTCAAATTTTAACGGCTGCACTGCAATCGTATACCCACGGAACAAACGATGCGCAAAAAGCGATGGGAATTATTACGATGGCTTTAATTGCAGGTAATTTGCATACAACAGACGACATTCCTTTCTGGGTACAATTCTCTTGTGCACTTGCAATGGGACTAGGTACGTCTATTGGCGGCTGGAAGATCATTAAGACAGTCGGCGGTAAAATTATGAAAATTCGTCCAGTAAACGGAGTATCTGCCGACTTAACGGGTGCAGCTATCATCTTCGGTGCGACATTTATTCACTTACCTGTTAGTACGACTCACGTGATCTCTTCTTCTATTCTAGGTGTAGGTTCTGCACACAGAGTAAAAGGGGTAAACTGGGGTACGGCAAAACGTATGCTTGTCACTTGGGTGATCACTTTACCGATATCAGGAACACTAGGAGCGCTTATATACTTTGTGTTAAACGCGATTCTCTAATCTGAAAGACCTGTCAGACAGGTCTTTTTTTATTTTTCTGCACACTCACATCCCCTTTTGTTCAAGCCATTTTTTCATGAAGCAGGGTTTCCATTCATATCCATAGAAATAACTAAGTATCCATCTGTCTATGGGAGAGAAGAACATGCTATTATTTTTTCAATTGACCGTATGGTTATTGCTCGGTGCTCTTGCTGTATATGTATTTGCCGTGTGGCGCTTTGAACAAAAAGTAAAAGAAAAGATGTTTGCCATTCGTAAAACGTGGTATTGGATTTATGTAGCTGGTGCTGTTGTGTACTGGACAAATGACCCTTCTTCGATCTTCACCGATTGGATGCATTACTTGATTATTGCTGTATTTTTCGCATTAACCGATGCATTCATCTTTCTCAGCTCCTATATTAAAAAACTCGGAAATCACGAACTGGAAACCGATACCCATCAACTCCTTGAACAAAATAACGATCTACTTCATTCTTACCTCAATAAACTAAAAACGTACCAATACCTATTGAAAAACGAACCGATCCATGTATATTATGGAAGTGTAGAGGCATATATCGAGGGGATTGAGCGGCTCATTTATTCTTTTGCCGACAAAATGAATATTCAAGCGGTGCTTTGTCCATACGATACGCAGGAACAAAAAGATGACCTACTGCGGACACTTGACCAGCGAGCACTCATTCAGGCAAAGCTTGACAGGCAGGAAGTATATTACGATGATTACGGTAAATTGGTGCTCATCCCGTTTTCTGTAGCAGATGATCACTTCGTCATTAAGCTCACCTCTGATGAGATTGTCACTGAGTTCGACTATTTGTTAATGACGTCACTTACAACCATTTATGATCTAATCTTGCCTGACGAAGAGGAAGGTGATGAAGATGGACCACGCACTTCAAGGGGATAACAACAATCGTAAGAAAAACCCTTTTAAAATTTTAAAGAAAAAGCGTCATATCAGTATGGCCGATTACAAGGTAAGCCCACATACAGAACGTATTTTTAAAAAGAATGAACAGCTCTTGGATGAGTATAAAAATAAAAAGGCTTGATTACACTAAAGGACGCGGAACAAAATCCGCGTCCTGCTTCCATTTTCACATAGACTTGCATACAATAATCTATACGCAGCAACGATTGAGGTGCCAAAAATGAAAAAGAAAATCAAACAATTGAGATATATTCAGTTTGCAGAATTTCAGCCTTCTCCTTATATCCGACAATTAAACGAAAAAAGTGAAGCAGTCATCCAATCATACAAACAAAAACACTCACTTATTTAACAGTTCCAGCAGCTTATCCTTCGTTTTAGGGCCATATACTCCATCACTTGTCAAACCATTCATCAACTGAAAACGCGCTACGGCATCCGCCGTTTTTTTTCCGTAAACTCCGTCGATCCCTTTATTTGCAGCTGCTTTATCAGGATAAAAATAAACAGCAGCAAGTGCTTTTTGGACGAGGCGTACGTGCTCTCCCTTTGTCAGTGGAGACGTCACCTTTAACACCCCATCTGGCAGCTCATACATGCTCTTTGCATCGTTACGATAAATTTTAAGAACCTGTCCAATTTGAATCTTATTCGGATCACTAATATCATTCCATTTCTGTAAATCTTGAACTGTCACCCCGTGAGCTTTGGCAATACTCGTTAACGTATCCCCGCTTTTGACGACATACGTGATAACCGTCTCTGGATCTCCTGCCGTTTCAATTCCTTTTTTAAATTCATCCCATGTAGAAAGAAGCTGGCGTGGACATGCTTTTCCAGACCAGTGCTGATGTGTGACCACATTGGCTAGTGGAATGTGATGTTCTTTTAATAGCTTTTGAATCAGCCATTGTGCATGTTTAACCGCTTGCTGAAAATTCCCATCTTCATTTTCACAAATTTCAATTCCGATCGACTTCCGATTACCACTCCCGTGTCCATCCCCAGCATGCCAGCCATTTTCATTTAACGGCAGGTGCTGAAAAATTTCATGATCATCCACTGTAAAATGCCAGCTGACCTCTGTCGTTGGACGTTTTACATAGGCCGCATGACTTTTCGCATCCGCTCCCTTTGACGTGTTTGCTGTGTTATGAACCGTCACATACTCAGGCGTCATCGCATACCCTGGGCGGTTTCCGTTTCCAACTGGAATAAAATCTTGATAAATTTGTACCATGTACTGCACTCCCTTTTGCTAGATTGAATTGATCTTTCTCATCTATCGGTGGCGTCCGTAAGACAAACTTTGTTTGTTTTCAAAAGAAGACTATGGTAAAATTTGAATTCATTCCACTCTTTTTAGTAGTGAAGAATGCAAAAATACAGAAAAAAACAGGAATTAATTCCATTTTTCCTTGATTTTATGTTAAAATTGTTAAAAATAAGCCGATATAAAAAGTAAGCAATAGCTTTATTAGCTATTTGGTCCTATATGGACTTTTCTTTTACACCAAAAATAGAACATACGTTTGTATGGAGGTTTTTAAATGACTGGTTTTTTAACCCATTTAGAAGAAGATATTAAGCGGTTATATGCTCAACTACAAATAAACGGTCCTGCTTACAGAGAGATGGGCCGGATCGCTTCTGAATTTCATGTGTGGGTCCATTATGAGGAGACTCGCAGTATGATGGTCAAGCATCAAGGGCTTTACAGCATTATCTTAAACAGATCCCTATCAGCAGAAGAACAATGGCAAGATTTTGCCCATGAGCTTTGTCATGTGCTAAAGCATACGGGCAATCATTTCAAGATGCACAAGCTTTTTCGCGAACTGCAGGAATTTCAGGCAAAACAATTCATGTATCACTTTTGTGTTCCAACCTTTATGCTACTGCAAATGAAGCTTCCATCCCTTCGGCAGCAAGCCATTTTGCATATTGCTCAAACGTTTCACGTCACCTGGGCTTTTGCTGAAAAGCGGCTTGCCTTATTCGAACAGCGAAAAGCCGGCATTCGCTTTCAACAGGAGTTTACAGCTTATTTAATGAAAGCAGAGAGGGTTGCAGAAAAAGAAGCCGTTTATCATACGTAAATGCTTGAACATAAAAACGATATTGAATTTTATTCATAAAGGGCTAATACTTGCTTGAGTACATTTGTATACCGATAAAATTCTTCAGTCTGTGTATCACGCCGGTAGCGCCGCCTAAAGTCTTGAAAGAATGCTCTTCTTTGCGCCTGACTAATTTCAAGTTGTACACTTTTTCCTGTCAAACATTGATTATTGATATTGTGAGGATGTGTTCCAGAAAAACGATCAGACTCAGATAGCAGCAATGCTTGAAAACCATTGAGCGTTAAATGTTTCACTGTTTCTGCTGCTCTTTCTCTGTCTGTACCTCCCACTAACGTTTGAAGCACCTCTGTTTCTCCGTAACCATGGAGTGCAAACGTATAATGGTGGGTATGCACATAAGAAAGACAAATTGGTTCATCGAAACGTGTACTTGTAATATGAAGAATCTGATTGCCTTTTACTTTAAGGCCTTCGAATAAATACATAGAATAGTTACTTGCTATTTCATGAATGAGCTCACTCACGCCTGATTCAATTCCTCCTGCATGAGGCGACAAAACCAAAAGCTGGTCACCTTTCCGCTCGTGAAGAATTTGATAATCAATTCCTTTTCTTTCATGAGCGGAAAGCTCTTCATAATTTTGATACGTATCAATGATTTGCGTCATGTCATCTGCCCCATTTCTCTATATGAGCATAAGTCTACTGATCCCTCATTCTTTTGTAAAGAGGTTTCGAATCAAATACACACTTGAATTCTTCCTTAAATTTTCCTTATCTTTACGGCTTTCTGTTGAATTTCGAGAAAAAATAACCGATAATTGAAACGAATAGAACTTTTGGACTATATGAATCTTTTTGTATTCTCTCTCATAAATTAGAAATATTGTAATCTACATCTGGAGGAATTCATGTTAAAAAAGAAAACCACCATCACCCTTATCATCCTATTCCTTAGCTTCGCTGGTATTATTTATTGGAAATGTTTCTCTCTTCAAGGCGTATCTCACGGAACATTCATCCGCTCGATATCATCACCCGACGGAATGTACATCATCAACACCTATCAGCATAGCGGAGGGAAGCTAAAGGAAAACGCAGTCAGAGCAGAAATTGAAAACAAATTGACCCACCGTAAGAAGACGATTTACTGGAAATACCCTGATAAAGACCCTCTCATCCAATGGAAAAATGGGCAGCTTGTTCAAATTGGACATGAGTTTTTAAATGTGGTGAAGGGCGAAACGTACGATTATCGCTTTGACCAGAACAAGAGAAAATAACGAATGACAAAAAAACGAATCCTCTTGGATTCGTTTTTTTACGTTGACATCACCGTTTGCATGAACTCCTTCATATCTTTACTCACCGTCGTCAATCGATCGACAATTTCACTAAACTCTGTTACAAGTAAAGCCTGTTCCGATGAAGAACCTTTCATATGATCCATACTTTCAAGTAATGTATGTATATTGGAGGAAATCCCTTGTAGTGAGCTCTCTATGTTTTCTGTTGCACGTGAAGTTTCACTTGAAAGCTTTTGAACCTCGCTTGCTACCACACTAAAACCTGCTCCCTCTTTTCCTGCCCTGGCCGCTTCAATTGACGCATTCAATCCTAGCAAACTCGTTTGTTTCGAGATGCCTTTAATCATTTTTGTAATATCGGCTGTTTGTTTTGAGCTTTCAAGCGTCTGCTGCGTTTGTAAGGTCATTTCCTCACTTGTAGCAGAAAGCTCCTCTGAATGCGCCGCGACGACATGCACCTTTTCTTGAATGCTTTGAATAATGTCATTCAATGATTCCATATACGCTTCAAGCTCTAATTGATTTTTGATTGGAAATCCTAAAGCGAGTGCTCCAATAACTTGATGATTTTCATCAAAGATTGGCAATCCCATTGCATTTAATGGTACGCCATACACTGATTCCGGCACAAACATACTAGATGTCTCACCTCTGAGCGCTTTTTTCATATTCAGATCATCTGGTTTAATACGTTCACCCGCTCGAATTTGAAAATCAACATCTTTCGATGGCAAATACAGCAAGAATTTCTCTCGGTCAATGACACCCATTGTCACTTCATTCTTTAAAATTTGCATGATGTAAGGTGCTGCTGTCACAATACTCTGTAGTATATTCATTTTCTCTACCTCCTCTCTGTATTTATCGGTCGCTCCTCTTCATTTAATAGTTGTTTTTAAGAAATAATGATTATGATTGAAGATTTTTTTCATTTTTTCATGTAAAAATTCGGTCATTGCCTTTCTATATCATGAGGAACGTGTGTAGTTTTAGAAAAACATAAAGTTATCTCAATTCAGTTTAAAAAGGGAACGAATCAAGTCAACGGAGTGAAGGGCGGCATGAAAAGGAAAGGAGCATTTGTGAAATGTAAGCATACTTAGTGATCGATACGACTGGCCTTACTACAGTCAGATGAATGAAGTTTGTCACTTGGTGACAGCAGAAGAAAAATTCAACACGCCAATGAACTTGAATGGTGGAATCAAGAGGACGATGAACACAATCAAGTTTTTTTCCATGAAGCGATTCCTGACTTTCGATTGTAGCACCTGCTGTCATTGGAGTGAAACAAAAAAAGCCCCATTAAGGGGCCTTCTTTAACGTAATAATTGAAGTACGTTTTGCGGTTGTTGGTTTGCTTGAGCTAACATTGCTTGAGACGCTTGAGAAAGAATGTTGTTCTTTGTGAACTCACTCATTTCTTTCGCCATGTCAACGTCACGAATACGAGACTCAGCAGCTGTTAAGTTTTCAGCAGAAGCACCAAGGTTGTTGATTGTGTGCTCTAGACGGTTTTGGACGGCACCAAGTGCTGAACGCTGTTTAGATACTGCCCCGATCGCTTCATCAATTTTTGCTACTTCGACGTCAAAGTCAAAGCCATCTTCATTCACTGTAATATCTTTAACAGTCAAGGTTTCAGCGTCCATTTTGCCGATCTTTACGTTAATATTTTGGTCAATGTTTGCGCCAATTTGAAATTGGAATCCATCTTCAACGCTACCATCTAACAGATTCTTTCCGTTAAATGCTGTACGTTGAGATATCCCATCAATTTCATCCACCAAAGCCGTGAGTTCTTCTTGAATGGCTGTTAAATCTTCTGTTTGTTGAGTCCCAACGTTACCCGCTTGAACAGTTAGTTCACGCATACGTTGAAGGATCGCATGTGTTTCAGTTAATGCACCTTCAGCTGTTTGAATAAGAGAAATACCGTCCTGTGAGTTTTTAGAAGCCATTTCTAAGCCGCGGATTTGTCCACGCATTTTTTCAGAGATGGCAAGACCTGCTGCGTCATCTCCTGCGCGGTTGATACGAAGACCAGAAGAAAGTTTCTCCATGTTCTTTTGTCCTGCTCCATTGTTTGCAGACAAACGGTTCAATGTGTTAAGTGCTGCGATATTGTGGTTAATTCTCATTTCCTATTACCTCCATGTGTTTGAACCAATTGAACATCCTTGTCCAAAAGTTCTAAATTAGAATTTTTTTGTAAGCCTTACAATCCCTTTATCGAACTTGAATGGAATTTGTTTAACAAAAAAGGAATAAATAAGGTGAAAGTCTCATTCGTTATGATCGTTTCGCTAGAGTATGCCAAATTTAAAGGTCATTTTTCATGATTTATCAGAGGGATTTAAGAATCATAAGACTGGAGAAAATGCGAAGGAAAAAACAGCATAAAAAAAAGCCCCATAAAAGGGGCTCTTCATTAACGTAGTAATTGAAGTACGTTTTGTGGCTGTTGGTTCGCTTGTGCAAGCATTGCTTGAGAAGCTTGAGAAAGAATGTTGTTCTTTGTGAACTCACTCATTTCTTTCGCCATGTCAACGTCACGGATACGAGACTCAGCAGCCGTTAAGTTTTCACCAGAAGCACCAAGATTGTTGATTGTGTGCTCTAGACGGTTTTGAACTGCACCTAGTTTACCACGTTGAGATGATACTTTGTTGATTGCTTCGTCGATTCCAGTAAGTTGGTTGTCAAAAGATGTAGTAGCAAAAGCCGTTACATCAATAGCACTAATGGCAACAGTAGTTCCTAAATTAGCGGATTTCATACTCTCAATATTTAAAGTCAATTTTTGGCCAGTATTTGCTCCAATTTGAAAAACAAGATCATCTGTTCCATTAGCAAAAGAACCATCTAGAAGAGTTTTACCGTTGAATTGAGTACGATCACCAATTCCATCAATCTCTTCTATTAAAGCATCCATTTCATCTTTAATAGCAGATAAATCTTCAGGTTCCTGTGTACCTGTGTTACCTGCTTGAACAGTTAGTTCACGCATACGTTGAAGGATTGCATGCGTTTCAGTTAATGCACCTTCAGCTGTTTGAATAAGAGAGATAGCGTCTTGTGAGTTTTTAGAAGCCATTTCTAATCCACGGATTTGCCCTCTCATTTTTTCAGAGATGGCTAGACCTGCTGCGTCATCTCCTGCACGGTTGATTTTAAGGCCAGAAGAAAGTTTCTCCATGTTCTTTTGGCTCGCGCCATTGTTTGCAGACAAACGGTTTAATGTGTTAAGTGCTGCGATATTGTGGTTAATTCTCATTTCCTATTACCTCCATGTATGCGGGACCTGACAGACGTCCTTGTCTGAAAAAAGTCCTTTATTCTAGGGCTTATCAACCCTGACATTTAAATTATCGGATTATTTTATAGGATGTTTAGCATACTTTACATTTAAATTATTTTTTTGCTTCTATAATCTATTTATCAAATTGGATCTGCACAAACACGATAGAATACATTTTCTTGACTAAACATAAAAAAGCCCCATAAAGGGGCCTTTCATTAACGTAGTAATTGAAGTACATTTTGTGGTTGTTGGTTCGCTTGTGCAAGCATTGCTTGAGACGCTTGAGAAAGAATGTTGTTCTTTGTGAACTCACTCATTTCTTTCGCCATGTCAACGTCACGGATACGAGACTCAGCAGCCGTTAAGTTTTCACCAGAAGCACCAAGGTTGTTGATTGTGTGCTCTAGACGGTTTTGGACTGCACCTAGTTTAGAACGTTCTGAAGACACACTTGTGATTGCTGCATCAATTTTTGCGATTTCTGTGTCAAAACTGAAAGCTGCATCAGCAACATTAATCGCATCTACGCCTAAAGCAGTTTCATCCATATTAGCAATTGTAACATCGATATTTTGACCTGAGTTAGCACCAATTTGGAATGTAAATGCTCCTCCAGTACCATCTAATAACTTCTTACCGTTAAATTCAGTACGGTCAGAGATTCCACCAATCTCTAATACTAAAGCATCCATTTCATCTTTAATAGCAGTTAAATCCTCAGTTTGCTGAGTACCTGTGTTACCTGCTTGAACAGTTAGTTCACGCATACGTTGAAGGATTGCATGCGTTTCAGTCAATGCACCTTCAGCTGTTTGGATAAGAGAGATACCGTCTTGTGCGTTTTTAGAAGCCATTTCTAATCCGCGGATTTGTCCACGCATTTTTTCAGAGATTGCAAGACCTGCTGCGTCATCTCCTGCGCGGTTGATTTTAAGACCAGAAGAAAGTTTCTCCATGTTCTTTTGGCTTGCACCGTTGTTTGCAGACAAACGGTTTAATGTGTTAAGTGCTGCGATATTGTGGTTAATTCTCATTTCCTATTACCTCCATGTATGTGGGACCTGACAGACGTCCTTGTCTGAAAAAAGTCCTTTATTCTAGGGCTTATCAACCCTGACAATTCTATTATCGGATATGGTTATAGGATGTTTAGCAGATTTTTAAAAAAATAACGCATTTTTTTCATGATTTTAATCCTATTTTTAACAATTTTATAAAAAAGCTGCTGATTTTAAATCAGCAGCTTTACCATTTGATAAAAATTAGTATTGCTTAATATCAAACATTAAGATATTTTGGTACACAACGTAATCTTTCTTACTTGTGAAAGGGCCTTTATTGTGTTCGTCATTGATTTCATAGAAGTTCATTCCGATTCCAAAGCTTCTCTCTTTATACCAGTTTAGAAAATCGGTGATTTCTTTCATTGAAAGCAAATAATCCTTTTGCAGCCCGTTTATCATGGTAATTGAAAGTATACCTTTTGTTGCTTCTTCATCAGGTTTTGTTCCACCCTGATCTTTCGGCTCTTCTGTTGATCCATCCCCAGGTTTTGTTCCGTCCTGATCTTTCGGTTCTTCTGTTGATCCATCCCCAGGTTTTGTTCCGTCCTGATCTTTCGGTTCTTCCGTTGATCCATTACCAGGTTTTGTTCCATCCTGATCTTTTGGTTCTTCCGTTGATCCATTACCAGGTTTTGTTCCGTCCTGATCTTTCGGTTCTTCTGATGACCCATCATCTGGCTTTGTTTCACCTTCAGCAATCTGCAAATCTTTTAATGAGATAGAAATCACTGATTTGTAATCACTTTTAATCGATTTTGAATGGTAATACTCTTTGAAATTTCTTCCACCTATGATATATATCGTACCATCAAGTGTTACAGCACTTGATCCAACTCTAGCTTCAGGCAATTCGCTTATACTTCTTTTCACAGAATTAGAATTGGCATCATAATACTGTGTATACGGTGATATTGGGCTGGATCTGTCATTGTCATACTGACCACCTATCATTAAGAATTTCCCCTGATATGTTGTAAATGCAGCCCCTAGTTGATAAAACTTCAACTTTGATTTCATTTGTGTCCATTGATTTGTTTCAATGTTATATTCATATACTTGGGCATTTTTGTGATTACTAACCGTTCTTTCTCCACCTGTAGCATATATCTTATTGTCAATGACTTCTGACATAGACATTCCAGTAAATTGCTGAGGAAACATTTTTAATTGTTGCCATTTATCCGCTTTTGTATCATAACTATAAAAATTATGTTCTTGAAAAGAGCTTTTATTCGTTGCAAGGATATAAATCTTATCATTTACAACACTCGCACTTATATCGCCTTGTGTCACAGCAGAGTATGGTATATTAATTGATGTTTCTGCCCATGTATCAGATTCTGCATCATAAATATCAATCGTATTTGCGCTCTCTCGGTATGCTCCTCCAATGACGTAAATTTTCTTACCTATCGCCACTGCCGTACTATCTGTTCTTTTTCTAGGCATGTCAGCTTTTGAGCTCCACTCATTTTTGTGAGGATCATACATGTAGGTACTTTTATTACTAGATGATTTTTCACTACTTCCACCAAAAACAAAAATCTTTCCATTTACTACTGCGGAACTAGAATGAAGTCTCTCTTCCGGTAAGTCCGCTCGCTTCGTCCAACCATTCGTCTCTGCTGCATGAGCTTTTAACGGATGGATTGTGACCATCATCAAAATGGTCAAAAACATTAAAAATAAACCTTTTTTCATCATTACTTTCCTCCATATCTTAAATATCCCTCCTTTTATCGACATATTTGGAATAAAATTTAATTTTTATTATTTTAAACCAGAATGAATATTTCTAGTTATTTACCCTCACACATACATCACAGGCGTCGATATTTTAATAATCTTCCCGCCTCGACGATAAAACCTCGGCACACGGCGGCTTAAGGTGGCGATGACTTCGTAGTTGATCGTATTAAGCATTTCGGCAATTTCATCGACAGAAATTTCTCCGCCTTTTTGACGGCCGTAAATGACGACTTCCTCGCCTTGCTTTGCCTTCATTTCTCCTAGACTGATCATCGTCATATCCATTGTGACTCGGCCAGCAATCGGCATTCGTTTTCCGCGGAAAAGCATAAATCCTCGATTTGATAAAGCGCGCGAGTACCCATCCGCGTAACCGATCGGTATAGTGGCAATGACTTCATCGGGTTTTGCTACATAGGTTGCCCCATAGCTGACGGTTCTTGGCTCTGTTACCATTTCCTTTACGAAAGCAATTCTTGCTTTTAAACTGAGAGCTGGTTCCAATTGAACAGCATCTAAGCTTTGAATATATTTCGAGGGATACAGTCCATATATCCCGATACCCAGCCGAATCATATCAGCGCTAAATTCAGGGAACGCGATGGCAGCCGCTGTATTGTTCATATGTACGGTCGGCAGCTTAATTCCTTGTTTTTTTAAAAACTGAAGAAAATCAATAAAAATGCTATGTTGCAGCAGTGTGAAATCAGGGTCAGGCTCATCTGCCGTGGAGAAATGCGTGAAAATCCCGTCCCATCTAAGATATTCACTTTTTTCAAGTGCCTCTATCACTCCTAACAGTTCTTCCTTTGTCCGTCCACCTAATCGTCCCATCCCTGTGTCGACATTGATATGAATCCCAAGCCGGCGCTGACTTTCTTCTTCCGCTAAGATCTCATTTGCTTGAACAATCCAGTCTTCACGGAGGCCAGATAGGTCAATTTTCCATGCCGCAGCCCTTTTCACACAATCGAGTGGGGTAAATCCAAGAACCAAAATCGGTGCTTCAATTTTTGCTCTTCGTAGCACAATCCCTTCTTCCAAACTGGCAACTGCCAGCTCTGTCGCACCGCTTTCCAGTGCCTGTCGCGCTACCTCCACTGACCCGTGTCCATAAGCATTCGCTTTCACCACTGCCATGATCTTACTTTTCCTTTGAATATGCGCTTGAATGGCTTGTATATTTCTCTTTATTGCATCAAGACTGACTTCGATCCAGACTTCTCGGCAAATCTTTTGCACTCGTATAACCTCCCTGCTTATCTCATACATCATTTTTCCTCATGCATTATGTTTATTCCATGTTGCATGCAAACATTCAAGACTCTCATGTATGAGTCTGTTCCTCTTCAAAAATGTTATATCGAGTGCTTAGATTAGCTAGTGAACGACCCTAAACCTTCATAAAGTAAGTATGACGATTAGCCATTGCTGTCGCACGAAATTGTCGAACTATTTTATACCCTTCAGTGATATTCATATCGACACTTGAATAAGTCACCTTCACCTACTTGCACCTCGTCAATTATGCAGCGTGAATCCTTTCATATAAGAAAAAACACCATCCAGCAAAATGACTGAATGATGTTTTTTCATGTGTTTCTGTACATCTTTAAATGATTGATGGTGTCAACCTCTAGCACACTATAGCATCCTTTAGTAACTTCATTCATGATCTCAAATATTCCCCTGGAAATAACCTATTTGATTAAATACTAACGCATGCCAGCTATAGGTTCATTCACATACCAAAGAATGTGACAATATTTAACTAGGGAACGTCACACTTTCAATTTTGTTCACATCTATTAAAGTAGGTCCCGTACCTCCTAATCCTGGGTCATTAAAAAATACAATGCCCGCCAATTGATTAAACGTGACAAAATTTCCTGGGCCATAAAAGAAACCTGAATCACCAACGATGCTGAGATCAGTTCCTGGTGGAAGTCCTGCAAAAAGTCCACTAAATTTCGCTGTACTTGTACTAGGTGTGGATGATTGATTACCTAACCCTACATTTTGTGAGATGTTTAAGCCTAGAGCTGATAAATCCTGTGTGATATTTGCCATGAAAAAGCCTCCCTTTCTCTAACTTTATCTTTTATTCAATATAGTGTATTCCAATCTAAAGTTTTTGAATGAGTTTATAGTGGAGTTTTATAGAAGAAAAAAATGTAACACGTCTAGTGGAGGAGTCAACCCAATCTCACTTTCAATACCTACACGAATGAGACAATTTGGTATGAAATAAGCTGTACTGTTTTCACATAGCGGTTTTTCAAAAGATAAAAGCCACTCTTAATTCAAGAATGGCAATTGATCGTTTAAATGATTTTTGACCATCTATTTTTTTAATCCTTCATCATATCTAAATTCTTTTTGCTTCCGTATGGTCCTATATTTCTCATATACATCATTTTCTATTTTTTACCATTTTAATTTTGTAATTCATGATTTCCCTCCAAAACTTATTGGAAGATTGGCCAATCATTCCTTATATCCATCGGTAACATCCTTTAAAATATCATGCAGTAGGCTATTTAAAATAAATGAATTTATTATGAAAAATATATCCAATCTGATGGTTAGGTAAAAGATTAAGCCATTTGGCCGCTCTCTTATTATTGATTTTGCTTGGAAGACTTAGTATTGATAAAGGTGACGATCAAATAGAAAATTGTTCCGAAAAACATACCATGTAACAAACTGCTCACCAGCATCTTACTTATAAGGACAACATAATAGAACGCTGGTGTCCCATATTGAATAGGCTAATCATAAAGGTTAAAACAAATAATATAGTGGAAATCCTTCGGAGTTATTTTGATTTTAACATTTTAATGACTCCGAATTCATGCGAAATATTCAAGATCACCCTTAAAATAAAAAGCCCCATTAAGGGCCTTTTATTTAAGCAGAATAACCGATACTCGCCGTATGACCTCTCCTAGCTTCATCATGGCTTGCTGTTACTTCAGACGTAAAATAACCTAAGACACTTATGACACTGATCATGATGAATATTACTGATAACGATTTAAATTTCATACAGACAGTCACCCCGCTTCACTTGAGTTTGGAAATAAAGAATTTTTTCATAGAAATGCATTGCATTGTCTTTATCTCCCATCTCATTATAATATTTTGCAGCATCTTTTGCTAAATCTTCAAGATCAGGATACATTAATTTGATTTCTAACAATTCCATTATTTTTTCTAACTGCTCAAAATTGTTTTCAATGTATAGGGATCTTAAAAACTTGAATATCAATAATAGAACATGATCTTTCAGCTTTTCAGATAGTTCTATGCCGTTATTTAAAGCATATGTACCTAGATCCTTTTCTTTCTTTTTGAAGTAGGCTTTTGACAACATAACGAGAGGATCTAAAATTCTATTTAAATGTTCGTACCCCTGCTCTCTAAATGCTCGAATAGAGTCATTAAAGTGAATAATCGCTTGTGCTAAATCTTTGTTATGAAAATAACTCAACCCTAAATTATAAAGTGCTGATCCTTTTAGTCGTTTTGTTGAGTTGTCGGCGGCTTTTTCTAGAGCGTGTTGAAAATGGGGTATCGCTTTTTCGGGGCAGCCCATATCTATATAGTTTAATCCGATCACAAAAGAACATTGGATTTCTCTGACTGTGTATGTATCTTTTTCTCGGTAACATTCTATCGCCTGCGCAATATGGTGCATGGACATGTGGGTTTGTTTCATGTGGTAATAGATTTCTGCCATTTTGTAATTGAACTCGGCACGCTCAATATCGTCACTGACAAGAGACAGCTTTTTTTCAGCCCGCTTATAGAAGGTAATCGCATTTAGATATTCATAGTTTTCAAATTCGTACATACCGTAGAAAAAATTAAAGTAATACTCGAGTAATCCTGTTAATTTCTCTTGATCCCTTTTGATTTTCAATGCGAGTTCCCTGAAGTTCGCCCGCTCTTTCCCATTTTCTAAAGGATTCAAGTAATCAAGCATTAATTTATGTCTGAATTCCATAAGTGAGAAATACAATAATAAATCCTGATTCTCTTCCATATAATCAAGCATTGATTTGATTTCTTCTTTATATGCCTCGGCGTCCGGTACATTAAATCGTTGAATATGATAATACCATTCATTGATTTTCAAGCCGACGTGAGAAGAAAGCACTTTCTCCATCAGTCCTTACCCCTTCCTCGATTTCCCCTATAATGACATATATTATCATTTTATGAATCATTCGACACCGAAAAGAAACCGCAAAAAGGCCCTGTAGAGGGCTGAGTAAATGATAAGATAAAATGAATTCTATTCATAAACAAGCACCCAATACTCGCCCCAATTCCCCTTCTTCTACAACGGCCTTCCAGCCTCTTTTTTGATAAAAAGATAAAGCTTTGATAGATTACAAAGCGATCCCACTTGTTGTGTTTCAAGCGTTCAAAGTAGCTGTTGTGGAAAAACAAGTGAACTTGTCTTGCTTGTTTTTCCACAATTGAAAGAAGATAACATCACCATGTTTACAGGAGCAAACGTCATAGATGACGAGCAGCATTTAAGCGGAATCAGGACCCTCGGTGATACCTCCAATGGCATATATGTGCGGAATGGAAGTTCTGCATTGTTACTCCGTATTCAGTTGGGTGGTTTTCAAGAAGGCAGCTCTTGAGCAAAATAATCGCCATAGCCTATTTATAGGAATAGGCTATGGCGATTTCAAATGAATATTTATATTAAAACGTCGGTCAATTGATCATTAATTGGATCCTACTTCCCGCTTTTTACCGAGATTCATGGATAACTGAACGCCAATCATCAGCATGACGATGACAACCATTGCAACAATAGAAGCATAAAAATGTCCACTTAGATCGAAAATCAAACCAATGAAAAATGGACCAAACCCACCCATGATATACCCGCCCATCTGTGACATGGCGGACCATGTACCAGCTTCCTCAGGTGTACGTGTTTCAATAATGGGCAGCATAAGTGCTAAAGGAAATAGTCCACCTGCCCCAATTCCTAGAAAAATGACAGCTGGCAAGATCGGTATTGGAAGCAGAAGGAAAATAAGGCCGATCAACTCTGACACACTGCATAAGATCAGAACTAATTTTGGTCTCCCTAAGCGAGTGACAATCCCCGGAACGAAGAGTGCTACCGGAATCTGAATGAGTGTAAATATCGTCAGCAGCATGGCAGCATATTGCGGACTGTTTCCAAAACTAATGGCAATAGGTGCAATCCATGCTGTTAACGAATAAAACATGCTGGACATAAAGCCAAAAAACAAGGTGAATTGAATGGCTTTTTTGTTTCTCAGCGGGAGTCTTAGCGGTAAAACTGTATGATCAGCCTGTTGTTTTTTTCGAGCTAACCCCAGCCATAAGATCAATGCGATGACCCCTAAAACCGCCCAGCAAGACAAGGCGAGCGGAAGATTATGTTCACTACGAAGGTAAATCGGAATGGTGAATCCAGAAGCAAGTGCTGCCCCAGTCGTCATCGAAATGGAATAGACACTCACAATCCCTGGGTTTTTCGGGAAATACTTTTTGATAAAACTAGACAACAATGGGCCTGCAAAGCTAATCCCAACTCCTCCTACAAATGCAGTGATGAGAAGGATGGCAACCGTTTGACTCGTCCCACGTAGTCCAGTAGCAATCGTGATGAGAAGAATCGAGAAAAAAAGCGTTCTCTCTAAACCAAAACGGCGGCTTAGTTTAGTTGCTACAGGTGCAAACACCCCCATGCACAAGACCGGTAAAGTGGTCAATAGACTTGCTGTCAGCCCACTCACACCAAGGTCTGTTTGGATCATGCTCATCATAGAAGCGACGGACGTAATGATTGGGCGCAAGTTTAATGCAGCTAAAAATAAAGCGGCTAAATAAAATATTTTTTTCATCAATGCAATTCTTCCTCTCTCAACTTGTTGAAGTTACTTTGAGTATAAATCCGCCGCATTCATTGATCAATACAATAATTCGTATTATGATGATAGTAAAAAACTATTATTAATGAAAGGATGACAAATGGATACTCGGCATATTACATATTTCATGGCTGTATTCGATCATTTACATTTCACAAAAGCGGCTGAGCAACTAGGGATATCACAGCCTACATTAAGCCAGCAGATTCGGCTGCTTGAAGCAGAAGTTGGGATGCCGCTCTTTGACCGAATCGGCAAAAAAGTCGTCGCAACCGAAGCGGGTTCTCTGCTATATCAATATGGGATGAAAATGCTTCAAGCTGAAAGAGATGCAAAAAATGCGATGAAAGAACTGTTATCTGAAAAACGAGGAACCATTCGACTTGCCGTACTCCCCTCGGACCTTGACTTTCAGCTCGTTCCGCTTTTTGTAGAATTCAAAACACTTTATCCCGAAACCAATTTGAAAGCATATTCAACGATCTTCGTGCGTGAAGAAGTACTGTCCCATAAAGTGGATCTCGGCATCGGGCTGCGAGGGCCTGCGGATAAGCGGCTCGTTCAAATTCCCCTTGGAAGTGAGCCCTACGAATTATTTGTTCATTCAAAAAGTGATCTAGCCCAAAAAAGTGAGGTGACATTGGAAGAGCTGACGCAGCACACTTTGGTCATGTATCCGAAGGGATATCTAGGAAGAGATTTAGTAGAAGACGTATGTAAAGAAAAAGGCGTTGAACTGGACACTGTTATGGAGGTTGGGTCCGCCTCTTCATTATTACAGCTGGTTGAAGCCGGCATCGGTGCAACCATTCAGCCGAGAGGATTACTGCAACACCATTCAACGTGGCCGAATATTGTTTCGATTCCCATTACTGAACCGTCACCTGTTCGTCACTTGGAATTAATTTATTATGCAGATCGATTTGTCAGCAAAGCACAGGAGCAGCTATCTGAATGGCTGATAGACTTTTTCAAATCAAGAACAAACTAAAATTGAGGGTAAAACATGAAGAATACAAACAGCATATTTACAAAGACAAACCGGCTAGTGATTCGCCAATTTGATGTGCAAGATATTGAAGCATTTTATCAGTATCGAGCAGACCCCTCGATTGCCACATTTTCTGTTCAACTCAGCATATCTAAAGCTTCATTTAAATTGAAATTCATACGGTAGCTCCTTTTATCACTTTTCTTTATTCTAATGGATTTGAATAGATTGTATCTTATATTTCAAACAGATAAAGAAGAAAATAAATGGGGCTTTTGATAAACCTTCTATAAATAAATAGAATGGTTCTATAACCATTTGCATTATACTATCTCTATTAGAAAGGTTGTTTAAAGATGAGCCTCAAGAAAAAATTAGTTATTAGTATCATCATTGCTTCTGTTTTGTTTTCTTCCTATTACCTACTAAAAAATTTATTCATAAAAGAAAATGCTAAACACGTTTCAGAAAATGAGTTCAAACCTTCATTTCTAAATGACAAATTAGCAACCATCTACCTTTCAGCATCAATTGATTATCAGCGTGAAGGGAGCTACACAATATATATTAATAAAAAAGGAGAATTAACTACCTCAGAAGGTGATGCAATTGAATTAGGTTCTATTGCTCAAGGTGAACAGATGTTACTGAAAGAAAACCCTTCAGAAATAAATATTCTTGGGAAAAAAAACGCTCAATTTAAGTTCAAAAATAAAGTACATACTGGTTATGGACAAGCTAATGGATATTTAAAGAACAAAGAAATATTTTATACATTAAACAACCAAGGTTTTGGAGAGAAGGATTATAAAAGTTTAATCAGATGGGGCAACACTCAAAACTTTCACGAGCAAATTTTAAATGGATACTTTGTTGGTACAGGAAACGACGAAGATAAAATTTACGTGATCAATCAAGATATGGATACTGATCGATCTACTTTTCATGAATTGAATTTAGAGGACAAACCGACTCTTCGAAATAGTGGTCATATTAAACTCATTAATGAAGACTGGGAAGTTTATTCAAATATTATCATTAAGGACAATTTAGCTTATTTTATCCTCTATCACACTCCTGAAGATTCTAAGGATGTGTCTTTTAAAGTTGCAGTATTTGATTTAGAAAAGAAAAAATTAAATGGAGCATATTTACTTGGCAACTATAAAAGTGAAGATCAACTAATTCCGCCAAATGAAAAGCACTTCTATATAAAAGACGATATTTTATATCACTTAACTGCAAATTCTAAGATTTATACATTTAACACAAAAACGATGAAACCAGAAGGATCCTATTCCTTAGAGCAAGAGGAAGGACTCAATGTTAAGTTCGTCTATTTAAATTCTGATCATATCTACTTATTAAACCAAAAAAAGACCGGGGAATATGAAATTTCTTCTTATTCATACCAAAAAAAGACCGGGGAATATGAAATTTCTTCTTATTCATACCAAAAGGGAAAAAGATTGAATTCTTTAAAGATAAAAGGTCTAGACAAAATTCTGGATAAGAATCATGTATCTGAATATGATTTTTTGATGTTAGAACAAAATAGAAATGATATTCTCAAAATATTTAATAGGTGATTCTAAAGGGAGAATTGGTATGACTCATTTAGAATTCGTAATTTGTACAAAAGGTTTATTTCATGCCAGTTGTGAGATTTATCATTTTGCCCATCCTGACATTTACACTTTTTAATGTCTCCTTCTTAGGGTGGGCAGTTGTTTACACTTTTGGCTCAGTCATTGCTTCATATATAGCATTTTTCATCATGAAATTTTTAAATAAAAAGAGGTCATAAATTACACAAAAAGCCCTCTTAGGGGCTTTTCTTCTTTCACTATTGTTTTTTCACTGGATGAATGTCCTCTCCCAAAAAGACGGTATTAGGATCTCCACTATTTTCTAGAAACTCAGCCATTTCTTGCAGCTCTTGATTGATACGGTCATTTCTTGGCATATCCGGGTTTAACAGAAGGATGGAGTGAATCGTTGTCGCTGCTTCATACAAGACATATTGATCTTTTATCTGTTGGATGCACTGTTTCATACGATCGAAAAACCATTCGATCTCTTCCGTTTCTTCCATCGGATAATGTGCCATTTTGAAAAGATTCTGCTGACGAAGGTCTTGCCTCTCAAATATCAATTCTAGCTCTTCTTTACTGACATACAAATCCGAAGATTCCTCGTCAATCTCTACTACTTCGACCATTGCATCTTCTGCCGTATATAATTTCTCAACAAAAGCATCGAAAGTATATGCCAGCTTAAAATCTACATCCATCTCTAAATCAAAATAGTGAATAGGAGGATGCTCTTTCGTTTCTCGATAATCCATTGCGATCCATGTATCATCTTCCCCGCTGATGAAAATAAGTCACTCCGGCAGACCCAATTCATCACTTAACTGAGGGCTTTTCATAATGCCATCACCTTTGGCAATTCCTCTTAGATGGTCAAATTGAACATGATCCTCTGCCCATGAATTTTGTCGTTCGGTTGGAAAAGCATTACAAACTGTAAAACCACCATTCCATTCTAGAATGAGTTTTTTGTATGTAGCAGGTAGAGTAACACCAAGTGTTTCCTCTGCCTCACGAATTTTTGCCTCATCTATTTTTTCTAATGTGAAAGGGCTCTCTTCTTCTTTCTCCCAGAATGATTTCAAAGTGGATGCCTCCTCGTATCTATTGAGATAAGTATAACATTGACAAATGATTCATTTGCTCATTTGATTCGATTGATTTTAAAACGAATTGAAGGAGCTGTAAGTGATGAAAAAAGCGTTTTTTCTTATGCTTGACGAGTATGCAGATTGGGATGGTGCTACTTTAGCCCTCCAATAAAAAAATAAGAAGATTGGTCAGTTCATACTATTTCTTTTGAGCAGATGGAAATCACGTGTAATTTAGGTAAAAGATATCCGTGAAAGAATTCGTTCCCAAAAAGAAAACAGACCCCCATAAGGTCTGTTTTCTTTTTACCTATACGTTTTGAGAAGTTGTGTTTCGATCCATTTTGTGTGGAATGAAAGTTGTATTTCTATTCGAATCCTCCATTGTTGTATTTCGATTTGATGTTGGCTTTATCGTACTAGTTGCTTCATATACACCTGCACCTAGAAAGATTATAGAGCTTATAACAATCATTTTTTTAATACTCATAAAGACACTCTCCTTTTTGAATATTTTGTTGGGCTTCAAATGCCATCCTGTAATATTCTGTTGCTTTCTCAAACTTTCCTCTTTTTTCAAAAATACCTGCAAGATTTTTAGTGAATTCTTCTACGAAAACAAACAACTGCTTCTCTTCAAATGTCTGAAGCATAGCTTGAATCTTATCCTCATCATTACTTTCATATGTTGTTTTTATAGAACGTATTAATAGAATTTCGTGCGGGTTCTCTTTATGAGAGATCAGTTTCAAAGCTTTATCCACTAAACTGGATGCTTCATCAGTTTCCCCTGTCTTATATAGCGCCCAACAAAGGTTAACATATATGACCGATTTTACATCGTCCATACCAACTTCTAATATTTCAAGGGACTCTTGATAATATTGGATAGCCTTTGCATAATCTTGTTTTTTTTCATAATTGTTTCCTATATTTAATAGCACCTTGGCAATCAACCTTTTATCCGCTATTTTTCCAGCGATGGAATGGGCTTTATTCAGATGTATTAATGATTTTTCATACTGCTTAAAATCATCATAATTTCCTGCTATTACAAATAAACATTGAACTTTTCTAATTTTGTATAATTTATATTGATCGTAAATTTCAAGCGCCTTAATTATATGATGCATGGAAACGTGTGTTTGCTTCATAATATAGTAAGCTTCAGCCACTTTGAAGTGAAACTCCGCTTGTTCAATATCATCGACAACCAATGCTAGCTGCCTCTCAGCGATCTTGTAATATTGAATTGCCTGTACATATTCTTTCTTACTAAATTCATGCATTCCTCTAAAAAAGGCATTGTAATATTGCAACATACCGGAAAGTTGATGATTAGAATTCTCAATTTTATCAACTAAATCAGAAACAGAAGGCGATCGTTTTTCTGATGGTTTGATATAATCAAGCATAAGCTGATGACGAAAGCACATCAATTGATAATAAATCAGTAAATCCTGGTCTTCTTCCATTCGTTCAATTTCTTGTTCTACCTCAGCTTTCAATATCTCTGCATCGGGTACACTGAATTGCCGAATCATTTTATACCATTCATTTATTTTCACACCTACATGTGAAGAAAGAACTTTCTCCATCCCTTATTCCCCTTCCACCAAAATCCCTTATATGACATTTATTATCACATACAATAATTTACAAAGCACCGAAAAGAAACCGCAAAAAGAACGATTGTTACATCAATAAACCGTTGACACAATTCATTATCATCACAAAACAAAAAGGCAGACTCTTTTCAGTCTGCCTTCATCTTCTAGATTTCCATGAGAACACCTTTTGTCTTCAGGTAATATGCAATGAATCATTTAACCACTCTTCACAATGTTCAATAAGCCACCTCAAATATTCCACATATTGACCGACGTGATAGCCATCACAAACAGCATGATGTACTTGAATGGCAACGGGCAGGATGATTTTTTCTTTTTCCACCTTAAATTTGCCTATCGTAAATATTGGCAGTAAATAAGCTTCATCTGTAGATACATTAAGGTTAAAAGAAGTAAAATCAATCCACGGTAGACTTGAAATATTGAACATGTTTTCTGGCATATGAGGTTTCGGAAATAGGTTGCTGCTTTTGCTAAATGTTTCAATGTCGGCTACACAACTTTTATAAAACTGAGCAAAGTTTTCATCATAAGGCGTCCAAATACTTGAAAATGTCTTTGTTTCTTTATTTAAAATCGTATAACTAGGATGGAGAAACTCCCAGTAACCAAGTTCATCGTTCACTTGATCCATTCGAAACTCAGGAATTTTTTGCACAGCTCTTGCTAACAAATAAATTTGCACAGGATATACTTTTAGCTTTTTTTCTTTTAATATTGCATGCAATTTCGTGATGTCTAGATTGATCACCAAGCTATATGAGCATCGGGTTAACGTCATATAATGGTGAAAGTGCTCTTTTCGCGGAAAATTTTCGTCTATTTGTTTAAACAATTTTATCTCCTCCTGAATGTGATTTACTGTATTCAGGAGGAGACTTTATCTGTTTTCACCACCACAATCATCCTTTCAAGAGATATGTCATGTTTCTGTCTATTCAAAGTCTACCATGAGCTTTGCTTACGATAAAGCCTGCAGCAACTCTTCGTAAGTCATCTTGCCCAACGTGAACTGTTCTATTGCTATGTATTTTTTCTCCGCTGAGGTATTCATTCTATTATGACATTCATTGACTAACTCATTTTCATTTGATAATGGCTCATGTATATGTTCTGTTTTTCGAAATGCTTCATAGTATCTTATACCAAATATTCTTTGGGACTTCGCATTCATGTGAATTCCGTCTGGATTAGGTATAAGGCCTTTCGCAGTAACATAATAACTATTTTCATGATGATGTGCATATTTTTGTAGTTCCTCATTGATCAGTTGATATTCCACACAACTTGCGCCAAATCCTGTCTTTCCTAAGAAAGCGCCCAAACCACCTATCACAAGCGGAATGTTAGGGACAGATAATTCAGTTCTTATATCATGAAATAATCTCTGTATTTTTTCATAGTATTCTTTGTATTTCCCATCTTGGCTGTCACTTTCTCCTTGATGCCATAAAATTCCGACCAATTCGCTATCTTCCTTTGCAAATTTAGCCTCATTTATTGTATGACAAAATAAAGCCCCATCTCGTGACCACTCATCAATGGAACTGCCACCTTCGGCACATGGAATAAGACCAATTTTTTCTCCCTCTTGATGCTTGCACTAAGTCTCCGCGAAGGAAGCCGCCAATCCTACACCAGCTACCGGTCTATCAAAATGAATAGGTTCAGTCATCATTTGCCATCTACCATTTCGCAGCATCATGATTCTTTCATTATAAATCGGAGGCACTTCATGTTTGAAGCCGTGCCCCGCCATATTTGATTGTCCAATTAGTAAAAGTGACTTCATCTCTTTTTCCCCTCCACTGAATATTTTATCATTGGTCTCTAATTCAACTGGTGATGAACCATCTACCTCTACCTAGTCAAGGTAGAGGTTTAGAATTTACCAGCGATACCCTATATTCACTTCTACCGTTACTGCAGAAGCTTTTTATCCTCTGGTATTCCTTCGTTATTCCAACACCAAAAATATTATACCTTTTTATAGTTTTAACCTTTATGATTTAAATGCTTTACTATTCAAGTTTTTTCATAACGAATATGCACGCATATTGTACTGTTAAAATTCCATAACAAACAACCTATTTACTACATTTATTTACAAATGATAACATTCATTAAAGGGTGAGAAATATTCCTAACAGCTAAAACAGCTTAACTAAATAAGCTTAACATTCGTTGAAAGCCTAATTTCTAAAATATATTCAAAAGTAGGAGTTTATTATGGAAAAACTAAGTACTTCTAAAGGTTTAATAATTACTTTACCGGCCTCTATTATAGCTATTGTATTGATTTTAGGGAAAATTGATACACCTGTAACAAATATTTTGTTTTATATAGTAGCTTTCGGTGTAATGGGTTTAACTGTTTCAAGCTTAATAAAGGACTACAAAAAAAAGAAAGATTGATGACTTGTCCATAGAGCTAATTTATGTAGCTGTGAAAAACAGGATGATGAACTCTTCGATAGAGGGAGCAGGTTACCAAAATACGCTTTCATGATCTTAGACACACTATGAAACTATTTTATTGTTAAATAATGGCGCACCTGTCGTATCTTAAATTGACCACACTGAAAAATGTAGTGTGGTTTTTAATTTCCCTAATGTTTTCTTTTATTTTAGAAATACAAAAGCCATTCTCGATTATCTCAAGAATGGCTCTGTATCAACGGCTTTTCATATGATTCCGACTGGGTTCGAACCAGCTACCTCTCCCCTGTCAAGGTAGCTATATGGAATCCTGTGATTATCACCAATATCCTCTATTCACTCATAAAACTTGATACATAAGCTATCTTTACCCTTTTGTATCGTCTTTGTTCTTTCGTATTTTTTAAAAACCGAAAAAAACGTTACTTTTTTACCTTTTTATACACCTGTTTTAAACTTATGAGTGTATGCAAATTAAGCTTTACCACCATTAATATATTTCACTAACATGGCTGCTGCGTACATAAAGAATGCAGCGATTAAACCATTCACCATACTTCCAAAAACAGCAATCAAAATCTGTCCTGCATAATCTGTCCATGTTTTATCTGGAAATACAGCAATGTTCCATATACTCACCAGCATATAGAATCCAGTCACAATAATAAAAGTCCAAACAACTAACTTTGATTTAAGCATTTATTGACAATCCCCCATTATCCATTTTCTTCTATGTTAACATGGGTTAATAATAAATCCTCATTCAATTCATCATGATCCATAGTCTTAGCTTCGTCTAACTCACGTTCTTAGTTTCTTGTTTTTATTTAGCTTCCTTCAGCGCTGCTCTTTTTTTCATCTTTGGCTTCGATAAGCAAGTCTTTAAAATAATTAACTGTTGCTTTGTCATAACTGTCCATTAGAACGCCCTTATATAAAATCATATGAAAAATTAGAGGTACGCTATACCATCTAACTATGTCCAAAATGATATCTAAGTTAGTATAATCAGCAGGAAAGTTGATTTTTGTGGAAATAGCTACAATCGCTGCTGTGATAAGTGCAAAAAGAGGGGCAATAAAAAAGAAATATCTTTTTTGATCATTAACATGATTAATCCGATCCAACCTCGCAATTGCGTTTGATATATCTTTCTGATCCAATGATTCAATCACTTGTATTTTATTTTTATATTTATGATAATCTTGTCCATCTTTAGGGAAATTTTCTGATAAGTATTTGACAAGGACACGTTGATTCATCTTTACTAGATTGCGACGCAGATTTTTTTTATTAAATTTCTCTGCCCTAAATTTTTCTATATCATCTATTTCTCTAAGAATCGCTTTATTTATCTTCCATATCATCCTTAACCACCTCATCAGAATTATCGGTAGAAGGGTAAAATTGTTAAATGAAAGGCATAGAAACCCCCCCATTGTATTTTGTAGAACTTTTTCATTTTAAATAGACAAAAGCCATCCTTGAATAATTCAAGAATGGCTTTTCATCAACGTCGTTTTATATGATTCCGACTGGGCTCGAACCAGCGACCTCTACCCTGTCAAGGTAGCGCTCTCCCAGCTGAGCTACGGAATCGGGTTATGTATCAGTTCTGGGCTTTCTGTTACTGACAGTCTCTATTATATAACCATCATGATTAGTCGTCAATGGTTTTGTTCAAAAAAGGTTAAAAAGCCGGCGGCTGTGTCGGCTTTTTTCTTCCTTTATGATTGGTTGACAAGAACAGGCTTTAGTTGATCGAGTGCTTGTTTGAAGTCGAGTTTGAGGTCTTCTCCGTTTTCTACTCCTACACTTAATCGAAGCAGGCCGTCCGTGATGCCTCTTTTTTCTCTTTCTTCTTTTGGCATAGCGGCGTGTGACATTTTGGCTGGGTATGACAGAATGGATTCGACAGCGCCAAGACTGACGGCGAATACAGGTAATGTGACATTATCCACTAATTCTTTGACAGCCGCTTGGTTTTCTAATTCAAATGAGAGAACGGCTCCAGCTCCGCTCGCTTGCTTTCGCTGAATGTCTGCCCCAGGATGATCCTCTAAGCCTGGATAGTATACTTTTTTCACCGCAGGATGTTCTTTGAGGAATGAAGCGAGTTCAAATGCCGTTTGGCTGGCTTTTTCTAATCTGACTTGAAGGGTTTTTAATCCTCTTAACACGAGCCAGCAATCCTGCACGCCAAGGACCGCACCGAAGGAGTTTTGCAGTGAATAGAGTTCCGCTCCCAGTTTCTCATCTTTCACTACGGCTAACCCTGACAGTACATCACTATGACCGCTCAAAAATTTCGTTGCGCTATGCAGGACAATATCAACGCCAAGGTCGAGCGGACGCTGAAGCGCAGGTGTTAAAAACGTATTATCTAAAAAAGTCAGACAGTCATGCTCTTTTGCAAGCTGGACGACGCCCTCAATATCCGTAATACCTAGCGTAGGATTTGACGGTGTCTCCATATAAATGACCTTCGTATTCGATTGAATGCCTCTTTTGACTTCATTCAAATCCGTCATGTCCACAAAGGTATGCTCAATCCCAAATCTCGAAAGAACTTGGGTGATCATCCGATATGTACCGCCGTACACATCTCGTGTGACAAGGACGTGATCTCCCTTTGATAATAGGAGAAAAGCAGTGGAGATGGCTGCCATGCCTGATGCAAAAGCAAGCCCTCTTGTTCCTCCTTCTAGCGCCGCAATCGTATCCTCTAACGCTTGGCGTGTAGGAGTCCCCGACCTTGAGTAGTCATATTGACCAAAATCATCGAAGCTGCTTTGATGAAAGGTGGATGCATGCTGAATGGGCACACTGACTGCACCTGTTGAACGGTCTGTTTTAAATGCATTATGAACGAGTTGGGTTTCGAGTGTCCAATCGTGTGTAGTCATTTCGTGTGTACCTCCTCTTTTACTTGTGATAGTGCCTGTTTTAGGTCTGCTTTCAGGTCATCTACGTGCTCAATGCCAACGGAGAAACGGAGCAGTTTGTTACACACACCGTTAGCAATGCGAATTTCCTCAGGAATATCCATGTGCGTTTGCGTCGCAGGATACGTAATAAAGCTTTCGATTCCGCCAAGACTTTCAGCAAAACAAATCGTTTTCAGCTGTTTCAAAAATGGATTGACCCAGTCCTCTTCGGCTACACGGAATGACAGCATTCCTCCCTTGCCAGGGTACAGGACATCTTGAATTTCTGGCTGTTTCTTTAAAAATTCTGCCAGTTCCCTCGCATTTGCCTCGTGCTGGCGCATTCTAAGAGCCAGTGTTTTCATCCCTCTCATTAACAGCCATGAGTCAAATGGTGATAAAACGGCTCCAATTGCGTTTTGATGCTGGAACATCTCTTCAGACAACTGCTCCCCTTTTGTCACCACAAGCCCGGCAAGGACGTCATTGTGTCCGCCTAAATATTTGGTTGCGCTATGGATGACAATGTCCGCTCCAAGCGTAATCGGTTTTTGCAATACGGGTGTGTAAAAGGTGTTATCGACAATGACCAAAGCGTCATGTTCTTTTGCAATTTTCGCTATTTTTTGAATATCCGCTTCCTGCATGAGTGGATTTGTTGGCGTTTCAATAAAGACTGCTTTTGTGTTTGGCGTGATTTTAGAACTTAAACAGTCTTCATCTGAAAAATCATCATAAAGAAAACGTAAGCCGTATTTTTTCCATTCGTTTTCAAACAAACGGTATGTACCGCCATATAGGTCTGAAGAGACGATAAGCTCATCTCCGCTTTCAAATAGCGCCATGATCGTTTGGATCGCAGCCATTCCCGAACTGAAGGCAAAGCCGGCCGTCCCTTCTTCGAGTGAAGCAATCGCATCCTCTACGAGCTGTCTCGTTGGATTTTTCGTTCGAATGTAATCAAATCCGGTTGATTCCCCTATGCCTCTATGTCTGTATGCTGTTGAAAGGTAAACGGGAGGACTGACAGTACCAGTCGCCTCTTCGCTGCGGTTTCCAATTTGCGCTAATGTCGTTTCCACATGTTCTGTCATTTGACACCATCCTAAGTAAAAATCTGATTTCAAAACAGAAAACCCCTTCTTCATAAGAAGAAGGGGTTTAATCGCTTCCTCTTATCTTCCAAGCAAAAAAACTGCTTGCTGGATTTAGCACCTTGGTACATCACATGAAGTGATGCATACCGGTTGCTGAGGTTTCAAAGGGCCAGTCCCTCCACCTCTCACGATAAGAATGTGTTGTCTGTCTGTTCTAATTCTTAATACTGTAACCCATTAAATCTCATTTTTCAAGGGGAAATGTCATGATTAATGAAAATTTTCTGTATTTTATAACAGATTCGATATTCACTGAATGGATTGCATGTTAGCATATAGGAACAACGCTATTTTTCATGTTACAATGAATGGAAACGTTTCACTTTGTGATGAAATTGGTTAGCTGGAGGAATGGATTATGGTGAAGAAAACAGGCATTATTCAAGAAGAAACTTTACAGTCAAAAGAACTTGGGGCGGATATGACCCTTTTGATCTATTTACCAGTCAATTACTCCCCCCTTTATACATATCATGTCATCATTGCCCAAGATGGTCATGATTATTTCCGCTTAGGCAAAATAGGCAGACAGGCAGAAGAATTGATGCAAAACAAAGAAATGGAACGCTCGATTATCATTGGTGTCCCTTATGAAAATGTCACGGAAAGACGGAATACGTATCATCCAGATGGCACAAAATTTGAAGCATATAAACGCTTTTTAGCAAATGAACTTGTCCCTTATATTGATAAGCACTATCCAACCTATCAAATCGGCTCGGGACGCACGTTTATTGGTGATTCGCTCGGTGCTACGATTTCTCTTATGACAGCGATTGATTATCCTTCTTTATTTGGCGGGCTCATTTTGCAATCTCCTTACGTTGATGAGTCAGTTCTAGAAGCCGTTAAACAGTCGACATCCCTTTCCCATTATGCCATCATTCATCAAATCGGGTTAGAAGAAACGGCTGTGAAAACGACAGATGGCCAAGTGCTTGATTTTATCCAGCCGAACAAAGATTTAAAAAGCCTTCTAGAACAGTCAGGCGCGGATTATTTATTTGAGACGTTCGAAGGGGATCATAAATGGACGTATTGGCAGCCGCTCATTGCGCCTTCGTTAAAAAGAATGCTCCCATATTCGTTAATCAACTGAATTTTGTTATAATAAACAATAATAAATACTTTCTTAATCAGGAGGGAACACGATGAAATACGGAGTTGTTTTATTTCCATCAAAAAAATTGCAAGATATTGCGAACTCTTACCGAAAGCGTTATGATCCGAACTATGCACTCATACCGCCTCATTTAACACTTAGAACACCTTTTGAATTAACGGATCTAGAAGCGGCTGAGGTTGTCTCAACGTTAAGAGAATATGCAAAAAATGCTTCTCCTATTACGTTACGTATTAAAAAATTCAGTTCATTCGCTCCTGTAAACAATGTTATTTATATGAAAGTAGAACCGAACGAGGAAATAACAGCACTTAATGAAAAATTGTATACAGACCCACTTGCTGGTACACCCGAATATGCCTTTGTTCCACATGTGACAGTGGCTCAAAAATTATCAGATGATGAGCATTCGGACGTACTTGGCACATTAAAGCTGAGAAAGATTGACCATGAAGAAACCGTGGATCGCTTCCACCTTTTATATCAATTAGAGAACGGATCTTGGACCGTCTATGAAACATTTATTTTAGGAGAAGAGGGTTAAGGACATTTGAAAACAGTTATCGCAACAGCACAAACACAACGAGAAGATGCATATTACGTTCGAAAAGAAGTGTTCGTCAAAGAACAAGAAGTCCCGTTAGAGATTGAAATAGATGAACTAGAAGACGAGGCCATTCATTTTGTCATTTATAATGATGAAATGAAGCCTCAGGCAGCTGCTAGATTGCGGATCATTGAAGGACCGAAGGCAAAGCTAGAACGAATTTGTGTGTTAAAAGAGGCGCGTTCTTTCGGCCTTGGGCACAAGCTATTAGAAGCGCTGGAAGCTGAAGCCATTGTAAACGGAGCGAAGGAAGCGGTTATGCACGCACAAGTCCAAGCCCTTCCTTTCTACGAAAAGAAAGGCTACAAAGCCGTATCTGAACCGTTTGAAGAAGCAGGAATCACACATGTCAAAATGAGAAAAACGCTGTCTGTTTGACCAAAAGAAAGCCAGAGCATCCATGATGCCCTGGCTTTTCTTTCTTCATCATCGTTCGTCAAAGGAAGTAAGCGCAATCATTTATATATACGCATTAATATGAATGCCTTTGCCTTCCTCCATAAACATATCTCGTACAAAGCGTTCCCGCTTTTTTTGCTGTACTTTCGTTTCTGCCTCTGTCACTAAGTCCTCTTTTTTCTCCAGCTCTCTGTATACCTTGTCATGAAAAGTTGGAGTCACCTTTGTCACTTTCGCGTAGTCTTCTTTATCCTGAGGAGCAGGACGATTGATATATTGAAAATACAGATCCGGCTGAATCGGGGCTATATATCCCATCAAGAACGCCTCCTTTTGCTTCTCTTCTACTCTACTATTCCCTAATTATGACTGTTTGAAACACGTCTCATTTGATATGATTAGATGTGTTTCTTTTTAAGATTGATTGACTATTGGAGGACTAGCTTTGAAATGCGCACGACGACATGATCGAACGATCTCATTACATACATATTCGAGAGAACATTATCAATTCCTCCATGACGAGGGAAAAAAAGGGCACTTGTCCTGTCCATATTGCGGACAACCGGTCTTTTTTAGATTAAATATACACGAAGAACCTGCCTTTATTCATAAACATATGTCTCAGCAAGAGATGTGTGAACAAACAGAAGAACAAGAAGAGCAGAAAAAAAACGCAGAGCAAGAGGAACAAGCTTCTTATAAAGAACTTGGGGGCTTCCGTTTTCCAACAGGCAAACAAATCATCTCGCAAACGAATGAATCGTATGACTGGCAGGAACCAAAGTCGATTCAATTTAGCGATGCGTTACATTTAGAAGAGAATGAACAAGCACATACCATCGATCTTTTTCCACATATCACCTTTAGCACGCCGCAGCTTCAAGCTGTCACACATAAAGACGGTCCGATGCTTGTGCTGGCTGGCGCTGGCAGCGGAAAAACAAGAGTCCTGACGGCAAGAGCAGCTTATCTCATGTCACATCATCACATTCCTGCGCATCATATCTTACTCGTGACTTTTACCACAAAAGCCAGCAGTGAAATGAAAGAAAGACTGCGTCATCAATACCAGCTTCATCCATCACAAGCAAGCCAAGTGGTGACAGGCACCTTCCATAGTCTGTTTTATAAAATGCTGCTTCACGATGACGCTAACAAATGGAATGGCCAGCACCTCATTAAGTTTGACTGGCAAAAGGAACAGTACATTCGAAAAGCCATCATGAATGAAGGGCTTGATGAGAAAGACTATCCTACCGATCAAGTGCTGCAATCGATCGGCTATTGGAAAAATGCTTTTTTACCAGATGAATTTCCTGATTTGAAAGAGGAAAAGGAAAAGCACATGTGGACGATCTATCAATCATATGAACAGCAAAAACGAGACAATCAGCAATTTGACTTTGATGACATGGCGATTGCTTGCTTACACATGCTAACAGAACAGCCTGAACTGCTAAAACGATATCAAGAACGATTCAAGTATATTTTGGTCGATGAATTTCAGGATATTAATCCAGTTCAATATCAATTGATTCAGCTGTTAGCTGGAGAATCCGAGCAGCTATTTTGTGTCGGTGATGATGATCAAGCCATTTATGCCTTTAGAGGCAGTAACCCTGCTTTTATTCTTGAATTCAAACGGGACTACCCTTCGGCTCAGATCGTCCATTTACATGCGAATTACCGGTCGCATCATACGATTGTCGCAAGTGCAGATGCTATTATTAAGAAAAATCAGCATCGTTATGAGAAAACGTTAAAAGCTGTGCGTGCGGAGAAAATCCCTCCCACGCTCTTTTATCCATATGACGAGGAAGAGGAAGCGACCATGATCGTGGCAGATATTCAGGAGAAAATTCAAAACGGCGCAAAGCCGAATGATATTTGCGTGCTATTTCGAACGAATACGGGAGGCCGTGCGATTTATGAGCGTCTGCATCAATCCGCGATTCCTTATGAGACGGATGCTGGTGTCAAAGCCTTCTACAGCAGACGAATAGTTCGGGTTCTTCTCGCCTTTCTCTCTTTGAGTCAGGATGCTGATGATGTAGCTGCCATTAAACAGCTGCTACCGGTTTTCTTTTTAAAGCAGCAGACCTTGAATACGATGAAGGCACTAACCATCACGGAAGATTGTTCAATGGTAGACGCGCTCGGAAAATTAACAGACATTCAGCCGTTTCAACGGAAAAAGCTGCAATCAATTGTCCCTCTGTTCCGCACGCTGCGAACGTTAAAGCCGTCTGACGCTGTGGCATTTATTGAACAAAAGATGGGACTTGGTGATTACTTAAAAAAACGAGTGAACGATACGAATGTACTTGAAAAAGGGGCGGATGATGTACGTGATGTGAAAACAGCCGCCAAACGCTTTGAAACAATTGAAGCCTTTCTCGCACATGCCGAACATATGAAATCTGCTGAAAAGGAAAAAACAGACGAACCAGGTGTTCAGCTCATGACGATTCACCGTGCAAAGGGACTGGAATTTCAAACTGTGTACATTACTTGCGTGGTCGACGGAGCATTGCCTCATGATTTCTCACTCGATGAACTCAGAAATGGTGATGAAGAAGCCTTGGAAGAAGAACGTCGTCTATTATACGTGGCCATGACAAGAGCTGAACAATCTCTTTATCTCTCTGTGCCATCATTTAGAAGAGGAAAAACCGCTCACCGCTCGCGTTTTTTATATCCTCTTCTAAAGAAAAATCGAGAATTATTCACACAAAAACAACAGGCCCCCCTTTAAGTGGAGAGCCTGTTGTTTATTTTTTGTTGTTCATCATTTTAGCGATTGTATTGAAATCAAGCTTTTCTTTTCCACTTGTAATCGATTGAACGATTTTGTCTTCCATTTCTTTCGGTACACGTTTGTTCGCAAGCTGCGCTACTTTTTTAATGACGCCTCGAACTGTTGCTTCATCTTTAAAGTTGGCATTTTGCAAAGAACCTGCAAGCTTAAAGACATCATTCATATTGACACCTGTTTTATTTTCCACACTTTTAAAGAATTTATTATCCATTCATTTGCCTCCTCTTTGTGGAGTAATCACCTTACTATATGAAAATAGGCGAGATATGTGCCTATCCTAGAGCCTTGTTTGATCAAAGAGAAAGGAAAGCAAAAGGCTCCCCTATTGCTTCCCTCACCTTCTTACTGTTTAGTTAAAGAAAGAAGCACCAACGATGATTAGAAGGATGAAAAGCACGACGACAAGAACAAATGTTGATCCATATCCGCCGCCATAACCTCCGCCGTAGCCGCCGCAAGAACCGCCACCGTAACCGTAACAACTCATATATAAGCACCTCCTCTTCTCCCTTACAAAATATGAAAAATACAAGAAATGGTTTGGACGATCACATAAAAAAGTGCGGAATTTTTATTTCTGCTGTTTAAAGACGTAATCTGCCTCTCCATGACGGATCATGAATGCTTCTGTTTCTTTTGCAAAAGCATCCATCTTCACGCCAAATGCTTTTAAGTGCTCCTCAAGATCCTTCGCTTTATCTGCTAGATCCATTTCAGCCTTTTCGTGCGCTTGCTCTTTCCCATCATGGGGTTTAGTGAACAAGGAGCCGATTAATTGTTCGAATGCATCCATTCTGGTCACCCCTTCTCTCTTACATATGCATCACTCGAAAAAAGGGCAACAAAAAAACCGGATAAATCCGGCTTTTGTTTTCTCTTCTATTGTGGTTTCTTTTTCTTTCCACAGCCGCAGCCTGTTTTCTTGATTTTCTTCGTATATTCAGATTGTTGATTTGACTGCGCTGGATAACCTTGAAGCATATGTGACGGCGTTTCAGTTGGTTTCATCGCAACCCTTCCTTTCCTATTCCATGATAGTATATGCATTTTTTAAAAGCGTGTCTGATCACAATGCCTGTTTATTTCACAAGCTTTGAGACAATTGCTTCAATAATGCCTGCTGCTGCGGCAATCGCTAATAGTAAATTAAGCCACATGCTGATGACAGGAAATAATATGTATATCAGAAGTAAAGCAGCAGTGCACCACATGCCAGTACACCAATAACAGCTTAACAGCTCTCCTATCCAAGACCGAAGTCCTTTCCCTTTAATGATGATATACGTCTCCACTTCACCTTGTTCATTGACCTCTTCCTGTTCTTCATGAAATAAACGGCGGAAAGGAGCAGTAATCGTATCAAACACAATCAGCCTCGTCAGTCTAAAAGATGCGAGGGCAAACACGATAAATGACAAAGCACCGCTCAGGAGCCTCCACCTCCTTCTTTCACCTTTTTTTGCGTCCTTTCTTTATATATGCGAAAAGAAAGACCCCCATGATGAATTGAGCGGAAATAAAATTGGGTTGTACTTTTTCACATTTTCCGATTCCACCTTGTGCATCAGTTGCATTAAATAATGTATAGATAAGAAAGGAGTGAAAGTATTGTCTATTGAAGAAAGTGCTGATTTATTATACACACAACTGCTAAATGAATTAATCAGCAATTATGATGATTTCATTGAAATAAAAGATTCCGAAAATGTCACGATTCATAAAACAGATGTAACAGCCGCACTCTCCCTTCAAGCGACCGTAACGACAATCATTACTCTTTTAATCCAACTTCTTGTACCAGACGATGAATTGGCTACAGATATCACAGATCAGCTTTTAGCCACACAACAAGTGACAGTCCAAAAGAAAACTGTGATCCAAATCATCAACTGCTATAACGTCACGATTACATTATCAGATGCATCTATTATGAACTCTGTCCAAATTCTCACTCAAACATTGAATGTGCTTTTAGTTGAAGCCGGCATTCTTTGACCCTTTCTTTTTCTAACATGACGTATGAAAGAGGTGAAATAATCGTGGCTGAAGAGAACGAAAAAAAGGAATTTAAAATCAACACTGATGTTGATCCATTAACAAGTCTTCTTGTGAGTGATATTTTAAACAAAAACAATATCACCGATGATCAAAAAGCAGATATATCAGATGATCAGAGAAGAATGATTTTGAAATTAGTTGAGGACTTACAAAAGAAAGCAGATGACTTCGTACAGCAGCAGCAGGAGAAAAAAAGGCAGGCTGAGGCAGCAAAACATGTGGAAGAAGTAGAGCCTCAACCACAAGTACGTCCAAAACGACATTCACTTCGAGATCGTATTCAGCAGCGCCGTGATGCGCAGCGAAACAACGATTAAATAAAAATGGGTTGCCTGATAGGGTAAATGCCCGAGACAAAACGACGCATGCCAGCATTTAATAAAGTAAACGGAAGGAGGAAAAGAAATGGATTCTAAACCTTACTCTTGGGTCGCTCTAGATCGTAACTGTACACACCACGGCGATTACCACAACTACGAAAGAAAAGCAGTCTGTGACGGGCACTATTATGATGATGAAGATGTCTTGCAAGACTTTGATCAAGTGAGTTTTACAAAGCAGACATCTGAGGAAGTCATTATTGTCAGAGACTCTTGTGACATTAACGTCTCTTCTGTTGATGCACAGGTTGCAGCATCTATCCAAGTAGCTGTTCAAACAGCGATCATCACCATTACAAACATCTCAATCGCAGACGGTGATTTGGCTGACCGCGTGACACAAGATCTTTTACAAGCTGCTACACACAAACAAACAAACCGACAAAAACTTGTCATCGAAAACTCCAGAAACGTTACAGTATCGACAATCGATGCGGACATCTCTATCGCAATTCAAACACTTACTCAAACACTCGTTGCGACAATCGTTGCAATCGGTATCCTCTAATGTCCAAAAGCAGAGCGAAAAGCTCTGCTTTTCCTTTTATAAAAATACAACAAATATAAATAGTCATTTACCCACACCAACTAGAGGGCGCATACATATGTTGTTAAGGACTAAAGTCAAATACCTTGTTAAAGGAGCTGAAATCCATGAGCTGCGGAAAACACCATGGCCGACATGATGAAAACTGTGTATGCGATGCGGTTGATAAGATTTTAGCAGAGCAGGAAGCTGTAGAAGATAAATGTCCTACAAGCTGCTACAGTAATTTATTAAGCCCGACAGTTTCTGGAAAAGATACCATTCCGTTTTTACTTTTTGATAAAAAGGGCGGATTGTTCTCTACTTTCGGAAACATTGGAGGATTTGTTGACGATTGCCAATGCTTCGAATCCATTTTCTTCCGGGTTGAAAAATTACACGACTGCTGTGCTACGTTATCTGTATTAAGACCCGTTGATGTACACGGACATACGCTGAGCGTTTGTCACCCTTGTGACCCTGACTTCTTTGGTTTAGAGAAAACAGATTTTTGCATCGAGGTTGATTTAAACTGCTTCTGTGCGATCCAATGTTTAAATCCAGAACTAGTAGACAGAGTCATGCCAACAAAAGATAAAAAGCATCATCACCACGGCTAAATGAATCGTCCGTTGACCTAACTTGTCATGAATCAAAGCATCCCCTTCCTTACGAATGACAGCCAATCATGCGGAGCAGTCAGCATAAAAGCTGCCGCTTCCGCATTGATTGAAGGTAGAAGTATCAACCGGCAAAACTAAAAAAGCTTGTAGATGATGACAGTGCTCAAACACTCAAACAAATTTCCTAGTATAGGAGGGTTGAATATGAGCCGCAAACATTCATGGAGCTGTGTAGCAGAGGCTGTTGAAAATATTAACGACTTACAAAATGCCGTCGAAGAAGATTGCCCGACTAGTTGTTACAGTAATCTCCTTTCTCCATCCCATTCATTAGGTGACACTGTCCCGTTTGTTCTCTTTACATCCAAATCAAAACCATTCGTCGCATTCGGAAACGTCGGAGAAGTTGATGCAGGCCCTTGCTTCAGCACTGCATTTTTCAGAGTCGAACACATCTCTGATCACTGCGCAACACTCAGCTTGCTTATCGCATTTGACAAAGACCGTCATATTTTAGATTTTACAGATAAAGATTCCGTTTGTGATGTGTTCCGATTAGAAAAATCGAAGTATTGCATCGAAGTAGACCTTGACTGCTTCTGCGCAATCGAGTGCTTAAATCCACGCCTCATCAACCGTAACTGCTAACAAAAAAAGTCCCTCTATGGGACTTTTTTGTTCGTTAAAAACCAAGCGGATGAATCGAGGAAATCTCACCGATGGCTAGTTCAATAGGATTTCCTCCGCCTGCTGTTCGAATGACCACTATATCTTCTTTTCGGTCCATAATAATCCCTCTATATGTTTTACCATCAGCTTCGATCAGACAAAGGGCTCTTGGCATATTATGAGGCAGACTTGTGAGAAAATCCACTTTTTCATCCATACTCATCTGACTTAAAGGCTTTTTCACTCGTTTTCTTCTCGGTTCTTCTTTTGTTTCATGAAAGACACCTTCTGGCGGCTTTTCCTCTTCTTGCTGAGGCTTTCTTTCTTGTGTAACCTCTGATTCCTGTCTAAGTTCAGATTTTTGTGTAATATCTTGTTCTTGCTGAAGCTCAGGTGGCTCGGCTTCTTTTTTCTTTTCTATTTCTTGAGCTACAGGTTCCTCTTGCTTACTTTCTTCGGCCGTGTCTTTTGCTTTTGCACTCTCATTGCTTTCTGGCCGTTTTTCTGATTTCTTTCTCTTTCTCACGATATTTTGCATGGCCGGCATTGAATCATCATAGCTCGGCTGAACAATATACATAAGCGGTTTTTGGTTCTCATCACCTTTATTTGACATACTAATCCCTCCCGAATGATTCATTCCTTATATATATGAGCGGATGCATCAAATCAGAAGAAAAATAAAAAAACAGCATACCCATCTTCGGTATGCTGCAGTCATGTATTCGTTTAGCGGGCAATGATATGGAAGCCAGAATCAACGTGCAGATTCTCACCTGTCATGCCGCGTGATAGATCACTGAATAAGAATAGAGCTGTATCGCCAACTTCTTCAGGAGTCGTTGTACGGCGAAGCGGTGCACGCTCTTCAATATCCTTTAGAATGGTATTAAAGCCGCTGATGCCTTTTGCAGACAGCGTACGAATTGGACCAGCAGAAATACTGTTCACACGGATACCTTCTGCTCCTAGATCAGCTGCTAAATACTTCACACTTGCTTCAAGTGCTGCTTTCGCTACACCCATTACGTTATAGTTAGAAACCACACGCTCTCCGCCTAAGTATGTAAGCGTGACGATGCTTCCACCTTCTGTCATCAATGGTCGTGCCGCTTTTGCTACAGCAGTTAAGGAATATGCACTAATGTTGTGCGCTAAAAGGAACCCTTCACGGTTCGTGTTCAAGTATTCACCGACAAGCTCTTCTTTGTTTGCAAATGCAATTGCATGCGCAACACCATGAATGACTTGTACTTTTTCTTTAATTGTAGCGAAACATTTTTCAATTTCTTCGTCACTTGTCACATCACACGGAAGAATGATTGAATCATCGCGCTCAAGTGTGCTTGCAAGTTCTTTTACAGATTCAGCAAGACGATCTCCAACATAAGTAAAAATCAAACGAGCTCCAGCTTCGTGAAGTGAGCGGGCAATTCCCCAAGCGATGCTTCGTTTGTTGGCAACACCCATCACCACAATATTACGGCCTTCTAAAGAAAAGTTCATATGTAATAAAGCCTCCTATTTTTTCAAGACATAGTATTAGTACCTGATCATAATATTATCACAGATCATGAGAGAATGACAATTTCCGCTGAAAGAAAGTTTCCTTTTCATAAAAAAACCGCCCTCGTAAGTGAAGACGGTTCAATTCTCTCATCGTTTGATCCTGTTTTGCTGATAAGCAAAATGGTTGGTAGGTCCGTGTCCAGCCCCTATACTTAAAGGAAATTTGATGGCTTCATGAACAAAGGTTTCGGCTGTTTCAAAAGCCTCCCTCATGGAGTGCCCTTTCGCAATTTCGGCTGTTAATGCCGCTGCAAACGTACAGCCTGTGCCATGTGTATGTGGTGTATCAATATGTTCATTTGTGACTTCAACAAAGCCTTTTCCATCATACAATAGATCAGTAATCATACCGCCAGATGGACCATGGCCACCTTTGATCACAACATGTTTCGTGCCAAGCGCATATAAACGTTCCGCTGCTAGGTAGCGATCCTCTTTTGTTTGAATGCACACGCCGGTCAGCACTTCTGCCTCAGGAAGGTTCGGCGTTACGGCATAGCTGACAGGCAGCAAGTGTGTTTTCATCGCAGAAACCGCATCTTCATTTAATAAAGAGGCCCCTCCCTTTGCAATCATGACTGGATCGACAATCAGCTTCATCTCATATTGAACCGTTTTTTTAGCGACTGTCTTGATCATGTCTGCGCTCCACAGCATCCCTGTTTTGACGGCATCTGGCAGTAAGTCTTCTGCCACTGCATCAATTTGACTTTCTAACGCCTCAATCGAAAGCGGGTATATCCCGTGAACACCTAGTGTGTTTTGTGCTGTAATCGCTGTGAGCGCAGACATTCCGTACACACCAAGCTCCTGAAAGGTTTTCAAATCAGCTTGAATACCTGCTCCACCGCCAGAATCAGAACCCGCGATCGTGAATGCTTTTTTGATCGTCATTTCTTTTCACCTCTCATTAGCCAATCCATTGATGATAAATGGTTCTTGCTTTTGCCATATCATTTGTACCATGGACAAGTGCTCTGCCATCTTTAAATAAGACGAGCTTATACTCATCCTTTTGACAAGAAAGCAAATACGGGTTTTCAAGCACATCCATCCCTGCTTTCTTTAACCGAAGGGCCACTTCGTGTAATGGCGGCGGAGTTTCAGCTGCACTGCGGATTTGTACCGTATTACGTCCGCATAGTACATCTGCCTTCGCACTGCGGTCATAGGAGAGAAATGGATATGTCTTCAGTCCACAGCTTGGACATTGCTTCTTCTTTAAGGAGCTGGCAGACCGAATGTCAGATCGCTCATTCGTCCATAAATCAAACGATCTTAAAATCGGCGTCACTTGATGACCTGTTAAATACTTCAGTGCATCTGCCACTTGATATGCCGCCACCTGCTGTACCACTGGACTAATGATACCGGCTGTGTCACAGGTCATGCCTTGTGCGGGTAAATGTTCAAGCAGGCAGTGCAAACACGGCGTCTCACCAGGAATAACAGTAAACTGAATACCATAGCTGGCGACACAAGCTCCATAAAGAAACGGAATTTGATGTTTGATCGCAGCATCATTCGCAATCATCCTCACCTCAAAGTTATCCGCTGCATCAACGATCATCGACGCGCCGCTGACAAGTTCATCAATTTGATGAGCGGTCACATCGACGACGATTCCTTTGACGATCACGTCACTATTTATCTGCCTGAGTCTTTTTTCAGCCGCTACAGCCTTTGGCAGCCGCTCCAGCACATCTTGCTCTGTGTATAGCTGCTGGCGCTGAAGATTGCTCCATTCAATATAATCTCGATCCAAAATAGTGACAGATCCGACGCCAGCCCGAACGAGCATTTCAGCACTAGCTGTTCCAAGTGCTCCTGCCCCAATAATGACGGCCTTTGAGTCACTTAATCGCTTTTGCCCCTCTGTACCGATTGGCGGAAAAAGCTCTTGTCGAGAATAACGTGTGCTCACAATGCCGGCATTCCTTCCTGAGGACTGCTTGCTGTCCCATAGTTTTTCAAAGGAATCCGCCCTGCCTCAAAGCCTAGTCTTCCTGATTCAATCGCCAGCTTCATGGCTTTTGCCATTTTCACAGGGTCCTTTGCACCTGACACAGCTGTGTTCAGTAATACAGCGTCAGCCCCTAGCTCCATCGCATAAGCTGCATCCTTCGGAGAGCCTACACCAGCATCAATAATCACCGGTACCTTCGTCTGCTCGATAATAAATGAGAGATTCAGAGGGTTGAGCAAGCCTTGTCCTGAACCAATTGGCGAAGCGCCCGGCATGATGGCATGGACACCGAGTTCTTCTAATTTTCTTGCCAGCACCACATCATCCGATGTATATGGCAGCACGATAAACCCTTCTTCGAGTAGCATTTCAGATGCTTTTAACGTTTCGACTGGATCTGGTAGAAGAGACCTTGAGCAGCCAATGACTTCTACCTTGATCATGTCACACAATCCAGATGCCTTCGCTAAACGGGCAATACGAACTGCCTCTTCCGCTGTACTTGCACCCGCTGTATTCGGAAGCAGCGTATACGTTGATAAATCAAGCTGTTCCAAAAAATTAGGCTGAGATGCTTCAAAAATGTTCATTCTTCTCACAGCAAAGGTTAAAATTTCTGCTTCTGATACGTTCACCGCTTCTTTTTGTACTTCAAATGATGGGTATTTTCCTGTACCAAGTAATAGTCTTGATGTGAATGTTTTTCCGCCAATGTGCAGCATGTTGTCATCCTCCTCCTACAAAGTGAACGATTTCAATCGTGTCATTTGGTTGAATTTTTTCTCGTTTGAACGCTTCTTTATCAATGATTTCTCGGTTCTTTTCCACGATCACTACTCGATGTTCAAGCTGATAGGCTGATAGCAGATCATCAATCGTTCCATTCTCTTGATCGAAATCAACGATTCTGCCATTCAATTGAATTTTCATACAAACAGTGCCTCCTTTCGGCCAATACGAAATGCGTGAAGCCATTCCTTTTGGACCGGTTCGCCTAATATTAAGTCGCGAATGATTTCTCCGGTTATCGGGGCAAGTAAAATACCATTTCTGTAATGCCCTGCGGCGAAAGAAATACGATGATCTTCTGGATGTCTTCCGATGTAGGGATGCCGGTCGCTTGTCGCCGGACGAAGACCTGCCCAGCACTCATCAATCGGCATCTCCTTGATCGAAGGCATAAGCTGAGACGCCTTTTGAATCACAGCTTCGATGCCGCCAAGCGTTGGCACAGCCTGCCACTCGTTTGGCTTCATCGTTGCGCCGACGACCAGTTTTCCGCTATCTCGTTGAACGATATAACAATGATCATGATAAATGGTGTGTGCGAGTGCTGGACCATGATTCCATACAGACACACATTCCCCTTTTACTGGATAAAGAGAATGCGATAATCCAAGCTCTTCAAAAAAATGGCCAGACCATACACCACTCGCTACAGTCAAATCATCACATGTGAATGTTCCCTTCGTTGTTCTAATAGCTAACGCTTCTTTGTCCCGCTTCACTTCAATCACAGGTGTACACTCTTTCACATCTGCTCCGTACCGGACCGCCGCCTGCCAAAATGCTCTGCATACCGCATAAGGTTCAACATGGACATCCTCTTTAATCAAACCTGCCCCTAAGATGTTATCTGCTATTTGAGGCATATATTTTTTTACGTCGCTTGCATCAAGCCACTCAAATGTAGGCAAATGCTGCATCCGGCAAAGCGTTTGTTTTTCTTCTTCTGTAAAGGCCACCTTCATAATACCGCCCGCTGATGTTCGAATATCAATGCCAGATTCATGCAAAAGATCGACTTTTAATTTTTCGTACAATGCCTGACTGGCTCTACCTGCTTGAAAAAAAATATCCTCATGACCCTCTCCTTCAGCATGTGCACCGAGCATCCCGGCAGCCGCACTTGTCGTTTGCTTCCCTACCTCATTCGCCTCAAGTAAGATGACCTGCTTTCCTGCTTTTGCAAGGTGATAGGCAACGGACATTCCTATGATTCCACCACCAATGATTGCAACGTCATAATGCTTCTTCATAAGGATTCTCCTTTACCTTTTTAGAAAATGCTTGTGCCATGATGTGCGGCTCGCGATGAGTAAAAATTCCAGACATGACAGCAATCCCTTTCACATTTGTGAGTCTCATTTCTGGAATTCGGTCAGGTGTCAATCCACCAATGGCCACCACCGGAATAGACAGTGCTGATGTCAGTTCTTTCACAAGCTGTACACCCCTTGCCTGAAGTCCTGGTTTACAAGTGGTTTCATATACGTGCCCAAACATGACATACTCTGCTCCATTTTTCTCCGCTGCTTTCGCTTCTTCTAGCGAATGAACAGAGACACCCGCATGAAGGTGAGGGAATTTTTTCCGCAGTTCTTTTGGCGAAAAGCTATGACCAGGGAGATGTACGCGGTGAATATTGGTCAGCAGTGCAACGTCCACTCGGTCATTGATGACGAGCTTCTCTTTTGGCACACCTTCTAAAAGCAGATGTTTCACAAGATTAACAAGCTCACTTGCTGTTTTCGACCGTTCCCGAATGTGAATGAAATCCACTTCAGACGTGATCGCTTTTATTTGTTTGCTCAGTTCATCCACAGGAAGCGAATCATTTGTCACTGCGTGGAGTTCCATTAGCACCAACCCCATCTAAGCATGCTGTTTGCCATGTTTCTTTTTGATACGCCATCTCCCAGAAATGATATTCGTAATAGCTTGAAATCACAAAATTTTCTTTCATATTGGCTCGTACATGTTCCGGTGCTTTCTCTGCTAGTTCATCAAATCGGTTGACCTGTTCAAAGACGAGCTCCTTAAACCAATCTCCTCCATATGTCAAAATCCACTCCTGATAAATCGGATGGTCAGGTGTGGTTTGTTTCAGCTTTTCCCCCACCTCATAATAGAGCCAGTAGCACGGTAATAATGCGGCTAATATCTCTTCAAATCGTCCGCTTTTCACAGATCGGTACATATGAGAGGTATATGCATATGCAGTGGGTGAAGGCTTAAAGTTCTTGATGGCTTCATCTGAAATCTCGAGAAGCTCTGTGAACTTTCTATGCAGCGACAGCTCCGCTTCATACGTGCCCTGCGCATGATAAGCCATTCTGCCTGTTGTATGTAAGTCCTCACTAATCGCTGCTCCATATGCTTGCACCTTTGCAAAGTGAGTTAAATAATATGAATCCTGCATCACGTAATAAGTGAAACGATCAAGCGACAATGTGCCATCTCCAATCCCTTTGACAAAGGGGTGTGTAAAGCTCCCATTCCACCATGTTGCTGCTGCTTCTTTACATTCAATTGAAAATGTCATATTCCTCTCCTCCTGTTTTTCCATATAAAAAAGCCACTTTCCGCGTGGAAAGTGGCTTGGAATTTGTAAAAAGCATAGTCAAAAACCGCACCACTTCCCTACGCAGGTATGAACCTGTTCAGGTAATGAGGGTCTAAAAGTCGACACTTTTATCTCAGCCCTTTTAAAGGACTCCCCTAGTGGATCAAATATATGATGTTGTATCTCTATCTTAATCAGGAATTGTTCATTGGTCAAGGGTTCATTGTTACTCTAATTGGGCTCTAAGTCCTGCCACATACTCACGAGAACCCGATACAAGCACACGGTCACCGCTTCTAAGCGTCGTATCCCCATGGGGTACTAAGCTGTCTACTCCTCTGAAAATACGGACAAAAACCAAATCACCGGTAAACGGAAATTCCCTCAGCATGACATTGTGATAACGATGATTGTTCATCTGAATTTGATACAAAGAAGTATCCTCATTTGTTAATAATCGAATCGCATCCGGTGCTTCAATTAAGGCTCTTAGCACCGTTTTAGATGATAAGAAATTAGAAAATGTATCAATGCCAGCTTCCTTTAATGTCAGCTCTGCCTCAGCTTTGCTCACACTCGCAATGACTTGTTTCGCTCCTTCTTGCTTTGCAAATAATGCAATTTCCTTATTTTTTGTCTCGCTGCCTGTTGCGACGACGAGGACATCCTCCTGGCCGATGCCTGCCTTGCGCAGCGTTTCATCGTCGTATTGTTCAATTGATTCGACTTCAAAGATGGAGTCTGCCAGCAGCGTTTCCTTATTTTCTTGAAAGACATGCAAAATGCGAATATCATATTCATCCTGATGCAAATCAAGTGTGACAGGTAAGGTCAGCTGATTGGCACCAATAAAGGTCACACGCTTTTTATGGCTCGCAACTTGTTCTTTTTTAAACAACGCTTTGAACCAAACAGGCGTTAAAATGCTCGTCAGTACTGCGACTAAAATCAAGGCTCCAGACATTTTATGGTCAATGATCCCAAGTCGCTCCCCAATCGTCGCCGCTGCAATGACGAGTGATAATGTCGATGTTAATAAAAAGCCAGAGCCGATCACTTTTTTCATGTCATACCATTTTTTCAAATAGAGAATCGGGATGAGCTTACTCACAAGCAATGCAATGAATAGCAGCGGGATCATGATCATAATGGTTGGGTCCTTGAACAGTGCCCATATATTCAGATCCACTCCGACCATGACAAAAAAGATCGGGATTAAAAAGCCGTAACCAAATGAATCGAGCTGCTGGACAAGCTCTTTATTTGGCGAAAGAAGGGATACAAGCACGCCTGCTAAAAAGGCCCCAAGAATATTTTCAGCACCGAGTGATTCAGATAAGGCAACTAAGACTATAATGAGAGTAAAGATCGCCCTTGTCCCAATTTGTACCGTTCCTTTTGACATGGACTCAAAAATGGACTTCGTCTTAAATACGCGGCCAAATAAATAAAGAAGAATGCCCGCAGCAAATAATAAGAGCAGAAGCCACATATTCCCTGTTCCATCGCCATAAATGGAGGAAAACACAGCAAGTAAAATCATTGTAACCAAATCAGCAATGACAGCGACAAGCAGAATGATTTGGCCGATATTCGTCTGCATCAGTTTTTCCTCTTTTAAGGTTGGGACGACTACCCCTAATGAAATGGTCGATATAATAAGCGTCATTAAAAAGGCATTTTGAATAAATCCTGCAAGCACAAACGCATAGGACAGGATAAAGGAAATACTAAATACCCCAAGAAAAATAATGATGGCTGCTTTAAACGTATTTGGTTCTTTTAGACCATTTGGAAGTTGTCGTGCCTTCTTCTTTGATTCAAAAGAAGAAAAATCTATTTCAAGTCCACTTAAAAACATCAGAAAAATAAAACCGAGCATGGATAACGTATCTAACCACGCATCATGTTCGACTACCAGTTGAAGACCGCTTTTTCCAATGATGAGCCCCATGATGATTTCAGCAACAACGACTGGAATGGTCAGCTTAAATCGGTGCAATAAAATGGGGGTGAAAAAGGCAACAATAATAACGACAACGAGTGATGAAACAGATGTATGCTCCATTGGCTAAAGCCTCCTAACATTGATGTTTAATCTTTTAAGTTTTACATTAAAGCATTGATTCTAACAATTGCCTAAATGAAAAGAAAGCCATTCGGTATATGTTCTAAAATTCAAACTTTTTTAAACCCGATGAATGGATGAGAAAGATCAGGAGGAAATCTTATGAAATTTGATATCATTGGTGATATCCACGGCTGCTACGAAGAGCTGCTTACCCTCATACACAAACTAGGATACGAACTCAAACATGGATTACCCGTCCATCCTGATAAGAGAACGCTAGCCCTTGTCGGTGATTTAACAGATCGTGGCCCTCAATCAGTAGATGTGATGCGATTTGTCATTCATGCCTATTCTCACGGCGCGATCCGCTACGTACCTGGCAACCATTGCTTTAAGCTTTATCGCTATTTGAAAGGAAACCCCGTGAAATTACTTCATGGCATCGAAACCACTGTGAACGAAATAAAAAAACTGCCCCTTCATGAACAAACGGAATTGTCACATGAATTTAAGCAGTTGTTTGAGAAGGCACCTCTTTATGATGTGCTCATTCCTGATGAACTCATTATTGCTCACGCAGCGATGAAGGAAAAGGACATTGGAAGAAAGCCGAACAAACAGATGCGCTCCTATTTATTATTTGGCGCCGTCACAGGAGAAACGTGGCCGGACGGAAGGACTGTACGGAAGGACTGGGCAAAAGAGTACCACGGAAAACCTTGGATTGTATATGGCCACACACCCGTGAAAGAACCGAGATTCGTCGGCAGAACCGTCAATATTGATACTGGCTGCGTATTTGGCCATCAGCTGTCTGCCCTCACATATCCTGAGCTTGAAACAGTCTCTGTTCCTTCCTCTATGCCTTATGATGATTCAAGATTTCAGCATTTCACATCATAAAGAAACCTGGCCCTGCTCTTGCAGGTGACCGGGTTTCTTTATTTAAAGCAGCAATGATGCCATGTCTTCAGGAAGCGGAGCAGAAAATGTCATTTGCTCTCCAGTCATTGGATGAGGAAAGACAAGGGTCTCACTATGCAGCGCCTGCCGATCCATCCGCTCACTCGTTCCTCCATATAGCGTATCTCCGATGAGTGGATGACCAAGGAACTGCATGTGCACACGAATTTGATGTGTTCTCCCCGTTTCAAGTGCTAGAACCACATCCGACATATTCAACTCAGCGTCCACCGCACGCACTGTAAAATGTGTCACAGCTTCCTGTCCAGCATCATTGACCATTCGCTCGATGATACTATCTCCTTTTCGAGCAATTTTTGCCCGAATGGTGCCGCGCTTTTCTGTGATCATGCCATGTGTAAACGCTCTGTATGTTCGTTTGACCGCTCCACTTTTTTGCGCTTTTGATAAAAGGCTGTGGGCAAAACGGTGCTTGGCCACGAGCATCACGCCAGATGTATCACGATCAAGGCGGTTCACCAAATGAACTGTCAGCCTGACAGACTGCTCAGCATAATGATGCAGCAATCCATTCGCAATACTATGCTCTGGGTGCTCCCGGGAAGGAATAGATGGAATATATGGCTTTTTATTCAGCACTAGGACGTGCTCATCCTCAAATAGAATATCAAGCGGAATCGGTGTAGGCTTCAGCCCTTCACTCACTTTTTCCTCAGGAAATAAAATGGTAAGCCTGTCTCCCTCCCGCAGCTCATATCTCACGGTGACATGCTCTCCATTAATAAGGAGGTCACCGCCATCAAATTTAATATCTGTCAGCATTCTTTTTGAAATGCCAAGATCGATTAAGTAGTCCTTCAACAGTCTGCCTTCTTCTTTGGCTGTCATGGTTTTGTTTAACGTAAAGTATTCCAGCGAGAACGACCTCTTTCTTATTCTCCTTTTCCGATAAAGGAATCTTGCACCCTTTTCCAAAACGGAAATGGTCTAAATCGGGCAAAACGGACATTCTCGTCTGCAACCCGGCATTGAATGGATTTGACGTCCTTATGCAGCAGCGTCAAATGATCAATGGTTACTTGAAAATCGACATCATTCATCGGTTTAATGACACAAGTATGGTGGTCTGGCAAAATGAGCGGTGAACCGACCGTTCGAAACACTCGGTTATTGATTGAAGCCATTTCTGCCAGCTGAATCGCTCTAATGGAAGGGTGAATAATGGCGCCCCCAAGTGCTTTATTATAGGCTGTGCTGCCAGATGGTGTAGACAGACAAAGACCGTCACCTCTGAATGTTTCAAACAGCTGACCCCTAATTTCAACATCTGCCACAAGCGTCCCTTCCATGCTCTTAATCGTACATTCATTCATGGCTAAATATTTCTCTTCTCTGCCGCCGTCGTTGTATCTGACAATGACTTCTAAGATTGGATATTCCACAATGTGATAAGGCGTTTTCGCAATAGCTAATACGAGTTTTTCAATTTCACTCGGCACCCAGTCAGCATAAAAGCCAAGATGACCTGTATGAACACCGACAAAAGCTGTTTCATTCAGACGGTCGCTATAGCGATGAAACGCATAAAGAAGAGTGCCGTCACCACCGACCGTAATGACGATATTTGGTTCTTCTTCATTGAGTTCCATCCCAAAATCTAACAAGTAGGTCTGGATTTTATTTTTGAGTGTGTCAGATACAGAATTCCCTTTCGAAGAAACTGCAAATTTCATGAATTCTTCTCCTTTTCCACCTTGCTGCTATAAGAGGGCAGCATCATATTTGATCAAGCTCAGGCTCAGCTATCGTTTTTCTTTTTCCGGGAAAATGCCACCTGTGCCTCTTGAATTTCCCCTCTGATTTCAGACATCTCATCATCAAGAAGAGATGCTGCCTCAGACGCTCTTTGAAGGCGCTGCTTGACTTTCTCCGGGATATTCCCGCTATATTTATAATTCAGAGAATGCTCAATGGTCGCCCAAAAGTTCATCGCAAGTGTACGAATTTGGATTTCGACGAGGAGCTGCTTCTCTCCGTTGATCGTTTGCAGCGGATATAACACAACAAGGTGGTACGAGCGGTATCCGCTTTCTTTATGTTCTGCAATATAGTCGCGTTTATCTACAACCACAAAGTCTTTTCGTGACTGAAGCATTTTTTTCACGACTTGTATATCTTCTACAAACTGGCACATAATGCGAAGCCCCGCAATATCCTGCATCGTTTCGATTTCATGCATTGGGATGTTTTTACGCTTTGCTTTTTCTAATATGCTGGCAACGGGCTTCACTCGGCCTGTGACAAATTCTACTGGTGAATGGTCATCCTCGAATTCATACAGCTTTCGAATGCCTTTTAGTTTCACTTTTAATTCTTCGACTGCTTGTTTATACGGTGCGAGGAATTGATCCCATTGTTTTTTGTCCATGAAACTTCCCCCAATTCCATATACCTAATTATTTCAGAGGAATGTGCTATTCACTTTCTCTTCCATATCTCCGTAATTGGCATTGTCTTTAATATTGTCGATTAAATAATGTAATTCTTGATGAAGCTGAATGAGTTCTAACAAATGATCTTCCGCTGCCAAATAGACAGGGAGGTCATGATTCATTGCTTCTTTTAATGGAGCCCAAGTATGTTCCCCTAAGATAAGATACGAAAAGGACTCCTCGTTTTCAAGTATGTAAACGAACGCAAAGTGATCAGAATCAACAAGCATTTGTCCTGATGCTTTTGCTTTTTGGATTTGCTCTTCTGACTTGGTCGTCAAAATCAGCCTGTCTTCTTTTAAAGTTGCTTCTGCGATTTCAATTCGGTTTTGCATCATGATCTCCTTTACAACAAAGTACAGCTTTATTTTATCATATCAAGTTCAATATTGATAAACCGAACTTTTTGAGAAAATCCTGTTTTCTTCTGTAAAAGGTTCCCTTCATATGATTCTCTATTCTTTTTGTCACATGTGTAAAGAAAAAAGAAGAGAAAAAACAGTCTTTTACATGGTGAACATACTTCATGTACAATAATCATATTTCCTCTAAATGAAAGGTTGATGTTAAGATGGCGCAGGAAATTGAAATAGAATTAAAGCAGTTATTAATGAAAGAAGAATTTGAACAGCTGAAACAACATTTTCAATTGAAGGATGCGGATTTTCACACGCAAACCAACTATTATTTTGATACTCCTCAATTTGATATAAAATCTCAATTTGCTGCATTAAGAATGAGAGAAAAAGACGGACAATGGGTCCTCACGTTAAAGGAACCGCACGAGATAGGCTTGCTTGAAACCCATCAAACAATCTCTCCTCCTTCAAGCCTTGACGATTTTCAGCTGCCAGAAGGTGAAGTGGCGGACAGGCTAGATCACCTGAACATTCAAACGGATCAAATTGTGTTCTTTGGTTCACTTGAAACATCAAGAGCAGAAAAAATGATCAAAGAAGGCTTAATTGTTTTGGATCATAGCCGATATTTAACAGTAGAGGACTATGAACTTGAATTTGAAGTGAGCGATCTGGAAATCGGACAAGCCGCATTCTCCGCATTGCTCCAACAATTCCAAATCCCTGTACGCAAAACGAAAAACAAAGTTGTTCGTTTTTATGAAGAGAAAATGAAAACAGAGAATAGATGAATTCCTTGAAGGAGGAACATGATGAACGTCAATCAACTTCAATCCTTTATGCAGCTTCAAGCACTTAAAACGTTACAAACAGACCCGGGACAAACGCAAATGCCAACTGGCCAGGAATCGAATGCACAAACTTCTTTTCAGTCACTGCTGCAAGATTTTCTAGGCGGATCAGAATTATCACGCCTGCCGCTTTCCATTTCTGCGTTTATGGGAACGGACCCATCAACCGCTCCAAACACGCAGTACGCGCGTACAAACCCATACTTGTCTGCTATGGCCGGCAGTGAGCCGCTTCAAGCTCAATCTTTATATGCGAATGACACTCAATTGAATACAGCAAATGGGATTGGGAATGTTTTAAACAACAGCTACACGCCGCCACTTCAAAAAGCTGTCTCAAGCGGCTCGTCATCAAAAGAGATTAATCAAATCGTGTCACAAATGGCTCAAAAACACGGTGTTCCAGAGAAACTAATTCATGCAGTCATCAAGCAAGAATCCGGCTATCGTACGAATGCGGTCAGCCATGCAGGAGCACTTGGCCTCATGCAACTCATGCCATCTACTGCTAAGTCACTTGGTGTAAATAATGCTTTTGATGCGGCCCAAAACATTGAGGGTGGCACGAAATATATCAAACAAATGCTTCAGAAATATAATGGGAATGTCTCACTCGCCTTAGCCGCCTATAATGCAGGCTCAGGCAATGTTGATAAATACGGCGGCATTCCACCATTTAAAGAAACTCAAAATTATGTAAAGAAAATCACATCTCAATATTTCGCTTAAACCGAAGAGAATAACCTCTTCGGTTTTTTGTATGTCGCTTTTCACCCTTTTTTGACTGAATGTGTTATGATATGGTCAATTGATCACGGAACCCGCCTCTTTCTTTATTTCCAATAGACCAAAGCGGTTTGTTTGTGGAATTGAGTTGAGGTTGTTAAAATAAATATACAAGAATAGAAACAATAAAATAGAACAAACTGAATATCACTTTTGAAATAAATGAATTCATAATAGGGCGCTTCATCCTATTAACTACGAGTAAAAGGAGTAGTCAACATGGTACAATCGTTTAACGCACCTTACGAAGCGGTTGGAGAGGAACTTCTATCGCAACTTGTTGATACTTTTTATGAAAATGTAAAGTGTCATCCTTTGCTTCATCCTATTTTCCCGGATGACTTAAAAGAAACAGCAAGAAAACAAAAACAGTTTTTAACGCAATATTTAGGCGGACCCCCGCTTTATACAGAGGAGCATGGTCACCCCATGCTGCGGGCGAGACATCTCCCTTTTCCAATTACTGAGGAGCGGGCTGACGCATGGCTTGAATGCATGGAGGATGCAATGGATCAAGTAGGACTAACCGGCGATATTCGTGACTTTTTATTTGAGCGGCTTTCTCTAACGGCTCGTCATATGGTTAATCAAACACCTGAAAAGGATGGACGACCTTGAGCTGCAATACGCACGATCAATATTTCTCACACTGTCACGGACATCCTCAAAAGCCGATTGAAATCTATGTATTCATTGACCCTCTAAGCCCAGACTGCTGGTTATTAGAGCCATCCATTAAAAAATTGAAAATGAAGTACGGCCGTTTCTTCACTTTACGAACGGTGACAAGTTCTAGTATTAATGCATTGAATCGCAAAAGGAAAAAGCATTTACTGACCGAAGCATGGGGGAAATTTGCGACCAAAACTCAGACCAAAAAAGAACAAATGCTGTCTGAACAAATTGTGACTTCCCCCTATCTCGCCTCGCTTGCATTAAAAGCGGCTGAGCTTCAAGGCAGAAAATGTGGAATGAAATTTTTGCGCCTCATTCAAGAGTCCCTTTTTTGTCATCAGCAAGATGTCACGAGTGAACATGTCCTGCTAGAAAATGCAAAATGTGCTGGGCTGGACATCGAAGAATTCCAGCGCGATATTCATTCTCAAAGTGCTGTTAAAGCATTAAAATGTGATATGAAAATTGCCGCTGAAATGGACGTATCTGAGCTTCCAACCTTCGCCTTTTTTAATACAGTCAACGGAGATGAAGGGCTAAAAATTTCAGGAGCTTATTCTTACGATGTATACGAGGAAATCCTTTTTGAAATGATTGGTGAAAAACCAACACCTTCAGAACGGCCTCCACTTGAATGGTTTATTGCTTACTTTCAATTTGCATCCGCCAAAGAAATTGCTGTTGTCTATGACCTAACGCTTGAAGAAGTTGAACGAGAAATGAAAAAACTGGCTTTCGCTAAAAAAGTAGAACGTGTGCAAGTACATCAAGAAATGTTTTGGCGCTATAAAGAAAATGACCATCATTCAGATCTTGATGTCTATCGCTGTGAGAATGAACATGGGTGCTGACCCATGTTTTTCTTTATCTCAAAAAGGAACATTTGTTCTATTTTTAGGTACGAAGAAACCGCGCCGGGATAAGCGCGGTTTCACTATGTCTTAACGACAACAAAGGGGATGGGAGAAATTTTTCACGGTCAAACAAAGGGGTAATGTTTGTATGTGATTAATTTCACATCTGTAGTATATCAAATTTTGTCGACTTATGACAACAGATATACTATATGTTCATATTTTTGTCACAAAACATAAGAGGGTAGTCACTTTCATATAGTGAAAGTAACGAAAAAATGGAGGGATCTGCATGCGCAGCACAACTATTGGACTTGTTGCCATAGGCTTATTTTTCTTTTTAAATATATTAGGCTTAATGAAAATGCTTCCTCTTTATCTCACCTCCCCGCTCTTATTTGCTTCAATTCTTTTTACACTTTATCGAATGAACCACCGGAAGACCTTTAAAGGGTTTAAAGGCTGATGATAAGGAAAGACCTCTACATGCGAAGAGGTCTTTTTGTATGGTAAAAAACTCCTGTCAAAAGATGAGTTTTCACTCACACGTCTGACAGAAGTCTTTTCGTTACTCACCCGTTCTAGAGATGAGCTCTTCCATTTCTTTCAGTTTTTCTTCGAACAATTTGCATGCTGCTTCGATTGGTTCTTTCGAAGCCATATCAACACCTGCTTTTTTCAGTACATTGATTGGGTAATCTGAGCTCCCTGCTTTAAGGAAGTCTGTGTAGCGCTCCACCGCAGGTTTTCCTTCTTCTAATATTTGCTTACTCAATGCCTGAGCAGCACTATAGCCTGTCGCATATTGATATACATAATAGTTGTAGTAGAAATGAGGAATTCTCGTCCATTCTAATCCGATTTCCTTATCCACAACCATGCCGTCTCCAAAATACTTCTTATTCAGGTCGTAATAAAGGTTCGTCATGAATTCTGGCGTTAAAGCCTCTCCTTCTTGTGCTTTCACATGAATAAGATGCTCAAACTCGGCAAACATCGTCTGTCTGAATACCGTTCCTCTAAACCCTTCTAACAAGTGATTTAACACATACAAACGCTGTTTTTTATCCTCTAAATGATGAAGCAAGTATTCGCCAAGTAACGCTTCATTTGTAGTGGAAGCCACTTCAGCTACAAAGATACTGTAGTTGCCATACGGATATGGCTGGTGTTTTCTTGTATAGTAACTGTGGACAGAGTGACCAAATTCATGAGCCAGTGTAAATAAATTATCAATATTATTTTGCCAGTTCATAAGGATATATGGATTTGTGCCATAGCTTCCAGATGAATACGCACCGCTTCGTTTTCCTTTGTTCTCATAAACATCTACCCAGCGATTGTTAAGCCCCTCTTTTAAAACGGAGACATATTCTTCTCCTAATGGCGCTAATCCTTTTAGCATATAATCCTTTGCTTCATCGTAGGTTAGCTTCATGCCAGCATCTTTCACAAGTGGTGTATACAAGTCATAATTGTGCACTTCATCAAGCTTTAATACCTTTTTGCGTAATTCAATATAACGGTGTAATAAAGGTAAATATTGATGAACTGTATCAATTAGATTGTCATATACTTCTTCTGGAATACTGTTTCGTGATAGGGCTGATTCTCTTGCCGATTTATAATTTCGTACTTTTGCATAAAAATTATCTTTTTTAATCGAGCCGCTCAGTGTTGAAGCAAGTGTGTTTTTATACTGATCATACGTTTTATACACAGCTTTAAAGGCATTCTTTCTCACTTCACGATCATCACTGTTTAAAAATGTGATGAAGTTACCGTGTGTAATCTTCTTTTCTTCTCCGTTTTCATCCTTTACAGAAGGGAATGAAATATCGGCATTGTTAAACATACTAAAAGTAGTAGAAGAAGTTGAAAGAGGTTCAGAGGCCTCAGCTAATAAAGCTTCTTGCTCCTCACTTAAAATATGTGGACGCTCTTTATTAATTTCTTCAAGAGCATGGGAATATAGTTTTAATTCTTCTTTTTCCAAAATAAACTGCTGCAATTTATCTTCCTGAATCGATAAAATCTCTGGAACAATATAAGCAGATGTACTAGAGAGCTGCGTAAATAAATTCGACGCCTTATCATTCAGCGCTTGAAATGATGAGTTTGTCGTATCTTCATCGTATTTCATGTGCGCATATGTATAAAGCTTGCCAAGCTTTTCAGAAAGTTGATCCTGAAAGGTTAGGGCTTCATACAGCACATCAGCAGAATGGGCCAGCTTGCCTTTAAATTGGGCCAGCTTAGGAATTTCTTTTTTGACCACTTCGAATTCCTTGTTCCACGCATCGACGCTTTCAAAAATATCTTCAAGACGCCATTTGTTTTCTTCTTTTACTTCGCTTCTGTCTGGTAAATGGTTGTTTTTGCTTTGTGAAGTCATATGAATCCCCCTTGCATAAGTTGTGTTGAACCAACCTTTCGGAAAGTGAAAGAAATTGGTGTTGTATTTATCTTCTTTGTTTTGAACTATATTTGTCAAATCATATGCAGAAATAAATACCAAACAGACTAAAAAAATGAGAAAAAAGCGTTTCTTCTTATTCAATCGCAGCACCACCTTTTTCTTATCATGAACAAAGTGGGCATGAAACATGCTAATGAAATAAGAAAGCATCACGTTTGAACGCTTCATCTACTGTTTGTAACGGCACATGGTTCGACGCTACTTCATAATTACCCTTTTTCGTCATGTGTAAAAACCCTTGTCTGACAAGCGCATTTACATATGCCGTCATGACTTTTTTCATTTCTCCTATTGAAACATCGCTAAATCGAAGCTTGATTTCTTTCATCTTCACACACCGCTTGATTTCTTTCATGAGCAATTGAATCGTTACTGGACGATTTCCTTTTTTCCTTATTATCCAATCAAACAGACACCCCTGCCAAACATAAACAGGGCTTGTAAAGATATACGCTTCTTGCAGCGGGATAAATAATTCGGTCGGCAGAAAAGGGAAAGCCGTTTGATGATGCTCATAGAACACGTCTCTCAATCGTTTGCTTTCGTTTGATAAAATACGCGGAGGCCGCTCTCTAAATTGCTGTATACACCTAAGCCATTGCTTGTGTACCATTCTTTTGCTTAAAGGCGGAGATAGGAGTGCAGAAAGACCGCCATATGCTGATGGCGGTCTGACAGTCATAGCAGCACATACTTTCGTCGGTTGAAATACGAGGAATTGAGCAAGTTGGATGAACCTATTCTGAAGCGGACAATAAAAAATCAGACTCTTATTCTGTGATTCCCTTAACATCCCCCAATGAATGGAAGAGAAGGAAAAGAGCTGAGCAGATATCCGCTTTAAACGATTTGCCCCAATTACCCATATTGGGAATAGACCTGCTTCACGAAGTCCTGCTGTTCTATTGCGCAGCTCTTGCCGGGAAATATTCGAACATTGATATTCAATTGCATAGCTTGTATCTCCAATAGAGACAGTCACGTCAGGACGCTGCTGAATCTTTGAAACATAACTCTCCAGCACTGGTTTATGTCCAAGCCGCTCTAGCCAACTCAAAATAGCTTCCTTCCCTGCCTGATGATAAGCCGTTTCACCTCTGGCGAACGGACAAGCTGTCAGCTGTTTATGTGCAAAATGAAAGACGCGATGTTCACCAAGCTTTAATTGCACCTCTTCTCTGCATTCAGGACAATAAAATTTGCACGTCGTCCTTACATGCTCCAGACGTTTTTTCGATAAATGATGTGTAATTCGAATAAGCTTTCCGTTATCCATAATCGCTGCATTCATTCAGCTCTCCCCTTACTTTTTGATGAACGTATTATAGCTTGTTCGTATATAAGAGAGCGAATAAGCAAAATGAACTTTTATTGTGTGAAAACATGATTTTACTCATGTTTTTCTCCCCCAAAATTAAAAATCCCCCTAATAGTAAGGGGGAAAATACAATCTTTATAATAGTGGTGATAATAATCTTGCTGTGGATTCAAACAGTCTTACCCTCAAAGGTCTCTTAGCAAATTCTTCTAGGACAATTTCATGTGACTGCTCTAAATCACCTAAGAAGTCATTAACGAGCTTCTCTGTGCTCTTCGTTTTATAGAGGAAGGCATTCACTTCAAAATTCAAATGAAAGCTTCTCATATCCATGTTGGCCGTTCCAATCGAAGCCAGCTCACTATCCACAATAATAAATTTACTATGCATAAAGCCTTGATCATACTCATACACCTTCGCCCCTGCTTCCAGAAGCTCTGGGAAGTATGAACGAGACGCATGGAAAACGATCCGTTTATCTGGATTCTTCGGAGCAATAATTCGTACATCTACTCCGCTTAATGCAGCAATTTTCAATGCGGACAAAATATCATCATCCGGCACAAAATACGGTGAAGCGATCCAAATAGACTTTTTGGCAGAGATGATCATGGAGAAAAAGAGATTTTTGATAACCTCCCACTGTTTATCAGGACCGCCTGCGATCATTTGTACGCCTTCTGTTGTGCTTTCAAGGTGACTGAAATCTTTAAAATAGTCCACACCTGAGCATCTTTCATTCGTCATATAATACCAATCTTGCATGAAAATCTGCTGCAGGTCTCGAACAGCTTCACCCTTAATCATCATATGCGTGTCACGCCAAAATCCATATTGTCTGCTTCTGCCCATATATTCGTCTCCAATGTTCAGCCCGCCGACAAATCCGACTTCACCATCAATCACGACGATTTTCCGGTGATTTCGGAAGTTGATTTTATTATTTAACAGAGGTAGCCTTACAGGTAAAAATGGAACGATCTGAACGCCGGCCTTTTCTAGGTCAGCAATATATTGACGTGAGAGCTTTAAGCTTCCTACATCGTCATATAAGAAACGGACAATCACGCCATTTTTCGCTTTTTCAATTAGAATATCCTTTAATTCTTGCCCAAGGTCATCGTGGCGGAGAATATAATATTCTAGGTGAATGTGATGTGTTGCTTTTTTGATTTCTTCAAAAATATGAGAGAATGTTTCTTCTCCATTGGTTAAGACTTTAGAGGACGTGCGGTACGTAATAGGGGTATGTCCAAGTCTGTGGGCCAGCTTAAATAAGAGCTGCTGATGATCACCCATATGCGTCATTTTTTCAATCGCTTCTCTATGAATATGTTCATCTTCCTGGATTAACTGTTCGTCCAACGCGGCTTTCTTTTCAAACAGACGGCGCTTTTTAATATTGCGTCCAAAGAAAATGTAAAACAAAAAGCCAAATAACGGAAAACTCCCAAGAAGGACAAGCCACGTAATCGTTTGAGACGGATTACGGTTCTCCAAGAAAATGACAAACCCGATGAAGATAATCGATAAAGTGAATAGAACACTGATCGAACTTAATACACTTACCGCCAAATCACCGGCAATGATTTGAATGACCAAATAAGCACCTATCGTAATGATAAGAAAAAATAGAACTTTAACTAAATTTCTCATTTCATTTTCTCCTTGCCGATCTCTTTATTTACTTATTCATTCAGATAAAAAAGCCGATTCCTCTATAGAAATCGACTTTTTATTGGTTACGAGAAGTGCTGTTGAATCGTTTCAAGGGCGTTCCCTTCGATAATCAGCTGACCGTACTCTTTCAGTCTGTAAATGCTGACTACTGATTCATGAGCATATTCAAGCAAAATGCTGAGCTTATTCTCCACTTGCTCATCTGACAAATCCTCGTGGAAGTCAACATATAGATAATAACGGTTTTCAAACGAATATAAACTCGTGGTAAAATCCTGCATATTTAATTGAGAAAGTGCAATCAAATCTTCAAAGTCATCCATTTTTAACACAAATTGAAGTTGAAGTTTTTTGTCCTTCTCATTATGGTCATCTTGATCTTGCTCTTCTTTATGAAAATCATCAAGCAGTGCGTCTAGACTTTCTTCATCTGTTTGATCTTTTTTATCTTCTGGAATCGGCAATTCGAGCTTTTGTCCATCTTTAGAAAGTTGGGCTTTCGTCACGACAATTTCAAGACCTTTATCAAGTGCCTGCACTTGAATCCAAAGTGGTCCCTCAACTGCAAATTCTTCTTCTTCGTGCACTTCATCCATTACTTCCCAAAACAGCTCTTCACTGCGCTCACGATTATACCAAATCTCTTCACGGTCAAATCCGCGATCTTCAATATCACCGTAGGACATATAAAATTTTACTGTATGTTCATTTATTCTTTCGATTTCCATTTTGCCAACCTTCCCTTCTATATAAGATGTTGAAGGGACATACAAGCTCCCAATTAATAGTACTTTACTACACTTTACCCGTTCCGTCTACATGTTAACCGTTTAAAGAATTGAGCTATTGCTTCGTACTGTCTATTTTATGATAAAACATGAATAAAAGAAATAAAAACGCATTTTTTGCAGAGAAAACTTGGAGAAACATATATTTGAATTGTCTTCATATATTGGTTGTACGAGCTTTATTAGGACGAGAGGTGAAATGGATGGAAACAGAATGGATCGTATCCTTACTGATGATTATTGGCATAGATCTGATTTTAGGCGGAGATAACGCATTGATCATTGCGATGGCCAGCCGCAGCTTGTCAAATGAAAAACGCAATAAAGCCATATGGATCGGCACACTTTTGGCAGTGCTGATGAGAATTACGATGACAGGTGCCGCAGTTTATTTATTGACCATCCCTTATTTGCAATTTATCGGCGGGCTTTTTCTCCTTTATATAGGATATAATTTGTTAATTGAACAAAAAAAAGAATCGATTCGCATTAAAAGCAGTGGCTCCCTCTGGCGTGCGGTCCAGACCATTGTGATTGCCGACCTCTTTATGTCACTTGATAATGTGATTGCAGTTGCAGGTGCAGCAAAAGGCAACATGCTGCTGACCGCTTTTGGCCTCATGATTTCAGTACCGATTATTATTTGGGGAAGTAAGCTGATTCATGCCGCTTTAACGAAATTTCCATTCCTTTTATACGGAGGAAGTGCTCTTTTGGCTTTTACTGGAGGTGAAATGATTGTTCGTGATGTGAAATTGAATGAATTTATGGCTCAGCACGCAGCTCTTGAATTGATGCTTCCGTTTTTAACCGTCATCGTGGTCATCTTAGCCAGCCTCTTTTATGAACAAACGGCTGAAAACAAATAAAAAAAGCTGCCAATTAACCGGCAGCTTTTCATTTTCTATTAGTTAGCAAGTCGCTGAGCTTCTCTTAGTTGGAATGTACGAACAGTTCTTGGAAGGAAACGTCTAATTTCATCTTCATTGTACCCAACTTGCAGTCTTTTCTCATCCAAAATAATTGGACGTCTTAAAAGACCTGGATGCTCATTGATCAGTTTATACAATTGTTGAAGCGGCATTGTCTCAACATTTACATTTAGCTTTTGGAATACTTTCGAACGTGTTGAGATAATTTCATCTGTACCGTCTTCAGTCATTCGAAGAATTTCTTTAATTTCATCGATTGAAAGAGGCTCAGAAAAGATGTTTCTCTCTTGATAAGGGATATTGTGCTCTTCTAACCACGCTCTTGCTTTTCTACATGATGTACAGCTTGGTGATGTGTATAATGTTACCATAAATCTTCACTCCTCAATTTGTAGAATGAATATTGATCTGTATTCTTAAATTAAAATTGTTCTAAATAAGTAATCTTTATAGTGATTATACTATAAAAAAGTAAGTGTGAACAGATTTTCTTGCAATTTTTGTGACAAAAACTAGACAATTTCATTCAAATTACAATGATGCTTGATGTCTGAACATTCTCATTTAGTCGAGATGATCGAAAATATTTTTTTGTTTTCTATTTTCAATGACCTTCAAAACATCATCAACATCCTCATACGATTGTCCATACCATTCTTCATCTTTATACGTATGGATTCGTTCATAAGTCTTCCTCATGGCCTCCATCATTTCTTCCTCATCATCTGTAAGGGGAGACCAATAAAGGATTTCCATGCGGTTCACTTCATTGGTTGCAAGTGACCTGCGTTTATAACCGATTGATTCTGCATGCTTGAAGTGTTCTCTTTGATAAAACTTTAGGCGTTTTGCAGTATCTACATCATCTTCATCTACAGGCTCGACCTCAAGCAAGATCGGTTTCTTTTTTTCCTTCAGCTTATGAATGAGCTTTGATCCGAGGCCTTCACCTCTTGCATCTCTGGAAACAAATAAATAATCAATAAAGATGAAAGAGTCAAATTCTGCAAACATCATCACATGATGAGGTCCTTCCTCCTTATGATAAACATCACTTCTTTCCTTTAATAAAGCTTCCATATGCTCTTTTGACTTCATTTCTTCTATCGGGAAGTATTCACTGAGCTTTTCATACCAATTCATGGATCCGCTCCTTATGATATCGTTAAGAACCACTTCCTTAGATATTCCCGATTTCCTGCTATTTAAACGCCTGTACTAGTAAGACGCAGCAAACTCTTATCTGGTTTCACTTTTTTTACACAAAAGAAAAAAGTTTTATATTGAGCGATCCATGAGTCGTTGAAAGCAGATAAACAACATAAGAGTCATCCCAGTTTGAAACATGATGAAATAAAGATACTTCATGCGCTGCGTTTCTTGCTCCTTATTGCGTATTTTCCGATGAAGCATATATTCCACTGTAAAAGACAAGATGCCAATGAGCACCATAAAAACGAGCATCCACTGTCCTCCATTAGGTTTCCTCAAAAAGGACGTTGAAAATAGCATGAATACAATTAGAAAGTGAAACAATGAGTAACGAAACGTCTTCCATATGGACATCTATTTTCCTCCTAGACCCTGTTAACTAAAAATTACCATCATCTTGTATTTTTGTAAAACAAAAAAAGAAGCACTGACAGCGCAGCGCTTCTTTCTTCTTATGATTGTTTAGCTTGCAGCTCTTTGAATTCTTCCTCTGTGCAGCTGACAAAGTGACCCGGCTTTACTTCACGGAACTCTGTGTTCGTTCCTTTGTGAACAGATGGATCGTACTTGATTCGTTGGCGGTTACGCTCGTAATCTGGATCTGGAAGCGGAATCGCAGATAGTAATGATTTTGTATATGGATGAAGCGGATTTTCGTATAATTCATTCGCTGGTGCCAGCTCAACCAACTTTCCGAAATACATCACGCCAATACGATCGCTGATGTATTTTACCATAGATAGGTCATGGGCAATGAATAAGTACGTTAACCCTTTTTCTTCTTGAAGTTCTTTCATTAAGTTGACGACCTGTGCTTGGATCGATACATCTAATGCAGAGATTGGTTCATCGGCAATGATGAAATCCGGCTCAACTGCTAATGCACGGGCAATCCCGATACGCTGCCTTTGACCACCTGAGAATTCATGCGGGTATCTGTTCGCATGCTCTTTATTCAAACCAACAGTTTCAAGCAGCTGGTATACACGCTCTTTACGCGCTTGCTTTGTTTTTGCAAGGCCATGAATGTCGATGCCTTCTGCAATGATGTCAAGCACTGTCATTCTAGGGTTCAGTGAGGCATATGGATCTTGGAAGATCATCTGCATTTGACGGTTGAACTCAAGCATTTTCTGCCTAGATTTCTTTCCGTGTACACTTTCTCCTTTATAAAGAACTTCACCATCTGTTGCATCATAGAGTCTAATGATTGAACGGCCAGTAGTGGATTTACCACAACCAGACTCCCCTACAAGGCCAAGTGTTTCACCTTTATAAATATCAAATGAAACGCCGTCCACTGCTTTCACAGTCCCTCTTGCTGTATGGAAATGCTGCTTCAAATTTTTGATTTCTAACAGTTTTTCTGCCATGCTATTCACCCTCTTTTACTAATACAGGTTTTTCGTAGCTACCTTCTAGTTCACGCATTCTCGCCTTTACAGAAGCAGGCGGTTCAACTTTAGGTGCATTTGGATGAAGTAGCCATGATTTCACGTAATGCGTATCTGATACTTTGAACATTGGCGGTTCTTGTTCAAAGTCAATTTTCATTGCATAATCACTTCGGAGTGCAAATGCATCTCCTTTCGGCGGGTTTGTCAGATCCGGAGGTGTTCCTGGAATTGCAGTCAGTTTTCCTTCATCTCCGCCATCTGTGTCAAGGCTCGGCATTGATGCTAATAGTCCCCACGTATACGGATGCTTCGGATTGTAGAAAATTTCATCAACAGTCCCTGTCTCCACAATCTGTCCTGCATACATAACAGCTACACGATCAGCAACGTTGGCGACAACACCTAGATCATGCGTAATAAAGATAATGGATGTTTCAACCTTTTGCTGAATTTCTTTCATTAGCTCTAAAATTTGTGCTTGAATCGTTACATCAAGTGCAGTCGTCGGCTCATCGGCAATCAATAGCTTAGGATCTGCTGCGAGTGCCATTGCAATGACAACCCTTTGTCTCATCCCGCCACTAAATTCATGCGGGTATTGTTTGATTCTTTTTTCAGGCATTGGAATCCCAACAAGCTCCAGTAGTTCAATGGCTCTTTTTTCAGCCGCTTCTTTTGAGATTTGTTCATGCTTGAACAGTACTTCTGTAATTTGTTTCCCGACTTTCATTGTTGGATTCAAAGAAGTCATAGGATCCTGGAAGATCATTGAGATATCTTTTCCTCGAATGGTTTGCATTTGTTTTTCATTTTTCTTGACAATATCTTGCCCATCAAACAGGATCTCTCCGCGCTTGAAATAACCCGGCGGCATCGGAATTAATCTCATGATGGCCTGTGATGTCACACTTTTACCAGAGCCAGATTCACCTACAATAGCAAGTGTCTCGCCTTTATTTAAGTGGAAGTTCACACCACGAATGGCTTGAACCTCTCCACCATATGTTTTAAATGAAATTGCAAGGTCTTTCACCTCTAGAATACGTTCACGTTCCATCCTAATCACTCCTTATTTACGCAACTTCGGATCTAAAGCGTCTCTTAGTCCGTCTCCGACCACGTTAAAACCAAACATTGTAATACAGATAAATGCGGCTGGGAACCATAATCTCCAAGGATAGTACGTCATAGCCGGAATTCCGTCAGACGCCATTGTTCCCCAGCTTGCTAATGGAGCCGGTACACCAAGCCCTAGATAGCTTAAGAATGCCTCCGTGAAAATAGCAGAAGGAATAGTGAGTGTCATTGTGACAAGAATTGGTCCCATTGAGTTTGGTATTAAGTGTTTAAATAAAAGTCTAGATGTTTTCGCACCTAATGTTTGTGCGGCAAGAACGTACTCTTGACTCTTCAATTGTAAAACCTGTCCCCGAACGATACGCGCCATGTTGATCCAGCCTACGACGGTCATGGCAAGGATGATCGTTAATAATCCTTTTGGCAGAACAACCATCATTAAGATGACCATGAGTAGTGTTGGAATTGCCCATAAAACGTCAGCAATACGCATCATGACTTCATCTGTACGGCCGCCTTTAAATGCTGCAATACTTCCCCAAATAATCCCGATGATGACGTCAAGAATAGCTGCAGCAAGACCGATGAAGATCGAAATTCTTGCCCCGACCCATGTACGGACAAACATGTCACGACCTAAATCATCTGTACCAAACCAGTGCTCTTTTGAAGGCGGCTGGTCAGCATTCAATAAATCTGTTGTCGAGTAATCATATTTAGAAAATACAGGAACAAAGATAGCCAGTATCACAATAATCAAAATGATTGCGAGCCCGACCATAGCAAGTTTATTTGCACGGAAGCGAAGCATAGCATCCTTCCATAAAGATAGACTAGGTTTAGAAATTTTTTCAGATTCTGCTGCGTCAGCTGTCGCAGGCACAAATAAATCTTTTCTCATCTCTTCCATGTGTTAGACCCCTTTCTTCGCCTTCGTCAGTTTAATTCTAGGATCGATAATACCGTAAAGGACATCAACAACTAGAATACTGATTAATAGAATAATACTGTAGAAGACTGTGACACCCATGATGACGGTGTAATCACGGTTTGTAATACTTGTGACAAAGTGAGAGCCTAATCCAGGAATACCGAAAATCTTCTCCACGACAAAACTACCTGTTAAAACTGAAGCAGCCATTGGTCCCATGTATGTAATAACAGGTAACAATGCGTTTCGAATCGCGTGTTTAATCGTCACAGCTGATTTCGTTAATCCTTTCGCTCTAGCCGTTCTAATGTAGTCACTGTTTAGAACTTCAAGCATACTTGACCGTGCAAGTCTAGCGATAAATGCCATTGGCATGAAGGAAAGTGCAATAGAAGGTAGTACGGTGCTGGCCCAAGACTCCCATCCTGCAACTGGGAAAATCGCTATAAAGCTTGCCTCAGATGCAAATACATATTGTAGTAGCGCAGCTAAAATGAAACTTGGAACTGAAATTCCAAAGATCGTTAAAATGGCAATCGTATAGTCTTGCCACTTGTTATGATAGAGCGCTGCAAGGACCCCAAACAATACACCAAATGCTAATGCGAGGAGAATTGCCTCAATTCCGAGGGTAAAGGAAACGGGGAATCCAGAACTGATTAAGTCATTTACGGTTTGTCCTTTATATTTAAATGAGGGACCAAAGTCTAATTTTGCAACTGAACCTAAGTAGCTTACATATTGAACAAATAAGGGCTTGTCCAACCCGTAGTGCTCGTTAAGGTTTGCTTCAATTTCAGCAGGAAGTTTCTTCTCACCAGAGAATGGACCACCCGGTGCTGCCTGCATGAGAAAGAAAGTTGCAGTTACAATAACAAACAGTGTGATTAAAATATATATTAATCGCTTACCGATATATTTAAGCAACGGAATTGCACCTCCATGATTTTACAACATTTTCTCTAATCAGCAAGAAAGGTATATGGAGAGACATCCTCCATATACCTTAAGATCCTTGCCGTAGATCTCTTACACTATAACTCTTACTTTTCGAAATGTGCCCATTTGTATTGAACGTCACCTAGTCCAGATACAACTACACCTTTTAGTTTTGGATCTTGTACCCAAAGTTGAGTGTAGAAGTAAATTGGTGCTACAGGCATATCGTTGATGATGATTTCTTCTGCTTTTTTCAGCATTTCTTCACGCTTCGTTTTATCTGTTTCTTTAGCAGAATCATTCAACAATTGTTTGTATTCTTTGCTTTCCCATCCAGTGTCGTTGTTTCCACCGTCTTTATCTTTGTAAAGCTCAAGGAAGTTCACTGGATCGTTGAAGTCACCTAACCAGCCCATACGTCCGATTTGATAATCTCCACTGTGGATTTTGTCGATGTAAACGTTCCACTCAGAGTTATCAAGTTCAACTTTCACACCTAAATCTTTTTTCCACATTTCTTGAATTGCTTGTGCAATCTTTTGGTGGCCTTCATCTGTGTTGTAAGAAAGTTTCAATGCTGGAAGGTCAGAAACAGACTTATAGCCTAATTCTTTCGCACCTTTTTCAAGAAGCTTTTTAGCAGTATCTACATCGTGATCTTTGAAGTAGCCAGTTTTGTTATCAGTAAATCCTTCCATTGTTGGAGGAACGATTGCCATTGCTGGAACTTGTTCACCTTGCGTAATTTTGTCAACGATCGCTTGACGGTTGATTGAGTAAGTAAGGGCTTTACGGATGTTTGCATTGTTTAAAGGTTTTACTTTTGTGTTGAATTTGTAGTTATAAATACCAGCGATCGTTTGAATTTTAAGACCGCCTTCTTTTTTCAATGTTTTTAAAGACTCTGTTGGAAGGCTTCCAGTTGGTGAACCAGCCCAGTCAAGCTCGCCTTTTTTGAACATGCTAAGCTCAGTGTTTGTATCTTTGATCATAGACATGTTAATCTTTTTCAATTTCACAGTATCTTTATCCCAGTACTCATTGTTCTTTTCAAGCGTGATAGAACCACCATGTTTCCATTTAGAAAGAACGAATGGTCCGTTAGATACGTAGTTTTCACCAGCATTTGTGTACCAGTTTTTATTCTTTTCAGCCACTTTTTTGTTGATTGGCATATACGTATAGAATGCAGTTAGTTCAGTAAAGAACGGTGTTGGGTTCTCTAGCTCAACTACAAGCGTTTTATCGTCTTTAGCTTTAATGCCAACATCAGCAACTTTCGCTTTCCCTTTGTTTGCTGCTTCAGCACCTTTAATATAGTAAAGCTGGTAAGCATATTGAGATTCATTTTTAGGATCTAATGCCCATTTCCAAGCATATTCGAAATCTTCTGCTTTAACAGGATCACCATTAGACCATTTTGCATCACGAAGTGTGAATGTGTATGTTTTACCATCAGCACTTGTTTTGATATCAGAAGCCATTGCATTTTCAGGCTTTCCTTCAGCGTTAATTCTTGTTAATCCCTCAAAAGTCTGACGAATGACACTTCCTGAAGTTGAATCATTTGCCAATCCCGGATGTAGAGAAAAAGGCTCAGTGGAGATATTCACATTTAAAGTTGTTTTAGCCTCTCCAGAACTGCTCGTGCTGTCGCCTGATTTGTTTCCGCTGAAACCACAAGCGCTTAATACAAGTGTGAAAATAAGCATTAAAGTAACAACAGACCAACGCTTTTTCAACTGTATTCCCCCTTATAATATGTTTTAGTTCAAAGGTCTCGATAGAAGATGAGATTCAGATTTAAGAAATAGCGTAAAAAAGTCCCTAATTAGCTCACTTTCTATTTCTTTTGTTTTTTCTGAATTTTCACTATGTAAAGAGCCTAGCACAAACGTGTGAACAAATTCATTATAATGAATAGAATAATTTATTGCAATATCAATTTCATATATTTTTAAAAAACGTAAATGGGGATAAAGAGGGATTTTTATAAACTAAAGTCTCAATCACTTCAACAAATTAAAGCGTAAATTGATTAAAATAATTTAACAAATTCAGCAGGAATAATGTTTTATACATATAATTAATCATCCTTTTTTAAAAAATTCTGACAGATCGTTGGTATTTTATCTAAAATTTTAAGTGTCAAACGACATGATGAGAAGGTCACATAAGGGGCTTCGTGACTTTTTTATGGTCATCCTTTATAATAGATAGACATACCGTTGCGATGAAAAAGAAGAGTACATATATTCACCATTTACAGAGAGTCTGCGGCCGGTGCGAGCAGACAATGGCATATATGGAATGGGCTTTGGAGCAGCTAACCGAACACTTTTAGAGGTAAGTAGGCTTAGACGGAGCAGTCTCCGATATCAACGTCTTGAGTGATTTCTATGTGAAATAACAAGGGTGGTACCACGGTTCATTCGTCCCTTTTCTGTTGAAAAGAGACGGGTGGGCCTTTTTATATTGAAGAAAAGAGGTTTTAGTATGACAAAGAAGACGATTTTTTCAGGCATTCAGCCGAGCGGTTCTGTGACTTTAGGGAACTATATTGGAGCAATGAAGCAATTTGTCGATTTGCAGCATGATTATCATGGCTATTTTTGTGTAGTTGATCAACATGCGATTACAGTGAGTCAGGACCGGCTAGCGCTTCGCCAAAATATTAGAAGCTTAGCGGCTCTTTATTTGGCCGTTGGACTTGATCCAGAGAAGGCAACATTGTTTATCCAATCAGAGGTACCTGCTCACGCCCAGGCAGGATGGATGCTGCAATGTGTTGCTTATATTGGGGAATTAGAAAGAATGACCCAATTTAAGGACAAATCTGCTGGTAAGGAAGCTGTAGTTTCAGGTCTATTAACGTATCCCCCATTAATGGCTGGCGATATCTTATTATACGGTACTGACCTAGTTCCTGTTGGAGAAGACCAGAAGCAGCATCTTGAATTGACTAAAACGCTTGCTGAGCGTTTCAACCGGAAATACAATGATATTTTCACTGTACCTGAAGTGAAGATTCCAAAAGAAGGCGCTCGGATCATGTCTTTAGCAGATCCGACGAAAAAGATGAGCAAATCCGATCCAAACCAAAAATCATTCATTACCTTATTAGATGAACCAAAGCAGCTTGAAAAGAAAATTAAAAGTGCTGTGACTGATTCAGAAGGCATCGTCAAGTATGACAAAGAAAACAAGCCTGGCATTGCCAACTTGCTGACGATTTATTCTGTATTAGGCAACATATCGATTGCAGAGCTGGAGCAAAAGTACGAAGGCAAAGGCTATGGTGAGTTTAAGGGAGATCTTGCAAATGTCGTCGTTGATGCGTTAAAACCAATACAAGATCGATACTATGAACTCATTGAGTCAGATGAGCTTGACCGCATTCTAGACGAAGGTGCTGAAAAAGCAAACCGCGCAGCAAACAAAATGCTGAAAAAAATGGAGAATGCAATGGGGCTTGGCAGAAAGCGCAAATAAAAAAAGCTTGCAGCACTTCACGCTGCAAGCTTTTTCTAATTCACCTTTGATTCGTTTTCCATTTCCCAAAGCTTCTCGAAAAACGGCTGTCCTTTAATCATTTTTTCACAGAATGCCAAATGATTCTCTGACCACCCATCAATCGTTTCATTGTAAAGCATGTTCCAAATCTCTTCGAATGACATTCGTTTGATTTGGTTGTACATGTGCGGGTTCCATTCCGTATACCAATACGCGATTTCCGCCTTGTTTTGGAGCCCTTTTAATTGATCAAGCGCCATAAACATTAGCTGCTTCAATTGTCTTTCTTTTCTCGTTAATCCACTGATATGCTGCGGCGGCAGTGACAAAATATGATACTCCTTTGTCGATTCAAGACTGTCCTTAGAGAATTCATACTCCTCTGCCTTCACATCTTTCACCATTTCATACACCAATTGCTCCTGCCTTGGGATTAAGCGGCTTTTCCTCACAGGAATAGAATACCCAATCGTATCCACAGCAATGATTCGAATGCCGTCCGTGACCACAAAGCAATACTCTAATTTACGCCGTTCATGATTTTTCCGAATATATGATTTCTCAAATACAGATTCTAGCAGCGTCTTCGGCAGCTCTGAAAGATCATTTTCTATGTAATCAAACAAAGGACTCTGCACCTTCAATAAAGGCACTTGATCTAACAGCTCAACGCTGTCCTCCTTGCGCCACTCATGAAAATGACACACATTGTAGCCATTTTCTTCCCCTTCAAACCAATTCACCCAAACGTCATGAAGAAATAACATAACCAATCCCTCACTTTATAAAAACTGTTGTCCACAGTATGGGCAAGGGATAGAGAAATTATTCCAACTTTATCAAAACTTCAACCGGAATGAAGAATGGCCTGCATGTCTTTATTTTCATAAAGAAAACAGAGTGCGTGTGGCAGAGTCCATTTCATTTTGTCATGAAGACTCACATCTCACTTTAATTTTTTAGGGTCAAGCGCATCTCTCAGCCCGTCTCCTAAGAAATTAAAGCATAAAACGGTCAGTAAAATCATTAAACCTGGGAAGAGTGGATACCACCATGCTTGCACCATGATCGAGAAGTTTTGTGCATCTTGCAGCATGTTCCCCCAGCTGGCTGTTGGCGGCTGTATGCCAAATCCTAGATAGCTCAGCGTTGATTCAGCTAAAATGACGGAACCTACTTTTAGTGTCGCTGACACGATAATAGGACCGATACAGTTCGGTAAAATATGCGAAAAGATGATGACATGGTTTTTTGTTCCGATGGTTCTTGCCGCTAGTACGAATTCTCTTGTTCGAAGTGAAAGGAATTCACTACGGATCAGACGAGCGGTTGTTGTCCAGCCGGTCAAAGCAAAAATTAAAATCAATTTATCAATGCCCGGTTTGAAAATAGTGACTAGCGTGATTAATAGAAAAATGTCTGGAATCGACAATACCACATCAACAAATCTCATTAAGACAGAATCAACCAATCCTTTGAAATAGCCTGCTACCGCTCCAATGACGGTCCCAATGGTAATCGCACCGACCACCGAGACGAAACCGACTAATAAGGAGACCCTTGCGCCATAGAGCACCCTCGAGAAAATATCTCGGCCAAATTTGTCAGTCCCCATTAAATGCTCAGCACTTGGTGGCTGGAGCCGCTTCAATAAATCTTGTTGCTCTGGTGCGTAAGGAGCAATCACTGGAGCGAAAATAGCTGAAAAAATAATCATCAATAAGATCACGGATCCGGCAACCGCCAATTTATTTCTGAAGAATTTCTCACAAAATAAACGCAGCATCGTCTCTGGCTTTGGCGGAAGACCCTCCTTTAATTTGAGGTCAACAGGAGGTGTTCCCATATTAGGCTGTGCCAACTGTGCTTCAGCTCCCTTCTAATATTCAATACGCGGATCAACGATCGCATATAGAATATCCGCTATTAAATTTCCTACCACCACGAGTACTGCGGAAATAACCGTCATTGCCATGATGACCGGATAATCTCTTGAAAAGGCAGAATCGATAAACAGCTTTCCAAGACCTGGCCAAGTGAAAATTTGCTCCACCACGACTGCGCCACCAATAAAGGATGGAACCATGAGACCGAATATCGTAATTACAGGCATGAGACCGTTTCTTAACCCGTGCTTAAATATGACTTTGTTTTCTCGAAAGCCTTTTGCTCTCGCCGTACGAATGTAATCCTGCCTCATGACATCAAGCATACTTGACCTTGTGTATCGGGTGAGCCCTGCCATATCAGCAGTTGCTAAAACAAAGGCTGGTAAAAGGATATGATGGAGCCTGTCAAACACATTAAAATCGGCATTTAAGGTCGAAACACCGCCTGTCGGAAACCATCCTAAATTCACAGATAAAACCATAATCAGAATGAGTCCAAACCAAAAGTTCGGAATAGCCAGTCCGATAAAAGATGTAACCGTAATGCCATAGTCAAGCTTTGTATATGGGCGTTTTGCTGAAAGAACACCAAATGGGATGGCGATGATCAGGGCGACTAATGTAGAAAAGATCATGAGGATGAGGGTATTTGGCAGCCGGGCAAAAATCAAATCAGCCACGGGCGTTCCCTTTTTGACAATGGAGGTGCCAAAGTCACCTTGAAGCATATTGCCAAGCCATTTCATATATTGCACATATTCAGGATCGTTCAAGCCGTACTTATCAATAAAGGCTTCCCGGTCTGCGGCACTAATGGTCGGGTCCATCATGAGCGACATCGGATCGCCCGGTGCTGCTTTCATAATAGCGAAGGACAAAATGGTAATCCCAAATAAGATAGGAATGGAAAGAAGTGTCCTTCTAATGATATATGTAACCATATGCACAACTCCTTTTTCATCGGATCTCCATACTATGATGAAAAAGGGCTAAAATGATCTTTATTTTAGCCCTCTGTCTTCTTTTCAGCGTGATATGAGAATTCTTGACATCTAAACGCCAAACCGACACAAGTTGAAAAGAATTATCTTCACGCTGAAAGGGGAGAAGCCCCCTTCTTCGCTAACAGCCTACTGTTCAATCCACCATTTCTCGATTTTGTAATACTCATCTTTCGGGTGGTAAGAGTAGCCTTGGAGATTAGATGGCATCGCGCGATGTGAGTTTGCATAGTAAAGGAACGTATATGGCTGATCCTCTGCGATCAGTTGATAAATTTTTTCATATGCCTTTGAATAATCTTTTCGATCGCTTAAATTTTTAGCATCGACTAACAGCTTGTCGACCTCTTCATTTTTATACCAAATGTTATTCAAGCCTTTTTCTGACTGGCTCGAGTGGAAGATACTGAATTGATCTGGGAATGTGGCAAGGCTCCAGCCGAGAAGCAACGCATCATAATCCCACTTAGGCGGTGTCGTCTGCTCAATGAGTGCACTGAATTCCACAATTTGCGGCTTCGCTTCCACACCGATTTCTTTGAGCTGCTGCTGGACAACGACAGCAATGTCTTCACGAACTTTATTTCCTTGGTTCGTCTTTATGACAAAGGAGAATTTCTTGCCGTCCTTATCAAGATAGCCGTCTCCATCTGTGTCCTCCCAGCCCTCTTCTTTCAGCATCTTTTTCGCTTTTTCTTGATCAAATTCAAACACGGGAACACTTTCGTTCTTTGGATAGTTCCATGAAAGCGGACTTTCTGGAATGTTGGCTACTTTGCCGTCTCCATCTAACACTTGATCAACAATCGTTTGGCGATCAATGGCATGCGTCAGTGCTTGGCGGACCTTTTTACTTTTAAAGAGTTCATTTTTCTGGTTCCAGCCAATGTATGAATAATTGAGCCCTAGATCAGATTCAATTTTAATGTTGCTCACTTTTTCGGCTGTTTGCAGCTCGGATCCCGGTACAGCAAAGAAATCAATATCCCCTGCTGACAGTTGGGCAATCGCTGCATTCTGATCAGGAATGGTTTTAATTGTGACGGTATCAAGGTAAGGACGTCCATCCCAATAATCGTCAAACGCTTCTAGTTTGACGTAGTCCCCCTCTTTCCACTCAGCAAATTTAAATGGACCTGACCCAATTGGTTTTTTTCGGTTAAATTCATTTTCACCGAGATCCTTTACAGGCACATCACCTAATATATGCTTAGGCAAAATGCCATAGCTTCCTAGAGTGACATTATAGAAATAGGGATCTTTTTTATTGAGCTTGAATTCGATTGAGTAATCCCCTGTCTTTTTAACAGATTCTAATACTTCAAATCCTGATCCGCGCTCCCCGTTGTAGTCCTTATTGATCGGAATGCTGTATGTAAACACAACATCATCAGCCGTCAGTTCTTCACCATCATGAAACTTCACGCCTTTTCTAATGGTTACATCAAACTGCTTGCCATCATCGGATTCTTTAATATCTTCTGCCAGCGACAGCTGTGGGTTCAGCTTTCCGTCAGTTTGAAGTAAGAAGCTGTAGATTCTTTCTTCAATATCAGAGCTTGCCACATCTGTTGAATAAAGCGAGTTAAATAATGTTGGTTCTGCGATGGAACCGATCACAAGGTCTCCGCCTTGTACAGGTTTACCAGTTGATTTCTTTTCACTGTCTCCAGATGTTTTATTCCCACTAGAGCAAGCTGCCAGTATGAGTGTAAAGATCAGTAGTAAACTGACCAAAATGGATTTTCGATTTCTACCTTTCATATCCAATTCCCCCTATTCTTTTTTAGAAATAACGACAGATGCTGCTTCATCCCCCTCTCAAAGATGAACTCATACAAGCTGATTAAGCGTCGTAGAGGTGGCAGGCAACAAAATGGTTCGTTTTTAATTCCTGAAATGCTGGTATTTTTTCTTTACAAATTTGTTTCGCATGCGGGCACCTTGTGTGGAACACGCAGCCTTTTGGCGGATTTGCAGGACTTGGCAGATCGCCTTGAAGCATGATTCGTTCTCTTTTGACCTGGCCTTTTTTACGGGTAACTGGAACGGATGAAAGAAGTGCTTGTGTATATGGATGGAGCGGCTCATCGTACAGGCTGTGCTTATCGGCAAGCTCCATCATTTTGCCAAGATACATGACGCCCACTCTATCACTAATGTGTCTGACTACACTTAAATCGTGAGAGATAAATAGATACGTCAGGTCAAACTCCTCCTGAAGCTCCTCCATCAAATTAATGACCTGTGCCTGAATGGATACATCAAGTGCTGATACCGGCTCATCTGCGATGATCATTTCGGGATTCATAGCAAGCGCACGAGCGATACCGATTCGCTGCCTCTGCCCACCAGAAAATTCATGGGGGTAGCGGTTTGCAAAGCTCGGGTGAAGACCCACCTTTGATAAAAGCTGTTCTACTTTTTCATTTCTTTCTTTTAAGGAATATAAGTGATGTGTTTTGTAGGGTTCTTTGATGATGCTTCGAAGTGTTTTTCTAGGGTTGAGTGATGCATAGGGATCTTGAAAAACCATTTGGATGTTTTTTCGTGTTGATTGTCTTAGCATTGATTCTGATACGCGGGAGATGTCTTGCCCTTTAAAAAGGATTTGACCTTCAGTTGGCTCATATAAACGAATCATTGTCCGGCCTAATGTCGATTTACCGCATCCTGATTCCCCAACTATCCCTAACGTTTCACCTCTATAAATCTTCAAATCTATGCCGTCAACAGCTTTGACTGCGCCGACTTTTTTCTGAAAGACGCCCGCTTTAATCGGAAAATGTTTTTTGATCTGTTTCAGTTCAAGGATGGTTTCTTTCTCTGTTAGATCTGTTGCCTGTGGTTGATTTTGAGCAAGGGTCATGCTTGATCTGCCTCCTCATATAAGAAGCATCTGACGCTTCTGCCATTTTCAAATGTCCTCAGCTTGGGCAGTTCTCCTAGACAGCGCTCCATCACTTTCGGACATCTTGGAGCAAAGCGGCAGCCGGCTGGAAGCTGATCTGGCGCAGGGACATTCCCTTTGATCGCCGTTAAAGGCTGTATCTCTCCGTCAATGACAGGAATCGATTCAAGCAGCCCTTCTGTGTATGGATGTAGCGGCTCATCAAATAACTCTTCGACGGTCCCATTTTCAACAACCTGTCCGCAGTACATGACAATCACTCGATCTGCCACTTCAGACACGACACCTAAATCATGAGTAATGAGAAGGATCGATGTACCAAATGTCGAGCATAAATCTTTCATCAATGTGAGTACCTGGGCTTGTATCGTTACATCTAGGGCAGTCGTCGGTTCATCTGCAATGAGAAGCTTCGGATCACAGCTTAGCGCAATGGCAATCATCACTCTTTGCCGCATGCCGCCTGATAAACGGTGCGGATAATCTTTGATAATTTGTTCTGGCCTGGAAAAACCAACAAGCTTCAGCAGATCAATCGCCTTTTTGGTCGCTTCTTTTTTTGAAAGTTTTTTGTGGTAAATGAGGATTTCTGTTATTTGCTCCCCGATGGTTAGGACAGGGTTAAGTGAGGTCATAGGTTCCTGAAAGATCATAGATACGTCATTACCACGAATGCTGCATAATTCCTTTTCTCCATATGTAACAAGGTCCTTCCCATCAAGCTTGATGGAACCGTCCATTATTTTTCCACCAGTACCGTTAATCAAACCCATAATGGATAAGGACGTAATGCTTTTACCAGACCCAGACTCACCGACAAGTGCAACAGTTTCTCCTTTGCTAATGCTGAAATCAACGCCATCAACAGCAGGTATAGGCTCTTTTTTTCTAAAAAAATATGTTTTTAAATTTTGCACTTCAAGTAGCGTGCTCATTCATTCGCCCCTTTCTCGATAGATCAATAGAATCGAATAAAATATTCCATGTTTTTAGAATAAAAAGAATTATCAAAATTTATATTTGTATATTATTACATTGTTATGACGAAATCAAGCAGTATTTAGTAAATTTGTAATATGTCACTTTTTATGTGTTTTATTTACTCCATGAGTCTATCGCCTTTAAAAAAGTTTCAGCCGGCTCTGCAATCATTGACTCCTCGCTGATTCGGTGCTCACTGAAATACTTTTTGACGATGTAAAAGCCAGTGGTGTAACCAAGCATTTTGGGGTAGTTCCCTTTTCCATAAAGGAGGTTCTGTATCAGCCTTTCGTCGTCCTGCACTTTTTGATCAAGATGACTGGATACCCATTTCTTATACATGCGCTGAAGCTGCGTTTCGTCATAGAGTGTCGTCCATTTAGCTGTATAGCTATTTCCGTATCTATGATACACAGCATATTCAGCGAGCCCCTCCATGATGATTGTATCAAGGAATGTAAAATCTTTTTCTTCTTTTGTGAGAAAATGCAACCTGCATACATGATGATATTCATGAGTCATTAATGTACCGATACGTTCTTTCGGGGTATTTGGCGACAAAAAGAGAAAAACCTTATCGTCAAATGCCATACCGGATTGATAGTAAAATTGCTCTCTAATTTCTCTGCTGCTCTCATTGACTGGTAAAATAAAGACCGGAATGTCTGGACCTTTCCACTGCTTTTGTAGCGTTTGGTATTCTTTCATGACGAGCTGGAAGTACCCTTTTTCTTTGAGCTTGTCGATCATGTCTTTGCACGGTCTAAAGGATCGAATCATGCCATGATGCTGCAGGTGAGAGAGAATAGAGGACCATTCCTTTTCCTCCGCCCCTTTAAAATAAGGAACAAAGCGCGTCGCAAGCTCCTGAAATGATGATGATTGATGAATGAGATATTGTGTATTGACTAGACCCATACCGCTAAACACCTCCATTTTCATCATATGCAAAAAAGCGGCGATCTGTTTATGGATCGCCGCTTTTTTAGGAAATATTACGCTTCGTATTTTTTAAAGATAATTGTCGCATTATGTCCGCCGAAACCAAGTGAGTTACTTAAAGCCACTTGTACTTCTTTTGAACGTGCTTCATTCGCCACATAATCAAGATCACATTCTTCATCCGGTGTTTCAAGGTTAATGGTTGGAGGAATGACACTGTCTTTGATTGCAAGAACAGAGAAAATAGCTTCTACTCCACCTGCTGCGCCAAGTAAGTGACCTGTCATAGATTTTGTCGAACTGATGGCAAGCTGATTCGCATGCTCTCCGAACACTTCTTTAATCGCCATTGTTTCAAATTTATCATTGTAAGGTGTGCTTGTTCCGTGAGCATTGATATAATCAATTTCTTCCACAGACAAACCAGCATCCCGAAGAGCTTCCTTCATTGCGCGAACGCCGCCTTCTCCGTTTGGAGCTGGTGCTGTAATATGATACGCATCTCCAGTTGAACCATATCCAACAATTTCTGCATAGATCGTCGCACCACGTTTTAACGCATGCTCTAATTCTTCAAGAACGATAACTCCAGCACCCTCACCCATCACAAATCCGTCACGGTTTTTGTCAAATGGACGGCTTGCTGTCTTCGGATCAGGATTTGTCGAAAGGGCTTTGTTCGCACAGAAGCCAGCAAACGACATTTTTGTTAATGGCGCTTCTGTTCCGCCTGTGATCATCGCATCTGCATCTCCGCGCTGAATGACCTTAAATGCATCACCAATTGAGTTTGTACCTGTTGCACATGCTGTGACAGTACAAGAGTTAACTCCTTTTGCGCCAAGTGCAATTGAAATTTGGCCTGTTGCCATATCTGGAATCATCATTGGGACGAAGAATGGGCTTACGCGTCTTGCCCCTTTATTTGAATACACTTCAAACTGCTCTTCAAATGTTTCAAGTCCGCCAATTCCAGAGCCCACCCATACACCAACACGCGGTGCGATTTCATCTGTGATTTCAAGACGTGAATCTTCTAAAGCCTTTTGAGCAGCAACAACTGCATATTGCGTAAAGCGTGCCATTTTTCGCGCTTCTTTTTTCTCCATGTAATCTTCAATGTTAAAATCTTTTAGTTCTGCAGCCACTTTAGCGGTATATTCACTTGAATCGACACGTGTGATTGGTCCAACTCCTGATACACCAGCTAAAGCATTTTTCCATGTTGACTCTACATCGTTGCCAAGAGGTGTCAAAGCACCTAATCCTGTAACAACTACTCGTTTTTTATCCATTAATCTGTGCACCTCACTCTTTTATCGGCCCCATCGCATAGCGATTGCGCCCCACGTTAATCCGCCACCAAAACCAACCATTACAATCACATCACCGTCATGAATTTTTCCGGCTTCGATTTCTTCACATAGTGAAATTGGAATGGATGCTGCTGATGTGTTTCCATATTTATGGACCGTCTTCGACATTTTTTCAACCGGAAGCTCTAAGCGTTCACGTGCTGCTTCCATAATACGAATATTTGCTTGATGAGGGATCAAGAAATCAACGTCTTCTTTTGATAGTCCAGCTTTTTCGATGACATTCACACTTGACTCGCCCATTTGTCTTACAGCAAATTTAAATACTTCTCGTCCATTCATGATTGTATGATCTTTTTCATCTAAGTACAAGTGCTTCCCGCCGCTTCCATCGGCTCCAAGTTCAAATGACAGAATTCCTTTGCCTTCGCTGACTTCTCCTAACACGGCAGCTCCAGCTCCATCTCCAAACAAAACAGCTGTATTGCGGTCATCCCAGTCGGTAATGCGAGAAAGTTTTTCAACGCCAACGACAAGCACGTGCTTGAAAGTTCCTGATTCGATAAATTGTTTTCCAGTAACAAGCCCATACATAAAGCCAGCACACGCAGCGCTAATATCCATTGCACATGCTTTATGTGCACCGAGCTGCTCTTGAATCATACAAGCGACTGTCGGAAATGCTTGATCTGGCGTGACTGTCGCCACAAGAATCATATCGATATCTTCTGCAGCCACATCTGCTTCAGCTAATGCTTTTTTTGCAGCAGCGAGCGCCATATGAGATGTATTGACATCATCAGAAGCAATTCTTCTTTCTTCTATACCTGTTCTAGTACGAATCCACTCGTCAGAAGTTTCAACCATTTTTTCTAAATCATGATTTGTTAATACTTTTTCAGGTATATAGCGGCCAAGGCCAATAATTCCAGCATTCATTGAATAAGACTCCTTTTACTCATACGAGCATGTGATATTGTGATCTTATATTAGTATCTGGTACTAATTTTACCTTATTTTTTTCTCCTTGGCAATACAAACGTCTAACCTTTCCTCTCACATTTTTCATAGAGTATTGATATACCATTAGTAGAAAGGAACATGTGATATGGCGCAAAAAGATATTTTCTCAGCTATGATGTTTGGTCAGCCGCTTGAAAAGGAGAAAAGCAAGACAGAAGCAAAGGAGGAACGTGTGGAGACATCTTCAAGTGAAGACTCCATTGACTACATGCATGTCATGAATCAAATTGGAAACATTATGAACTCCATCGATGAGCTGAAGCCTGTGTTTAAAGATGTTGGTCCAATGATTAGTGCCTTCAAGAAAAAATTATCATGAAAAAAAGCCACTATTCTGTGGCTTTTTCTGATTCTGCATCTGCTTTTCCAAGCTCATATGCCTCTTGCATGACAGATGTAAACAATGATAGAAGCGGTTGAAGAGCTTCTGGGTCAAGCTGAATACCTACTTTATCTAATTCTTCTTTTGCCTTCGGAAAATATTTCATGGCAATTTGTAAAAACTCCATCGATTTTTCGTGCTGCATCGTCGTATCCTCACTTTTCATTTGGCAGTTTGCCAGTTTTTTTGTAAGAAGCAATATCACTTTCAATGTCTTTCACAAAAGCACGGTCAATGGTGGAACTAAATTTACCCATTTCGATCACTCCTTCTTTAAAGTCAAAGGAGTACTCATCCTGTTCATTTAGCTTGCCTTCATTAAACTTCTTCGCAATAATACTGTACGCTTTATCCACATGCTGTACTGTGCTTGTTAAGACGGTATGACTGCCGAGATTGGATTGATCGGTGACATATCCGATCGCTGATAAATTATCGGCTTTGATTTGTTCAATGACAGGGATATTATAACCATCACCTGCTGGATACACAACATCTACGCCCTGCTTTTTCAATTTTTGATAGAGCGTCACGGCTTTGTCAGCATCATCCCAGTTTTCGACAAAGTCAGCCAGCACTTGTACATGTTCATCTTGATATTTTGCACCTTTGATAAAGCCATCTACTTCGCTTTGCCAATCATATGTAGCAAGAATACCAATCTTTTTTGTTTTTGACATATGCGCTGCTGTCATGCCTCCGAAAAAGCCCATCGCTTCTCCTTTAAACGTCACATTCGTGACATTGTCCGCCTGAGGCTTGTTTCCATTTACCGTGATAAATTGTGTTTTCGGATAATCTTCACTGATTAAGTTGAAAATTTCGCTGTATTCATTGCCATGGCCAATAATCAAATTGACTCCTTTTTTGTGGAATTCTTCAATGGCATCAACGATTTTCTCTTTGTCGACCATTCCTTCCTTATAATAAACATCTACACCAAATGTTGATTGAATATTTAATAAGCCTTTATAACCTTTCGTTCCCCAAACTTGATCATTAATTGTATCGGGGACGAGTAAACCCACCTTCTCAATATGTCCTTTTAAAGGTGCCTGTGAGCAGGCAGATAATAGGAGAAGGAACGAAAAGATCATGACAAGCCGCTGATACTTCATGCCATGTTCAACTCCCTTTGCCACATGCAGGCATGAACCTGTATGTTAAATATAGGTTTATTTTATACTGAAAAAAGATAAGATGGAAGATCATTCTTGCTTTTTGTCGAAAAATGTTGAGTTTTGTCTTTTCCATTCTGCGATCATTTCTTCTGCTTGTTTGTCATCCGTTTGTCTTTTAACTTTCAATTTATGTGTCTTTTCTTCTATTCGGTTCGTTCCCGCTGCCCACTTGAACAAATCCTTTGCCACATCTTCTACAAAAAACGCTTCATCATCTTGCATGGCTCTTTCTTTTTTAAGTGTCCATGGTCCAAACATGCGAGGAAGAATCACAGCCGGCACATCCTGTTTGGTCGATTCGTCTCCGGGTTGTTCGCAAAGAATCCGGTAGATGCCTTGCCTTGCTTTGATGTCTTCCTGTCTTTGATCTGGTTCCTGTGATTGAATAAAGATTAGATCATACGTGTCTTTTCCATCCTGTAGGTCAATGACACGGAAAAGATCATTTCTGCCGAGCCACATCATTCGCTCTTCTAATAACATCTTTTGCTCTTTTGTATGATCATTCGGACATGTGATATCTACTTGAATGCCCTCTTTCATCATGTATTCACACAGCGCTAGGCCAAAAAATTCATCTGCCCCTATGATCAATCCTGTCTCCATGTTCATGTCCCCTTTTTTAGCTTATCGAATAAAAAGAAGAGCCCTTTCTATGAAGGGCTGTTATCATCCTATTCATCATAATTCTCTTTCATGCGATTTATAAAACTTGTGAATGGATTGAAAGATCCTTCTCGGGTGATCAAACATATGCAAGGTGAGATCGATCTGACAATGTTCTGAATCCTTCATATGCTGGTCAATAAAAGGCTTTGCATGCAGCTCATATGCATACGGTGCGCCGTTTAATCTTTGCCAAATATGGATCGGTACATGAGCAGAATGAACAGGGCAAGCTGGGAGCGGGTACGTTTCCGCTTCCTTTTCAGAGCAGCCGTAGCTTTGCGCTAATTCTTTGATCAGCTGTTTATAGAAGAATTTGTGTTCCTTTTCTCTTTCTCGTTGTGCATAGAGATTCAGGCATGGGTTCACCATCGCAATGGACCTTAGCACTTCTGGCATCTCTTCTGCAAGGCTCATGGCAACGAGTGCACCCATCCCCTCTGCCAGCACATGAATTTCTCGGTTTAATATTTCTTGTTTTAACGTCTGATGAACGAGCTGTTTTGCACTAAAAACAGCATCTTCGCATCCCCAGTGATTCCCGTGAAGATGACTATTAAACAATGTATATCCTTCATCCTTTAAGGCAGTTAAAAGCTGGTTTCTTCCATAGTGCTGAAGCCAGAATGATGTATTTTCCTGCACAAAGTGATTTCGGTCACCGAGGATAAGAATGCCAAAGCCATTTGGTTTTTGAGGAAGGTGAATGACGTTCCACTGGGAACCGAGCTGAAAAAAACGTTCGCTTACACCCATATGGCCAGCCTCCTTTCAGTGATTCTGCTTTCTATGATATGAACAACAACTCTTGCAGGAATAAGGAAATGCCCTAAAGACGAAGAATTCTTTTTATTTTTATAGCAGAAGATCTTAAAATGGTCACATAAAGGCTTAAAACAGTCTTTTCCCCTCACTCATATCTATGGTATGATATTCAATAGATTGTTACATAAAGGACGGTGGGATTATGCGATACATTATCACCCTCATTTGGACTTTTCTGCTGACACATATGGCTGGTTACATCGTTGCCTCGATGAATGGCGCTACTTATGACTTTACTTTGACTTCTATTCTTGCAGTGGTGTTTACGGTTATTTTATTCATCTTTGCTGAAGTAAGTCCAATGAAAGAAACGGAAAGTTCAACAAAACACTCTTAACATGTAAGAGATGACTGCTGAAAAAGAGCTAAAATGATGTTGATTTTAGCTCTTTTTCTTTTTAATCGAAAAGCGGTACGTTAAAACCCCCTGTAGCCACAGGGGGTTTTTGATCGTCTACACCTCGACGGTTTCGGATTTCTGTTTGTCTGCTGTCAAATGGCTTTTCGCAAGCCCTGTAAACAGGAAAATCGCGATACCTGATAAAATTTCAAGAACCCCGCCGCCAGCAATGACGGGACCTGCTCCAAATTTTTCTGCCAGAACGCCTGATACAACAGCCGCAAGCGGAAGAAAAACATTTGATGAAGCATTGATCACGGCGTATACTTGCGGCTGATCATCCTGGTCGACAGACGTTTGAATAATGACCATTTCCGGCACATTGATTGCACTAACGGCGGCACCGAATATAAAGGAAGCAAGTAAAACGACCGGCAGCCACGTACTCATTCCTGTGATAAAGAATGCAGCCCCTTCAATCATACCAGCGACAATAAAGAACAAACCAAATCTCTTAATTTTCACCTTCGCCAGAGCAAAGCCCATCATAAATGCGCCGACTGCTGCAACACCTCTTAAAATGGAATACACCATGGAATCGCTTTGCAGTGCTTCTGCTACGTATACAGCAGATAGCGCCTGCCACGGAGCTGCGGCGACATTCATTAAAATACAATACAGCGTTAATGCGAATAAAATGTGATGATTTTTGACGACGAGAAAACCTCTTTTTAAGTTATACAAATATGTATTCTTTGCTTGTTTAATGCCTGCTGCATTTCCTTCATCGGTTTTCTTTAGTTTAACACCGATAATAAACAGGCCGGATATGATGAATAAGGCAGTGGTGATAAGCAGTGTATCTGCAGGACCAATTAATTTGACCAAGAGACCTGCCACCATAACCGCTGCAAGTGCGACAATCTCAAAAGAAGATTGCAGGATCGCATTTGCTTTTTGAATCAGATGCTTTGGAACAATCTGCGGTAAAATCGCTACAGAGGCTGGATTATATGCTGCACCTGTTGCCGATTGAATCACCATTAATGAGATCAATAACCATAGAGGCAATAGATGCGAAAAATGCAGTAACGGAATAATGAGTACAATTGTTGCTCGAACGACGTCTGAAGCGAACATCCATTTAGACAAATGGTGCTTTTTCATAAGAGGTCCTAGTATTGGGGCTAGCAAAGATGAAGGAAGAACAGTTACTGCTAGGAGAAGTCCTGTACCGAGCGCTCCATCCCCTCTCAAAATTAATAGCCAAAGGACGGATGTAAAAGCAAAACTTTCTCCTGTGTTTTTAATGAGTCTTGATATGAATAATGAGGTGAAGCGTTTATTCCAAACACTTTCACTAAGATTCGTCTTTTCCATCACACAAATCCTTTCAACAAATTAATTACAATTACATATTTTACCTTATATTCTCTTTTTTTCATACTATTAATTTGAAAATTTGAACTTAATTGTTTTTTATTATAAAGAAAAAAGAGGCATGACACATGCCTCTAAAGACTTATTCCAACCGACTCTTAGTCAATTGCTTATGGTTTTCTCTGGTAAGTCCAAACACGGTTATGGTTCGAGTTATCCGGAAAGACGTCGCCTGCTTTAAGCTTAATCTTTAAAGGATCTTTCACCATACTGCCGGTTTCACCGATCTCAATGTACACACCATTATTTGGTGCTTTATTCCCTGATTTAAACTGATGCTGCTGACCCATTTCCATCCTCCTTTCTCGATGATGTTATTATGTCCCGTCACACGTCTCTCCTATCCCTTATGCAAAAAGTCCCTGCTCCTACGAGTCAGGGACTTTGCATTTATTTGGTTTGTTGATACATGAGCTCTTTGATCAACGCTTTTTGCACATGCAGACGATTTTCTGCCTGCTGAAATACTTTTGAATGCGGCCCGTCAATAATGTCTGCCGTCACTTCTTCTCCGCGGTGCGCCGGGAGACAATGAAGGAAAATATAGTCCTTTGCTGCATGACGCATTAGTTCGTCATTGACTTGGTATTCTTTAAATTCAGCCAGGCGTTTCTCTGTTTCTGCTTCCTGCCCCATGCTTGTAAACACATCGGAATAAATGACATCTGCATCTTGGACAGCCGCGATAGGATCTGTCGTAACCACGACTTCTGCGCCTGATTGTTTTGCAAACTCACGTGCCGTGCTCGTCACTTCTTGAAGGGGTTCATAGCCTTTTGGTGATGCAACGGCAATGTCACAGCCTAGCTGCGCACAGCCAACCATCAAGGAGTGAGCCACGTTATTTCCATCCCCAATATAGGCTACTTTAATTCCTTTTAATGTTCCTTTTGCTTCTTTAATTGTCAATAAATCAGCTAGTGCCTGACATGGGTGGGAGTAGTCAGTCAGCCCATTGATGACCGGAATGGACGCGTATTGCGCCAGCTCCTCGACCTTCTCATGTTCAAAGGTTCGAATCATAATGCCATCTACATAGCCAGACAGTACCTGTGCTGTATCACTGATTGTTTCTCCTCTGGCGATTTGCAAATCATTTGAGCTGAGGAAGAGCGCATGTCCTCCTAGCTGCGTCATTCCTGCTTCAAACGATACACGGGTTCTTGTGGACGATTTTTCAAAAATCATCGCTAATGTTTTCCCTTTGAATAAATCTTGATATGGGTTTTGTTTCATTTCTTCTGCTTTTTCAATTAAATAGGCAATGTCATTGATTGAGAAATCTTTTAACGATAAAAAGTCTTTTCCGTATAATGCCGGTTGCACGTCAACTTGACTCATGCCGTCACTTCCTTTTTGTATAATTCTTGGAGCGATACTGGTGATACATCTCCATTTTTTCCTTGCAGGAATGCTTGAACTGTTTCATATTCGGTTAGGACTTGGACGCCATGTGTGAGTGCTTTTACACGCTGCTCTTTTGCCTCTTCATCCTCTCCTAAATGGATATGAAGGGATTTGTCTTCGTGTTGCAGCCAAGTTTCAAAACTGTCTGTCCAGACGTCAAAGCCTGCTTGTTTCGCTTCATCTACCAATTGGTCACTGCCTTTTATAAAGAGGCTGCCTTTCTGATGCCAAATTGACGCAAACACTTTTTTCAACGCACTTTCGATGTTCTTGCCTACACACATGCCTTCTCCTGTCGCTTTCATTTCAGGTGTCAGCTTTAAGTCGACATCCTGAATGGCATGGGATGAGAAGACTGGGAATTTGACCGCTGTTCCCCCTTCGTTTTTCGTTGAAGGGTTTAGCTCTGCAAGCGTCGCACCCGCTAATAATTGAGTCGCCATCGGAATCATATCAATGCCCATTATCTTGCTGACAACTGGAACTGTTCGACTTGCCCGCGGATTTACCTCTAGTACGAGCGCTTGATCCCCTTTAATCACAAATTGGATATTCATAATGCCCTTAAACGCTAATTTCTTTGCTATTTGTTCAGACGCAGTATGCACTTGCTGTTTCATGTCTTCACTGACGGAGACACTTGGTAAAATGGCAAAGCTGTCACCTGAGTGGACGCCCGCTTTCTCAATATGCTCCACGATCGTTGGAATGAAGGTCGTTTTCCCGTCAGAAATAAGATCCACTTCAACTTCTTTTCCAGTGACATATTCATCAATTAAAATCGGGTACGGCAAATGATCTGGCTCGTCAAGCAGTGACGTCAAATGCGCTTCTGACTGGACAACTATCATTCCCATTCCGCCAATGACATACGATGGGCGAATTAACACAGGATAACCGATGCTTTTGGCATGCGTGAGTGCTTCTTCTTTTGAATGAGCTGTATCTCCTTTTGCATGAGGAAGATTCAGTTCATCAAGAAGCTGATAGAACAAATCACGATCTTCCAGTGCATCTAGCGTGTCAAAGGATGTCCCCAGCAACGTGACACCGGCTTTTTCTAGGCCTTCTGCTACGTTGATGGCAGTCTGCCCGCCAAATTGAACGATGACGAAATCAATTTGCTCTGCTTCCACCACATTTAAAATGTGTTCTAATGTAATTGGTTCGAAATATAAACGATCTGCGATCTCATAATCAGTACTGACCGTTTCTGGATTGTTGTTCATCATAATGGTTTCAAATCCAAGCTTTTGCAGGGTAAGAACGCCATGAACCGCACTATAATCAAACTCGACTCCCTGCCCAATTCGAATCGGACCAGAGCCAATGATGAGTGCACGCTGTTTTGTTTTCTTCTGATACTCTCCATCACTTTTGCCAAAGTATGTCGAATAGAAGTAGTTCGTTTTGGCATCAAATTCTGCCGCACATGTGTCGACAATTTTAAATGAAGCCGAAATGCCATATTCTTGACGAAGCTGTCTAATGGCCTCTTCACTATGCCCTGTAAGAAGAGCGATTGTTTCATCAAGGAAGCCCTTTTCCTTTACCTTTTTTAAGGTGTCTTTGGATAGCGTTCCCTCATGTTCCTTCAATTCCTGTTCGAGTGTGATCATATTCTTGAATACATGTAAGAAGAATAGATCGATTTTCGTCGTTTGATGAATCTCTTCAACCGTTTCCTGTCTTGAAAGAAGCTCCATTACAGCGAAAAAACGACGATCATCAGGTGTTTTGATGAGTTCAAATAGTTGTTCAGTCGTTTGTCCTCTCAATTCTGGCAGGTAGAAACCTTTTGTTTTCATTTCAAGGGATGCGACGGCTTTTTGAATGGCTGACTCTAAATTACGGTCAATCGCCATGACTTCTCCAGTGGCCTTCATTTTTGTGCCTAATTGACGGTCTGCCTGCTTAAATTTATCAAACGGCCAGCGCGGGAATTTCACGACGACATAATCGAGTGCCGGCTCAAAACTAGCATAAGTTGTGCCTGTGAGCGGGTTTTTCAGTTCGTCTAGTGTATAGCCTACCGCAAGCTTTGCCGCCATTTTAGCAATCGGATAGCCTGTTGCTTTTGAGGCAAGAGCGGATGAACGGCTGACCCGAGGATTGACCTCAATGACAAAGTATTCTTTACTGAGTGGATCAAGGGCGAATTGGATGTTACAACCGCCAACTACATCCAGTGCTGAAATGATTTTCAAACTCGCTGAACGAAGCATTTGATAATCTTGGTCCGTTAATGTTTGGGAAGGTGCAACGACAATCGAGTCTCCGGTATGCACACCAACTGGATCGATATTTTCCATGTTACATACTGTGATGCACGTATTTTGACGGTCTCTCATGACCTCATATTCGACTTCTTTAAAGCCAGCGATGCTTTTTTCAACTAAACACTGATGAATCGGGCTCGCTAAAAGGGCTCCTTCAATGAGCGGTTTAAACGCTTCTTCTGTTAAAGCAATTCCGCCACCCTTTCCTCCAAGTGTGTATGCTGGTCTTAGGATGACTGGGAAACCTACTTCTTTTGCAAATTGAAGGGCATCTTTCGCATTATCCACAATTTCACTATCTGGCACAGGTTCGTTCAACTGCTTCATGAGAGCACGGAATTTCTCTCGATCTTCACCGTTTTCAATTGTTTCAACTGACGTTCCGAGCAGGGTTACCCCGTGCTTTTTCAGCACACCGGCTTTTTCGAGCTCGACAGCAAGGTTTAAAGCGGTCTGTCCGCCAAGGTTGGCTAAAAGACCATCTGGTTTTTCCTTTTCAATGATTCTTGTCACTGAATCAACTGAAAGCGGTTCAAAATAGATTTCATCTGCAAATGATTCGTCTGTCATAATGGTTGCTGGGTTGTTATTAACTAAAATGACTTTGTAGCCCTCTTCTTTTAAGGCCATACATCCTTGTGTTCCTGAGTAATCAAATTCTGCTGCCTGACCAATGATGATTGGACCAGACCCGATGACTAGAATGGTTTGTATGCTTTGATCTTTAGGCATGTGCGACTTCTCTCCTTGCTTGTTTCACTTTCTCAATAAAATCATCGAATACCCATTCACTTTCAGCAGGCCCTGGGTGTGCTTCTGGATGAAATTGGACTGACATAATCAGCTTTTCTTTATGAATGAATCCTTCTACAGACCCATCATTGACATGAAGGAATTTCACGTCTACTTCTTTGTCATTCATGCTTTTTTCATTCACAACATAGCTGTGATTCTGACTTGTCATGAAGACACGTTTGGTTTCTGTATCTTGTACAGGGTGATTTGCCCCGCGGTGGCCAAATGGCAGCTTATACGTATCCCCGCCAAGTGCAAGAGCAATTAATTGATGACCTAAGCAAATACCAAGTGTCGGGAAGGTCATCATGATGTCATGAATGGTGTTTAAATATGGCTTCATGGTTTTGGGATCTCCAGGTCCATTTGACAGCAGAATCGCATCTGGTTTGATCTCAAACACCTTTTCCATCTGTTTGTACGGAAGGACGGTTACTTTACAGCCGCGCGCCTCAAGTGAATCTGCAATTGATTTTTTAAAACCAAAATCAATGAGCACTACATGTTCCTTGCCGCTGCCTTGTGTGTAGATCTCTTCCTCTGTCACCTGTGCGACCACATTGTCTTGTTTCATACCTGGCGGCGTTTCGTTTTCGTCTACACTGATCACAGCATTCATCGTCCCATTTGCCCGGATGTTTTGTACGACTGCACGTGTATCTGCATGTGTCAGAAGCGGAATGTTCCACTTCTGTAAATAATCTTTTAAGCTAACCGCCGCAAGATGATGAGAGAAATGTTCAGCCGCTTCATATACAACGACAGCTTTCACTTGTGGTTTTTTGCTTTCAAAGTCTTCATGATTTATGCCGTAATTTCCGATGAGCGGATATGTGAAAACAATGATTTGTCCCTTATAGGAAGGATCTGTGAGCACCTCTTGATAACCTGTCATCCCTGTAAAGAAAACCACTTCACCTGTCGCGCCAGCTTCTCCTGTCAGATCTCCTTCAAAAGAGGCTCCATCTTCTAAATTTAAATAACCTTTCATGCTTGTGTCACCCCAAATTGAATAATTAGTAATATACATGCATTTTTATGCGTTTTATTGTAAAAAAATTTATACCAGTACGGTTTCATTGGCTAAAACTTGAGTTATCGCTTCTACTGCTTGATCTATTTCTGCTTTTTCTACATTCAGCGGAGGTAATAGACGAATCACATTCGGACCAGCTGGAAGCACTAGTAACCCTTGTTCTCTAAGAGCTGTGATATAATCACCAACTGGCTGATGACATTCAACCCCTGCCATCAATCCTTTTCCCCGTACTTCTTTTACGATATTTAGCTGTTTCAAATCTTGCAGCTTCTCTAATAGGTAAGCACCTTTTTCTTTCACTGCTGAAAGAAACGCTTCTTTGAAAATCTCATCAAGTGTTGCATTCACAGCGGCCATGGCAAGCATGTTTCCACCAAATGTTGTTCCGTGAGAACCTGGTGAGAATGCATCCCCTAAAGCCTTTTTCCCGATGACTGCACCGACTGGAAAGCCATTTCCTAATCCTTTAGCAGCAGAGATAATGTCAGGATCAAGTTCCGTCTGTTCGTATGCAAATGCAGTTCCTGTACGTCCGATCCCCGTTTGAATTTCGTCTACAATCAACAGTGCCTCATGCTTTTGGCAAAACGCTTGAACGGCTTCTAGAAATTCCGCTGTCGCTGGGTTTACTCCACCTTCCCCCTGCACAACCTCTAGCATGACCGCTGCCACATCATTGACTTCACACGCTGACATCGCGGCTGGGTCATTAAATGGTACATAATGAAAGCCTTCTAGCATAGGGCCAAAACCCGTTTTAATTTTATCTTGACCTGTTGCAGCCATACCAGCATACGTGCGCCCATGAAAAGAGTGCAAAAATGTCACGATATTTGTTTTGCCTGTTGCTTTACGCGCTAATTTAATCGCACCTTCATTTGCCTCAGCTCCACTATTGCAGAAAAACACAAGATCCCCTGAACTGTTTGCAGCGAGCTTTTCTGCTGCTTTTTCTTGCAGCTCATTTTCAAATAGATTCGATACATGCCAGACGTGATCAAGTTGCTTCTTGATGGCTTGATTGACCTTTGGGTGATTGTGACCGAGATTTGTGACTGCAATCCCTTGTATAAAGTCTAAATATTTTTTTCCATTTGAATCAACTGCCCAAGAACCAGCTGCCTCTTTAATTTCAATATCCCACCGTCCATACGTTTGAAAAAGATGACTCACAGGACCGCCTCCTTTTGTTTCACAATTCTTGTTCCTTTAAAGATTTCCCCTGTAAAGATACTGCCTTTGCCATTCACGATCATGACTTCATCCACATCTCCCGATAAAGCACTTAAAGCGGATTGTACTTTTGGAATCATTCCCCCGGAAATAATGCCTTCATCAATGAGCGTGAGAGCTTCTTGTTCGGTGACGACATCTAATAGCTCACCATTTTTCAAAATGCCTTCCACATCTGTGACAAACATGAGCTTATCAGCTTTCATCGCTCCTGCGACAGCTGATGCTGCTAAATCAGCGTTTACGTTTAACGTTTGGCATTCTTCTGTCATAGATAGAGGTGCAATGACAGGAATAAAGTGTTTCTCCATTAACGCTTCTGCCATCTCTGGATGAACTTCTTTGATTTCGCCAACATACCCGTACACGTCTTGATCAAGAAAATCAGCGACTAGCATCTGTCCATCTTTCCCAGATACGCCGACAGATGAGATATCGTGCTTTGCGAGCTCTGACACAAAGTATTTATTGACCGTTCCCGAAAGAACCATTTCGGCTACCTCTAACACTGGCTTCGTTGTTTTGCGCTGTCCATCAACAAATTCTGTTTTCACTTCTAATTTTTGCAGCATGCTAGTGATTTCAGGACCTCCACCATGGACGATAGCTAGCTTAAATCCAGCAGCTTGAAGTGAGCGGACATTTTCATAAAAAGTATCTGAAAGTTCTCGAATGACACTGCCTCCACACTTGAACACGATCGTTTTATCCATGTCTATCTCCTTCATTATGTGCGATAGCTCGCGTTAATTTTCACATAATCATAGGTAAGGTCACAGCCCCATGCTGCAGCTTTACCATTTCCCTCATTCATTTGAATTAAAATCGTGATCTCATCCTTCTCTAGATACGCTTTTGCTTCCGCTTCTGAGAATGGCTGTGGTTCATTATGTTTAAACAGACATTGTCCGCCTAAATAGACTTCGACCTCTTCCGGCGTGACGGAAGCTGCACTATGACCAATGGCTCCGACAATACGCCCCCAATTGGCGTCAGTGCCGTATACGGCTGTTTTCACTAGACTTGAACCGACGATTTTCTTCGCTATGATGCCGGCTTCTAAGTTATTTTTAGCACCAGCAACTTGCGCTTCAATTAATTTCGTTGCACCTTCTCCGTCTCTTGCAATCTCTTTGGCTAAATCCTCACAAGCTAGCTTTAATCCTTCTTTGAACAATGGCCATTCAGGATGTTCTTCATTGAGCGCTTCATTTTCTGCCATGCCATTTGCCATGACGAGTACCATATCGTTTGTCGATGTTTCTCCGTCAACGGTAATTTGATTAAAGGTCACATCGGTAATGTCGCGTAGTGCATTTTGCAGAGCTTCTTGTTCGACATTTGCATCTGTCGTCACGAAGCCAAGCATCGTTGCCATGTTCGGATGAATCATGCCAGAACCCTTGGCTGCACCTGAAATGAGAACCTCTTTGCCGTCTATCGTCAAGTTGTATGTTGTATTTTTAATGACTGTATCTGTCGTTAAGATTGCCTCTTCAAAGTGCCCATTTCCTGCTTTGGCTTCTTTCAGCTGCGAGATGCCTTTTTTGACTTTATCCATATCGAGACACTCTCCAATGACACCAGTAGAAGAAACAGCAATGACATCAGGTTCTACCCCTAACATATTTGCGCAGGCTGCCTGCATTTCGTATGCGTCCTTCAAACCTTGCTCACCGGTACATGCATTAGCGATGGCACTATTGACAATGACACCTTTTAGTTGACCTGTCTTTTTTAAGCTTTTCTGAGTGACTTGTAGAGGTGCAGCTTGAAAGTGACTTTGTGTATATACCGCTGCACTCGCTGCCGGCACCTCACTGACAATGAGTCCAAGGTCTTTTTTTGAATAGCGTAATCCAATATGAATCCCCTTCGCTTCAAAGCCTTTTGGTGATGATACGTCACCGTCTATTTTTACAATGCTTTTTTCATTCAATTCGATCATGTTTGTTGTCTCCCCCTGTTCTTATGGATAGAGAGGTGTCATTGTGAGGCCCGCCTCTTCGTCTAAGCCTTTGATGATGTTGAAGTTTTGAACCGCTTGGCCGGCTGCGCCTTTCATGAGATTGTCGATCACAGACACAATCGTGAGTCTGCCTGTACGTTCATCTAAATGAAAGCCAATGTCACAGAAATTACTGCCGTATACTTCCCTTGTTTGCGGATATACCCCGCGATCTCTCACTCTGACAAAATAGGAATCTTCATAAAAGCCTTTCATATGCCTCATCAATTCCTCTTTTGTGATATCTGATTTCAGCTGGGTATACATCGTCGCCATAATCCCCCTTGTCATCGGGACAAGGTGCGTTGAAAATGTGATATTCGCCGTTTGCGGGTTCCATTCTCTTAATATTTGCTCTATTTCAGGTGTATGTTGATGTTCATTTACCTTATAAATTTTGAAGTTGTCGTTGAGCTCTGAAAAATGTGTTCCAAGTGAGGCAGATCGCCCCGCACCAGACACCCCTGTTTTCGCATCTATAATGATCATAGATTCATCGATTAGATTTTGTTTCATCAGCGGTGCTAAACCAAGAAGAACTGCGGTAGGGAAGCACCCTGGGTTTGCAATGACTTCAGCCTGCTCGATTGTTTCACGATTCAATTCCGCTAATCCGTACACAGCTTGTTGAACAGATGTTTGATCAGCTGCCCTTCGTTTATACCAAGCTTCATAAATTGCACCGTCTTGAATGCGCAAATCACCTGATAAATCAATGATGGGCACTCCTTGATTCATGAGCTTCGGTGTGAGTTCGCTTGATACGCCTGCTGGTGTCGCTAAAAACACAGCATCTGTTTCTCGCACAATGGCAGCAGGATCAATGGCTTTTAATGTTTGATCAGCAATAGTTGTCAGATGCGGATAAGATTGACTGTATAATTGCCCATCACCACTTGATGAATACAATATACATTCGTCCACATGTGGATGGTGCTTGAAGATACGAACCAATTCCGCACCACCGTATCCCGTAGCACCTATAATACCTATTTTCAACGTCAATACACCCTCTTGATCTTTGTGAAATTATTTAACATTATAACATGTATAAAAATTAATTCAATTGTATATTTAATATTTATTTTCATTTTTTTCATAAAAAAACCCACATATCTACGTGAGATATGCGGATTTATTTTTTGTTTTTCATCATGATGACCATGAGCGCACTGCATAAATATATGAGGGAGCTTGCATAAAAAATGAAATAAACAGTGAAGAAATCAGCAAACAGGCCGCCTAGCATAATTGCTATCGATGAAAAAAGGGCTGTCCAAAAATGATAGCGGCCGACCTCCTTCATTCTTTTGTTCTCTGTTGTCAGTTCCGTGACGAGCAGTTTTTCCCCGTGCTTTTGAAAGCCGCCTAGTGCACCAAGTGCAAGCTGAATCATATACACTTGCGCAACTTCTGTTATATGCGGAAATAGCAGCAAAAGAAATGCCATACCGAACGAATGAATCATTAAAAAGAGCCGCCTGTCAGTGGTTTCGGGCAGCTTCCCAAGGAGTAAATGAATAAACGCTCCGCTTAAACCAAACAGGCCATAGGCAAGACCAAACTGTGAGTAGCTAGATCCAACATTTTTAATAAAAAGAATGTAAAAAGGGAAAATCAAACTGCTGGCGAAAAACAGCAGACTTTGTGAGTAGACGAACCATTTCATTGCTTTTGCATTCATTGTGTATTGTACCTTTCATAAAAGTAATTGATAAACCTGCCGTCCGGATCTGCTTGCTTTTTCTTTTGAAAGAATACATCGGTTTTAGGATACGCCCGCTTCATTTGTGCTTTCGTTTGATATGGCATGTACGGTAAGTAATAGCTCCCATGGTGCCGCAGGGTGATATCTGTCATTTGCCGAATGATCCGCTCTGCTTCTGCCTTCTCTTCTTTCTCAAAACCATAATTCACTAAAAGAACAAGTGCAAACATATCTTCTTTCGCATATGAGAGATCCGCTTTTTCATTTTTTTGTACGTAGCGGATCGTAATGTTCATTAAATTCAAATCTTCCTGTTGTAAAAAGTGTCTCATTTCATCGATATACGCACGAAAGCGGTCGACTGGGACGAAATATTCCTGTAGTACATCAGTATCAGACTCATTCTCATAGTCTAAAAAAGCAGAATCTGAGCGCATCACATTATTTCTTGTGATTAGCTGATCATTTTGACTTTGGAAATACTTCTTTTGCAAATTCCATAGCAAATCTTTCCCCATATCAAATCTTCTTGAAAGACCGAGCATAAATTTCAATGGCATGACGAGCTGATCTTCCTTTAGCTCTCGATATGGTTCGAGCTCTTGGTGAGATGAGAGAGAGTAGTTCGTTACATACACCTCTTTCAAAAAGTTTGTTTTCGCTGTTGAGATTCTTGCAAGATGCATGCGTACATCTTTATTGTTCTTTACATGCTTTTGAAAATAATCAGTGTATTCATCGTAATTTAGAGAGGTTGTCTCCATTTTATATAATTCATCCTTTGTTAAGGAAAGTTCAACATCTAAAATGACACCAAAGAGCCCATACCCTCCAATAACGGCAGTAAATAGCTCATCGCCTGGCTTCACTGTGATCAACTCACCATCTGCTTTTAACAGTCTGAAAGAACGAACGGTGTCAATGAGTGATCCGTAGCGAATGTCACGTCCATGTGCGTTGGCACTAAGGGAACCGCCAATCGTAAAGATGTTCTGTGATTGCATGACCTTCACTGCAAGTCCATATGGGTTCACATATCTTTGTATATCATCCCATGTAGCACCGCTTTGGACACGGATGGTTTTCTTTTTTTCATCAAACGCTAAAATTGGCGGAATTCTGTCATATCGAGCACGATGCCATTTTCATAATATGTATGTCCGCCCATGCTATGCTGTTTGCCGGCTATTGATATCGGCAGATTTTTTACTTTTGCTTCTTCTACCACTTCTTTTAAAGTGTCTATTTCTTTGCCTTGAACGACTTTTTTTATTTTAACAGGCATGAGATGACTGACATCTGTAAATGCCTCAAGATCTTGTCTTTTGTGTGCTTGACCTTCGCGTATGTTGACGGAAGCAAAGAAGGCTGCACCATATCCCATCAAAACAATGATCCACAACCATTTTCGTTTCATTATAGGTACTCCGTTCTATAAAATTACTTTCATTATATCATTCCATCCTCTTCCTTCATCTTAATATTTCATAAAAAAAACCTGGCATGAGTTCAACTCATACCAGGCCTTTTTCATATGTGCTTATTGAATACCGAGCGCGATCTTTGCGTATCTTGACATTTTGTCTCTTGTCCAAGGTGGATTCCATACGATGTGAACTTCTGTTTCTTTCACTTCTGGAAGATCACTTAATGCTTTTTTCACTTCATCCACGATAACTGGTGCAAGAGGACAACCCATTGATGTTAAGGTCATGGTGATATCTGCTTTTCCATTCTCATCAAGATCGACATCATAGACAAGTCCAAGGTTGACGATGTCGACATTCAGCTCAGGGTCAATCACCTGTTCTAGGGCGCCTAAAATATTTTCTTTCAATGCTTCATCCATGATATCCACTCCTTTTCCATTAGTATAACGTACTTTTTCTTTTGACTAAACGTTTGTGCTTTTCAGATGTGTCACAAACCAGTCAATCGTTTCAAACATTGCTTGTCTTGAAACCTTATGGCCCGCTTGTCCATCTGTGATAAAACGAATCAGATGGGGATCTTGTTTATATTGAGTTGCTGTTAACTCATCATAAAGGGCTTTTGCATGCCGGTAAGGGACAACTGGATCATTTTCTGCATGCCAGAATAACAGCGGTCTTTTGTTTAATCGATCTGTTTGCAGCGTTAAATCATAAGGGCGCAGGGCGTCTAATTGCTGATGGACCTCTTCATCTGTCACATCTTTCATCAACCCTTTGTGACGCATGTCCATGATTTGTGCTTGTAGAAACGTCGTATATTTCGGACTCCCCATCAAGCTGACTGCTGCTTTAATCCAATCATGCTTGGCGAGTGCACCAAAGGTGGTGATCCCGCCCATGGATGTACCCGCAACACCGATCAGATCCGCTTCAATCAATTGTTTTTCTTGAAAATATGTTTTGAGTATATCGATTTCTTGTATTTCGTTCAGGACAATTTCCCAGAACCTTGATGCCAGTTCCTCTAAGCTGAGGTTTTCTGACCTTACACCATGATAAGCACAGTCAGGCAAAATGACTCTCATGCCTTTTTCCGCCAAATGAAAGGCGAAGTGTAAGTTGTGCTCACGCGCACTTGTAAATCCGTGTATAAAAAATACAAGCGGCAGCGGTTTGTCTTTATTTTCAGCTTTTACGATATGTAAAAATGGAATATCGCGCGTAATTTGCTCATCAATGGTGATCACAACCTATGAATCCTCCTTTATCATTCCCGTCTTTGTTTATTTTAACATGTAGACAACAAAGATGTGATAAAGATACACTATAGATAGAGGCGCCGCACGAATTGCCTCCTATCACTTACAGATCAAAGGAGATTTTATGGAGACTAAACCTTATCTAATCGCACTTGACCTGGATGGCACATTATTAAAAGATGATAAAACCATTTCTGCGCACACGCTTGATGTCATTCAAAAAGTGAAAGACAGCGGACATCATGTCTGTATTTCAACAGGCCGGCCATTTCGTTCCAGCTCTCCTTATTATCAGCAATTACAGCTTGATTCACCCATCGTGAATTTTAATGGAGCATTTGTCCATCATCCTCTTGATGAAAAATGGGGCAGATTTCATACATCACTTGATCTTCAAGTCGTTAAACAGCTTGTAGACATTAGTGAGGAATATAAAGTCCACAATGTGTTAGCTGAAGTGTTAGACGATTTGTATTTCCATTATCATGATGAGAAGCTCATTGATATATTTAATATGAATGCAAACAAAGTCACCGTGGGAGACCTTAGGGACAACCTTGGGGAAAATGTAACGAGCGTGTTAATTCATGCAAAAGAAGAGGACGTCGGAGCCATTCGAAGCTATTTATCAGATGTTCATGCAGAAGTGATTGATCACCGGCGATGGGCGGCCCCGTGGCACGTGATTGAGATCATTAAAACAGGTATGAACAAGGCCGTTGGACTGCAAAAGATCAGTGATTATTACGGCGTTCCACAGGAGCGGATTGTGGCGTTCGGAGATGAAGACAATGATTTAGAAATGCTTGAATTTGCTGGATGTGGCGTGGCGATGGGCAACGGAATTGATGCCGTGAAACGCGTTTCAAATGAAGTCACAGATACGAACGAACAAGATGGAATTGCAAAGTTTCTAACGAATTACTTCTCGCTTTAATTTTTCCATTCATACATAACCGAAGGAAGCGGGCATACTACCATTAGGCAGGTTGTCCTGTCAGCTTGTGTAAAGGGGCGGATTCCGAATGGGTAAAAGAAGCAAATCGAAACGCTTTATACAACAAGGTAAAGATTCAGTCAGTCTGCATGATGCACGTTTTCCTTATCGTTCTACGCTTGAAGAAGCTGCGGAGGACAGGGGAAATATGAAGACTGATGCTTCTGGAGGTTCATTGTGAGAAACGAACTTTTTGATCAAGCCAAATCATTTACTGAAGAAGCCCTTACTTCTTCATTTTCATCTGGGTTAGAGCGTCAACAAGCGGTCAAACGAGCCAAAAATGCCGTATCTTCTGCCTTTGCCAATTCAACAGATGCAGAAAGAAACCAGCTGCATACCTTCCAAGACTTGCTCGATGATCTCTAACACAAAAAAAGCTGTCCATTTACTGGACAGCCTCAGATTGTTGACAAAGGCTAAAATGATCTTCATTTTAGCCCTTTGTCTTCTTTTCAGCGTGATAGAAAACCTTTGAAGTCTAGGAAGGACAGCTACTTTTGCGGAGCGAATTTGACATTCGTGAGCACCAGCGCACAGGACTGACACCGAATGCGAGGGTTTGTCTACACGCTGAAGCTGTCCATTTACTGGACAGCTTTTTCTGATTCTCATGAAGCTGAAAGCACTTATTTCACTTGGAACGTTTTCTTTTCCGTGATTTGTTTCAGCCCTTCTGCTTTTCCTTTAAATGTGACGACCACTTCGTACGTTCCTGGCTTGACACCGTTTGACCACGTATCTTGAAAATCATAGGCTTCGCCTTTCTTCAGTACAAAAGATTGGATGGCCTGTGTAAACATTCTGTCTTTCGAATAGCGGTATTGTTCATTTCCGTTCTCGTCATACACGCTGAGCTCAAATTTTTGGCTTGTGTTAAAGGTAAATTCAATATCTCGATTTGATTCATTTTTCACTGACATGTTAAATTGAACCGAAGAATCTTTCTGGATAGGGTCTACTGTGAGTACAACCGTTTTTTCTCCCATTTGACCGGATACCTCCTTGTCTGGTTCATCCTTTTCTTGTTGTCCACAAGCGGCTAAAATCATTAGAACGAAAAAAAGCACCAATCCTTTTTTCATTTGCTACCCACCTTTTAATCTCGTCTGAAAAATCCAAGAATATTGGTTGTTTGCACAATATTTGTAAAGGCTTTTGGATCGACTTCTTTAATAATTTGTTCAAGTTCATACAGCTCATACCTTGTAATGACGATCACCATCATTTCTTTTGGCTCGTTGGTAAAAGCGCCTTTTGCAGGGACAGTCGTAATACCTCTGACCATTTTTCCATAAATGGCTTCTTTGATTTCATCAGCTTTTTTCGTCACAATCATCGCGGTCAGCTTCTCATGTCTTGTATGGATGGCATCAATGACCCTTGTGGTCACATATAATGTGACAAGGGTATATAATGCTTTCTCCCAACCTTGTAATAATCCTGCTGTAAAAATGATGATTCCATTTAAAATGAAGAAATACGTGCCGACTGGTTTATCCTTCCACTTTGCTAAAATCATGGCAAGAATGTCGAGTCCGCCTGTTGATGCTCCGTATTTAAGTGTGATCCCAATTCCGAGTGCAGATATCACGCCGCCAAACACAGCATTTAGTAAAATATCTTGTGAAACGCTTGTTTCTGGTAAGATGCCGAGGAAAATGGTCGTCAGTGCAACACTGATGATGCTGTACAGCGTAAAGGAACGGCCCACTTTCATCCAGCCTAAAATGCCGACTGGAATATTTAAAATAAATAATAGAATCCCTGTTGATACATAAAATGGCGCATATTGATCCATTAAGCTGGATAACAGCTGGGCAACCCCTGTAAACCCGCTCGCATATACATCAGCTGGGATTAAGAATAAATTCAGTCCAATCGCATTGAGCAATGCACCAATGACGACGACAATGAGTTTTTTTGCTTCTCCAATGAACATATTGTCATTCCTCCACTTACCATTCTCTCTATGGTTTTCCCTAAAATTTAGAATTTGAACACGAAAAGATGATTTCTGTGATATAGTTAGGCTAAAAAGATGTAAATTATGGCTGATTTTTTTAGAAAGAAGGGATTTTGATGACTGTTCATATCATAGCAGACAGTGCTGCTGATCTGCCTCTTTCTTATTATGATGAACATAACATAACGCTCATTCCGCTCCGTGTATTGCTTGGCGAGCAGGAATTTGAAGATTTGATCACCATTGAACCAAAACAAGTATTCGATGCGATGAGACAAGGTGCCAGCCCAAAAACGTCACAAGCTTCACCAAATCGAATCAAAGAAGCCTTTGTTACTGCCGCACAAACCCATACATCTGCCGTTTATGTTGCCTTTTCATCAGAGCTTTCAGGTACATATCAAACTGCTGTGATGATGGCAAATGAAGTAAAGGAAGAATACCCTGATTTTGATTTACGAATCATTGATTCTAAATGTGCTTCACTCGGCTATGGACTTGCCGTCAAACACGCTCAGTCACTTGCCATTGACGGAAATACAATACAAGAAATTGATACGTCTGTAAAGCATTTTTGCGAATCTTTACAACATATTTTTACTGTAGACGATTTAACGTATTTAGCAAGAGGCGGAAGAATCAGTAAAGCGTCCGCATTTGTTGGCGGTTTGTTAAGCATTAAGCCCATTTTACACGTCGAAGATGGAAAACTCGTACCGCTTGAAAAAATCCGCGGACGTAAAAAGCTGTTGAAACGCATTATTGAATTAATGAAAGAACGTGGAACAGATTGGCCGAACCAAACGGTGGGCATTAGTCATGGTGATGATCCTGCCCTTGCAGAAGACATGAGACAATTGATTGAAGCCGAATTTCACCCAAAGGAAATCGATATTCAGGTCGTCGGTGCGGCTGTTGGGTCCCATTCAGGTCCTGGCACGCTTGCCATCTTTTTTACAGGCAAGCCATCATAAAAAGCACCCTTCCCCGCATCTCGGGAAGGGTGTTTTTCTTACTTCTTATGAAAGTTTAAACCGATGGACGGTTTCATTTAACTCTGCCGTCATACTCATCAATTCTTCTACCTGTTTGTTCATTTGATGGAACGATTGCAGCTGTTCATTGGCAGAGGCAGAAATTTCTTCACTGCCAGCTGCTGTTTCTTCTACAACCGCACTAATATTTTCAATTGAGTTTAGCACTTGTCCGCCAAGCTCTGTTGATTGAACAATTTGATCATTTAACAGAGCCATTTCTTGTTTAATGTGCTGCGCTTTTGTTTCTATATTTTCAAAGGAGTGTGAGGTCTTGTCCATCGCATCCTGCTGCTGAAATGAGAGCTTGACCCCTTCTTGAACCGTTTGACTAATGGATTGAATGCCTCTTTCAATATGACTGACCATATCAAAGATTTGTCTTGTGGCGTTAGATGATTCATCGGCAAGTTTACGAATCTCATCTGCTACAACGGCAAAGCCTTTTCCAGCTTCACCTGCTCTTGCCGCTTCAATCGCCGCGTTTAGCGAAAGGAGGTTTGTTTGGTCCGCAATGTCTGAAACGGTTTTGGCCATGGCCGAAATGCCGCTTGCGTATTGCGTGAATTCTCCTGCTGACTGCTCGATTTGTTTAGTGGCATGTGTATTTTTTTCAATCGCCATTTTTGTTTCTGTTAACGTGTGCTTTCCGCTTTCTACTGCTTCTATGGCGTCCTCCGTACTTTGGATGACGGTTTGGGAACGTTCGGAATTTTTACGCCCATGCTGATCCATTTTTTCAATCAAACTGACGCCATGCTGAAGATCTTCTGATATGGCTTGTGACCCATTGGCCATTTCGTCTGTCGAGACAGACACTTGATTGGCAGATTCCATCAGCTTTTTGTTTTCATCGTCTAATTGGATTGAAAATGTCTCTACTCGACTCGAGACACGGCTAATTTCCTTAATCAGGCTAATCAGTTGATCGGTCATTTGATTAAAGGATTCGTTCAAACCGCCGATTTCATCCTTACGCTGAATGTCCATCCGCTCGACAGCAAGGTTGCCTGCTGCGATCTGCTTCGCCCGGTAAGATAGCGATTTGATGGGTGTCACGATGGATTTTATTAATCCAATATTTAAAAAGACAGCAATGACAATTAGTGTGAGGGCTGCGACGAGTGCACTTGTGATGATCCATTGCACATTATCAGCTGTATTTTTTTGATTTTGTTGATACGCTTCTTCTGCTCTTTTATTCATTGTATGCACGTCGTTTAAGACACCATCAATTCTGGCAGCGACCCGTCTTGCATCCGATGCATTTTTTTCACCAATGGCATTATTCGCTTCTTGGGTCCATGTATCATATTTTGCATTTAACCTTGTTAGTGCATCTTTGTTCATATTTCCTGCATGTTTGTTTAACGTTTGCAGCTGTTTTTTTGCTGTAGAAATATCGTCTTGAACAACTTCTAGCTGTTCATCTGAAAGTGTCATCGAATAATTGGTCATCGCTTGTTCAACACTTTCAAAACTTGCTTTTGTTTTTTGAACGTTTAATAAGGTTTGCACTTCTGTTTCATTTGAAGATTGGATCTTTGTCATACTGACAATGATAAAGGCGATAACGCCAACTGCTAAAAGAAGTGAGGTGAGTGAGTTGAGTAAAATTTTGATACGTAAGCTCATGACGCGTCCCCCTCTTCTTTCAGAAGTGTCTGCTTCAGACCATTTACTTTTTTGGTCAATGTTTCAGCGTTTTTGAGCACACGAATTCTTGCCATATCGATTCCGTCATTGCTTAAGTCGTAGACAACATGCCCGTTTTTGATTTGATTGTTTTTGACGAGCTGTTCACTGAATTGATAGACCACTTCATCGACTTTTTTCACCATAGAGGAAATCACTGCTTTTTCAGCGGTATAGTACTGATCACTGTCTACACCAATGCCATATTTGCCCTGTGTTTGCGCTTCTTTTAATACCCCGACACCTGTATAGCCGGCTGCGGCATATAAAACGTCTGCTTTCTTTTTGATCATATCCTTCGCTATTTTACTGCCTTTTCCTGCGTCACTAAACGTATCAGCATAGGTGGATAAAATCTTGATTTTCGGATTCACTGATTTAGCGCCTTTTTTGAACCCATTTTCAAAGCGATGGATCACATCCGCATCGACACCGCCAACAAATCCAATGACATCACTTTTCGTTGTCATGGCAGCAAGTGCGCCTGCTAAATAGCTCCCTTGCTCTTCTTTAAACGTCACGGAAGTCACATTTTTCAGCTCAGATACAGCATCGATGAGCAAGAACTGCTTCTTCGGATATTTCTTTGCAACTTTTTCTAAGTCTTCCTGCATACTGAAGCCTACCCCGATGACGAGATCATTGCCATCTTTTACAAGCTCGGTCAGTCCTTTTTCATATGTATCGGTTTCTGCAATTTCTCTATAATCAAATTCAATCCCTAGGTCATCACGTGCTTTTTCTAATCCTTTAAACGATGAATCATTAAATGATTGATCACCAAGACCATCATCTGTAAGCATAACGCCAATATGCTTCGCATTTGATGCCGGTGGTCCCCCTTGCTGTTTACTGCATGCCGCGAGCACCATAAGCATAGCTGCCAACAGAAGTAATGACATTTTCACTTTCATCCAAAAACACACTCCTTTTATCATCCTTACTCCTTTCTTATCGGATTTTAGAGGCGTTGTTTCAATGTTAAAATGAAGGTTTTTCAGCTTTTTTCATGACTTTCTTCACTGAAAAAACCCATTATTTATCACAAAAATAAAAAAAGGGATAAAATCATGATGATTTTATCCCTTTGCTTCTTTTCAGTGAGATAGGTAAACCTTTGAAGTCAGGGTTTACTTTCACTCTGTTCACTTTTTCTCGTACGTCCAGCCCTCTTTTTGGTAAACTAAGTCATTTTTCATTAAATGACCTAATGCTCGTTTAAAGGCTGCCTTGCTCATTTGAAATCGTTCGCGAATGTCTTCTGGGTCACTTTTGTCCCCATAAGGCATGGCGCCATTTCTCGTTCTCATATACGTTAAAATTTCTTCTGCATCGACAGATAACGCTTCCTGTTTTCTAGGGAGCAGAGAGACGTTCACAGTTCCATCCTCTTTCACTGCAATCACGCGTCCTGTCACGGTCGATCCTAATCTAGGTTCTTCCTTTCGTTCCGTGCGGTGGATAAACCCACGTACGCCTGTATCTGTCAGCATAAAGGAGCCTGTCGCAATTAAGCGATAAATCGTTCCAGTGATTTCTTTGTTCATTAAGGTCTCAGGTGCCTCAGTAAACAATTCACTGATCACATCTTCAGTGGCGGGCTTTGCGAACATTCTGCCGTAACTTGTGACTTTCAGCATACAGTAAAGTTTGTCTCCTTTTTTTGGCCATGCTTCCTCAAAAGGCGGAAGGTGCTCTGTTGCAACAAGTGCGTCCTTTGATAGCCCGACATCGACAAATGCGCCCATGTCTTCTACCACGTCTACAACCTCTACCCAGCCATATGTATGCGCATTGATTGTAGGAATTTTCATTGTGGCGGCCAGTCTTTCCTCATGATCTACATATAAGTAGACCTCTACTTCTTCTCGGTCACCAATATCTTCGGTCATCTCACTGCGGTGCAAGAGGACTGAATCTTCACCATCTGTTAAAAAATAGCCGTATTCCATTTCGTTCTCTATTTGCAAGGTCAGTTGCTCACCTGGTCTCATGTTCTCTTCCTTCCTATCTGCCCATAAAAGAGCGTTCGTTCATCTTTTGATTCACTTTATTCTACTATACTTCTCCTCACATGAACATCTCTAGTTCTGTTAGCTAAAGTGGACAAACGGGACTCGATTTATACCGCTGCCGGCTGAACTCTTTGATTCGTCTCTCTGATAATATTTCTTCTTCTGTTCATTGCATGATAAAATAGACGCCATAATCTATACATGGAGGTCATATGTTATGGCAAAAGAAAGCTCATTTGACATTGTTTCAAAGGTTGAACTGCCAGAGGTACAAAACGCCGTTCAAGCAGCGCTGAAAGAAATTAAAAACCGCTATGATTTTAAAGGAAGTAAAAGTGATATTTCTCTTGAAAAAGAAGAGCTCGTTCTCATCTCTGATGATGATTTCAAGCTGGAGCAATTAAAAGATGTGCTTGTAACAAAGCTGATCAAACGAAATGTCCCAACTAAAAACATTGATTACGGAAAAACCGAGCACGCCCTTGGTGGAACAGTACGCCAGCGTGCGAAGCTGATTAGCGGAATTGATCAAGATAACGCCAAAAAGATCAACGCACTCATTAAGCAATCCGGCATCAAAGTGAAGTCACAGTTTCAGGATGACCAAGTCCGTGTAACAGGAAAAAATAAGGATGATTTACAAGAGGTTATTTCTCTCATGCGCAAGGCAGATTTACCAATTGACGTTCAATTTATAAATTTTCGATAAATTTGAAATTTTCCATTGATTATTTCCGATTTTTTCGATACAGTTGATGGAAGTTCAATTCATTGACATGTTCATATCGCTTTCTTATCAAGAGAGGCAGAGGGACTGGCCCTGTGAAGCCTCAGCAACCGGTGTAGTAGAAATATAGTTTCTATGACCAAGGTGCTAAATCCAGCAAGCAACTGCTTGGAAGATAAGGAGAAGAATTTCAATACAGCCAAAAAGTCTTCTTCTTATCAGAAGGCTTTTTTTGTTACATAGAAATAAGGAGGAAACCAATGGGCCTATTACAAGACTTACAAAACCGTGTACTGATTGCTGACGGAGCCATGGGAACACTTTTATACTCTTACGGCATTGACCGCTGTTTTGAAGAATTAAATTTATCGAAAGAAGATGAAGTGAAACGCGTACACGAGGCATATGTGCAAGCTGGTGCCGACATCATCCAAACAAACACGTACGGCGCGAATTATATTAAACTATCCCGCTACGGCTTAGAGGAAGAAACGAAGCGCATTAACACAAAGGCGGTACAAATCGCAAAAGCAGCCGCAGGCTCCGCTTATGTCCTCGGAACGATCGGCGGCATTCGAACATTTAACAAAAATGCCTACACGATTGAAGAAATCAAACGAAGCTTTAGAGAGCAGCTGTACATTCTATTAAATGAACAGCCTGACGGATTATTGCTTGAAACGTACTATGACATGGAAGAAGCGCAGGCCGTTCTCCAAATAGCACGCAAAGAAACACCTCTCCCGATTGTCATGAACGTCTCTATGCATGAACAAGGTGTATTGCAGGATGGAACCCCGCTGAAGGATGGTTTGTCTGAATTGTCCTCTCTCGGTGCAGATGTCGTCGGGATTAACTGTAGGCTGGGTCCTTACCATATGATTCAGGCACTCGAAGGCGTACCACTTTTAGAAAATTCTCATTTATCTGTCTATCCTAACAGCAGTCTCCCCTCTCTTGAAGAAGGCAGACTCGTCTATGATACAGATAACGATTATTTCCGAAAAAGTGCACTGGAATTTCGAAATCAAGGCGCCCGTATTATCGGTGGCTGCTGCGGAACAACCCCCCAGCATATTCATGCAATGGCTGAAGCGGTCAAGGATTTAGCACCAATCACTGAAAAAGAAGTGAAAGTGTTAAAAGAAGAAATCATTTCAATCCAAGATCAGCGTACTGAACCAGGCCTTGATGAGCTCGCTATGAAAAAACGGACAATTATTGTAGAGCTTGATCCGCCGAAGAAGCTAAACTTTGAAAAATTTCTCGTCGCTGCAAATGAATTAAAGAATGCAGGCATTGATGCCTTAACATTAGCTGATAATTCTCTTGCGACCCCGCGCATTAGCAATGTGGCGTGCGGCGCATTATTAAAACAGCAGCTTGATATGCGCTCCCTTGTCCATATCACGTGCCGTGATCGTAATTTGATTGGGCTTCAGTCCCATTTGATGGGTCTTGACACCCTTGGTTTAACTGATATTTTAGCCATCACAGGCGATCCATCTAAGATTGGGGATTTTCCAGGTGCTACGTCGGTCTATGATTTAACCTCCTTTGATTTGATCCGGCTGATCAAACAGTTTAACGAAGGCCTTTCTTTCTCAGGGAAGCCGCTTGGTAAAAAGACCAATTTTTCTGTAGCTGGTGCGTTTAATCCGAATGTTCGTCACATTGACAAAGCGGTCAAACGTCTTGAGAAAAAAATCGAATACGGTGCTGATTATTTTATTTCACAGCCTGTTTATTCTGAGGAACAGCTTGTGAAAATTCATGAAGAGAGCCGCCATTTGGATAAACCGATTTATATTGGCATTATGCCGTTAACAAGCAGCCGAAATGCGGAGTTTATTCATCATGAAATTCCGGGCATCAAATTATCTGATTCCATCCGTGACATTATGGCCAAGGCTGGCGAGGATAAAGAAAAGCAGCGAGCAGAAGGCTTAGCCATCGCCCGCTCTTTATTAGATACAGCCTGTGAATTGTTTAATGGCATTTATTTAATTACCCCTTTCCTTCGATCAGATTTAACAGCAGAACTGACCACCTACATCCACCAGAAAGAAAAGGAGTCAAACACTCATGTCAACTATCACTGAACAGCTTAAGAAACGCATCCTCGTCCTTGATGGTGCAATGGGGACCATGATTCAAAATGCCGACCTCACAGCAGAAGACTTTGGCGGAGAAGAGTATGAGGGCTGTAACGAGTATTTGAATGTGACAGCCCCTCACATCATCCGCACGATCCATAGGCAATACCTTGAGGCAAATGCCGATCTCATTGAAACGAATACGTTCGGGGCTACAAGGCTCGTCCTTGATGAATACGGTCTTGGCCACCTTGCCTATGAACTCAATGTACAGGCTGCACAGCTGGCAAGGAATGAAGCTGACCGTTTTTCCACGCCAGAGCAGCCTCGATTTGTTGTAGGCGCAATGGGTCCGACTACGAAAACATTATCTGTGACAGGCGGCACAACCTTCAGTGAACTCGTCGCAAATTATGAAGAGCAGGCACGCGCCCTGATTGATGGAAAATGCGATGCCCTTCTTTTAGAAACAAGCCAAGACATGCTGAATGTAAAAGCCGGATTCAAAGGCATTCAGGAAGCCTTCCAGCAGACAGGCATTCAATTACCACTCATGGTATCAGGTACAATTGAACCAATGGGCACTACCCTTGCTGGTCAAGATATTGAAGCCTTTTATATCTCTCTTGAGCATATGAAACCCATTAGTGTCGGCCTTAACTGTGCGACTGGTCCTGAATTTATGACAGACCATATCCGCACGCTCTCCTCCATCGCCAAGTCAGCAGTAAGCTGCTATCCAAATGCTGGTCTCCCAGATGAAGAAGGTCAATATCACGAATCCCCTGCTTCTCTCGCTAAAAAAATCGCCGCTTTTGCGAAGGAAGGCTGGTTAAATATTGTCGGCGGCTGCTGCGGAACAACACCTGCACATATTAAGGCTTTGTCAGATGAAGTACAAGCGCTTCAGCCGCGCCACATCGCTCATGAATCTTCTCAGCATACCGTCTCAGGAATAGAGCCCCTGATATATGAGGAAACAATGCGCCCCCTTTTTGTAGGAGAACGGACCAATGTCATTGGTTCACGCAAATTCAAACGGCTCATTGCGGAACAAAGGTTTGAAGAAGCGTCAGAAATTGCTCGTGCACAGGTGAAAAACGGTGCTCATGTGATTGATGTGTGTCTCGCTGACCCAGACCGCGAGGAGGCAGCGGACATGGAAGGTTTTTTACAAGAAGCCATGAAAAAAGTCAAAGCTCCTTTTGTCATTGATTCAACGGATAAACACGTGATTGAAAAGGCGCTCACGTATTCTCAAGGGAAAGCCATCATCAACTCCATTAACCTCGAGGATGGTGAAGAGCGGTTTGAAGAAATTCTTCCTCTTGTGAAGCTGTATGGCGGTGCACTTGTTGTCGGCACAATTGATGAAATAGGGATGGCTGTAACAGCAGAACGAAAGCTCGAAATTGCCGTACGTTCTCATGATCTCTTAACGAAGAAATATGGAATTCCCGCAAGTGACATCATTTTTGATCCACTCGTTTTTCCAGTAGGAACTGGAGACGAGCAGTATATTGGCGCTGCCGAAGAAACGATCAAAGGCATCAACATGATCAAAGAAACCTTGCCTGATTGCCTCACGATTTTAGGTATCAGCAACGTATCTTTCGGACTCCCGCCTGTTGGTAGAGAAATTTTGAATGCTGTCTATTTGTATCACTGCGTCCAAGCAGGACTTGACTACGCCATCGTGAATACGGAAAAGCTTGAACGCTTCGCTTCCATTCCAAAGGAAGAAATCAAGCTGGCTGAAACGCTGCTTTATGAAACAAATGATCAAACCCTTGCTGAATTCACCCAATTTTACCGCGGCAAAAAGAAAACGGAGAAAAAACCAAAGGTCTCCTTATCACTTGATGAAAGGCTAGCGCTCTACGTCATCGAAGGAACAAAAGAAGGTCTTATCGATGATTTATCCCTAGCTCTAAAGCAATTTGAATCACCGCTTCATATCATCAATGGTCCGTTAATGAAGGGAATGGCTGAGGTTGGACGGCTTTTTAATCAAAACGAACTGATTGTGGCGGAGGTACTTCAATCGGCAGAGGTCATGAAGGCTTCTGTATCGTATCTGGAGCAATATATGGAAAAGCAGCATGCAAGCGGAAAAGGCAAAATTCTACTTGCCACTGTAAAAGGAGATGTCCATGATATTGGGAAAAACCTTGTCGACATCATTTTGAGTAATAACGGCTTTCAAGTGGTCGACCTCGGAATCAAGGTGACACCGCAAACATTGATCGAAGCTGTGCAAAAGGAAAAGCCAGATATGATTGGATTATCAGGATTACTTGTGAAATCAGCACAGCAAATGGTGCTCACCGCTCAGGACTTACAAAAAGCGCATATTTCCGTTCCTATTTTGGTCGGCGGAGCTGCACTTTCTCGGAAATTTACAAAAATGAAGATTTCGCCTCATTATGACGGACCGGTTCTTTATGCCAAAGATGCCATGGACGGCTTATCTTTAGCCAATGAGTTAAAAGCAAACCCTCTTCAGTTTCAAACAAAGCCCGACGAAGAGACAGCAGCGCCTTTCAAAGAGAAAGAAGCGAAGCAGCCGAAAGCTGTCATTGAATTACTAGAAAAACGTGCGGCTCTCCCGCAGGCACCCATTTTCACGCCAGAGAATACGTCACGTCATTATGTGCGGGATATCGATTTGCATCATATTATGCCTTATGTGAATGAACAAATGCTCATCGGCCACCACCTCGGATTAAAAGGGAAGGTCAAAAAGCTATTAGCGCAACAGCATCCAAAAGCATTGGAATTAAAGCAGCTTATCACAGATCTTCTAAACGAAGGCAGAGAGAAAAACTGGTTTGCACCTGCATTTGTGTATCAATTTTATCCTGCTCATTCACACGGAAATGATCTGCATATTTATGATCCCGAAGCGCCTGACCGTATCATTGAAACATTCCAATTCCCAAGGCAGGAAAAGCTTCCGTATCGATCCATTTCTGATTATGTTCGGAGAAGCGGTAAAAAGGAGAAAGATTATATTGCCTTATTTGCTGTCACAGCCGGAGCGCGTATACGTGAAGTTGCGCAGCAATTTAAGCAAGAAGGAGATTATTTAAAAATGCACGCGGTCCAAGCTCTAGCGCTGGAGCTAGCAGAAGGATTAGCCGAAAGAACCCACCAAGTGATTCGTGACAAATGGGGATTCCCTGACCCAGTAGATTTCACAATGGAAAAACGATTTCAGGCAAAATATCAAGGACAGCGCTATTCCTTTGGTTATCCAGCTTGTCCAAACCTTGAAGACCAAGAAAAGCTATTCAAGCTGCTTCAGCCTGAAAAAATTGGCATCCATCTGACAGAAGGTTTCATGATGGAACCTGAAGCATCTGTTTCAGCAATTGTCGTTTCTCATCCTGAAGCTCGATATTTTAACGTTCATTAATGCAGGACCTCCGAAATTGGAGGTCCTTTTTTGATGGGAAGATTAAATTTTTACACTTACCTTCTTATGGTACGATACATATAGATGAATTCAGCTAAGAAGGAGTTGCGTGACATGACAAACGTTGTTCAACGAGCATTAACCCTTGAGGATATACCAGATCTCATCGCATTGTCTAAAGAAGTTGACTGGCCTGATTACAATGCGGAAGAACTCACATCTCTTTTAACAAACGGGTCCTTTACAGGTTTTACAACAACTGACGGACAAGTCATCTCGTGTGCAGGACTTTTCCAATATGATCGAGTGGCGTCAATTGGTGCCGTCATTGTATCTGAGACACATCGCGGCTTAGGTCTTGCAAGGAAAATGATTGACACCCTGCTAGACCAAAGTGATCAAAGCATTCCTGTCGTTTTAACCGCCACCGTCCAAGGACGGCCTGTTTACGAAAAAATCGGATTTCACACAGCTGGCTACATTTCGACTTACAAAGCACAAAAGCCGAACCGAGAGGCTCTTCATGTGTCAGATGACATTCACCTCTCTCCTGCCGATGAAACGCACCTTCCATCCATTGAAGCACTTGATGAAAAAGGTGCAGGCACGAATCGATCAAGCTTTTTAAAAAACCGAATGAACAGGGCAAGAGTGCGTACCATTGCCAAAAATGAACATCATGAAACGACTGGATTTGCGTTTGGCGTTGAAACGCCTGCCAATTTAATGATCGGACCACTTACAGCAAATGATGAACATACCGCTCTCTCACTCATCCATTCACTCATCTCGTCTTATTCAGGTGCGATTCGTTTAGATATGCAGGAAGAAACAGCTGAGCGCCTGCATGAATCACTTGTTGAAGCAGGTTTTACGAAAACAAACAAGGCGCATTTTATGATGATTCGTGGAAAGGAAAAGCTGAACGATCCCGCACTTCTCTATTTCCTCGCCTCTCAAGCATTTTCTTAAAAAATAAAGAGCTGTAGACAATCATTGTCTACAGCTCTTCTATTACTTCTCCCAGGCGGACGAAAGAACATGGGCGAGTGCATTCGTGACCTTCCCATGCTCTGACGCATGCGGGCGGTCATCTCCATCTCCGTACCCATAATCAATCATTCGATTACGATTTAAGCACAGCTTTGTCAGCTTCGGCTGGAATAGATCAAATAGTTCAAAACGATCCTTCAGCTGCGGGAATTGCTTTTGATACTGCTGAATTTCTTCTGCAAGCAAACGCCAAAGCGTTGTTTCATCCAACAGCTGATGATTGTCTAACACGTTTGATACGTAACGCAGATTACAAATAAACAGTCCTGTAAAGATAAACTGCACTAGACCTTCCGGCGGTTCACTGCGCAGCACTTCTTTCAAATCTTCTTCTAATGAAGCCAATTCAGGCAGCGGCTGATCACTAATATTCACATCATCAACGAAATCTTTGATCGCCAAACGATGCGGCTGATGATCTTTTAACACAAGAATTGTATTTTGCCCGTGCGGTGAAAAGACGGTGCCGTATTGATACATAAAGTGTAGCAGCGGCGGCATCACAACATGGAAAAACTTCGCCATCCATTCTTTTGCTGAGAGACCTGATTTTTCTATCAGCTGTTTCACATACGGCTCACCTTCATGATCTTCATAAGTAAGTGCTGCCAGTGTAACAGGGCTCTCTCCTTCATCTAAGTACGTGTAAATACTTTCTCTAAAAATGGCACCGAGCATCTCAAGATATTGATACGGCGCACCAGGCAGTTTGCTGTAGTATGGATGATCAACATTGATACTTGCATTTTCACCAGGCAAAATCACGCGGCAGACATCCGATAAAAATGAGTCTTGATCGGCAATTCCTTTAATATGTGCTGTAATGCGCGGAGCAATGACTGTTCGTTCTGATGGAAGCCCCCGGTACACGAGTGTGTTTAAAATGCTCATTGGCAGTTTAATATGATGCTTTCCTTTATTCGAGATGTTTGTAAAGGTTCTGATTGACTGCTGCGGGATGTATTGATCCAGCCCCTCTCCTACATACACAATCCGGCGCAGGGCCAAATCTTCCGGAAAATGCTGAATAATCATATGTGTCCATTGCCACTGATGAACAGGCATCAAATAATAATCATCTGCATTCAGTCCTTCATCCTTTAACACGCGGTGAAACTGCCGGATTGTGACTTCATCTAATTCTTTGGCGATCACCTGATCATAATGTTCATGATCGACCGCATGAAATGTCGCAAGATCCCGGTGAACAGCAATCCAAGAGAGCTGCACACTTTCTTGCCTTTCAGGTGCATAGGCTAGGTAGTCATCGTAACTGAACCCAATGCGTCCTTTGTTATACACAATCCAAGGATGGCCTGTCATTTCTCCTTCAATCCATGCATAATCAGTATCTGTTAGTTCATCCGCACAAAGTGCTTTTTTTGACAGCAAATGGACATCCGCTAACAGGGTATGATGAAGTTCTTTGATAAGATGGCCTGTTGTCTCAGAAGACATTGGAATGAGCGGCTGAATGTCTAGCAAAAACACGATTGCACTGACATCCTTTGACCATTTTCCGTCTTGACAGCACTCGATTGATTCAGCAATTGTATCAAAACTATCAAACAACCGAGGTTTTGCCAGATAACGATATTTCTTATGTTCGTGAATGATTAATTCGTACTGGGCAATGCCATCCTTATGATCTAGCTGCACGGGATGAAGCATATCCTCATACATGTATTCAGACAGCATTTTTGCCACCATTCGCTGGTTTGCCTTTTTCCAAGCAGCCGGATTCACCGCTTTTTTCAATTCATCTTGTACACTCATCGCTTCATCCTCCTTAACCTTTGATTTTTTCAAATGTGTTGACGTTCTGATGTGTACCAAATGTCTGGAAGACGTGCTTTTGATAAAGTGGATACACGGTTTGACGAGCAAGTTCATTGATAATCACACTGTTTCGGTAAGCCCCAAGCCCTAAATCTGGAGCGCCAACCCCATGTGTATGAAGCTCTGCATTTTGCACAAAAATATCATTTTCACCCATCGTATTTGTTTTCAAACGATATTCACGTTCAACTTGGAACCGTCCTTGATCGTCCCATTGAATGTGGTGAGAAATTGGGTTGATAAACGGCGGCAGTACCGATTGATACCCCGTCGCCAGCACAACAATATCTGTCTCATGTGTAAAGGAGTCCTCTTTGACCCATTGCGTGCATGAAAGAGATAAGCCTTCCGCTGTTTCTTCAATTAAGTTGATCTCCGTCATCGCTTGAAGCACTGTGTTCAACTGCTCTCCGCATGCTGAACGTTCATAAAGCAAATGATAAATATCACGGATCATTGCAGAGCTGATGCCCTTATACAGCAAATCTTGCTGCTTTAACAACGAATCCTTTTTTGTTTGCGGAAGCTCATAAAAGAAATCAATATAATCTGGAGAGAAATATTCAAGACCAAGGTTTGAATATTCCATTGGGAAAAATCCTTTAGAGCGTGTGAACCAGTGAATATCCTTCGCCTCATCATCTGACAAAATATCATAAAACACTTCGGCCGCACTTTGGCCAGAGCCGATCACTGTCACAGATTTCCCTTTGAAACAGCCTTCTTTCTTTCGTTTTAAATAGTCAGCAGAGTGAAAAACTCTCTCTCCTAAAGCTGGCTGGAGCGATGCTGGTATCGCAGGCTGTGTACCAATTCCTAAAACGAGATGCTTACTCTCAAATACCTCTACGGTTTGATCGTTCACATGACGGACATGCACTTCATACCGCTTTTCTCCTGCTTTCTCGATCAATGAGATAGATTCGACATTCATGCCAAATCGGCAAGAGTCTAACTGATCAGCAACCCAGCGGCAATAATGACTGTATTCCTTGCGCGGGATGTGGAAATCCTCTAGAAAGTAAAATGAATACAAACGGTTTTGTTCCTGCAAATAGTTAAGAAAGCTATATTTGCTTTTCACATCTGCCATGCTGACAAGGTCTGCCAAAAAAGGAACTTGCAGTGTTGTCCCCTCAATGAGCATCCCTGGATGCCAATGAAAGGCTTCACTTTTTTCAAAAAATAGAGCGTCGATTTCATTTACCTCTTCAGATAATGCGGCAAGTCCCAGATTAAAAGGACCAATACCGATCCCAATTACATCCACTACATTATTTTGCTTGTTGAACCTCGTCATGGTTATACTTCCTTTCGAATCGTTCTCGATTACAAAACATCAAAAGACCTGTTTTATCTGGTAAATTAACTGGTTTTACACGTTCGAAGCCGCATTTTTCAAATACATGGATCATTTTTTCATTGCGAATATCAGGCTCAGCGACGATTTTTTCTGTTCGTTTGTTCTGTTCAAATTGAAATGCTGTCATGGCCTGAAGCAGTGGAGCCGCAAATCCTTTTCCTACATAATCCGGCTCCCCTATTAACAGGTGGATGCCTTGATCATGCGGAGAAGGCTGATAGTAGGATTCAATGACATCTCCTTTGACGTTGTATGCCTCAAAATAACTCATTGGCGTCCCATCAATTGTGCCTAAATAAAGGGTTTGATGCGGATCATGAATCGCCTGATAAAAATGCTTTTCAAAAGCAGGAAACGGAATATTCAAATGCCAAAATGGGTGAACGTACTCTTCTTGCATCCATTTGTGGACGAGCTGGACATCCCTTTCATATTCAGCTCGAATAAACCCTATACGATGCCTCATCCAATCAGTGCCTCCTTATGTAAAAAGAGCGGATTCAAGACCGCTGTGTAGCGCGACTGTGTTTCCAGAGATCCTGTCAGCTCATCCATATCTTCAAAACGTGTCAGCAAATTCGCTTTTGAAGGAAGTTCTTTTGAGCGGAGAAGGCTGTTTGTCAGTTCAGACGCCCCGAATGTCTCCTCATGAGCGAGCAATGTGTCTCTCACAAGCACCAGCAAGTTCTCTTCCTTCGCTAACCCTTCTGTGCCAAAGCCGTTAATGAGACCAAATAAATGATTAAAGAAGAAATAATAACGGAGTCTCTCAACAGCCACATCATCTGCACATATCGTTTCACTTCTCACGCTTAAATTCTGAACAAGATTGGCGAGCTTATCCTTTTTCGATTCACTATAATAGTAGCCTTGATTGTCCCGATAATAGAAGGTGTCCGGGTAACCAGCCTTCATTTGCACAACAGCATTTTGCTGATGCGCTTCCAGTGCAAGACCATATGTTTCAAACAGCCAGAGCATCGGTTCTAACGATATGGTTAAATATTGCTTAAACCAATCTTGGCTGACAGCCTCCGTTGATCGGCCTTCTGCATCTGCAAGTTCATGTATGATTCCAGCTAATCGCGATCTTCCACCATACGCATGGTCCTGACATAATCCAGCAATTAAGCTTGCTCCTTTTTCACGATGCAAAAATGGATTTTGACGAATGACTACTTCAAAGCCAGATTCTGCTTCATCTCCTTGAATAGATAAATAGGCAGGATCTTCAATGACCCGGAAGCCAGGGAATTTATCGTATAAAGAAACTCCTAATTCTGTTTTTAAAATGCGCGACATTTCTACTCCGCGATCGAGTTCCTTTTGTTTATTGATACGTAAGGAGTTTGTAATTTTCACAGGAACAGAGAATTTGAGCATGTAAGCAGAGTCCTTTTGATAGACGGTTCTAAAGGAAGACGTCGCTGTGTATTCAGATCCGAGCGGCCCTAAATAAGTGAGTTTCCCTTCCTCTATATACCATTTGACAAACGCCTTCTCTAAGACCACCTTGACTTGAAGCGGGTGAATCGGAATGAGCACATATTCTCCGTTTTCTACTAACGTATTCAGTCTCTCTTTTTCTTCTGGCACTTGGCGCAAGAGCTCCTCTAGCATGAGACTTGCCGCAGACTGTGTAATAGACGAATCCTGAAGCACAATCGAATGATGCGCTTTAAAGTAATGAAGCTGGAAAGTCCCTTTCAGCTCAGGAGAATAGATTGCTTCCTCCTCCTCTGTCATTCCTTGTCTGCTTTTTGGGGTAGGATGCGTTAAATGACCAAGGAGAAGTGACTGCTCAGCCTCGATATACTCAAAATCGGCTTCAGAAAGAGCGGATCGATCACTTTCTCTCTCCTTTAAGAACCGTTCAATATTTCGGCAGCTTAAAATGATGCGAAGCATGAATTCATCCTCTGCATCTGTGCGGCCATATTCAATGAGAAGCTCCTTTGAACATAGAGCAACAAGTGTCGTGTAATCGACAATTACTCCTTCTTGTTCACTGCCTTGCGGGCGAAAACGAATCGGAAAATCAAAGAGATGGCGGCCAACACGTGAAACATATCGAATCGGAATCACAAGCTCTAGATCTTGTTTTGCTAGTTTTGCAATAAATACAACCGAGCCATCTGGTCTCGTCTCTTTTTTTGCAGATCGATCGATTCCTGTTTCACGTAAAAAACAGTTTAAAAAGCTTTGCATAGTTGCATTTTCAGCCATTTGTTTATATTGACTCAACGTAGTACCCTCCCGGATTGAATATGAGCGATCCCGATATCAACGATGTCAGAAAGGATTTCCTCAATATGTGTGATTGTCGTTCTCGGATTTAACAAAGTGAATTTTAAGCATGTTCGGCCATCAACCACTGTTTTCGCAATGACAGCTTTTCCTGTTTTGAATAATGTCCGATGAATGATTTTATTAATCTCATCCGCTCGGTGCTCATCCTTAAATCGGAAGACAACTGCATTGATTTCTGGCTCTCGGTTGATGACTTCAAGGTGATCATTGATCTCAATAAGCGTAGCCACATCTTTCGCAAAATGAATGGTATGGTCAATGATGTCGCCAAAACCGTCTTCTCCAATTAGACGAAGAGAGAGAAGTAATTTCAAAGCATCAAATCGGCGCGTCGTTTGGACAGATTTATTGACGAGATGTAGAATACCATCGAGTTCATCTTCCTTTGGATTCAGATAGTCTGCATGATAATCGATCAAACCAAAATGTCTTTTATCCTTTAGTAAAAATGCCCCGCAGGATATCGGTTGATAAAATTGTTTATGAAAGTCGATCGTGATTGAATCCGCAAGCTCAATCCCGTCTAATTTACTTCGATAGATTTCACTTAATACAAGTGCTCCGCCGTAGGCAGCATCTGCATGAATCCATAAACCGTATGGCTTAACAAGGTCAGACACATCACGAACTGGGTCAATACTGCCAAAATCCGTTGTCCCACAAGTGGCTACTACCGCGAAAGGCAGCAAGTTCTGCTCCTTCAACTCAGCCATCTGCTTTTTTAGATCATCAAGGTCCATTCGATGGTGCTCATCCGTTTCGACCAATACGACTGCCTGCTCCCCTAAACCTAGCTGGGATGCAGATTTTTTCACAGTAAAGTGAGCATTTTTAGAGCAAAGAATCCTCATGCGATGAGCTTCGCCTGGTAAGCCTTTCTGCTGAACGTTCCACTGCCATGTCTTTTGACAGAAGGCATCTCTCGCCAAAAGTAGCCCCATATAGTTAGACTGGGTTCCGCCGCTCGTAAATGTGCCATCTGCTAGATCACCATAAGAAAACTTCGCACATAGCCACTTAAGAATTTCCTCCTCAACCAAAGAAGCAATACCGCTTTGATCAAAGGAATCCATTGATTGGTTAAAGGAACTCACCATCACCTCTGCGGCAAGTGCAGGAATGAGCGGCGGGCAATGTAGATGTGCCAAGCATTTAGGATGTGATACATCGATCAAATGCGGCAAAAGATGCTCTTTTATATCTCGAAAGACAGATTCAATGGATTCACCAGACGGTTGAAACTGGAATAACGATTCGACACTAGCCGCTAATTTCCCAGGCAATATTCCGCTGTATGGTCCTGTACCTTGTTCCAGCTGACCAAGTAAGCTATCGATAGATGTATGAAGAGCCGCTTGGAAGGATTCTCTCCCAAGCTGGCTTTGATTTATAAATAATGAATCAACAGAAGTTTTAGTTGATTGCATCGTACACGGCCTCTTTAAAAATAGCGATGACTTTTTCTAGCTGTTCTTCTGTCATAATGAGTGGCGGTAAGAAGCGAATCACACTTCCAAAACGACCTCCTGTCTCCACAATTAAACCTTTATCGAAGCAATTCTTTTGAATGAGACTAGCCAGCTCAGGATTCGCTGGATAACTTCCGTCCACATCCTGTTTCTCATTTGGATTGACTACTTCAACACCAATCATTAAACCTCTGCCTCTCACATCACCGAGAGCAGGGACTTGTTTTTGGATGTCTTTTAGATGCGCCTGCATACGATCTCCTAACCGTTCTACATGATCAAGCAGGTTATTTTCTTTGATAAATTTAAGCGTAGCAGTTCCGGCAGCCATCGCCATTTGATTCCCTCTAAATGTCCCAATGTGTGCTCCTGGATTCCATTGATCTAAATCTTGATCATAAATCACAACTGAAAGCGGCAGGCTGCCACCAATGGCTTTTGACAGCACAATGACGTCGGGCACAATTCCTGCATGTTCAAATGCAAACATCTTACCTGTTCGGCCAATGCCTGATTGAACCTCATCAATAATGAGAGGAATGCCTTTTTCTTTTGTGATTCTTCTCATTTCTTTCATCCATTCAATAGATGCTGGAATAGAGCCTCCCTCACCTTGCACTGCTTCAAAGATCATACCTGCAGGCGGAAGAATACCACTTTCAGGGTCATTTAATACGCGCTCGATATAAGAACTTGAAATGCGGTGAGAGTCTTTACCCCCAATTCCAAACGGGCAGCGATATTCATATGGATATGGCATGAAATGAACATCAGGTATTAATCCTTGCACTCTTTCCTTCGGAGATAAATTTCCACTTAATGACATCGTGCCGTGTGTCGCACCGTGATAAGCACCATGGAATGAAAGAATGGAACGATTCCCTGTCGCTGTCTTGACTAATTTCATTGCTGCTTCTATGGCATCACCACCAGTTGGCCCGCAAAATTGAATTTTCGCTCTTTTTGCAAACTCTTCTGGTAAGTGTGAAAAAATTTCATTCACAAATTCTTCTTTAATTTCTGAGGTTATGTCCAGCGTATGCAACGGTCTTTTTTCATGAAGCATACGTTCAATAGCTTCTATAACAACTGGATGATTGTGACCAAGTGCAAGTGTTCCTGCACCTGCCAGACAGTCATAAAACTCTCTGCCATCCGCATCTGTCACGATCATACCCTCGGCTTTTTGCATGGCTAATGGGAACCGTCTCGGGTAAGACCTTGCATTCGATTCTCTTTGACTTTGCTGCTCTAAAAATTGCTGATTTTTAGAAACGGTTTTGATGGACATAATAAAACACTCCTCCAATTGATAAAGATTATCATTTTCATTTACTAGCCTAGAGGATGTGAGATATGAAAGTCAATTGTATTCAAAAAGATGATTCGAAAAGCATATGAATGCAATATTCTTTTTTTAGCGAGTATTTTCGAGTAATGTTTACAACCTTTACTGCCATAAGGAGATACAACGCCTGAGACAGAGCGATGTTGAAAAAAATTACAAAACAATCTTCCTGGTTCTTTTGTTCTACTTGTCACGAAGCACTTATTTCATACAGGAAAATCGATGAAACGGACGCAGAAAAACAAAGAAATAACGTCACTCTATATTGATATAAATGGTTATAATGGTATAATTTCTCTGAAACAAAAGGGAATGGAGAGGGATTTGATGATTTTAACGAAGCACGATCTTCACCACTACTTGGCGCAGGATAAGAAAGCATTAGCCATCACGCGCAAAAGACCTAAATGGTTTGGGGATGATATATGGAAATACCAAAGGATTTTACGAAAATATGAATACTATTCTAATAGCGGTACTACACTACGAAAATGGTTTTATCGTTATTTACATAAAAAGAAAGGCATGCAGCTTGGATTTGATATTCCGATTGGTGTCTTTGGCCCAGGCCTTAGAATCAATCATACGGGTCTCTTAATTGTGAATAAGCATGCTAAAATTGGGGCATTTTGTGATATTCATCAAGGGGTGAATATTGGGCAAAACCATCATGAAAAGGATGTGCCAACCATTGGAGATCATGTATGGATTGGTCCTGGCGCTAAGCTGTTTGGGGATATCTATATTGCGCACCATATTTCAATCGGAGCAAATGCCGTTGTAAACCGATCCTTTCACGAGGAGAAGATTGTTATTGCAGGTGTGCCGGCACAAAAGGTAAAAGAAAAAAGCCCTTCCTCATGAAGGACTTGCCTGATAGAAAAGAATGATACCGATCAAAACAGAGAAGATTAGCATGAGATAAAATAAGATCGTTAAAATGAGAATTATCCAGCCGAGCCCCTTCCTCTCTGTCTTGATCAAATAAATACCGAGAACGATGGTACTAAATAGAAGGCCTAAAATGGCCCACAGCCATTTGTCTTTATGATGCTTTGGCGCATCAAACCATAAATAAATGGCAACAGCAAGTGAAACGAAAAAACCTGTTATTCTCACGTTCCATCTCTCCTTTTTGAAAATGTGTAGTGTCTAATATGTGTTTGAGTACCCAGTGATCAATCATAGATGTAAAACACAAAAAAATTCCTAGCGCATAACCCGTAGTAGATAGCTGGCGACTAATATGTAGACAAGCCATCACGTTCAACCAGCTCACATGCACCTGTCTCTTTTATAGTTTATTCAAACATTCAATCCTTTTGTCCTAAAATGATTCATCATTGTGGCGCGGGAGGCTTTGCCATTCCTCTCTCAGCATCCCATAGCGCATCGAATCATAATATTCTCCTTGATAGTAACGAACCTTTCGCAGTCTCCCCTCAAGAACAAATCCGCATTTCTCCGCGCACCGCATCATGCGTTCATTTCCTGACCATGTGGTTAGACCAATTCGAGGAATATCAATATGGGCAAATAGCTCATCGATCCATAAACTCAATGCTTTTGTTCCAACGCCTCCACTCCAAAAATGTGAGTCATATATAAGAATGCCGCATTCAAGCCATCGTGTACGTTCATTCTCCCAATAATAAGACACCGTGCCTTTGATTTCACCATCTATTTCAATGCCATATAGCTTTGGGGGAATGGATGTATCCCGCAAGTATTGTCTTTTAAATGCAGCAAGCGGAATCTCTTGTTCATGAAAATATGGGGCATTCCACTTTCGATAGGACTGGTCTGAAGCTTTGAATCTTAAATGCCATACCTTCTCTAAATCGGCTTCGTTTAATGGACGAATGCTCACAAGCTCTTCCTTGACTCTTTTCATCTCTTCACGTTCCTTTACTTTGTCGTTCTTTTTGCTAAATGACGGTACTCGATCGGTGTCATGCCTTCGTTTTGTCGAAACAGCTTAGAGAAATAAGTAGGGTCGTCAATGCCTACTTGTTCTGCAATAGCTGCGATTTTATCATTCGTTGAGGCAAGCATGGTTTTCGCTTTTTCGACCTTGAGACGATTGATGTATTGGTTTGGCGTAAGTCCATACACCGTCTGCATACATCTTGTCATGTAATCAGGATGATAGTGTAGCTGCTCTGCCAGCTCCTCCATTTGCAGTTTCTTCATAAAATGATGCTCAAGATATTGAATCACTTCTGAGGCGACGTTTTCCTTTGCAGTTGGAATATGAAATGCTTCTTTTTGCAAATGAATGAGCAGTTCCTCGAACAGAAGCTGTTTTTTCAGCGGGAGTTCAGAGGCGTTATCATTTAGCACTCGCATCGCTGAAAGATGCTTTTCGAACATATTTCTTCCTTTCACTTTTCCTATACGAGGCAGGCTAAATTCATATGTTGCCGGCTTTTCAAAGGTGGCTTGATTTTGTTTCATATCAAACCAGTGTTCTCTTGGGCGATTCGTCAACTCAAATGGTTCAATTGAGAAATGCAGCCACTCATAGTGAGTTTCTTCTTTGCAAGGCATGTGTCCCGCATGAGACAAGCCTGGTGAGAGAATGATATAATCTCCTTCTTTTACATGATAAGCGGCTTCGTCCTCTGTCATCCATAGTTCACCCTTTGTGACATAGAGAAGATCGAACACAGTGAAGGTTCTTGAAATATGTCTTTCTCCTTGATGAAATACACCTTTACCTGAAGCAATATATACGGGAAACGGCGGTACAGTAAATGTAATAAATCGATCCATATTCATCCCCTTATGAAGTCGGATTTCTCCAATAAGTTTCGGTTTCATCTCTTCTTATTATAGTCGATGCAAGGTACACTATAAATCGGATTTATACGAAAGGAGGTTGATTGATGAAACCTCAATCATTGCCTATTCAAAAGGTTCAAGCGAAGGGTAAAAAAACCCATCCTTCATTATTTACATTAACTTGGCCTATTTTTATTGAAATCTCTTTATATATGCTCATGGGAAGCGCGGATACACTCATGCTCAGCCAATATTCCGATAACAGTGTTGCCGCAGTGGGTGTCAGTAACCAGCTCCTGAATTTAATGATTGTGATGTTCAGTTTCATTACAACAGGAACGACGATTGTGATTGCCCAGCTTTTAGGAGCGAACCGTAAGCAGGAAGCGGCTCAAGTCGCCTATGTCTCACTTGGAACCAACTTCTTGATTAGCTTTGTCATTAGTCTCGTCATGTTTATGTTAGCCGTTCCTATTTTACACATGATGGGCTTATCAAGTGAGCTCATGCCGGATGCGGCGGTATTTTTACAAATTGTTGGCCTGCTTTCTTTTATTCAAGCGCTCATTATGACGTATAGTGCTATTTTAAAAAGCTATGGTTATACAAGAGATACGATGTATGTCACCATTGGAATGAACATACTAAACGTTGCTGGTAACTATTTGGTCATTTTCGGGCCATTTGGCTTTCCTGTATTAGGTGTAATGGGTGTTGCCTTTTCAACCTCACTTTCTCGAATGATCGGGTTAATGGCCATGATCTTTATTGTACGCCGCCGAATCGGATTACGCTTTTCACTGAAGAAAATGTTTCACATACAGCGGACACATTTAAAAAAGCTGCTGAAAATCGGTATTCCTTCTGCTGGAGAACAGCTTTCTTATAACGGCTCTCAAATGATCATTACACTGTTTATTACATTTATGGGGACGCAGGCGTTAGCAGCAAAGGTCTATACTCAAAATGTCATGATGTTCATTATGTTGTTTGGTGCTGCGATTAGCCAAGGGACACAAATTTTAATCGGGCGCCATATTGGGGCGAAAGAATTCGATGCTGCGTATCACAGGTGCATGAAAAGTTTATACTGGGCCATCGCCATCTCTCTTCTTTCTTCCACTGCTTTATCTTTATCATCGACGCATGTGCTTGCTTTCTTCACTAGCAACAGCGAGATCATTCAAATTGCCAGTCTTCTTCTTTTATTGACGATCATTTTGGAGCCGGGTCGTTCTTTTAATATGGTCATTATTAATTCCTTGCGGGCTGCTGGCGACGCGAAGTTTCCAGTGTATATGGCGATGATTTCAATGTGGGGCATCGGGCTTCCGATCGCTTATTTGTTAGGCATTCAGTTTGAGATGGGTCTCATTGGGGTTTGGATTTCTTTTATCGTGGATGAATGGGTAAGAGGCATCTTCATGTATAGACGGTGGCGTTCAAGGGTATGGACGGAGCATCGCTTTTCTTCCACGTAAAAAGGACTGCACTCGCAGTCCTTTCAGATTGTTGACAAAGGCTAAAATGATCTTTATTTTAGCCCTTTGTCTTCTTTTCAGCGTGATAGAAAACCTTTGAAGTCTAGGAAGGACAGCTACTTTTGCGGAGCGAATTTGACATTCGTGAGCACCAGCGCACAGGACTGACACCGAATGCGAGGGTTTGTCTACACGCTGAAAGGACTGCACTCGCAGTCCTTTTTACGTAATATCTTCTAAAATAAGTGCTTTTTCTTGGTTCGAAATAAATGACCGCTTTGTAAACACGCGGTATTCATTTTCTCTTGTTTTATCTAAAATGGCTTTATAAAAGTGAGCAGCTGCTTTCACTGGTATACGTGAATACAGCGGGAATTCATGAAGATGGTCAAAAAACTCCTCGTAGTATGCCTCCGCCTCAAACGCAATGTACTCCCATACGTGCTGAAATGCTTGATTGACAATGCCTTCTTGCAGTTGTTGCTCTGTATATCCAAATTGATCCATGACTTGCTTTGGCAAATAAATACGGTCTCTTTCAGCCTTATCCTCGCCAATGTCACGAAGAATGTTGGTCAGCTGCATACCAATCCCTAATGAAATGGCTGCTTCTTTCAGCTGCTCTTTTTTACGCGGTGCAATAATGGGAAGTAGCATGAGTCCAACGGTACTAGCGACATGATAGGAGTAAATGAGCAGTTCATCTAACGTTTCATACCGGTGCTGCTCTAAATCCATCTCCTGTCCTTGGAGCAAATCACGGAACGGAGCTTCATCCATACGAAACTCTTGAAATGTATGTTCTAGCGCCACCCACATAGGATCATTCCGGTCTACCTCACCATGTAAAAATCGATCAAACGTCTCTCGAAAGGAGGCCAGTTCTTCTTTTGGCGAGGGAGACTCATCTACAATGTCATCTGCTCTCCGGCAAAAGGAATACACAGCCCAGACAGCCTGTCTTTTCTTTTTAGGCAGCATGGAAAAAGCACGGTAAAATGTTTTGGAATGGGTTTGAATCGTCTCTTCACACACTTTCAATGCTGTTTGTACATCAACCACTTAGCTTCACTTCCTTTCTGTCGTTCAAATCTTTAAGTAGTACGGAAGCCATCAGCTTCGCACTTTGCATGACGATCGGCACCCCACCGCCAGGATGAATGGAAGCACCTACTGCATAAAGATTATCGCTTTCTGCTACCTTCACTTGCGGACGGAAAACACCTGATTGAAATAAGTTCGGCGCAAGTCCAAAGCTGCCGCCTTCAAACAATCCTTCTCGCAAGGAATCGTTTGGTGTTCTGACTTTTTTCCAGACAATCGACTCTCTCAATCCCCGAAAGCCTCTTTTCTCAAGACGCTCCAACATGTTCTCTATAAAATCCGTCTCCTCTTCCCAGTTGATATGATCTCCTGAAGGAACAGGAATGAGCATATATAAAACACTACAGCCTTCTGGGGCAAGAGATGGATCAATGATCGATGGATTAAAAGTATAGAACGACGGATCTTGAGGGATCTTCTTCGTTTGAAAAACCTCTTTCATATGCTGATGAAATTGCTCTCCCATAAAAAATTGATGAACAGGTGCATCATGGTACATCTTGTTTAACCCGAGATACACCATCACACAGCCAGAAGAGGGCACGTATTTTCGCCGATCTTGTTCATCTAAACCAAGCTGTTTTAACGTAGCTGGATAATCTCCGTTGATCACAAAAGCATCCGCTGCTATAGGGTTGTCACTGACATTTGCTCTGACCGCCCGCTTTCCCTCAAACTCCAGTTGCGTGACTTCTTCATTTTTTCTGATATGAACACCCATTTTAATGAGCTGCCCTTCCAATATATCTACTAAGCTTGCATAGCCACCTTTTAAATAGTAGATTCCATGGGCATGCTCACTATATGAAACAAGCGAATAAATTGCAGAAGCTTCATACGGGTTCCCTCCGACATAGAGGGTTTGAAGGGCATATGCATCTCGCAGGCGCTCGTCTGAGAAATACTTTTTCAGAGCACTTTGAACCGTTCGATACGCCTTTAATTTCATTAAAATCTTCATATTTGCTTTTGTAAAAAATGTACGTTTTTCATGAAAGGATTTCTCTAAAAAGGCTTGCTGCCCTTCTTGAAATCGGTCCGTCATTTCTTCCATAAACCTTAGAAATCCTTGATCTTCCTTTGGAAAAACACGTCTGATTTCCTCTAGCTGACGAAGTGCATCAGAGTACTTCGTGTAGGAGGTTCCATCTTGATATTGAATTGTATACAGCGGATCAAGCTGTAAGAGATCAAGTGATGATTCATCAATTCCAACCTCTTGTAAAATACTTCTTAACATATCCGGTAGTAGGACAATGGTCGGACCTTCATCTACTTTATATCCTTTCTCACGTACAAAAGCAAGTCTTCCGCCGAGTCGCTCATTTTTTTCAACAAGCGTGACATCATGTCCAGCTCTTTTTAAATAGAGCGCTGAGATCATTCCGCCGATACCGCCACCTGCAATCAATATGTGTTTTTTCATGAGGCGCTCCCCTTTTCTTGATGCGGCATTGTTTTGTGCGTATGTTTCTCTTTTGAAAGAATGGCATTTGTTGTGATACGTGCTGATTCTAAAATGGTTGGCAGCCCGCTTCCTGGGTGCGTTCCTCCTCCTACGAGCCAGCAGTGCTCCAATTCATCAAATTCATTATGCGGTCTTAGAACCATCATCTGCGTCAGTTGGTGGCCAAGGTTAAATGTAGCTCCTTCATATACGTAAAGATCTTCTTCCCATTGCTTCGGCGTGATGATCCGCTCGACTTCTATATGCTGCCTGACATTCTTAAAACCGGTTTTTCGCTCCAGTGTATCTAGCACAAGCTCTCTGAATTCATCTTGATGCGTTTCCCAGTCAATACCGCTTTGATTGTTGGCAACAGGTGCGAGCACATAAAGAGCTGACTTTCCTTTTGGCGCAAGTGAGTCATCTGTGACACTTGCATTTTGGATATAAATGGACGGATCATCTGGCAGCTCATATGTTTTTGTTATACCTTTAACAAATGCAGCATAATCATCAGAAAAAACGATGGTATGATGAGGCTCCTCATACATGGTATCTAATCCTAAATAAAGCATAAAGGTAGAGCATGAGAATTTTTTCTTTTTTAACTTTTTCTCGCTATATTTCTTCAAGAGGCCTGGTTCTACAAGCTTTGTCATCACATATGCAAAGTCTCCATTTACGACAACCTCATCTGCCTGTACTTCTTCCCCAGATTGTAAGCGAATGCCTTTTACTTTCCTGCCTTCCGTCAGCAGTTTTTCAACGCCAGCTGATAGATGAATCGTTGCTCCAGCTTCAACCGCCGCTTTTGCCATCGCTTCAGACAGCTGATTGACACCGCCCTTCGGATGAAACACACCTGTGTCATGTTCCATAAACGAAAGAATGGAGAAAGCACCAGGGCATTCCCAAGGCGACATTCCTAAGTACTTCGATTGAAATGTAAAGGCATATTTCACTGATTCATTTGAAAAATAGTCTGACAGCACATCATATAAACTCTTATTTAATGAAAGCTGTGGAAGTGCTTTGAGCACCTTTGGACGCAAATAATGATGAAAACGATCCATTTTACTTTGTAAAATCGGTGTAAGTCGGTCCATTTTACGCTTTGTATCGTTCATAAATCGTACATACCCTTCACCCTCACCAGGGGCAAAGGCTTCTAACCGTCTATACATTTCGTCACGATCTCGAATCATATCCAGCTGATCGTCTTGAAAAATCAATCTATACATTTCTTTTAATTCAATTACATCAATATAGTCATAAAGATTTTTACCAGCAAAGGTGAACAGCTCCTCTGCAATATGAATCATGCTGAGGAAGGTAGGACCCGTATCAAACGTGAAATCACCAAGTTGAAACTTAGAGTTTCGCCCGCCAACGAAGGGCTGTTTTTCGTATATATGAACATCATGTCCCTTGCTTTGAAGCATCATAGCTGCCGCAAGTCCCCCTGGTCCTGCTCCAATCACAATGATTTTCATTATCCTTTTTCCTCCAAATTAATTCACTTTAAGTTAATTATACAAATGAGAAAGATTAGATCAACTTTTGATGTGCTCTATTGGTCTCATGCTATGTATCAAAAAAGCCGACTTCCTTTCACCAAATGCAAGAAAGCCGACTCTTTATTACGCTTCTATATCAATTCGATACGTTTCAAACCAATGATGAATTTGCGCCAAATGGGCGATTAGCTGCGGGCCCTTCATGAGCTGACCATACCACGGCACTTGAAAGGAAGCGCCTTCCGTTTCAATGAGCTGCTTTAGTTGATGCGGGTCTAGAAATTCGTGAAGGACAGAATCTTTTTGCGCAAGGCAATCTGTTAACATCTCTTTCACAGCCTGTGTATAGGCTGGATGATGTGTTTTTGGATAAGGACTCTTCTTGCGATAAAGCACTTCATTCGGTAAAATTCCCTCTAATGCTTTTCGCAAAACCCCTTTTTCACGATTTCCATGCATTTTCATTTCCCAAGGAATATTCCAGACATATTCGACAAGACGATGGTCTGCAAATGGCACACGTACCTCAAGGCTTGCCCCCATACTCATCCGGTCTTTTCGGTCGAGCAGCGTTGTCATAAACCAGATCATATTTAAGTAAAAAAGTTCTCTACGGGCTTTATCTACTCCAGTTTCTCCATCTAAAAGCGGTGTTTCTGCCACAGTTTCTTCATATTTGCTTTGTGCGTACTCCTTCAGTGACAGCTTCTTTTGCCACGAATCTTGCAAAAGCTGCGTTCTGGCTTCCGTCGATCTCATCCAAGGAAAACCAGTCGTTTCATTTGCCATATGGAACCAAGGATAGCCTCCAAAGATTTCATCCGCACATTCACCTGACAAACCGACAACGAAGTCCTTTTTCATTTCTCGGCAGAACCAAAGCAAGGAAGAATCAATATCTGCCATCCCTGGTAAGTCCCTGACCTCAACGGCTTCCTTCAAATAAGACGCCAGCTCTTTTTGTCCAATGACGCAGCTGTGATGACTTGTTTGAAACGCTTTGGTCATACGGTCAATCCATGGACCGTCAGCATTCGGCTGGAATTGACTGGATTCAAAGAATTGATCATTTCCTTCGTAGTCAACAGAATACGTATGAAGCGGTGCTTTCCCAATTTTCTCAAAGTGCTGAGCAGCGATGGCGGTTATGGCACTTGAATCGACGCCACCAGATAAAAATGTGCAAACAGGCACATCAGAGACTAGCTGTCTTGTGACGGCATCTGTAAAGAGATACTTGACGTGCTGCGTGGTGTCATCAAGTGAGTCCGTATGCACCTTGCTTTTGACATTCCAATATCTCCACACACGCAGGCCGTCTTTTGAAAAGGTCAAAGCATGTGCAGGTCTAAGCTCTTTTACCCCTTTAAACACTCCTTGCCCTGGCGTTCTAGACGGTCCTAAACCAAAGATCTCCGATAATCCCTCATGATCGACTTTCGCTTTCATATCAGGGTGAGCAAGAAGCGCTTTGATTTCTGAACCAAATAAAAAGGAATGATGACGTTCTGTATAGAAAAATGGCTTGACGCCAAGCCGATCTCTTCCTGCAAATAATAATTCACGTTCACTATCCCAGATCACAAATGCAAAAATACCATTAAAATGGGTCACGCACTCTTCTTTCCATTCTGTGTAGGCGTGAAGAAGCACCTCTGTATCAGAATGCCCAAGGAAGCGGTGTCCCTTTTTTAACAATTCTTTTCTTATATCCTCCGTATTATAGAGCTCTCCATTGTATACAACGGTATAGGCATGGTTTTGATGTGTATATGTCATCGGCTGCTTTCCGCCTTCTACATCTACAACCGCTAACCTTTTATGCCCAAAAAGAACGTGTTCACTTTTCCACGTATTTGTATCATCTGGCCCTCTTTTAGATAATGTATCTGTCATTTGATCGATTACATGATCCTGTTGGATGAGCTGCTTTTTAAAGTCTGCCCAGCCTGTTATTCCACACATCATCATCAGCTCCCATCCGTTTTTCCTCAAGTGGTCTCATTCAGCCTTTCTTAGTTTATGCATCGTCTCCTTGATAGTTGATTTGTCCTTTTTTCTCAGTTGTATAGGACAAGCATGATTTGGTAAGAAAAGAAAGAGGAAAGGAGCTTTTGCACATGGAAAAACGAATGAAGCAACTTGAACGCTGCACCCGAAGATGGTGCAGCGGGTATTTACTGATTGAAAATGGGCATTGCCTAATTGAGGATGAAGAAGGAGAAATCATGCTGCCAGAAAGTCTTCAAAGCACGATGATCTGTTTGAAGGAAAATGACAGATGGACAAAAGGGGAGCTGATCGGGTCCATGATTCTTCATGAAAGTGGGCAGTTAGTAGAAGTACAAGGCGGAGAAGTGATTCAATATACGGCATCCCTTGCCAAAGGATGGCTTGATCTTCTTATGTTCGTCCCTGAAAACGTCTTTTATGACATCATTGAACAAGTTGAGCAGCTTGGCTTTTCCGTCTACGATTGTGTTTTCTCCTCCTTTCATTCTTTTCAACAAGTTTCTTTCTTTCAGTTTTCGACAGATACCCAATCACTTGCCCTTCAATGTCACCATGAGAACGCCTCTAGCCAGATTCGTTTTGAATGGACCACATCTGATGGCCACCGGTTTGTTTCACTGTTTGATGCCACATAAAAAGGGCACTGCTTGAAGTAAGCAATGCCCTTTCTATATTAAAAGATATGGAAACCGATCGGCAGACGTAAACCGAGAAGAATGGTCACAATCGCGAATACGATAAACCCAATCAATACACCTGTCACCGATTTTCCTTTTTTCTTGCGTACAAGAACCATTTCCATAAAGCCGATCACAAGAATACCGAGAATCATTTTACCGATATACTCGCCACCGAAACCTGGAATTTTCATTCCCGTGCGAACATACAGCTCTACACCTGTTGCAATAATGATCAAGTACAATAGTCTGACAATCATGTGCACAATTTTAGCACCTTTGTCATTTTTACCTGCTAGAGCAAATGCCACGAAGAACAAAATAATTCCTAGCACCCATGCTGTAATATGTAAATGTGTTCCCATCTGTTATTTCCCCCTTTATCAGAACAATTACCTTCTCATCGTACCACGAAATAAGTCGAACACAAAGCGACAATCCTGTGTCATCGCGCTCTTTATTTGACTCGATTCGTTAGGGTTCCAATCGGTTCTATCGTAATATCAATTCGGTCTCCTGAAGCTAAAAACTTAGGCGGTTCAAAGCCTTTGCCAACCCCAGAAGGTGTTCCCGTGGCAATGATATCACCGGCCTCTAGTGTCATCCCTTTTGAAAGAGTAGACACAATGTTCTCGATTGAAAAGATCATTAATTCTGTACTTGCGGACTGACGAACCTCTCCGTTAACCTTTGTTTCCACATGGAGCGCGCCATGATCCTCGATCACTGACTTATGCACAATATAAGGTCCTATCGGGCAGGTTGTATCCAAGCTTTTACCGATGAAAAATTGCTTGTGTTTTTTCTGCAAATCTCTTGCCGTCACGTCATTTAAAATCGTGTAACCGAATAGATGATCACGAACCTCTTCTGGTGCAATATTTTTTCCTGATTTACCCATCACGATCGCAAGCTCCCCTTCATAATCCAGTTCACTCGTCACGTCTTCATGAAGGAGAATATCCTCTTCATGTCCAACGACTGAAGTAGGTGCCTTTGTAAAGATCATTACATCTTTAGGAATATCTGCTGCAGTCCCCATCTCCATAACGTGATCTTGATAATTCTTTCCGACACACATAATGTTTTTAGCTGGCTTTGGAATCGGTGCATGAAGTGTCACATCCGAGAGCGGATATACATAAGAACCGCGGTCTTCTTCCTTTTTCTCGGCCCAATCCAGAAGCTGTCTGACATGATCAACAAACTTGTCCCCCATATTGATGCATTCAGCTAAAGAGTTCGGCAGTGTTTCAAGCTCAAATAATTTAGCTTCTGCCTTTTTAACATCCATAACCCATTCATCATCAATGACTACCCCAATAAACATTCTGCTATGTATCTCACCTGTAAAAAATTTCATGTCTTCCCCTCACAATCTTCATTTCGCTAAGTGATGATGTCTCATTTTATTTCTCTATGAAATAAAAAAAACCCTTTTTTATCATACTCTCTTTTAAAAAGGGTTTCAAAAATGATGATCTGATGTTTAGCGGTAACGTCTGTACTCCCACATGTTTCCTTGCTCCCATTTACGATCAACATTTCCTCTGCTGCGGGTATGATGCTTTTTCTTTCCACATCTTTTGCAAGAATGACTGCGTCTGTGGTGATGAGAACGTTTAGATCGATGGCTGCGATGTGACTTGTGGCAGCTTTTCTTATGATGGGATCTGTGTTTGCTGCGGCATGATTTTTTCGGTTCACTCTTTTTGCTTCTGCAAGACTTCTTACTTTTGCATGACTTTTTACTTTTGCATGGTTTCTCACTTTTCACGCTTTTCTTTGAACAGCGGCTTTTTTTCGAGCGATAGCTTTGATGGCTTTTTTTACTACGATGTGACTTGCGGCATCCGCCTCCACCAAAGAACCAATGACGGCGATGTGAATGACGAGAACGAGCTGATTTGTGCGATCGTCTCGATTCTGGTTCACGATCTAAGTGATGGTCACGACCTTCACTTCGAAGTGAATCCACCGCATGTTCAATATGTGAATGATCAAATGTGCTCACGAATGATTCCCCTCCCTGTCTATGCTTTGACAAAACAAACAGAGCAAACTGTTTATCTTCTCTGCTTTATGTTACGAGACTTGGTAGACAAGTGTTCTTGGCAGATGCCCCTTTCTTTTAAAACTCCATGAATACCTAACAAGCTGGTACAGGACATTCCTTCACCTTCATATTGTAAAAAAGAGCATAGGAGGCTGATGAACGCATGACCACAGAACCTTTGAAGCAACTCGATATTTGGATTCATCCAAAGGACCTGATTGAATTAAGAAAAGACATATGGAACGACGAACCTGTTGAGGCCATTTTGAAAACCGGGCAGATCAAATCACATATTTATGCTTCATACCGAGGATCTCACATTAGAAAACTGAAAAAAAAATCCTATCAAATTGAATATCGTAAACCCAAAAAAAGACAAGGCGAATCCATCTTTCATTTAAATGCAGAATACAATGACCCTTCGTTTATCCGAAACAGACTGTCCTTTTATTTCTTCGAGCAGATGGGCGTGCTAAGCCCTGCTGCGTCTCATGTGTTTCTCACCATAAACGGACGAAAGGAAGGGATTTATTTAAAAATAGAATCCGTCGATGAACACTTTTTTCAGAAACGACAGCTTTCAGGGGGTGGCATTTATTATGCCGTCGATGATGACGCCAACTTCTCCCTTTTGAGTTCGTTTGATAAAAAGCCAAAAAAACACCTCCTCCTCGGGTACGAGAAAAAAATGGGGACTTCTCAACATGACCAGCAGCTCAGTGAATTTATTTATTTTCTCAACACAGCGAAAGATGACCTATTTGCAGAAAAGATTGGGCAATATCTAGATGTGAATCAGTATTTCCGCTGGCTCATTGGGGTTGTGTGCACACAAAACTTTGACGGCTTTGTCCATAACTACGCACTTTATGTGAATGAACAAGGGAGATTCCAAGTGCTTCCCTGGGATTATGATGCGACATGGGGCCGTGACATTCATGGTGAAGAAATGGCATTTGATTATATTCCCGTAAGCGGCTTTAATACACTAACTGCTAGATTACTAGATATCCCTTCATTTAAGAGAACCTATTACACGCTGTTCCAGCACGTACTTGATACACATTTTTTAGAAGACCGGCTCTGTCCAGTCATCGAAAAATGGCATATGTCCATTGAGAACCGAATTGGAGATGATCCCTATACGAAAGACCGCAAAGACTTCCTTGAATCAGAACGAGATGTTATTCGGCATTATATCAACAAAAGGCGACGTTATTTACAGGCGGAGATAAGAAAAGAGATCATTGATAGTTAAGGATACTTTCGAATTTTGTCACTTTATTACTCATATTGACGAAACAGCTTTTTTTATAGAAAAATAGGGTATACTAACCATATCCTTCTATTTGATAAAAAATGTGAGAGTTGGCGTCCGCTATGATCAATTATGAAATTGAACAAAAAAGATTACATTTAATTGAGACCGCAAAAAAATTCGGAATGAATGCCGAAGAAACCATTAGGTGCAGTCAAGAGCTTGACACACTCTTAAATAAAGGCATCAAATACACCTCGAATGACTGCTCTAAAAAAGCGTAAACCATACACCTAATCCTCTTATCAAAAGACTTCAAAAAGACAATCACACATTAAAAGACCCATCATAAGCTATGGTGAAACGCCCAAAAACAAAGTGCCTTATTTTTATAAAGGATGTGCACCGCTATGCCGGCTATTGTTGGAGCCTTTAAAGTAAACGCCGTCGGAACGAGCGGAGTCGTTCATGTTGGAGACTGCATCACCATTTCTCCAAACAGCCAGGTTAAAACGTTTGCTGGCGCAGGCAGTTTTAACACTGGTGATCAATTGCGCATTAGCAACTATAAAAGTGTGACAAATACGTACGACAGTGATGTCATTGATCAACCGCTTGTTGGTAACTTGTAAGGAGTGAGAATCCGTTGAACTTCTATATTAATCAAGCGATACAAATTAATTATTTACGTGTGGAGTCTGTGAGTAACTCATCTGTGCTGCAAATTGGGAGCGCTGGTTCAATTAAAGCTCTTTCAAACCTGTATAACACGGGCAGCTACGTAGAAGCAGCACCTGCCGCAGCAGGCACACAAGGAATTGAAGAATCTCAGGGCGCAAGCACAACACCTTTTGTACCGCTTCAGTCACCAACAACTTAAGTCATCTGCAATCCCCGGAGGTGTATGCATATGTATGACTATCAAAACAGCGCTTCACAAATGTACGGCATCATTCAAAAGCAATCACAACAAATCATGATGCTTGAAAAAAAGCTTAACGAGCTTCAGCAGGAAATGCAAATGATCAAAGATAAACCGACAACGACGATTGAACGAATTGATTATCAATTTGATCAACTGAAAATCGAGCGGCTGGAAGGTACGCTGAACATCGGCCTCAATCCATCTGATCCAAACAGTGTTCAAAACTTTGAAGTGGGCCAAACAACAACCCCGGGTATTGGAATGATGCAGCAAGAAATGGCTGATCAATTTTTCAATCAAACACGTCAGCTTGTCGACGCATTTTTAAATGAAGAAGCACCAGACCTTCTTGAAGAGCTAGAGCAACGATATGAAGGGTCTCTTGATGAGAGCAACAAACACCATATCATTGAGGACATCCGCAAGCAAATTGACAGCAGAATTAAATACTACGCGGGACAGCTCCCGCACCGGGAAGATATGACACCGCTTCAGCGTTCAGAGCAAATTGCTGAATATGTGAAGCATGATGTCAAACGGGCGATTGAGCACTTCTTAGCACATATTCCAAATGAAACGAAAGGAGAGGAAAACGGATGAATTTCACAGTCGTCAACCGTAACATCGAGACCGGAAGCATTAAAGTAGTTGGGGTGTCGTCCTCTTCCCTATTTATCATTGGGGACACAGATCATGTACAATTATCCTCCATTTTCGATACACCGCCAGAATCTCTTATCATTGGCCCGTTTGTTCCTCTGGCACCTCGATAATGATCAAGCGCACATCTCAATTGAAGTTCATGAAGGTGAATTCTGTCGGGATTTCAAGCGTTGTTCAAATTGGAGATACGCAGGAGCTATGCCCGAAAGTCAAGGTGTTAGCTGTTCAACGAACCATTAGTTTGTTTTATGGAAATGAAGCAGAAAACTTAAATGCGAAAGAATTTGAAGTGTATTATGAGCCCATTCCATTGATGCTGCCAGAACGATCTGTCAGAACCGCATTTTACCATGAAAAGCCTGTCATTAAAGTGGCTTCGGTACATGTAGAAGGGGTGTCATCTTCCTCTGTTTTACAAGTTGGCTCTACGTGTGGAATGAATGCCGTTGCAAGAGTGAAGCATATACGAGAGTTATTTAGCAGCGACGAAAGTCCGCCAAACTCACAAATGGACCTACCTACGCATATGATGGTGATATGACTTCGAATAAAGGATGTCGATTATGCCAGCAATTGTCGGACCCATTTACATTAACTCTATTTCTGGAGGCGTCGTAAACGTCGGTGACTCATTCTACCTGTCGCCTAAAAGTTCGTCAAAATCTGCCTTAGGCTCTGGAGCGGGGAATACCGGAGATTTCTTGATATTGAATAATGGCATTAGCGCCACCAACTATGTGGATCCTGACTTAAATGATCAGAATATGGTAGGCAATGCATAAAGCAGCTCCTCTATACACAATTCATTTAGAGGAGCGCTTTTTATGTTTATTTTTTTCTGCGTTGTCTCGATTTTTTTGTTTTAACCAGTTTGCTTGCCGGCTGTTTTCGAATCCATTTGATGTACGAAGCAAGCTTTTCGTCCTGCCTTAGCGCATCAAGTGTGTTTAACCGTTCGGCAAGCTCCTGGTTTGTATAAAGGGCATGCACCTGTTTATGGCAAGGAATGCACAGGAAGGCAGTTGGTAAAAAAGCTCCACCTTCCTCTCTTGGTGTTAAGTGGTGTTCTGTCAGAAGGACATCTTGTCTCCCGCACAGCTCACAAGATCCAACGGTTTGCTTTGCCACCCTGACATCACCTCAACATTTACATTAATTCCATTGATACCGTTGTCCCTTTTCCGCTTGGATCTGCTGGGTGGACAATCAGTTTCTTCGGCAGTCTCATTTTTAATTCTTCCACGTGGCTGATGACACCAACTGCTAAATTTTGTGACTGTAGCTTCTCTAATGCGGTAATAACCGTATCGAGCAAGTCTTGATCGAGCGTTCCGAATCCTTCATCAAGGAAAAAGAATTGCAGCGGGAATTCACCTCTCAGCTGAATTTGTGCAGAAAGAGCTAGTGCAAGCGCCAGCGATGTTAGGAAGGTTTCTCCGCCGGACAAGCTGGACACAGGACGCCTGACTCCCCCATTTGCATCATCACGCATAACAAAGCCGCCTTCTGAATCGACCTCAATGGCATACCTCTGTCTCGTTAACATACCTAAGCGGGCGGATGCATCACGGCTGACACTTTCCAGCTGTTCTTCTGCTAAAAATTCAACAAACGTATTCCCTTTAAAAACGGTTTGCAGTTTATCAAGGCGATCAATTTCTTGCTGCAGTCCTTCCAAATGTTCATGAATACTTGCAAAGCGCTGATGGTTTTCTTCAATCACACGCAGATGTTCATGTGCAGAACCGCTCATCACCGTCGCTTCTTCCAATGCTATTTCTGCTGCATCTTTTCTTTGTTGAATGTCAGTCCACTGCTTTTCATCCAGTGACTCTTCTTTCAGCAATTGAGAAATTCGCTTTAAGTTTGCGGCACACTGCTTTCTTTTATCCTCAAATTCCTCAATTTCCTGTTTGACCGATTGCCGTACAGCTTGTTCCATTGAAGCAGACTCAATTTCATGAGGCATATGAAAAGAAGAGGATGCCGTTTCTTTTTCCCATGCTACTTCCGCTTCTTGTTTTCGCCGAATCGCTTCTTGAAGTTGTCGCTCACTGCTTGAAAAATGGCTTTGCGCCTCACTAAATAATTGCTGGGCGTGCTGCAATTGCTTGTATGATTGTTGCTCTTTTTCATTAAGAATTGCAAGAGTGTGTTCAACCTCAATAAGTTCTTCAGATATAGAGGCAGCTTTTAATGGATATCGCCCTACATCAGTTTCATATTGAAGGATAAGCTGTTGCTGACTTTCTAGCTGATGCGTGAGTTTATCAAGTTCTTTCTCGACATTATATATCGCTGTCTGCAACTGCTCTTTTGCTCGCTGTTTTTCTTCCAAAAACGAAATGCTTTTCTCAATACGTTCTTTATAGCCTTCCGCTTGTTGGTCCTTTTCATCGATTTGCTTTTGTAGTTCTTGTACTTGATTCAATGTAAAGTGCGGGAAGGTCTGTTCAAATTGAGCCGTTTGCTCTGAAAGCTCAGATTGAAGCTCTTTGATCAACATCTCTAATTCTTCAATGCGCTGCTGTTCAAATGTCATTTGATCTTTCATCTTGCTTATCTCTGCTGCTTGATCATGTGTTTCATCCATTAAGCGGGCTCGTTTACGTTCAACTTCTTGAATATCTTGCTTTATGCCTTTCCATTCTTGAATCAAATCCTGCAAAGGCTGCGGATTTTGTACGGTTTCTACTGCTGCTGCTACTTCCGTCCCTGGGGCTTTCTTAGACAAGAAGGCGAATTGCTTCACTAATTGATTGGCATGCGTTTCTAGGAGCTGTTTTGCGGCATAAATGTCTCTCGCATACTCCTCTGCCTGTTTGATTTCGTTGTCAATCCGCTTCATGACGTCATCAATTTGTGCCACGGTTTCTACATGATCATTGGATTCGAGCGCCTTTGGATCATGATGAATCGATCCACAAACTGGACACGGCTCACCATCTACTAACTCTGCCGCTAATTCTTTTCTAAGTTCTGCCGCCCTTACCGCATCACGTTGTTTTAAACTTTCGAGCTTCCGATGCTGTTCTTTTTTACTCCATTCTGTCAGAGCTCGTTCGAATTCACATACATAAAAATAGAGATGTTCAATTGCTTGAAACGATTGGTCTATTTTTTCATGATGGTTATTTTGCTGCTTTTGAAGCTTTTCATATGCTGCTACAGTCTGAGAGGTTCGCTTTTGAAGCTCGTCCAGCTTTTGCTTTTCTTTTTGAATGTCGAGGTTTATTCTTTGAACATTTTCACTTAAACGCAACGCATCTTGTACACTTTTCCGCTCCTTCACTGAAACTTGTAGCTGCTCCAGTTCATGCTTCAGCTGTGTTTGTTTCGTCAGTGCACGCTCTAATAGAGATTGGAGATCCTCCGCTTCTTTTTTCTTTTGTATGAGCTGCTGCGCTTTTTCGTTTTTTTGGCGTTCTATGCCCGCCTTTTCCTGAAGAGCTGCTTCTTTTTTTCGTTCAATTTCCTTTAGCTGAATCAGCTGCTCTTTCTTTTGGAGAAGGTCTGGTTCCGTCTCTATTTTCTTTTGCCGGGCTTGCTCATAATCCTGCGTCATTTGATGATAAATCGTACGCTTATGCAGCTGCTGCTTTTCCGCTTCCTGCTTCTCTTTTGATGCTTGTGAAAGCTGGTTTTCAGCCTTTGTCAATGCATCCGCATAAGGCTTTAACGTCTCTGCCTGCTCTGCGATATTGAGCTTAGCCTTTTTCTCTTCCATTGATGGTGCTAGTAAATTCAGCTTGTTTTGCTCAGTCTCATAAGCTTCTTGTTCCTTTTGATACTGCCAGATCGTTTGCGCCTTTGTAAAAGCTGTGATCGCTTCGTCCCGTGCTCGCTTTTTCTCATGAAAAATAGCCTTAGCCTGCACAGCTGCTTCCTTTGCTTTTGCCAGTGCCTCTGGTCCAGCTTCTCCTAAACCATTCAGTTCAGCCAGCAGTTCATTTTTTTGCCCATAATGTTTCTGAGCCTTTGCACGCAAGCGCTTGACAAGCTGATCCCCATACTTTTCCAAGTTGAACAGCCGCTGGAGCATTTGGCGTCTGTCAGCCCCCTTTAGAGAAAGAAATTCTGCAAACTTCCCTTGAGGTAAGACAACTGCTCGCGTAAAATCATCTATGGTTAATCCGAGTAACTCCTCTACTTTACGATTGACTTCACTCGCTTTATCCGCAAGAACGGTCTGCGAATCACCAATTTCAATCAGGCGGCACAATGTCGTTCTGACTTTCATTTCATCCGCCCGTTTGAAAGCACGTTCGACTTTATAAGAAATATGATGTTCCTTTTGCAAAGCAAATGTAAAGGAAACCGATAGTTTTTCTTCCGCTTGGTTCAAAATACCATGTGTATTATTTAACGCACGTTCCACTTTGCCATAGAGTGCTAAGGTCATGGCGTCTAGTATAGACGATTTCCCGCTTCCTGTCGGTCCAAATATGCCAAACACACCTGCATCACATAATGAGCTAAAGTCAATCGTTTGCTCTTCTCTGAAGCTATGAAGTCCTTTAATGGTCAGCGTAATCGGCTTCAAGTCGCTTCCTCCTCTTGCATTTCATTGGCTAGCTCTAAAAACAGTTTGACTGTTTTTTCATCAGGCAGACCGCCCCCTGTCTGACGTTCATAAAATTTCACGAACCGCTCCTCAATCGTGAGCTTTTCCACTTGCTTTTGCTCTTCCTTTTGCTGTAGTTCTTGGAACTTTGGTCGAATGTGAACAAACCCACTATGTTGCTTTCGAAGTTGATGAATTTCTTCAATAGAGAGCTGATCTGTTAAGTGAATCTCCAAGTCGATCCACGCCTGGAGATCGCGTTTTTCATCCAGCCACTCGTGCACTTGACTCAGTCCCTCCGTCGCCTTCCATTTCACAAGTGGTTTTCCGCTTGATAAAAACACTTCTTTCCAGCTTGCTTTTTCATTAGGTTTTGCCTCAACAATCGTGACTGATTTGGCATAGCCTGATTCAGAAAAGCTATATGCAAGAGGAGAGCCAGAATACCGGGCAATCGTTTTGGCACGTTTAATCGTTTGCGGGCGATGCAAATGACCAAGGGCAACATAGCAAGCGGATTCTGGAAGACTTTCAGCCGCAACGGTATAGGCGCCGCCTACTTCAATCGGTCTTTCTGAATCTGTTTGACTTCCTCCTGCCACATAAATATGGCTTGTTGCAATGTTGACTGTATCTGGTTGGAATTGTGTACTTAAATGTTGAAACGCTTGTTGAATCTTTAAATTGTAATGATCACGAAGCAATTTCTCTTCAAATGTTTCAGCCAGCACCTCATTTAGTCTCGCCTCAGACGGATAAGCGAGTGCTGCAATGGACAAACGTTCACTCGCAGAAGGAACATTGACACGGATGATGTCATTTGTCGGATATCCGATTAAATGGATCCCTTGATCATTTGTTAAAGGAGATGCGGCGGATAAGCGATCCGGATTATCGTGGTTGCCTGAGATGACCACTACCTGCCGTGTTCCTTTATCAGATAAGGCAGACAGACTTTCATAAAAAAGCTGCTCTGCTCTAGCAGGCGGATTCACTGTATCAAAGGCATCACCAGCCATCACAATCACATCAATGTGTTCGTCTTTCACGATTTGATACAGTTCATCTAAAAACTGTGCTTGCTCATCAAGCCGGCTTCGGCCTTCAAGGGTTTTCCCTAAATGCCAATCCGCTGTATGCAGAATCCTCATGTGATTCACCTCTCATTCTGATACATTTATAAAGAGATTTCTAAATTCCCATCAAAGAAATAGAGAATTTTCTCCTCTAATGTTCTGTTTGTCAAACGTTCTACTGCTTTTGCATATAAGGCAATCTGGGTTTCATAACGCTTTTTCAAGATCGGTTCAGCAGCGTCAAGTCCACCTGAATATCTGCCTTTCACTCTATCTGTTTTATAATCTAGTAAATATAGCTTTCCATCTGCTTCAAATAAACAGTCGATCATTCCTTGAATCAGAACAGGCTCTCCCTCTGTATCTATATGACTGTATACCTCTTGAACAGGTAACACCATGCTAAATGATACCTCTCGTTTCACCCAGTCCGCTTTCAGCAGTTTTTGACCTATCGAAGTAGAGAAGAAAGCAGCAATTCCTGCTTGATCAATAGACTGAGCTTGCTCATCTGTCAGCAAATCTCGCTGCTGTAAGGATTCGAGAAGATGCTCTATATGTGATTCATCATAGGGCTCCTCAGAAGGAAGCGGGATATGCTGCATGACTGTATGCATGGCGGTGCCTTGTTCTGCGGCAGTGAGTGTTTTTTTCTTCATGAAAGCAGGCCGGTCATACAATGTTGCCCGTGCTTTTCGAATCGAAGAAGGAACACTGTACTCATCCTGTATTTCTTTCATCCTTTTTATCTCGGAAACAGACTGCTTTGTGCCGACTTGCGAGGCCGCCAGATACGGATATTTCCATGAGAGTCTCTCTGCCACCTGTTCATCAGCATCACCATATCCTTCAACAGGAAGACCATCCATCAATGCTTGTACGATCTCGTCTTGCTGCTTCTTTTCAAGTGATATATCTTCTTTTAGAAGGTCTGATGCTTGCGTAAATGAGATGGTGAATGTGGATGGGTGCGAAAGAACAACATCGCCAGCTTCTTCTAAAATAGATGACATCGCTTGATGACGGATGAGAGCAGGACCAATAAAATCTAAGTATGTTTTTGATTGATAACGTTCAAAATCAGGGAGCAGCCACTCTTCGCCGGTCGCGGCATTTTGCCATTTGCTTAATGCTTTTACCTGATTTTTAACAGAGCCAACTAAAAATAATTTTTCTTTCGCTCTTGTGAGCGCCACATATAAAACCCTCAGTTCTTCAGATAATAGCTCTTTTCTCATCTTTTTTTTCATCGCTACAAGCGGTAATGTCGCATAACTAATTCTCAGCTCAGGATGTATATATTTACTTCCAAAGCCTAATTCTTTATCAAGCAAGTAAGACTGATTTAAGTCCATCATATTAAAATTCCTGCCAAGCCCTGCGGTAAAGACGATGGGAAATTCTAACCCTTTACTGCTGTGGATCGTCATCATGCGCACAACGTCCTCTGTCTCACTGATCGTTTTTGCCGCACCAAGATCATCTCCACGCTCCTGCATTCTTTCAATAAAGCGAAGAAATCGAAACAGCCCTCTAAAGGCAGCTTTTTCATATTGTTTGGCCCTGTCATAAAGGGCACGAAGATTCGCCTGCCGCTGCTTGCCTCCAGGCATCCCTCCAACATAATCTAGATACTGTGTATCCCGGTATACTTCCCAAATTAATTCTGCCACTGAATGATTAATGGAGAAATCACGCCACTTGCGCAGCATTTGGAAAAAACGCTCTAGTTTTTTGCAGGTAGGGTGATCGGAATGAGTCACACTCATGAATGCTTTTACAGCATCATAATACGTTCCTTTTTTATCACCCGTCCGAATCAGTGCCAGTTCATTTTCATCTAAATGAACAAGAGGTGATCTTAAAACAGCTGCAAGCGGAATATCCTGATAAGGATTATCAATGACTTTTAACAAAGAAAGGATGACAGATACCTCAGTTGCTTCAAAATAACCAGAGGACAGATTTGCATACACAGGGATTCCCTGCTTCTTCAATTCTTCCATCATTTGTGGAGCCCACGGCATGGACCGAAGCAAAATGACAATATCCCGATACTGCAAGTTACGCGTCATCTGCTGTTTTGCATCATACACTTGGAATGGCTGCTCCACCAATTCTCTTATTTTTTTAGCGATGATTCTCGCTTCAAATTGGACTGTTTGGAGCTCTTCTCGCTCTTCGCCGGTTTCCGCTTCCTGTTGATCTAAATGGACAAGAAGCATTTCTGTCCTTGTGTCTTTGCTCTCTGGATAATTCGCTCCAAGCTTTAATTCAGCTTTTTCATCATAGTCAATTTCTCCAACTGTTTCGCCCATCAGCTGCTTGAACAAAAAGTTCGTACTGTCTAACACGTCTGAACGGCTCCGGAAGTTTTTATTTAAATCAATTCTCTTCCCTGTCTCTTTGCCGTCTAGTTGAAATTGTTTATATTTATTTAAAAAGAGCATGGGCTCAGCCAGTCTAAAACGATAAATGGACTGCTTTACATCGCCAACCATAAACAGGTTGCCCTCTGCAGAATGTTCCCCTTTAGATACAAGCTTTAAAATCGTTTCTTGTACAAGGTTTGTATCTTGATATTCATCAACGAGCACTTCTTCAAACTGCTGTTGATAGTACTTGGCAGCTTCTGTTTCAATTAGATGTCCTTCTGCGTCCTGCTCCGCTAAAATGCGTAAGCAATAGTGCTCTAAATCCGAAAAGTCGACGATGGACTTTTCCTGCTTCGCTCTTTCGAAACGTTCTCCAAATTGGATCACAAGCTCTACAAGTGTCTCCACAACTGGCTTCATTTCAGCTAAGCTTTTTAAATGCTGGTCAGGACTACGCATGAAGTATTCATCTTTTAGCTTTTCTAGTTGTTTTTTTGCTTGATTACGTGCATCTGTGGCTTTTTCTAACAGAGCAGGGTCATATTCGTCCCCTTTGCACGTTTTGAGTCTTTTAAAATTAACGTTCGGTAAAAGCTCGTAAAGCTTCTTAAAATCATTTTGATGACGGATTAATTCATTGATTTGCTCTAAGTCATCGATAAAATTCTCTGCTCTCGGAGCTGGGCCACCCGGCTCCTTTGATAGTGTAAGAGCTTGTTCTAGTAGCTCCTGGCAGCTCCGAAGAACGAGAGATAGATCTTCTTTGATATATGGATAAAAAGGTAATTCTTCTACTTTTGTTTGAGCATCTACATCATATAGAGAAAGAAATGCCCGCATCCATTGCTCGGGAGAAGGGTGAGACCTAGAAAACTCATAAATTCTCTTCACGAGCCATTGCAAATCTAAGTCATGACGGTCTGAAGTGTAACGATCAACCAGTTCAAAGAATGATGGCTTTCCTACCTTATATTCATCCTCAAACAATTCATCTAACACTTCATCCCCTAATAATTCTCCTTCTGTTTGGTCAGCCAAACGAAAGCCAGGGTCAAGGTCAATCTCATAGTAGAAAGTGCGCAGAACCTGCAAGCAGAAGGAGTGCAAGGTAGAGATATTAGCACGATTCATGAGTGACAGCTGTCTTCTCATATGAAGTGATCCAGGATTTTTGGCTAATTCTTTTTCAAGTGCTTCAGTGATCCGGTGCTTCATCTCTGCCGCAGAGGCATTTGTAAAAGTCACAACGAGCAGACGATCCACATCTACTGGATGTTCAGGCCGGGTCATTTTTCGAATCAGCCGTTCCACCAAAACAGCTGTTTTACCTGACCCTGCCGCCGCCGCAACAAGGATATCTTGTCCTTCTGAAACGATGGCTTCCCATTGGTCATCCGTCCACGTACTGTTATTCGGTTTTGGTATTTGCATACTGATCCCCTTCTTTTTTGATCCGATCTATCACAACATCATCTTTCTCAGAGGTAAGCACCCTAAAATCATTATCTTCTATTGATTCATCGAATTGGCAAATAGACTTGAATGAACAAAAGCGGCAAGGTGTTTGATCCTTTAATTTATATGGATTAATTGCGACCTCTCCATTTGTAATCCTTTCGCCTGCTTCTTCAAATGTACGACGAACATGTTGTGTGAGAATGTGAAAATGATCTTCACTTAAAACGGCAGAGTCAGAACGGAAAGACCCATCCTTTTTCAAGCCGGCTTGAATGACTTGTGATCTTCCTGATTCAAGCGTTTGATCCATTAGCTTCACTGCTTCTACATCTTCAAGCAATAAACCCTTCATTTTAAATTTCTTGAATATTTCCTGTTCAATTTCATCCTCTGCAAGCGGAATAGGAGCTTGAATGAGAGGATCATGGATATGGAAATATAATATGCCAGCTGGCGTTGCTTCCACCCCAAGCCACTCTTTCGAATACGTAATGGTCAGGTCTAAATAAGTGAGCATTTGCAAGGCAAGCCCATAGTATACTTCAGCTAGATCAAGACCTTTTTCACTGGATTTGTAGTCGACGATTCTCAAAAGCAGCCCTTTTGAACCTTCTGCTTTATCTACCCGGTCAATTCTTCCGACAAGCTCCATCGTACAGCCATTCTTTAATTGAAAAGTAAACGGCGGCAATGGTCCTTGCCCCCCAAATCCTAACTCAAGCCCTACTGGAGAAAATCCACTCACTTTGGCGTGTTCACTTAGTATAGAAGAGACTCGAATCAAGATTTTTTGGAGCTTTTCTTTGATATACGCATGTCGATTAGAGCTTAAGAGAATTTCCTTTTGAAGACGCGGAGCGAGCTGTTCGATTGCATGTCTTGAATAGGTGACACAATCTTCCTTCGTTAGGTTTTTCCAATCTTTTTTTTGCTCAACTAGCGTATCTGAAATATGTTTTAAAGCCGAATGAAACAACTGACCGATATCAGGTGCTTCCAATTTGTAAAATTGTCGATCCTTTAGTTTTAATCCATGGGACGCAAAATGAGAAAATGCACACGCATTGAATTTCTCCATTCTGGAAACACTGCCTTGAATATGGTCACCGTAAAGCTCTTTTGTGACAGTAGGCTTTAATGGCTTCGCTCGATTTGTAAAAAACAAACTTGACATAATGTTTTTTGAGACATCCCGATGAGGAGACGTCATTAAGTAATTATAAACACTCCACCATACACCGCTAATGGGATATTGGTTAAGCCATTGCTGCAGCTGCGAGACGGTATACGATAACGAAACATGCTCATTCGCTACAAATTTTAATTGCTCCTCTTCATCTAGCTGTTCTGGATCTAACACATAAAGAGCCTGCTGATGATTTGGCATAAGCTCTTGGCAGTACTTGATGAGAGTCGAAGGCAATAGAGAACGTCCTTCTGCATCTGCAGCCGAATAGGATACATACAAATGATAGGATGGACTCGATAACGCTTGGTAAATTAAAAATTGCTCATCTAGCAGCCTTTCCTTTCCTGTCTCTGCCAGCTCTGCTCCTGCTCGTTTTAACCATTCACGGTCATCCTCAGACAATACACTCTCATCAGAAGGTCGGGCGGGAATAACGCCATCATTTACACCAATGATAAACGTACACTTTACTTGATACATTCTGGATAAATCCATACTTCCGATAAATACTTGGTCAAGCGAAGGCGGAATTAAAGCGAATTTTAGAGAGGCTAGCCCTGTATCCATCATCTGTTGGAATAAAGGGAATGAGAGCTCTTCTTCACCTAGCATTTCAACAAATTCATCCATTAATTGAATCACCGCGTCCCAGACTTGTCCGTGCTGCATCGCTTCTGCAAGCCTGCCTGCTTCTTCAGCCTCAAGTCTCGCTTTTTCAAGTTTATCCGGCACTTGTATCTCTTCTAAAAAGACATAGACAGCCTCTACCATTTCTTTTACCTTTTGGGCTTTTTTCAGCCTTTTCTGCAGCTGTAAAAGCGGGGGCACGATCCATTCTTTGACGTCATTCAGCATTTGTTCCATTTCAATTTCTTGATCTGTTTGTCCAAAATCCTCATCTAACGATTGGAATCGCCTATAGTGAAACCGAGAACCGTTTGTCCAGCGTTCTCCTTTTACACCATAAGCAATACAATAGTTTTCAAGCTGATCTGCCTGTTCTCTCGCTTTGTTCTTCACGAGTTCAAGCGGAAATAAGAACTCTGTTTTCACGCAGCGAAATACCGCTTCATAGCGCCAGTTTCCTTTTATGACATCCAAACTCGAACGAATTAATTCAATGAGCGGATGATACTGCATTGATTCATTTCCATCAATAAAAAAAGGAATATCGTAATCTCGAAAAACCTCTTTTAACGTATCTTTATAGTCATCTACATGCCGTGCAACAATCGAAATATCTCGCAATCTGAGCCCTTTTTCTCTCACTAAATCGAGAATATCTCTTGCTACTCCCTCAATTTCAGCTCGTTTATTCGCACTTTTAGACACGGTGAGATGAGGGGTGTTTTCCTGATATGGCTTCACTGGACGCTGTTCATATTGGTGTTCTAAATAAGCAAGATCTGGTGTATGAAGATGCCGGTTGTTTCTCTCCAAGACGTGCTCAGAAATGTCAGCCTCGCACTCTTTGGCAAGCTGATAGAGCTGGAAATACGTTTTACCTGTCATACGGAATAAATCAAGTTCATTTGGCTGCGTATCATGATAGGAGCGATCTACTGTGAAAGCAGCAGTTATTTTTGCTGCATGTAGCAGAAGTTGTTCAATGACGAGAAGCTGCTGCGGCGTAAATTGATAAAAACCATCTATATAAATGTGTGCTCCCTTTATTTCTTCAGATGAAGGGATTTGCTGCGCGAGAAGTGTCAAATAGTCTTCAGAGTGCACATATTCATCTTGTAAATGCTGCTCCATCTGCTGATACAGAACATGCAGATCATGCAATTTTTCAGCTGCCCGTCTTTCTTCCGTATACTCTGAATACATGCTCGACATTGAGATTTTTTCAATATCCTCTGGCAGCATACAATACCTTTTGAATTCAGCCATTGTTTTTTCAATTTGCTCGACAAATCCCGGCTTATCACTCGCTTTTTTGAATACCTTAAATTTTTCCTTCTGCTCTTCAATCACTTTTCTTAAAAGCATTTGAATCCCTGTGCTTGTCACAAATTGACGGTTCGCTCCACCAGTCTGCTGTAAAATAGACCAAGCAAGACGAGTGAAACTAAATACTTTGGCTCTGATCATTCCGCCAGCTTCAGACGTTTTCGCAAGCTCATATTCCATTAAAAATGTCATTTGATCCGGGACTAAAAAAATGATTGGCGGACCCAACGGATCAAGCCGAAGCTGTTCTTTGATTTCCTCTAAAATTGCAGTCGTTTTTCCACTCCCCGATCTGCCTGCTAAAAACTGAATCTTCACGTTCCACAACACCTTTCTTATGTACTCATATTCTAGCGAAAATAAAGGTAAATGGCTATTTTCATATCACATTCCCGTTCTTCTCTTTGATTGACATCACATAGGCACTTTTCTTCACTCTTTTCATATCATAAACCATCATGAACAAAATGGAGGCTGGCAATATCATGTATTACGGTTACTATGACTACTCACCATATGACATGCGCCAAAATACAAGAATTATTTCAGACCTTGAGAAGGCGATCAATGGTGAATATTCTGCGATCCAATGCTACGAAAAACTTGCCCAAAATGCAAAAAATCCTGAGGCGAAAAAGGTCATTCAAGAAATACGCCAGGATGAAGTCAGGCACTATCAACTATTTTCAAAGCTATATTATTCTTTGACAGGTAAAAACCACAAACCGAGCATAACAGAACCTTGCCCAGACCAATTCAGAGAAGGCCTTGTTTTTGCCTTTAAAGATGAACAAAAAACGGTCGATTTTTACTTAAGCATATCCGACTATGTCCGCGACCAAGGAACAAAAGAGCTAATGAAACGCATTGCTCAAGATGAACAGCAGCATGCTGTATGGTTTTTATACTTTTTAACGCACCATGTTTCTTAGATAGTCCTATTTTAATAGGAGATCGTATGTTCCGTCAAAAAATGAAATCGATTTTTCGTTCATTCAATATGTCAAAGAAAACGCTAAATGTAGCAAAACCTCGCAGCTCTTTCCCATTTTCAAACGAGAAAATATAGATTTGGCCATTAAAAAAACTCCTCTGCCACAAATAGCAGTAGGAGTTTTTTCATGATCGTTTAATGAAATTTTGCTTCATTGCTTTTCTGCTGATGCTTGAGTACCCCATCAATTGACAGCATCTTACTGCCGCTAAGTGCTAAATAAAGCGCCATGACGAGTAGCGAGAGTTCAAATTCATAACCGCCAATAAATCCTCTAGAAAAACCAACAGTGATAATCGCTACAGCCATAATTGGTACAAATAATGCGGCAAAAATACGTGTTCCTAGACCTAAAATTAAAGCGATACCACCGACCAGTTCAATTGTCTTCACAATATAGGCCATAAATTCAGGTAAACCGATTTGTCCAAAAAATGCTGCTGTGCCTCCCAGACCTCCTTGATATGCCTGAAGCCCGTGTAAAAAGAAAATAATACCTAAAATAACGCGTACAAAAAGTGTACCTATTTCTTGATTCGTTTTCATATAGTGATTTCCTCCTGTTTTTACACTACAATACGTAATGTTAATAAGTAAAAAAAATTAGTAATCGAGATTGAGCATAATCATTAAAGCCACCATGAGAATGGCTGATGTGACGATTGGAATGATCGGTACATTAAAAGGAATATTGTACGTTGGGTTTAATATTTTTTGTATCCTTAAATTCAACGCGCGATCTCCAAAGGACACCGCAAACTTTGTTTGTTTTTGAAACTGAGTTCTCTTTTTAATCAGTTTCAATAGAGCCTGTCCTACTCCAAGTTCAGTACCTGTCTGCCGAATGGCATAGTCATCTGCAATCACTTCACGAAAAACAGAGTAGCTTTGTTTCATATGCTTTAACACTGGGATGTACCAAATGACTTTTGTGAGCATTACGAACATAAAAGACTTTAAAGGGTCATAGCTGTACTTATGATGCAATTCATGATGAACAACAGCGTCAATCTCTTCTTCATCCAGCATGTCCATGAGAGCTGTTGATAAATAAACCTTTGGGTGAAGCATTCCCATTGCAAAAGCAAGCGGTTCATGGCAATGGAACACAATGATGTCGTTTTGATATTTCTCTGACAAAGATTCGGTCGACTGGTGTTCTACTGTCCACATCATATGTCGTTTAAATTCAACGTACTTTCTGATTTGTTTTGCCAGATAGACAATCGCAAACCCTAATGTGTAGAGGACTAAGGCATCTAGAAAATATTTTAAAGGAGTGAATCCATAGAATTCGAGAACAGACTGGCATACATGGATTAGGTTATATGCTTGATTCCAGCCAAAAAAGCTTGAAAGCACGTAATACCCCATCTGATAAAAAATGGCTAAACCAATCAATATGCCGCCTAAAAACAGCAGACTCGATTTCATTTTAATCATTTTGCTGCTCCTCTTTTTTAGATGCCAGCCTTGCTTCTAGAACCTTGAGTAACTCAGGATCAGCACTTTCAATGGCATCCACCATATGATTCACTGCCAGTGGACCGAAATCATCCATCAATCCTTGCGTAATCCATTTTGTTTGCTCATTTAGAAATTCTTCTTTTGTTAAAATAGGATTATAAATAGATGAACGCCCTTTTGTTTTTTTCTCCACAATTCCTTTTTCGGTTAAGCGGTTCAGCACAGTCATCACCGTGTTGAAATTAATCGGCTTCTCGTCTGACAGCTTCTGCTGCACCTCTTTAATCGGCATATCCTCACCTTGATAAAGGATCTCCATAATTCTTCCCTCTAAAGGACCGAAAAAACGGTTCAATCCCTTTTCATTATATTTAAAAGAAGGAATTTTCATGTTACCACCTCACACTAAGCATTGTAGTGTAAACGAGCAAAATTTTCAACAATAATCCCTTATTTAATAAGGATTTCTTTCAAAACCAATATTTATGTACTCCAATTTACTCCAATATAACTGAATAATCCTTTTAAATTTAAGGAGTTCACTCGCAAAATTCTTTAAAACGAACAAATGAACTCCTTATTAAATTATGCTGCCACTCTATCAGCAACTTGATACACATTTTCAGTTTTTTCAACATTATGTTCAACAATTTGTGAAAAAGCCACTAGACTAATCAACATTATAGATGTAACCAGAATTTTTTTCATCAATAAGCTCCTCCTCTCTAATTTTTCTTCTTACATCAATACTCATTCTAAAGTAATCATTTGCCAATTTGAAGTTCTCGTTTGAACTAAAGTATTCAGCTACTTCCAAAGCCAGATTTTCAACATCAGCATACATGTTCTTCTCTAAAAGGGAATCGAAAGCTTCCAAAATTAATGAGTGATCATTTTCATAATACAATCCTGTTAAAATCATGAATTTCAACTTGTATTCTTCATCATTAAATTCGTCTACATATTTTAACCCTTTAATATAATAATACTTTGCTTCTAGAAACATTCCTCTTTTTAAATATACATGGGTTTGATTAAATAGAGCCTTTGTTACGAAACTGTTATTATGAGATTCTAAATAATTTAATGCTAGATCAAGGTGTTCACATACATCGCTATACTGCTTCAATTCTTCATAACAAATAGCAGCGTTAATATGGGCCATCCCTTTAATATGAGAAAGTTTATTTTTTTCAGCAATATCTAATATTTCTATAAAAATGTGCAGAGCTTGCCTAAACTTTGATTCATCTATTAAATTACCACCTATTACAAATCGACATCTAAGAGCCTGCACTAAATAATCATCATATCTTTCGTAAATATTTAAAGCTCTATTAGCGTAATTTAATGAGAAGTAAGTTTGTTTCATATAATAATAAACATAGGAAACTTTAAAATAAAACTCCGCTTGCTCAATTTCATCATTAATTTCAGATATCATCATTTCCGCTTTTCTATAAGCAGATATTGCGGTCGTTAGTTCCTTTCTCCTGAACTCATACATCCCCATAAAAAAATAATAGTAATACTCTAACATACCTGTCAAATTTTCTTGTCTTTCAACCTTTTTCAATGTTAGATATGTTTTATCTAAATCATGAGGATTTTTTGCGTTAAGATGACTTTCTAACAAACTGTGTCTAAATTCCAACAAAGAAAAATACAAAAGGGCATCTTGATTCTCCTCCATACTATCTAGTTCACTCTTCACTTGCTGCTTAATTTCTCTCGCCAAGTCAACATTTTCTGTCTTTATGGCTCTATACCAATGATTTAACTTGGTAGTTACTAGATCATATGGTATCAAATCTCGCATAACCCTCACACCCCCTTAAATAGCAAAAAATTCTTTCTTTCGTAAATAATAACAAACAAAACTGTTTTTTTACACTAATAATTACTTCCTTTAACTTGAAATAATTTCATTTTTTCCTATACTTATTAGGTAAAGTTTTAACATGTTTTCCTTTAAAAAACTTCCAGTTTTCAAATTCTTTCATATCTTTCATGTTGTAAAAAACATCTTTCATTACATAATAACCCATATTTCTAAAAGTTAGGTAAAGTATTATATCAAATGTCCTGAATAGTAAACGATTAAAAGAATCTAGTTCTTTATGAGTTTCAAATCCTATCTCTCCTTTTTTTAACCGGAGTTGATATTCAGTAATCTGTTTTTGAGAAGGATGTATAAACTGCGATAGTAATGAATAAAGTTCCTTTGTATCTGCGACCATCATGTCTGTTAAACCGTTAAGTTCATCAATGGGACTAATAGAAGAACGAGGTAATTCTGTATACAAGTATTTCAACTTTTCTTCTAGAGTTTTATCTTTACAGGTTTGGTCAACAGCTGCATATTTTATAGTTGCTTCTAACATATATCTTAATTCCCTTTTAGGAGCATTAATCATTATTTCTCTAGATACTAGCTCTATGGCTACAAGCGAACTTAATAAATCAGCAGTTCCGAACATTAAAGCATTATCTTGATAAGTTTTATAGTCTCTAGTAGCAGCTATTGAAATTAAAACTAAACCTTTCTTAAAATCTTCAATTAAGGCAACCATATACCCAGATGATTGTTTATAAGCCTGTGAATTCGATTCCTCTTCAAACTGTTTTCTTTTTTTCTCTTTAGATTTACGTATTTCTTCAAAAGGATCACTCTCATATAATTGTGACATCATTATTCTCCTAATTTCAAATTCATTTAAACGTTTTAGTTAAGCAACTTCCACTTTAGTTTAAAAATCTCAGCAAGTCATTTAAATCTATTAATTACTACCTTTCACTTGAATGTTATCAACAATCCATCCACCTTTTTCTTTTTTCAATTCTGTTTGAATAATTAATTCTTGTTTAGTTGTCACAGCATTCACAGTAAGCGCAATTTTTGCTTCATTAAGGTATAATTCATGCTTTTCATCAACTTTTTTTGAATAGCTTTCTAAAGAAATTAAATCCCCCTGCATGGTTACACTATGTTTCTTTGGAGCCTTTGAGGGGAACGCATAACTCATTGCTTTATCGGTCGCCAACTTTCGAACAGCCTTCTCACGATCGTCAGCATCTTCATATTGAAAGAATGCTTCAAAAAACTTTTGATTCATGTCAGCAGCTTCCGACTTCGTCATATGATTCATTTTATTTTCGATCTTTTGTTTTTCTTTTAGAGCTTGATTTTTTTCAGCACTTAACTTGTTGTATGTCATGTAATAACTCGTAATCCCTAAAATCAAAATCACACCACCCAATACCCAAAATACTTTTTTCATAAAATCCCCCTAATTTTTTATTCTTCCAAACGACACCAAGTGGTCACGCCAATATCCCTTTTTAAGATCAGAGTATTGGACGCCACTATCATTACTATTATACATTCTTCCTTCTCCTACATAAATTCCCACATGAGTAATGAATTTACCTTGATACGTACCTGTGAAGAAGACTAAGTCTCCTGGTACTGCCTGACTTTCAGCAATCTTTTTTGTGGCACCGTATTGTTCTTGGGCCGTTCTAGGCAATGAAATACCTGCTTTTCTGTAAGCCCATTGCACAAGACCCGAGCAATCAAAACCCGTTTTTGGAGTTGAACCAGCCCATTGATATGGATTACCTTCATACTTAAGAGCTTCGTTCATTACAGTTTCGTATCCCTCCATAGCGCCGTTGACAGGCTTTACAGTGCCTCCACCCTTCAAATAGCGCATGACATGATCAACATAATTAGGATCACCATAGCTTCGCCAACCTAATTTAAGAGCTTGAAATCTGCTAAATTCTAACGCAAGGGCTTTTGTGTACTTTCCCCCACGTTTTTTCACGTAATCAATAAACCCGCCACCATAATTGTAAGACTGTAATGTTAATCGAACGTCTCCCCCTGCTTTTTTAAAAACAGCCGCAAAGTGTTTCACACCTACTTGAATGGAATACTCTGGACTTGTTATAGAGTTAGGCGGCAAACCTATTGATTCGCTTGATTGCATGATGTCGAGGTAACGCCCACCACTTTCCTGCATAGTAAGAGCCATAATGATATTCAATTGATCATAAACCCCTTCTTTCCTTGCGTATTTCTCGAAAACATGGCGGAGCCTTTCGATCTCTGGCGCAATGCCTTTTGTCACGTACTCATCATCACCACCGCCAATTTCTTCTTTTTGGTTACTGCCCCCGAATATCAACACAACCACAATCAACAATCCTCCCAAAAATGCGATTGGAAGAACAGTAAAAAAAGCCGTCAATAGCTTTTTCATGATCCTTTCCCTCCACGATCATTTTTGCTTTGACGGCTCTCTATCTGATCTAATTCAATTTTTACGTGTTTTGGTTGTTGTTGAATAACTCTTTTAACTTTTGGTTGATTATCTGATGCCTTAACTGTTTCATTTTCAGTTTTCGGAACTGATGCACTTACTTTTTCTTTTGATTGTGTTTGTTCATTTCTTGCTACGTTAGCATTAGGAACAGGATTCACAGGCTTTTGATTACTGATACTTTCCTCTGTTAACGTTTTTTCAGAAACACCTTGATCACTTCTTTCAACATCAATCTCATGAACTGATGTTGAAGCCTTTGGACTATTGGTCTTTTCTTCTTCGGCAATATGTTCTTTAATTTGATCACTTCTTTCAGCATCCACCATTGGTATTCTGCTTGATGCGCTTGAATTCTTATTCCCTTCTTCTGTTAGTTGATCTTTTGCATCCTGTTCGTTTCGCTCTACATCCACCACTTTCGGCATTGGACTAGAAGCATTCGCATTACTGTCACCTTCCTCTTTCAGTCGATCTTTAGCAAGCTGTTCACTTCTTTCAACATCCACTTTCGGCATGACATTCGAAGCACTTGTATTACTGCCGCCTTCCTCTTTCAGTTGATCTTTAGCAAGCTGTTCACTTCTTTCAACATCCACTTTCGGCATAACATTTGAAGCACTTGTATTACTGTCACCTTCCTCTTTCAGTTGATCTTTAGCAAGTTGTTCACTTCTTTCAACATCCACTTTCGGCATAGCATTTGAAGCATCTGTATTATCTTTGTTTTCATCCGCCAATTGATTAGAGGCTGCTAATTGACGCTTTCTTTCAACTTCTTTTTTCGCCGCTGCATCCCCCTTAATAGGGTTATTCTGTGAAGTCCTATCAATTTTAGAATCTCCAACAGATTGATTGTGTGGCGCACTTCGTTTGTCTCCTAAAGAATGTTCTTCAGCAGCTTTTTTAGCATCTCGTTTCTTTTTCCATTCACCAATACCACTACTAACTTTTTTCGCACCTTCCCAAGAAGGTTGAACGACTGCCTTTCTAGTATTCTCTAATAAATTTGCATCCACATTTTGCACTTTACCAGCCGTAACAAAATTGATTATCTTGTCACGTTTTAAAAATGCAATGATCAAAATAACCGACATTGCTACTACATTGAGAAAATACATCCCTAAATTCGTTGGAGGGATAGTTTTATGCGTAATGACGCAGATTGCGTAAACAAACACAAGCACAAGAGTCAGCAAAGCTTTCAAGACAAACAATGCGAACATTCTTCCCAAAGAGACGAAACCACTATATGCAAATTGTGGAACGTAAGACAGGATAAAGGCAAAAGGAAGAAAGAAAGCAATCGCAAGCACGATAATTTGAATTAAGAAATTAAGAAACGCAATTAAAAAGAATGGCATACCCAAAGATATAGCAGCCAGCAAACCTATAAATGAATATCCCAACTGAACATAAATACTACCCTCTGCAATGCTTTGATTCTTATATTCCTTTACTTCTTTTTTGTTTATAAAGTCTTTTTTCGCTCGCTGCCCTTCACTGGTCAATTTAAAAGAAAGCAGCGTATCTATTCGATCAAGACCACCTTCACCATCACCCTTCTTCAAAATTGTTTTTTCATTTGGTGTACCATAATTGGTCACCAAGTATGGGCTTTTCATCGCTGAATCAAAGTAAAAATTCCTAAGAACAGCCGTTGTACCTTCAATTTCCTGACCTTTTTTGACATCATCCATTTTTAAAGTGGAATCACTTTTATCTGAAAACGCACCGACCAATTTATTTCCAACCGTAATGAGCTTTCCTTGTCCCTCAATTGATAGAGCATTCAAAGATTCAATCCAGTAACCTGCTTTGTTCACCCATAGTGCCGAAACAACCATGACAACAAAAAATAAAGCAAAACGTCTCATACCTTCTTTAAAACTGCCCTTAATAAAAAATAGATAGACTACGAAGCCTATCATAAATACAAAGAGTATTTCTCCAAAGCTCTTTTTTAAGACATTGTACATCTGTTTGGAAACGTTTGTGATAGCACTACTAAAGTTATCAATTGGCTCCGCACTCATAAACAAATCCATTGCCTTGTCAACAACAAGGACTATGATTTGTGTCACAGCTAACATAGTGTTAGACAAAGATACAATTGCACCTTTAATCATTCCATCTTCGGCTTGGTTGTGGGCCTGATAATGCTCCAGTGGAAATCTACTTATTTCAAGCTCAACCCCTCCAACCTTTTCAACTTTGGGCTTAACCGTTTTGTCTCCAGCTTTATCGTTTGCAAATGTCACAGTTAAAGTTGAAACTAACATCACTAGAGCTAGGAAAGTTATTATTAAGTTCCTCTTCTTCATTTCAACCTCCTATTTCCCAATAAAAAAAGCCGCTCATATATGAACGACTAAATTTTTAAAGTATTAAATTCATTTTTTTGTGGCTATTAATCTCTGTTTCCACTTAATCAAAATTTGCATTTTGTTAAACAAAATTACGGTTATAAAAAGAAAAACATGTCTACTAATCACACAGGCACGTTTTTTAGGTTTCAACTAGAGCTGAAAAAAGGTACAATAAGAAAAGGAATACAGCTACTGGCATAGCAGTATTCCCACGCCTCACAAATGGGAGGTGAATTTAAATGCTTGCATTAGAAGTGACTGCAAATTGTTTTAGTATAATAGCGTCTTTTATGACAATTCGATTCTTACTAAAACAGCAGAAGCAAGCTTAAAAGATTGACCCGTCTATCGGGTCTTTCTTTATTTCCATTTCCTCCGCCTACTTCAAACAGACCTCATCGGAAGTGTAAGAGAAATGCAATTATTTGTTGCGCTTGAATATCACAAAGCAACAGAAATGCAATTATTTGTCGCGCTTCAAATTTTTAAAAAATAGTTACTCATTCGCTACAATTCAATTGCAATACTTTTGTTTAAGAAAAGAGAAAAGTAAAGTAACTGAATGTAGCTTAAATAACTATAACTGAATTATAACATATACACGTGTATATGGTGTAATGGTTTATATGTAATTTGTACTTTAGTCAATTGTTAGATTAAAGTACAATTTACAAATACATTTCTTCAGCATACGCCACTTCGCTTTTATTGATGGTCTCAAAAGCACCCATCCACTCATCAAACAAACATTCAATACTGATTTTAGCAGTACGCCCGTAAATGTCCTTAAATAAGCATTGACCTTGGAACATGGATTCAAGCATTTTTTTATTTTCCTCACTCGGTTCAAGATTCATCCAACGGAGAACTTCCTCTCTTTCATTGGGCTCATCAAAGGCGAATGCTACACCAAAGTTTCCTGTGTCATCCTCATGCAGTGCGTCTTTAGTTGATTGAGAAATAAAGAATTCAGCATTATTATAAGAACGCCCAATACGTCTCATTTGACGTTCCACTTTTCTGCCCTGTGGTGATGCTGTAAATATCCATGCTTCATCAATAAACTCCGCTGTTTTTTCTTCTGCGTTCATGCCAAATAGTTCGCAAAATTTTCCCAACGCAAACATAACCGCACTTGATTTCAATTGCGATTTGGTGAAGTTTTCTATACGTTCTCCAAAGTCTGGTAAGTCCATGTTCTCAACTTCTAAAATCGTGATACGCTCTTTTAAAGATAAGGAAGGATTAGAGCCATCATGAACAAGTAATTTCATGATAGAGTCCTGTACAACCTCGTATAAATAATCTCCTGCCTTTTTCACTGCTTCCTCTTCATGCCGCTGCAATTCATAAATGACATGCAACGACCCTACTTGCTCTCCTTGCTCTTTCATTTCAAGTACTTTTGTAATTGCTCTTAGAAAAGCAGTGCTCACATTATCTTTGCCTTTAAAATCATAGACCTGCTCAAATATAACTTCTAACAAGTCTTTCGCCTTAGTTGGCGGCATGAAGGAAATTGGGTCTAATGCGCCCCAGTTCTCTTTCTGTTCATGATCAAGCGTGATGAAATGATACTTTTCCAAATGATCAATATACAAAGGAAAGTTTTTACGTGTTTGTGTGTTATTGATAACTTTCTTAATCCACTTTCGCATTTCTTTTTTTGGATCAATGTAAAGTGATTTTATATCCATGAAGGATATATATGTGTACAGCACCTTCGCCAAGAAAGACTTCCCATTGCCAGTATTTCCTGTTATTAGACAATGGGGCGATCTGGTTTTAGATCCTTTTATTTGCTGATTCGCAAGAAAAGGATGATACAAAACAAAGTCTCGACTTGATCGAATAGCGCTTTCTAAATCTGTATGCTTATCAAAGCGATCTCCCCAACCGAGGAAAAAACCGATCTTAGAACCAACAAAAGAATCAACGCCTAGCATACATTCTGCTAAGCCATTTTGGGTTGTCTTCTGAACCCAATTTTTGTCCATCAAATCTAACTTTTCAGCAGGCAACATTTTATAAAACAAAGACAGTTGATCAGCAATAGGAATTCTGCATTTAATTCCTGCCCCTTTTAGATGTCTCACGACTAATCGAGCCTTTTCAGCGCATTCTTTTTTGGTTTTTCCATCAACAACAACAACCGCAAGCCAGTTGATCAAAGACACTTCCTCTTTTTTGATTTTATTTTGAAGGTCCTTGACGAGAAAAGCACTCGTCATGGTTGACTGATCACTTTCATCACCAACGCTATACTTTTCGTTTTGTTCTTCCCTCAATTGCTGATGCTTAATATTTAAAGCTGTCTTTGTCATAGACTTACTTTCTACTTTTGCTTTAATCTCGACCTCTACAGGGAATGGTAAAGACTGTACTTCATAAAAAAGGTTACTGTTTGCCATGTTGTCTAAAAATTCGTCAACAACAACCATTGAAATATGTCCTTCATCTTGATCACTAACGAGCTTTAAAGAGCCTGGAATTGTTGGGTCTATAACAGTGTTTGTAATTGAATGAATATCTCCATTTTGGCTTTCTTCCTCAACATCATGATAAAGCCCTCTTATAAAGTGATAACGATTAATATATTTAAGCTCAGCTTCTCTCAATCTCTCTCCAAACACAGATGTAATCGTACTAGCCAAATCATCCTCAATCTCTTTATATTGTTCAAAAAATTGGGATGAAACATTTTGTTCCCACCCTAGCATATTCACCACTGTGTCGGTCGCCGTATTAAACATTGAAAGAACGTTGTCTTTAATATCAGCATCCAAGCTAAGCAATGACTTATTAAGTTTGATTCCAATAATGAAATCAGGTTTTGTCAATCTACCTAAACGCTGCTTCATTACATTGACTGTTTCTTGCATGTAATAAGAAGCAACTTCCACAGAGTCCTCATGAATATCTTTTTTCAGAACGTTTAAACGACCTTCCAAATCAAATCTGCTCGGGTACATCATCAAGTGGAAATCTTCATAATCCGTTATCTCCTCGTAGAAAGAAGTCCATCTGTCTTTATATTCCTCTATCTCATGTTCATTTCTAGAGGGAATGGAACTACTCTTTACTCGATAATACGCCCATACTTCTCCTGCTCTCGTCAAGATCATGTTGTTTAACAGGGTTTTCATCGGTGTTTTCAGACTCACCATTCTTTCGCACCACCTTTACTAAAGACTTGAATTTTATTTCTTGATCATTTGAAAAAGCCATAACTTTATCATTACAATATCTCTTCTTAGACAACTTAATCATGATCAAGTATTTCAGCAGTCCCCAAAAATATAAATAGATATTTTTCCCTTCTGGTTTAATCTTGGTTATCAAGATTGTTAAACCTAATGGAATACCGAATATCACAATCACGAAAGTATTTTCAAAGGCATGAGGAAAAATTCTTCTCACGCCAATGAAAAACCCGAAACTAATTGCGACAAAAATAAAATAGTTGATCATTGGGATCAACTCTATAGAAAAAGGTAAACTATAATTTTCCGTTATCCTTTGTATTTTTTTAGGCTCACGCATCGCTTTTCTATAGTTAAAAACAAATCTCGACACACTATCACCTCTTATAACTTTTTAAGCAGCGCACCAACCCATCCAGTAACTGTAGACCAGTTTTGAACCACCCATACGCCAGCACTTGTAGTGATTAATACACCAACCATTTTTCCCACACTTAGTTTCATGAGGTGTTTTGAAATCAAGAGCATAGCAACAATGAATATAAATTGTGTAACAACCTGCTTACCCCAACTTTGGACACCGCCCAATGTCGGTAAATCTGTTTTAGCTCCCAATACAAGAAAATCTAAAAATTCCATGTATCCCACTCCTTATTGATGTTTTAGTTTGTTTACGTAATATTGACCGGTATTTTTTGTAACGAACAAAGTAAAACGTTCTTTTACCGGTATTCTTGTTTCTTTTTCTTTAAAAATGACCACAGAAGATATTTCAAAACCATCACCACTTTTGTAAATACGGACATTTTCGACATCACCAAATACCAGATGACCATTTAAAGTCTCTGGTGTTTTCATGACATATGACATATCGTCTTTTGACTCTTCGGCATACTTCCGAAAGAACGTATTCACAAATTCTTTTATGGCTGCTGTTTGATCTCCGTCATATTCCTCACGATCCTCTTTCGAGTTCGCAATATCACCTTTGAGGTCATATATCTCTGAAATGTAGGGAGTTCCGCTGACTGCAAATTGATCCTCCTTGTTTTTTACTGGAATGTTCAGCAATGCTTGTTTTTTAATTTCATGTTCCTTCTTTTTCACCTTTACAATGTTTGAATACTCGATTTCGTATTGAAATAGAGTTTCTTCTTTCTCCTGTTTCACATTGTATAGAGTGTAATTATTTAAAACTCGATCACCTTGTGCACCAGAAATATCAAACAACGTTTCTTGTTCTAATTCATCACTTTCTTTAACAAGATAGGTCATTAACCTATTATGACGTTTTTCAATAGCATCATTTTCATTTTTCACGTTGATATATTCAGTTATGAAGCCCGACAAAAAACGTTCCCCTGCCACAATAGAGACTTCTTCCTTTTGCTTACTATTTCGCTCTTGATTTCGTTCAATATCGTTTACTACAGATCTTGTATTGATCGACAGCAGCACAGAAATGAAAGCAAAAAAGATGAGTGTTGCGATCATTGACCATATTCCAATAGCAATCATTTTTGAACGATCTTTTGGAATTGATTTTGGTTTTTTCTCCGGCTTTTTAACACTTTTCAGCTTCTTTTTAAAAGCTGATAATAATGAGTTGTTTCGAATGGCCATCTTACCGCCATGTTTCTTTTCCTTCTTCAAATTTCACCCTCCTTTTCAAAAAATAAGAGCAAGCCCCGAAAGACTTGCTCCTGCATCATTTCTTATTTTTTTGCGAGTCCTTTAATGCTCGTTTGAATAAAGTCCATAAGCCATGGAACAAAATCCGTAAACCCTGCAATAAGTGCCATTCCTATTACTCCTGCAATTACTGCTGCTAATGTTCCCCATGAAAAACGATCCACATTCTCTGGTACTGCCATAATTATCATTCTCCTTTGTTTTTAGTGCATGTCTCCTGTGACATGCTCGATAAAGTTTTCAATATCTCTCATTACATTTGGATAATCATCTTTCAAACCCATTATTGTTAAACCCAAAACTATGAATAAAACCGCCATAATACTTAATCTAAATATGTTCTGTTCCAATCTACCTCCCTCCTTATCTAACCAAAGACAAAGCCCCTCCTCTTGCTGTAATCTCTTGTTTATATCCACCAATCAAAAATTGATAAGTAGTTTTAATACTGTAAGTAATTTCAGTTCCGTAAGGATACTTTTGGTTCAAAGAACTGCTTTCAATTTGAAAACTGCCCCCATACGAATCTTCATTCTTTTTCGTAATCGCTTGAAACGCATCTTTGGTCAATCCTCCTCTTCTTTCAATCTGGTAATTTGCATACTGCTTAAAGTCATTTATTTGATTTAACCTAATGCAATAGTTTGCCACATCCGCAACAAGAACAAGGCAGAAACAAAAAATATAAACCTTAAACAGCGTCATTACTGATCCTTCAACCATGTTTTATCACCCACCTCCATTAATAAATTGGATGGACTTCACACCATCTATCAATAGAGTGATAAAAAATGAGATCATCACAATCATGACTGGCATTGCAACTTTAGTCGGGAAAGTACCGAATTTCCGCAATTTATATTCAATAATGTCATCAACTGTCATGAATAATTGTTCATTCGTCATCTTTCCTAATTCATAGATAATGCTGTCATCCTTTGAATTTTGCTGATACTCATACAAAGTGAGCATGAACAATCTAGCACTATCACTGCCACTTGTATCATTCGCAAAATCTATAAAGGGCTGCACGTCATTAGGCTTTTCATGCATTGATATTAATAGCTTTCTCAATGCATCTTTCAAAAGACCCTCATCTACCCTTGAGGACAGACGTTCAAATGCTTGATAGACAGTAGACATGTTTTCCAGCAAATAAATATAGACTTCCCTAGAAAACTTGAAAAAGACAAGCTCTCTTTGAAATTTTTCAGCCTCATACCAGCCCTTGATTTTCCTGTAGTCCATATGGTAAACGAAACAAGCTAAAGCCAGCGCTATGAGTGTTACAACTGGTTTAAAAGCGATCACTGGTAATGCAGCCAAAAAAATTGAAGCTGCTTTAAAAAATCTCTTTTTCTGAAATCTTTCAAAACTTGATTTTGGATTCAAATAAAGCAACATTTCACGCAAGTTACTTTCCCCGATTTTTTCCCAAAAAGAAAAGACCGTCTTTTGTTTGACCGTCTGTTTCGCCTTCTCATTTTTCATGTTTTTAGATTCTCACCTCCGTTACAGCATCATCAAAATACCTTTGATTAAACTGATGATAGACATAGAAAATGATAGATAAGTAAACTGTATTAGCTATCATCCCCACTAGGGCATGTGCGTAAATATCAACGTATTTCTTTAGGGTAAATGAAAGCATAATGCCTACAATAAACCCTATTGAGTAGAGAATCATTGTTCTAAAGTCTTTTTTATGTTGCTTCTTATCTTCAATAAATCTTTGCTGCTTCAGCAAAACTTTATTGTGATAATCTTTTGTATCTTTGAGAGTCAAAATGGATGTGCGCCCCTCAACAAACATGATTCCTAACTGCTCTATATATTGATCGAATTGCACGTCATTTTTATATGCACGCCTCAAACTTTTAAAAGCCTCCACGACCTCTTTTTCATCCGAATCAACCAATGTTATTTCAAGATCAATGAGCTTTCGTTTCAACTCACCTTCTGCGTATTTGATACATGTAGAAAAGGCTTCTACCAACGGCATGTCATCGTTCGTCAATAACTGGGTCATGTTATTTAAAAAATTGTTTCTTTCTTGAAACGCTTCCTTCTCATAATCATTTTTGACTTTCCTTCGTAATTGATAAAACCAACCATACGAACCACCAATCAAACCACAGATAAGAGCCACCCACCAATAATGAAAAAGTAAATAAGCGAACCCTGCAAAACATATGAATGGAGTCAAAATGAATTTTGCATATTCCCTTTTTTGTAACGGCTGACCAAATGCTTTAGACATAGCGCGTATTTCTTCTAAGCTATAGAGCTTCTTTTTACGAAATTTCATGTACCCCCCACCCATCTTTAATTTTGCTTTGAAGCTGAATATCCACACGTTTTTCCATCATTCGATTTACGAAAATGCTACTCACCTTACCTGGCACATATTCAAATCCTTTATTGGTCAGATCACAACGAAAAACCGTCAAGACTTCACCATTCGGCAAAAACTCCACGATCTCTTTCAAATACCTTTTCATACGTCCTTCTGCATCTTCAATTTTTTCAATATGAATCCCAAAATTAAGATAACGGAAAATATCCTCTTTCATAGATGTTTCGTCAATGTCGTAACCCATTTTCATCATATTAATAAGTCTTGATGGTATGGCCCGAGCATTAACAGCATGCAATGTCGTAATCAATCTGTGACCCGTTAAAATCCCTTGCATCATTTCATATGCTTCTCGACCTCGTGTCTCTGAAACAACCTGCCAAGCAGGGTTATTTCTTAAACCTGCTTTCACTAACATTTCAATGTTTATCGAAGGATTAGTAATCCATGATTTAATGTCCTTGTCAGGAAAAAGGATTTTCGCATGGCTCTCTGGAGTATCTTCGATCATGACAATATGATCTTTGTACTCAACAAACGATAACAGAAGTTTTTGCAACTCGGTTTTACCTGTTCCAGTTTCACCAGCGATTGTGACATTAGATTTAGAAGCCACTATCGCTTTCAATAAATCGAAAATATAATCTGGAGCAAAAGATTTAAAGTTCTCTTGATGCAAAGCTAATTTTGGTCTGACAACCCGAAGCGCCATTGTTGTGCCATATTGGGCAACATCCTTATGGACTGCATTCAGACGCAAATTAGAAAACGCAGCATCCAAGATCGGATTTTTCCGGGTAAATTCTTTGCGGCAGGCATTAGCGAATTTTTGAATGATCTTGATAATGTATGATTCTTCGATTTCTCCATAACGGAATTTCCCTTGATTCGTAATGACGTCAAGATGTGTACCGTTATACGAAATGTCTGTTACGCCCTCATACTCATCAATGATCTTTTCAATGACCCCTAAGCCAACTACTTCCGCCATGACAAATTTTAATTCTTCATTACTCAAATGAGGAAAGTCTTTCTTGACCACCTCATTCACTTTTCCCCTTGCTTCAAGATCGACAAAGGCTTTTAATAATTCCGAAGGATGGTTTAGTTTTAAATGTTTTCGTACATCCTCCAATAACTGCTTTTGTTCCTCAATTTCAGTAATCATTTACGATCTCCCTTCGGTTCATCGACAACTAATGTTGTTCGATATTCTTTGTTTTTTTGATCCGTTAATATAATTTTCACAGCTTTCATTTTTCCATCAGTACCTTTGAGGTACTTATATTTGAAAGATGTTTTTCCAAGTTTCACGTTGTTTTTCTCATTAAAAGAACTTTCGAAATTCAATTCGAAAGCCCTCTGTGACAATTCAACTTTTCCTTCTTCTATTCTAATGCTGTTATCTACGTTTCTAAGGCTCGCTATACGTGCCGATTCATTCATTGTAGCGATTATGCTATGTTGCCTATAATCAGCAACATAATAGTAAGTAGTCGCACCCACAATAAAAAGGATAACCGCCACCATGAGAAGAATTAATGGTACACCTTTCAACTCCCCTCCCTCCCTTCAAAAACCATTTTTTTAACGCTTATCTTCCGATTTTATAAACCTTGATGCAATTCTAAATGTTGAAAGATGAATTCATTACATCCTGGTGCATCTTCTACAGGAGCAACCATAAAAGAGACATCTAAGCGTGCCCTACGATCATCTTTATCTACGATAGGATAATGGAAAACTACATTTTCCGGCTCCTTTATATGACTTTTGTAATCTCCCATTTCTTCAATGACTTTACCAAAGCAGAATAAGCAATCAATTTTTTTCGGAAAATAATTGAGTCCCATAATTATGTTGCTATAGAACCCTAAGCAACCGATTCTTTCTAACTCATTAACCAAGTCATTTTGATTTTTCAAATCATAGCTCAATTTACGCCCCCCATTACTTACATTTAATTTTCATTCTTTTTTTCAAGCCACAAACAATCAAAACTGCAAATCGGCAAAGCAGCAATAGGCGTTTCAACTTCTTTTTTTGGCTCTTCTATTGAAAAGAAGACTCTTAGTTTATAAATGTCTTCACCATCTTCAATTTCTGCCCCAACATCAAACGAGACCGCCCCAGCTTCTACATTTTTACGTACTGCCTTTAAAAATGAACCACTGGGGAAAGTACACCCAACCTTTTTTAGTTCATTTTCAAATTTCGTAATGTTCTCAAAAACAAAAGCCATTTATATCCCCCCTTCATTATTCTTGCAGTTCAAACCCCTGATAAAAAACATCAACGTATGTTTCTCCGTCTCTTTCTTCTGGAAACTGGACTTCAAAATCCACTTTCAAAATAGATTCCTTTCCATCAATTTCAATTTTCTTCCTAACAGAAATCGTTCCCAACAGTTCTTCAATCGTCCTAGCAAACCTAATGCGCTCCCTTGCTTCCAACCAAATACTTTCCCATGCAATTTTTGCTTTTTTTCAATCTCTCTTAATTCACCAGCAAATTGTAAACCGTTAGCAAAATTTAAAATCATTGTTTTTCTCCTTTTAAAGATTATTTTTGGACTTCATGACCAGAATAGATGACACCGACATACATTTCTTCGCCCCTGTCTTCTGGAGGCTTAACTTGGAAATCTACTTTCAGATTACTTTCTTTACCTTCCAACATAATTTTCTTATGAACCGTAATACTTTCTTCAATGACTTTAGAGAACATTATTTGTTGGCCTACCTCCTGCCAGATACTTTCAGTTATATTACCTGCTTTCTTTTCAATCTCTGCAAAATCTTCATCAAAGTGCGTAGGGTTTTCCAATAACACATTTAACATTCTTATTCCTCCTTTTTTTAGAAACAAAAAAGGACAGTCTTTTGACTATCCTTTTAAATCATTCATTTAGATTACACTCTATTTGCTGTTTCTTTTTTAATATAACGTCTTCGTAGAACTTCACCACATAAACGCTTGTCAGAATAGCAAAAAGAAATAGACTAGTGAATGCAAATAAATAATTTTTTTCAAACACAGATTGATACAACATTATAAATATGGGAATTGACCACAATAAATAAGTTGCACTCCAAAAAATAACACTAACAATTCTTTCAATCACTATTAGTAATTTATCCAACCATAAACACCTAATTTCTACAAATAATCATCCCCCTATTCCCCCGATTCTTCGGGGGACTCCCTCGCCGGTAGGCAGCTCAAAAGGTGTGATAACCTTTTGAGACATTAAAAGGGTTTGGGGGCGCTGATTGTTTCAACTCCTTATCCTCACTACGTTCCGGTACCGTTGACACAAGCCTTAATCGCATCACCTGTGTTTAATAGTGGTTAGAGTTTAACGAGACATAACCCAATCTAAATCCTTTTTAGTCCATCCTTCTGGCAGACCATTAGGAAATGGATTGTCAGCATATACAGGTTTCAGCAACACTTCATCTTGATTAATCGTCTTTGAATCCATGTGAGCATACATGGACGCATAAAGCTCCAATTGTTCGGTGACTTCCGTTTTTACCAGATTTACACCCATTGGCTTTGACTTGATTTTCGTTTCGTAATTCCCCAAGTCTGACCAAATTGGAGAATAGAATTTACGACCACCATCTACAAGCTCATACGCAATTCTTTTGTCTTTGCTCGCCACTTGACCATCACTGAACAGACTACCTGTGTGTCTCTCAACGTTTACATGAGGAAGCTCATACACAAGGTCATAGACTGACGTCTCACCTTGCTTCTTGTTGGTGGATGATGTCTGTTCCATAGGGATCATTGAACGATCGCCTTTTTTTGTGTACGCCAAATAACTATCGACTAAACGTGTGGGAACTTCAAAGTCAAATGATGGCTTAATGCTGCCGCCAATTTCATTTTCATAGTGAAGATCAATTTCCCTCATGAATCCATAGCCTGTTTTCTTTTTTTCAATTTTCTTCAATGGAAAAGCCAGTCTTTCATAATAGACTTTTCCTGTTGTGGGTGTTTTCTCTGTCATGACAACACCCTTATAGGACAATTCCTTTCCGTTAGATGAACTTGCCTTGATCGTTTTTTCGCTTGCTGCATATCCATCCGTACTTAATTCGGATGCAGCAGCATCAATTTTAAAATCGTTTTTGTTGAAGTCTAAAAACTTTACAGTGTAGAGATTTTTCACAGCAGCCTTTAAACCCTTAGATGGTATTGTCATTTCTATTTTCTTAGGCAGCTCTTTCGCAGAATATGTTTTAGAAACGATTTTCTTATCCTTCAAGTACAGAGCCACTGTGATTTTCTTTTCTTCAAAATCTTTTAAAGTGGTCTTATAATTCATTTCTTTAGACAGATGAACTTTCACAGGTAAACCCTTTGTGGATTTAGCTGTGTAGATTTGCAACTTATCAAATGACAGCTTTGCCAATGGCTTATCATAATGATAATTGATGACAATATTCTTGCCGCCAATCGTTCCACTTTCTTTGTCTCCATCAGTTCTTATATAACGATACTTGTATTCTCCACTTTTGATAGAAGGGTGCTTTTCTGAATACTTTTCTCCACGCACCTTTTTGTATTTCTTACTTTCCTTAATTTTTTCACCTGTACGGTTGTCATAATAATTAACCGTCACAGATCGCTCCAAATTATAGTAAAACTTAATCGTCACATCTTTGTTGCCCAATGTCCCTGCTTTCTCCTTCCGATCAACAGGGATGAATTTTTCTTTTCCTTTATTGATAGATGCTTTAGGCGCAAATGAATACGACGAACCTATGTTTCTTGTATAACTTTCTTTCTCAAGAAGATCGCCCGTATATTTATCAATGTGCTGCACATTGATTTTCTTCTGGCGCACTTTAAATACAGCAGTAAAAGATGTTGTGTTGTTCGGGTCAGTATACCAATCCCCATAACCCAAAACCTGTGTATTCCCTCCGCTAGGCTTCGTTATTAAAGGCTGAAATATTTTCATGTTGCTGCCTAATTCCCCAGTGCTGTAATTATATTTTTTATCTAAATCAGCTTCTAGATGTATTTTCTGTTCCCCATAAACTTTCATTTTGCCTTCAGTTACCTTCTTACCACTTGTTTCATTAACTAAAGTTATACCATTAGGAACAGAAACTGTAACATAATTCTCTTTGTCCGCATTAAGTTTCGTCGTTTCAGAAACTTGCTTGTTTCCCTTTACAGCTACAGTAAGTTTAGTATTTGTGAATCTTACTTTTCTATTTAAATCTTTTCCATTCATGGCTAAATCCCACAATTTTTCATAGCCAGGGAGATTCTTTCCCGAATCACCATTTGAATACAGCCTATCGAGTATTAAAGAAGTAATTACAATCCCTTGTTTTCTATCCGTAAAAATATTACCTTGACCACCCCAACCATAATACAAAGCCCTTTGTACCTTTTCGTTGTCGTAAGGAACAGATTCTTTATACTTTGATCCCGTAGGAGGAGACGCTTTTGAATGCTGAAAACAAAATGCTTGTTTACCGTCTACTCTAAAATCCCCTACTACTGAACCACGATAATTAATAGCACCTTTATATTCAATCTTTGGCGCTGCTGCCTTTGCTTTACCAGTAGCAAAAAACGAGAATATAAAAGATAAAACTCCTTTATCATTCTCTTCAATATCGCTTTCTAATAATAGTTCTTGATCTTTGTCCCCCTTCTGGATTAATCCTTCTAGCGTTGCTTTCTCTCGTTTACCATCAACGGACATGTACAGAATTTCACCATTCATTTCTAAATAGCCATCATAATTTATACCGAAGGTTTTTACGCCTCCCTCAGTCGCTTCCGCTTTCGGAAAAACAGAAAACATAACCACAATCATGAGTAAGACTATACTTTTAAATGATCTCCTTCTAATCATTAAAAACTTTCACCCCACCTAAAAATAAAAAGGTGCTCAAATTTTTGAACACCTTCAATTAATTACTTATTCAATTCATTCCACGGGACACCATTTAAATCATTAGCATCAAATGTACCAGTTTCATAAGTTGAATCAGAATTTTTTATTTTCCCCCCGCCAGTTTTTTCACCTGTAGTAGATGTTCCACCAGAAGAGCTAGGAGACTTTTTAGGTACAGAAGTTGATTTTTTAGGCGCACTGGATTTACGGTGATTTGAACCGCCATTACTCACGTATTTCTTTTTTGGCTGAACATGGCTTTTTGAAGGACTGGAAGAACCAGTTGTATTTCTATAAACCTTCGGTTGTTCTTTCTTCACCACTGGAGCTTTTGGAGCTTTACTAACGTTGCTATTGTTATTCTTTTTCGGTTCACTGGCCGCAACGATTCTTTCTTTTTGTTGTGGTTGCTGCTGATCACTAACAACCTGTTTTTGCTGCTTTTCGACTTTCTTTACCTTTTTAGGCTTTTCCTTCTTAACTTCTTTTATCTCTTTTACTTCCTTCTTCTTCACTTGTTCTTTTTTCGGTTTTAGTTTCTTAGTTTCCGTTGTCTTTGTTTCTTTTAGAATAGCTGTTTTTGGTTGCTCTTTATCTTGTGTCTCCTGCTTCGCTTCATTTTTAGCATTAGCAGAGAAACCCCAAATAGTACCGCCTACTAACACGCCCGCCAACCCTAGACTAATTACAACTTTTTTAGCTTTCATAGTCTCCCCGACCTTTCTCTTTTTCGTTTTATTCTTAATACAATTATACCATTTTTTGTACTTTTTTTACATCAAAATTTTGAGTTTTTTCCAAATAATTGATGTGATTTAACACTTTATTATATACTTGCCGAACACTACTTTTATCAAGGAATACCTTTGTACTGGTCATTCTTCCATCATCCATAAATTTCGTCTTGTAAAATGAATAACGGTATTCTGAATAACCTTTTATACGTTCTCCCTCCACAATCAAAAACCATTCTCTACTTATCTGCCTTACATAAACCTTAGAAGGAACACCAACCATAAAACCCAAATTAAATAGTCTATGATCTAACCCTTTCCATTGGCTCATGTTACCTTACACAGCTTGATTCAATTTAAGTCTTTTAAAATTCAAGACAACATAATCATCCTGTTGCTGATAGTCCGTAATGAAGCTAATTCTGCCTAATACGCACCTTCCTGTATAATCACCATCTTTATACTCACGTAACTGAATCAAATCCCCAACTTTAAAGTCTCTATCATTTTTTCGTATCTCAAAGCACTTGTGACCTGTTTTACAAGCCCAAAAGTATTGAGGTAGTATTTTTAATTCATGAAATCCTTCCTTCAAGAAAATCTCCCCTTTCTTATCCAAACAAAAAAGGACAGTCATTTGACTATCCTTTAAAAATTAGTTCTAAATTATAACCATAAAAAGATTCCTAGAGTTATTAATAATGGAATTACACTAAAGATGATCAACTGAATTTCAATAGAACATCCCCCCGTAGTATCAAGAACTCTTCCCCCTAGTCCCCCACTCATGGGGGACTCCCTCGCCGGTAGGCAGCTCAAAAGGTATGATGACCTTTTGAGACATTAAAAGGGTTTGGGGGCGCTGTTTGTTTCAACTCCTTAATGCTCACTTCGCTCCGCTTACCGTTGACACAAGCCACATACGCATCACTTGTGTTTATTAGCAGCAAGCACCTAAAATCAAACCACCATTTCATGAATTGGCGTTAAGAATGTTTCTAACATTTTTTCATGTTTTTCTTGCAATTCCGCATTGATGATCATGTCTGATAAATCATTTTGCCCTAAAGCTCTATCAGCTTCAAGAATCATCTTCATCGTTGGCGCACAGCTATTTTTCAACCAATTACGGGACTTTTGATAAAAGTCAGTTTGCGGCTTTGTATACAACCTTAACTTCTTTACATCACCGATAAATTCTAACCAAAAAGGACTTGTTTCTCTCATTCTTTTTTCTTCTGGTCCATCTTCTTCTACAAAGCGAACATAGTTGTTTATGATAGCCATTCCAATGCTGGTCAAATTTCTATCTTTAATTAGTTCACAAACAGCAGAATGAGCACGTTCATTTTTCAACCTTATCTCATACCTGTTCCAATCTTCCATTTCCTCATAAGGAATGTTATATTTTTCAGCCTGTTCAAAGTTCTTTTCGTAAAAACAAAGATACGCATCTGATTTTTTAGAGCCGAAATATAACGTTGTTCCCCCAAGTCGACCATCACCAATATCAAACGATCCATTATAATCAGATTTACGAAATCTCGAAACGCACAGCCCATTTTGTGCTTTCTCCAGAAGAGAAGGTATAGTGAAATATGTTCGCTTGTCATCAATCGCTATATCTAATCTTGTAAAGCTTCCTTTCTCATTTAAACAATCTTGAAAGAAATCAAACCACGTTTTCTTTCTACATTCGAGAAAAGATTCAAATTGTCTACAGCCCTTACCGGAAAATTCAATCAGTGTGCCCCTTTCATCATCTGGAGCACTGTACATGACTTTGATCATATCCATTTCCCACGTTCCTACATATCCATAAAAGCCTTTCGGCTTCTCGGTCATAAAATCTTTGTGGATATGTAAGATATTTTGAATGATATGATCTACATCATGAGTCTTAAAACTAACTCTTACATAGTCGACCATTGATGTTAAATTTTCTTCATCTTTTTCATTCTTGCGTACTACCCCCCTGTTAGCGTGGGGGGGTTTTACTTGCCCCTCGGTCATTCGCTTCGCTCACTCCTCCTCAGTCGTCGCTTGGGCGCTTTCGCTGCCGCTTGCGGCTGTCGCCGCCTGCGCGCCCTGCGTTCCTTCCTTAGCAAGTCGGATTTCCTCTATGAAATCATACCCATTTGGGATCAAAGGGCTATAAAATTCCATTATGTTTCCTGTACCTGCATAGGCGTATCCTCTACCTTTAATATCTTTTTCAACGAATTTTTTATCAGTATCACCAAACAGCATGGCATAACCAGTTCCGGACATTTTTCCTAAAGATACTCTGAAATTAAACTGGTCTCTTATTCCGTCAGCGAAATACTTCGCATCTGGACGTTGCGCTCCTGCAACAAGAAAAAAGCCCATCTGTCTGCCTAGCATGATAATTTGCTTGATATCTTGCATTGCAGTTTCACGTTCCTTGAAATCGAGCATATCCATAAACGCCACGTACTCATCAAATATGATAAAAACAGGTTTATATCCCAAATAGGAATAGTTTTCACCGGTTTTATAATTCGGATGATTTTTCATTTCATCCATTCTTCGCATCATGTCCTCAACGGACTTCCGCAAAGTCATCATAATACCGTTCTTACGAGAAAAAACCTTTCCTTCGAGAACTTCCTCTAAGTCTGCCAAATCCGCATTTTTCGGGTCTAATATACGAACGTCCGCCCCAGAAGCAACAAGAGACTTTACAAGGGTAAGTATAAAATACGTTTTTCCTCCACCTGTACCCCCAGAAATCAACATGTGCGGCAACTTATCAAATGCCCAATCAATATGCTTCATTAGCTTCATAGAGCCTTTATTTACAACAGCGTCATCAATAGATATACGGTTTTTCCCTGCATCATATAGCAGCTTATAGGTAAAAAAGCCATCTTCCATATCTGTAGACACTAAATCACAAAAGAACCCATTTTCGAATTCCTTTCCTAATTCCATAAACCTTTGTTGGAACCTGCTCATATCCATAGCAACCTTAATAATAATATGACCATCCTTAACCCTATAATAAAATCTAGGGAAGTATGTGATTTTTTGAACCATTCTATCGGTTATACGACTCTTCACGCTTTTACTATCATAAAATTTGTTCGACAAAATCATTCTTGCAATTTTTTGACGATGATAAATTTTCTTTAATTTTGAATACTTACGGAATATGTAGCGCCAACCAAATAAAATAGCTGCTGGAACTACAATTGACACAGTTAAACTTGTAATGATCAAAGGTATATTAAAGGTGAAGTTTTGAAATGTATCTTCAACACCTTTTTCGTATAAAATCCATAGATGGTCTTTCCAAAAAAGTGTCATCAGCAACAAAAAAACAGGCACACTTATTAATGCACCTGTTTTTAACACGTTATTTTTATGTCTAGGACGAATCTTTGTCCCTTTATACTTCCATAGCGAAATGATCATCCACCCCTAACAATATTACTTTTTGTCATTCGTTGCTGGGGCTGCTGGTGTTACTTTTGTAGAATTAGCATTAGAGCCTTTGATTCGAATATCTTCGGCAAGAATAGTCCAAACGAGAGTACCAAACCGACCACCATTGTCCACCCTTGCTTCAATAATAGGGTTTACCAGTTCCACATCTTGCATAAAGTCATATTCCTTTAATTCAACATTAGCAGGTAAGACAACTTCAACGGGACCACCCTGGCAACTCGCAGCAAGATTATAAGTTCTGCTTTCTAATTCGTCAGTTCTTTTTTGATTGACTTGATCATAAACAAATTTTTCACGTTTAAATCCTAAGAATTTGCAATCTCCAAAAGTTTCTTCTTTGTTTGGTACAATAAATTTCAATTCCATTATAAGTTCTCCTTTGATTCGTGTTCATCACGTTTTTTATTAGTTTATTAAAAAATAAAATCGCTCCGACACTGTCATCATGGCGCTTATCAGTTGCTCAGAACATAGCCAGTCCTGGCAACCTAGTAGACCATTTATGATCATCAAGTTGATTAATGGTGACAACTATCCCGCACGCTTCTTCTAGCCTGCTACAGTATTTGAAACATGATTACTGTTAATCGTCAAATACTCACGCATGACATTTGATCAAAAATCACATATAATAAAATTGTCTAGGTTTTATTATGAGTGTTCTTGATTCAGTCAAGGACGCTTTTTTTGTCTGTATGTATTTTTCAAAGAACTTCATTCCTTTTTAAAGAGATACTCCACCCACATATGGGCCATTCAAAAGAATAACTTTTGGTTTACCACCAAATATAACTGGTGATTCATCAACAAGAGGTGTCCTAAAATATTGCATTGGCTTCCCCTCTGAATCATAAAACGTTTGTCTAAACCATTGATCAAATTCCTCATATTCCTTGTGCAGCGACTCATCAATCTTCTTTTGAATTACTGCTGCTAGAGCAAATGTAATTGGTTCTTTTTGATCTTCAAATCTCTTTAGAGAATGATTGAAAAGTTCCAAAAGACTCATTCCACTCACTACCTTTCATTTCTCTTTCGCTGAAATAGTGGTGTAAACTCACACTATTCATTCAGCAAGTAGAGAAGAAATTTCATCCATGCCAACCTTAAAATGCTTTTTAATCCTGCGGAATGACATCCCTTTAAATAGAAGCTTTTCAATAACTTCTTTTGTTAACGGCCGCGACAAGTAATGCTCTATGTACACTTCATTAAGTGCCATCTTCATTCTTGCTGACCAATTACCGTCAAGTTGCTTTGCTAATGATACAGCCTTTTTCATTGTGTCTTTTGTTTGAGAATAATTCATTAGCCTGTCACCTTTTCTCTACTATCTGAATAAAGGTAACTTTTTTCAAAATAACTTTTGTCCACTCTACCTCTAACAACTTGATACCCTTGCATTGTTAACTGCGCATTTAATTTTCTAATGACTTCGTATGCAGTTGCCTGTTTAACATTCAATATTCTCTGGACATCTTTGACGTTTAAAAAACTCATCATATCCCCTCCTGAAATATGCGTATAATCATTTCTTAACCTTATATTAAATGAGTATACGCATAAAGTCAACATAAAAAATGCATATTACGCATAAAAAACTGATGTTCATTGTTTATTTTATTACTATATGTAATATTATAAGAAAAAAAGAGGTCGGAAATATGAGTTTTGGTTATAAATTAAAAACTTTAAGAAAATCAAAAAAACTTACCCAAAAAGAACTTGCACATCTTTTATATTTAAGTCAAAGTTCTATTGCTCGCTTCGAGAATGAAGAGATACTTCCAACAAGTGACACATTAAATAAAATTGCTAACTTCTTTGATGTTTCCACTGACTATTTATTGGATCGTCCTAGTAAAGAAAGAAATAATTTAGAAAAGGCTATTAATGAAGCCATTGAAGAATTAAAAGAAGAAAAAACACTTATGTTCCTCAAAAATGGTGACATTGATGAGGAAACAGCCAATCTAATAAAAAAAGCTTTAAAAAATGGTATCGAGTATGCCGAGGCTATGAAAAAGAAAGAGTGATGACGATTTATACAGACAAAAGAATCAAACATAAAGCACAGCACTTATTAAAAGAACATAATGGCAACGATATTTACAATATCTGTCAAACCTTAAACATACCAATTCTCAAAAACGACCTAGGTACTGTAAGAGGTTGTTTACAGTATCACGAAAATACAGACACCTACATCATACACATAAACTCTAATTACGAATGGGGAAAATTTGGAATAGCTCACGAGCTAGGACACTTTTTTTTACACAAAGATTTAAACTCTTTTAAATTACACAACTGTTCAATTGAGTTAGAAAACAAATTAGAAGATCAAGCAAACCTCTTCGCTGCCGAACTTTTATTACCCGACAACTTAATAAAGACATTTCCTTATCCTCTTAATAAATGGGGAATACAACAAATTGCCTTTCTTAATGACTTACCACAATTTGTTGTGGAACAAAAAGTTGCTCAACTTAAATTGTTCAATCCAACCCCTCAAAACTTTCAGAACGTTGGAAAAATAATTGTATAAAAAGGAGTTTAAGTTATGCCTATAAAAAAAATGTCTAATGGAAAATACAAAGTCGATATAAGTGTAGGCTTCGATCCGATAACCGGAGCAAGACGAAGAAAAACTAAAATTGCCAGCACTAAAAATGAAGCCGAAGAAATTTATTACCGCATTAAAAGTAAGTACAGAAATGGTGAATTAGATTATGGAAAGAATACAAAATTCAAATATTTATTAGCTCTATACTTTAATCATATGGAACAAAATTTAAAAGAAGTTACTGTACATAACAGAACACTTTCGATTAATAAACATATTGCTCCATTCTTCAAAGATTCTCTTGTAAATAAAATCACATACACAGAAATAACAAATTTCAGACAACACTTAATAAATCAAGATTTAAAGGTATCAACAATAAATCAACTTATGGTGATCTTACATAACATTTTTTCGACAGGAGTAAAAGAAGGGCTTGTTAAAAAGAACCCTTGCGCTGATGTAAAGAATCTCAGAGACACTTCTAATAAAATAATCATCTGGACTCCAGAAGAATTCAAATTGTTTATAAACTTTCTGACTCCAAAGCAAGAATATTATAAGACACTATATACATTTGCATATTTGACAGGTACAAGAATTGGAGAAGCCCAAGCAGTAACTTGGGAAGATTTAGATAAAATAGAAGGAATAATAACCATCAACAAAACCTATCACAGATTTAACAAAAAGGATATTGTTACTACACCTAAAACACCAAATTCGATAAGAGCAATTAGCATAAACAAAAAACTAACTAATATGTTATTAAAATTAAAAACCCAGCAAAAAAATAGATACGACGAATTAGGTTTAAACCAAACACCACAGACTCCAATCTTTGAAAAAGATGGGAAAATCCCCAGTACTCATTATATCAACCAACTCATCAAAGACACATGCCACAAGATAAACACATCAATGAGTCAATCTCTAAAAGTAATAAAGTTTCATGGTTTTAGGCATTCACATGTTTCACTACTAATACATCAAGGTGAAGAAATACTATTGATTTCCGAACGCTTAGGACACAAATCAGTAACCTTCACTTTAGATACCTATGGACATCTCTTCCCTAGCAGACAAAAGCAGCTTTCGAAGAAATTAGATTCTTTGTCGTTCCTTTAGAAATGAGTACAGCTCATTTCTTTTTTCTTTATTGAGAACAAAAAAATGGAGTATTGTACTCCACAAATACTCCATAACTAATAAAATACATATAATTTAATGCATTTTTACATAATTAACATAACTGAAATAAGGATTTCTATCAATAAAGTCTTAATTAACACTCAGCATTGTAGTGTAATTGAAAATGAACGTCAACTAATAACAAAAATAAGGGAAAATCGTTGTATATTACCTTTGTTTTTAGTAAAATTACAAATTTACTTATAAGATTTGCTAACTATTTAATGATAAGATAATCTTATGAAAATGATAAAAAAATTCGTATTTTATTTATAGAGACTTTTGTATTATAGTGAAGTTAACAACATTTCACTTACTGAACAAACATATAGGAAGAAGGTTTACATGTGATGAAACAAGGAAACAGCCTTCGAACCGATCTCATTCTGATTGCGATAAGCGGTTTAGGTGGATTTTTTTTGTCTTTAACAGGCATGTCTATTGGCTGGATGGTTGGTACATTAATCACAGCAGCTTTTATTGCAATGCGCCGGCCCACCCTGTTTCAGCGTAAAGGAACGAGCACCTTACGTATTCACAGCAGATGGCTGCTCCTTGGTCAATTCATTCTCGGAATCGAACTCGGACAGAAAATGAATATGAAGGTCCTTCACATTTTCGCTGAAAACTGGCTCCCTGTCAGTTTCATGCTCGTCTTTTCTATTCTACTGGCGATGCTCTCTGGCTTTGTCTTATGGAAGCTGAGCAAAACAGATATGCTGACAAGCTTTGTCGGAACTGCCCCCGGCGGTTTATCCGCTATGCCGGGGATTGCCCAAGAGGTAGGAGCAAATACAGCAGTTGTGAGTCTTGTGCAAACGATACGTGTATTAATGGTTGTGCTCACTATCCCATTTACAGTATTTTATTTAAATACAAAAAACCAAGCAGATGCGGCTGTAGTTACACAAGGGAGCGCTTTTTCTTCGGGCGTGTTCACCTTGTCAAACATTTCTTGGACCGCTGCGCTTATTTTAGGAGCCTGGCTCATGTCACGCCTGGCAGTTCGTCTTCATTTCCCTGCCCCTTGGCTGATCGGCAGCATGCTAGGCGTCGCAGCTCTTCAAGTAGGTGCGGGCGCAGTCATTGGTCATGATTTGATTCCTTATTGGCCGTCTCAAGCGAATATTGCGTCTCAAGTATTTCTAGGCGCAACCATCGGGTCAAAAATGAATAAACAGATGTTTGTCGGGCTAAAAAATACTTTCATTGTGGCTGTCGTCAGCTCAGCCGGACTGATTGCAGCGACTGTCCTCAGCTCTATTGCCATTGCAGAGATTACAGGCATTTCTGTCATTACAGCCATTCTTGCCTTTTCGCCCGGCGGTATTGCAGAAATGGCGACAACAGCGGTCACACTTCACGAGGATTCTACCTTTGTTGTGGCTGTACAAGTCGTCAGAATCATTCTCGTCATTGCGATGCTCCCGCCGTTTTTCCGGTTCTTACATCATGTATGGGCCAAAAGGCAGCCTGATTATAAAGCCGCAAAATAAAAAAGAGACGCTTTGCATGTGCAGAGCGCCTTTTTTTATTCGCTTGTATTCCTTTTGACACCGACAACTTGATCCTTTGAAATGGTACCAAAATGCCGGCTGTCGAAGCTATGTATTCGGTTATCTCCGACCACAAAGTAATGATTGTTTTTGATTTTATCGTCTCCTGTGATGGCCTTTAGCTGAAAATCCCCTGTTAGAACGTTCCCCATTTTATGTTGTTTCTGCTCTTTTAAATAAGGTTCCTTCTTTTTTTCACCATCAACAAACAGCTGATCATCTTCATACTTGATCGTTTCTCCTGGGAGTCCAATGACTCGCTTGATCAAGATTTGATTTTTAGGACCATGAAATAACACATAATCAAACCGGCTAATTTTTGTGAGTTTTGGTGAGAACTTATTGATTAATAATTCTGTTCCGTTTGTAAATGTTGGGTCCATACTAACCCCTTCTACTTTGTACGTGACAAACATGAAATTCTTTACTTGGAACAATAAGACGATGCCTGTAATAATCATCAACCATAGCAATGGCTTCTTTTTCATTAAGAGCCTCCTTTGTCCTCACGCTTACTCATTCGAATGTTCAACCTATTTTCTACTCTCTTTCCAACATACCATAATAACGCAATAACTAGAACCGCAAAAACACTTCTTAACGGATTCTTAACTAAAGCAGAAAGATCGTAGCCAATAAAACTAATGATAAAGAGCATGACACACTTCCCAGATACAGTAGCTAATGAAAATTGCCAAAAGCTAATTCTTGATAAACCCGCTACAACATTGACGGCAGCTGAGGGCGTGAAAGGAAAGCAGAGTAAAATAAATAATGGACCAAATCCCCGCTTTTCCACCCAAAGCATTAATTTCTTAATAGAGGGATGCCTGCTGATAAAATTGAGCATTCTCATCTGTCCAAATTTTCTGATCAGCAAAAAGATAAGAATAGACCCTGCACTTGCGCCAATCCAGGTCAATAAAAAGCCTTCCCAAAGGCCAAATGCATTTGCATTTGCTACTGCAAACGCAACGAGCGGTAAAAACGGAAGGAATGCTTCTATTAAAGGGAGCAATATAGCCACAATCGGTCCAAAAGCCTTGTAGCTTTCAAAAAATGATGTGATATTTTCATGAGTAAATAAGGAAAGAAATGATGTCAACTTGTCTGACTCCTTCAAGGTTTGTCTACATTTCATTTTACATGGAAAACATAAAAATATACAAATGAATCCCCCTTGACCTCTTGAGATTGTTTGACTCATTCGATATAATAAATAAGAACAAGTGTTCTATAAAGAAAGAAAGTAGGCTTGGACATGACGAGACTATCAAGAATACAGCTGCAGATGATGGAACAGGCCATCTTTCTTCCAATGGTCATTTCCATCCTCAATCGTGATTTGACTCACTTAAAACAACATCAAACATTTAAACTAAATGAACCATACATTCAGCTTGTAACCTCTGCCTTAAAGGAAGCACAGAAAGCACTTTATGAACTGAAACAGCATTTACGTAAAGAAAAAATGAAGGTACAGCAAATTGAACACGATGAAGGATTTACAACATATCTATTTATCATGAATGGCTATGAAGAAAAGCATAAATACTTTAATCCACGTATACGTCACAGGGTTGAGGAACTACTTACTCGGTATTTTCTCCATCAAGCCAACTAAATGTGTGATACATACCCATTCAAAACAAAAAGCCTGCCACAGGCGGCAGGCTCCTTCTTGTTTATGATAATTCAAGCTGTTCTCTCAGCTCTATTCTCACTTCGTCTAATCCAGCTCCATCTAACTCAAAGTAATACACATTCCCAGGCTGATAATCATGGCCCTTCAGCTGAATGGTATCCACTGATTTCAATGAGCTTAATAACGGGAAAAGACCGATCAACTGCTTCATGGACAAATTGGTTGAAACATTATCACCAAGTGTATCAATCATGTTGTCATATGACGGAATCGAAGAAATGGATTTAGATTTTTCAAAGATGGCTTGGAGTGCTTCCATTTGGCGCTTTCCACGCATGAGGTCACTATCTGCCTTTCTCGTTCTCACAAAAGCTAATGCTTCTTCACCATTTAACGTATATGTTCCTGTTTGCACATGAACTTTTCCTTTTGAATCCTTTTCCATTTGCTTTGCGATACCTTCATCTTTAATCGTTACGTCAATTCCATTTAACTCATCCACAATGTCTTGGAACGCCTTAAAGTTCCCTGAAATCACATAATCTACAGGAATATTCAACAAGTTTTCAACCGTTTTGACTGACAAATCTGCACTCCCAAACGCATGGGCGTGGGCAATTTTATCATATCCTCTTCCCGGTATATCAACATATGCATCACGAGGAATACTAAGGAGCTTAATGGTTTTCTCTGTTCGATTCACTGCCGCCAGTAAGACTGCATCACTTCTTGCTTCGTCTACCGTTTCACCTGGACGGCTGTCAATTCCAAGCAAGAGCACCGAGAAGCTGTCCTTTCCTGGATCAAAAGCTTTTACACGCTTTTGCGAGGTGTCTCCTCTTTCTAATGATACTTGCGCCTTATCCGACGCTTTTGAAATCTTATAGTAGGCATATCCTGTCACAGATAATGCCATCACCATGACAAATGCCATGATAAACAGTACGGCTTTCACCCAAGGTCTTAACCTTCTTTTTGATTTTGTTTTTTCCTTCATCCTTTCCGAACCCTCACTCTATCTTAGTCTATCAATGTAGGTTCCACTATAACATATTTCAATGAAAGTTTCCTTCACGCAACATATTTTTATGAATACACAATAAAATAGCTCTTACAACTTAGATAGCTCCAGTTTTTGATCTGCCAAAGATGAAAAAGCAGCCTGTGAGGTGGCTGCTTTTTCACTATGATTGAATACTTACTTGAAATTGCCCCTTCAATTCCTCTTCTGCTTCTTGAAATAACTGCCGCAAGCTTTCTGCATACTCACCAAGAGCGTCTTTACTCGTTTCAAAATTGACCCATGTCAGTTCTACTGGAAGAGTCACTTCTCCTGTCAAACAGTCCCAAAGGGCATCAAGATTTTTCCCGTAATAGTCAGGAAGGTGTAAAACTGCTTGCAGTTGATCATGAAGCTCTTCTTGCGACTTACACGACGCGCCGTCCAGCTGCACTTTTTTCATCTCATCTTCCCCTCTCTTCCCTTTATTTTAAACGACTGGAAGGAAAAAGAAAAAGCCGGACTTCTCACTTTTGTTTCTGTTTGATACTCGAGATCAAAAGAATGAGACAAGCAGCCAAAACGATCAAGAAGAAAACGGTTAACACCATTTGGGTCCCGTACATATCAGCGAAAAGACCGACAAAAACACTTGGAATCCCCAGCCCTAAATAAGCAAACAAGTAAAACCCAGCAACAGCTCTAGCTGCCTCCTTCTTCCCTCGCTCGACAATAAGCTGAAGACCACCTAAATAAGTAAATCCATAGCAGGCCGTACCCGCAAGCATCGTTCCGGCAAGTACAAGAGCGATGGACCCGCTACTTGCTCCAAATAGCAAGAGACCATATCCACATGGAAGACAGATAAATCCCGTAAGAAGGGCGGCTGTACTATTCATCTTGCGAACAAAGGGCTGCATCAGGACACCTGCCATATTAATCAAAAAGAGTGCCGGCCCTACCCATAATTCATATCCACTCATTTTAAGCTGTGCTGGCAAAACCGAAATGACGAGACCACATACGGACCACGCGATGGCAATTGCTGCATTCGCCGGCATTGTTCCTTTTGGAAATCTCGGCATGTTCATCATCGGTTTATCTGAATCTCCTTGTATAGGCGGAACGAAAAAGAAGACACCCAAGATGGTTAGGATTAAAAGGCCTAGCACAATCCAATAGCTAAGTGGCGCAAGCGACACACGTTGAAAAGAAAGAATGGCCGTAAAAAGAGCACCGCCCCCAAAGCCGACCGAACTGCATAACGCAATAAAAGTTGGGATCAAGCTTGATTTCTCTGGATATAAAGCAATCAAATAAGCTGTGCATGTGCCAACACTCAGACCGAGACCCACCCCTTGCAGCAGCCGGGCCGCAAAGAGCATTTGTATGGAAGGATGCATGATCATCAATAGAGTAGCACATAACGAAAAGCTAAGCGCGACCAATAAAACCGGTTTGCGCCCAGCCCGGTCAGATATGCCGCCAAGAAAAAGCAATACTGGAATCAGTCCGAAGACATAGGCAGCAAATACAAGTGCTGTAGCCGCCTTTCCGTAGCCTGCTTGTTCGGCATACAACGTATAAAGAGGAACTTGCAGATTCACTGCGGTCGTAATCATAAAAAGACCAAATAAAACGAATATAAACGGGATGATGGATAGGTGTGCTGTTTCTGCTTTAGTTGCAGGGATCATTTGACTCTCTCCTCTAGTCATAAGCATATGAGAACAGTGTACACACCTTTTGGCTTACTTCCTACATCCAAAAATGGCGCTATTGACCACTCCATAATTCCGTGTCATCATCATATTAGACGTCATCATGAAAGAAGGTGTCCGATGTATATTCATTTAGACCGCTCAAGTACTACCCCGCTCTGGCAGCAAATCGTGACTGGGATCATTCAAAAAATTCATTCACAAAAGCTGAATCCTGATGATCAGCTAACCCCGACGCGTGTATTAGCACAGGAGCTTAATGTATCAAGATCAACTGTACAGCTTGCCTATGATGAACTACTGGCAAGAGGATATGTCAGCACATCTAGACGAGGCGGTACAAAAGTCATTTCAAGTGACCAATATACTGCCTCCACTCCTCATCAAAGTGAGCCTCCGTTCCCCCTCCCGATCAGACCGCATTTTCAGGAGGCTGAGAAACAAATGGACGACTGGCTGTCGGCCAATCAATTTCACGAGAAGCTGGATATTGATTTTCGTCATCAGGAGCCAGCCATCGATGAACATTTTCAAAACATATGGAAACGGTCACTTATGAAAGCATTACAGCGATTAGATTTGAAAGACTGGGGCTACTCCTCTCCAAACGGATTATGGGAAGTACGTTCAGAAATACGTCAATACTTATCTGTAGAAAGAGGAATTGATGTAGAAGAAGATCAAATCGTGTTAACCGGAGGCACGCAGCAAGCCATTGATTTGATTTCACAAGTATTGCTTAAAAAAGGCGATACAGTAGCTGTTGAAGATCCAGGCTTTCCTGGGGCAAGGCTCTCGTTTATTCATCGTGAAATGGACATTTACCCTGCGCCCGTTGACGAAGATGGAATGATGGTGAATACATTGCCACGGAGAACCAAGCTGATTGCAGTGACGCCCTCTCACCAGCGTCCAACCGGAGTATGTATGAGTGTCAACAGAAGACAGCAGCTGCTAAAATTTGCTGTCAGCCATCAGTCTTATATACTAGAGGATGATTTTGATGGAGATTATCGTTATCATGGCGGACCGCTTCCTTCCTTATTTTCAGAAGCACCCGACCATGTGATTTATATCTTAAGTTTCTCCAAAGTGCTGGCACCCGGCATCCGCCTTGCTGCCATTATCGGCTCCAAAGCCGTCATAAAAGAAATCGCTTCCTTGCAATCACTCATTCAAAGACAGCTGCCCATTATGGAACAGATCACACTCGCTTCATTTTTCAGAGAAGGAGAATTTACACGTTATGTCAGGCGAATGAGACAGCTGTATAAAAAAAGACAGGCTGCCATGATGGATGCCCTTTTGACACATCACTTTGACAGACACTTTCATATCTACGGGACCGATACGGGTCTTCATGTCTTTTTAGAAGGAGCGCCAGACTTTGACGAAAAAGGCAGTATTGAGGCAGCCAAAGCAGCGGGCGTAGGCATTTATCCATTAAGTCCATATTGTGTTGAAAGCAATCGAAAAGGATTACTGCTAGGCTTCGCCTGTACGGACGAACTCATGATTCAGGAAGGTGTTCGCCGCTTAAAGCAAATACTTAATATCTAAAAAAGCCTGGAAGTATGTCTTCCAAGCTTTTTTACGTTGATTGCTGAATGCGGCCTACTTCTTCGATAAATGCAGCTGTCTCCTTCAATCCATCTTGCAGATGATGAGTAGCGGAAATAAACAGCTTTTCTTGATCTGGGCGCTTTAATAGCTGCTCCACCTGACCCATTCCTTTTTCAAATGAATGAAGACCTGTCTTTAATTGTTTATCCGCCTTTTGATAAGCGGCTGGAACTTCTTGATGAGTAAGCCCCTTTTGAATCACACGATCAAAGGCTTTCGTCGCCTTTTTCAATTTTTTATTTACTTGGATCTTTCCCTGTCCATCTGAAATAAATTGGTCGGTCATGTTTTCATATGCTTCATTTAACTCATCCATATAGCGCTGAACCCATTGTTCATACGCTGCTTCTTTCTTGTCTTCTTTTGAAGGCGATTGACCTGCTTGCTGACAAGCTGCTAGTAATGTCACTGTCAAGGTGAATAGCAGGATCAAATGCGATTGTTTTTTCATACAGAGCCTCCATTTCTTATTCCCATTCGTTCATATCGGTCAAATAGAAGCATCCTTTACCACATACGAACACTTTGCAAGAAATGATTTCTTTTATTGTAACAGAACGGCTCGTGTCACTTCTGTGATTTATGAGGAATTGCTTGAAAATACGTCTAAGGATCCACATTTCCCTGTCATTTGGTTGACATGGACAGTCGACAGATACACTCTATAGACGACTGGATATATGGATTTGGTTTCAACAAATTCATGTTCATGGTGGATGTTTTCGTGTCATCATGATGATACCAAACGAAGTCGCCTTGTCCTGTTGATTTATTGAAGTTTACCTTTACAAGCAATTTCAAGCTCTTCAACTACATCACCATCTTGAATGAGGTATGCTTTTTCATGGAGATTGACCGCCGGACAAATATGATTTGGAATGATTTGCACCTTCTCACCGATCTGGACGGTTTGACGGAAGCCTTCGTGATAGATGATAGCATGCTCATCAAATACACTTGAAACAAACACATCATCATAGTCTTTTACTTTGCCTAATCCCTTTGTTTTTGTGAGCCCTTTTGTACGGGTTTGAGCTGTCAAACCTTTGGCTCCAACATCTGTAATGACACGGGTCTTTGTTGGCTTACTGATCACTGTTGTCAGCACGGCTGCCGCACAATGTGAAAAAGTGCCGATCACATTGGACTGAGAGGCATCCATGAAAATGTATGTGCCTGGTCTGATTTCGGTGACTCCCTTTGGAATATCAAATTGAAATAAGAAGGGCGGTGTCGACCCTATGCTCACAACCTCTAGCGGAATACCTGCTTCTTCCGCAATCTGTGCAAACTGAAGCGTTCGATTCACAGCGTCTTCATATAATGCTCGGCAATGTGCTTTACTTTCCGCCTTGTAAGTATGTCCATCATGAGAAAAAATTCCCTTTAAATGAACGAATTCACATGTTTGAATCGCCTGTAAGATTTGACGGAAATCACTCTCTTCAATGACACCAGATCTTTCTTCTCCAACCTCTATCTCAATTAAAACCTCTGCTTTTTTCTCTGCTCCGTGAAAAACCTGTTCAATTTGATGCACATGCTCGGCACAATCTATTCCAAATGAAATTTGTATCGACTCTGCCAGTTTTCGAATTCGCTTAAGCTTTGTCTCACCTACAATTTGATTGGCGATAAAGATATCTGTCAGACCGTGCGCTGCCATCACTTCCGCTTCTCCTACTTTCGCTACAGTTAAGCCAGATGCCCCGATCTCTTCCTGCAACTTGGCAAGACTAGGTGTTTTATGTGTTTTCGTATGCGGACGCAGTTTGACCTGCTGACGATCCGCATATTGCTGCATAGCAGTGAGATTCTCCATCATCACCCGTTTATCAATTAATAGCGCCGGTGTATCCAGTTGCTCATAAGTCATCATCCTATCCCCTTTCAACGTCGCTTACCATATAAAATTTTATATGTTATATTTAAATTATATAATTTTTTATATAATTATCAATGTTTTTTTCTATGAGAAATAAAAAAACTTCTTGTCATAAGGAGTCCAGCGGCATTACTGCCGCTGGTTTTGGTTAATATCTGTTCCGAAGCTCCCTTAATATAAAATCGTATACAAGGTTGAGCTGCTGTTCCTTTGGATACAGCATAAACTCTTGTTTCTTAGGAACACCTCCATCAAGACGATCTTGAAATTTCGTTCGGAGATACGCTGTCCTGTGCACCTGACTCTCAAATGATTTATATGAGACATCGAGTTTGACGGTTTGCTCATTTGTAAAGGTGACCATCGTGTCTCCGAGGGATGATTCCTGGAAGGTATGAATATATTTGTGGGAGATCCAGCCGCACTGAGGACGGTTGGATGAATAGGTTGGGAAGAAATACAAATGATTGGATGAGTCAATCACAATTGGAGGCTTGTGGGAAATACCATTGGGATGTTTTTAGGTGTTTTTGATCATTTTTCACCTTTCATCAAATACCCTATCAACACTCAAAAGCGATCGTATGTTCTCGTTCGTTTTTGAGTGTTTTTTAGTTTAGGCATCAAAATGGCATCAAAAAAGCCATCCATGAGGATGGTTGGGTGTGAGTAATATTAAGAAGAAGTTAATCATTGAAATATACGAATTTTTTAAAATCCCGTTTCCGCGGGTAAACCGTATATTCTAATTATACACCACTTTCAGACACCGAACAAACATTCTGATAAAATGTCCTTGGTGATGATATGACTGATCTTGAAAGGAAAATTTATCGAATCATTTATAATATGAGCCGGTTTCGCAAGAACCCAACAATGGATGACCTTAAAAGGAAAACAGGTAAAAATGAGGAAACGATCCGTAAGGCAGTTAAAAACCTTATGTCAAGAAATGAAATAGAATGGGATAAAGAGAAGAAGGAATGGAGGTTCAAAAATTAATCCTCAAAAACTCTAGGCTTTTCTTTTCTTATGTTATTGACACTTATATTAGCATATAATATAATATGTTTAACAGAACTCACACGCCTCTTAACAATGCGGACCACGGTGAGTCTTTTTTTTATCCAAAGGATGGTATATTATGGAAATTTCAACTTCCTCAAAAACATTTAAAACTCATTCAGAGCAATTAGAAATATTGAAAGAACGTGGTTTAATTATTGAAGATGAGCAAAAAGCACTAAAATATCTTAGAACAATTAATTATTATAGGTTAACTGGATATATGCTACAGCTTAAACATAATGACAGATTTATTAATAATTCAACCTTTGAACAAGCCATAAAAATTTATGAATTTGATACAGAATTGAGAAGATTATTTTTAGAAGCAACAGAGTACATTGAGATTACACTTCGATCCCAGCTTGCGTACAGCTTCTCTAATCTTTATGGAGGTTTAGGTTATAAAAAGTCGGAAAATTTCCACGATGAATCGATACATACCTCTTTTCTAAAAATTGTTGAGAAAAAAATAAATGATAGCAGAGAAACTTTTGTTAAGCATCACAAAATGAATTATGATACCCAACTTCCACTATGGGTGGCAGTCGAAATATTTTCAATGGACATTTTGTCTAAATTCTATGCCAACATGCATATTAAAGACAAGAAAATTCTTGCTGAATTTTACGGAGTAAACTATTCCTCTCTAACAAATTGGCTTCACAGCATCACAACAGTCAGAAACATAAGTGCTCACTATTCAAGGTTATACAACAGGAAATTCACAGTGAAAGTGAGATTATTTAAGGAAATTTCCTTACCTAATAATAAATTGGTTTCTGTTGTATATATTCTAAAAAGATTGCTTCCTAACGAAGAATGGATGAGATTTTTTAATTCACTTCAAACTTTATTTGAACAATACTCAGATGTCATCCAAATTCATCACTTAGGTTTTATAGATGGATGGGACAAGCACATAAAGTTATAACCCCCCTCTTATTGAAAAGGGGGGTTTTTATTCTCATTTCATTTTCCCATTGCTTGCTCAAGTACCGCTTTTGTCTTCGGTCCATAGATGCCGTCTGCCGTTAGACCATGCATCAAAAGGAAAGAAGAAAGTGGAAATTTTAATTCTAATCATACGGGCGGTATTTCTTCCGCCCTTCTTCTAAATCTTTTTTCAGCTGCTCAATATCTGATTTTAAGAATAAAACAGTTTTACCCACTTTTTTTATAGGGCTTACTCGACCATCAGTATGCAATTTACTCATGCGCTGCTTGTTAACGTTTAATATTTCCTGTGCTTCAGATGAGGTGAGGACCTCATTTTGAATGAAGTCCTCAACCTGCTGCCGGTTCTTCAAATGATATTCCATGTTATCTGCTCCTTACTACATCTTTGATGATTACAAAAAGCGTTGCAAGTATTAGCGCGGCCATGATTACTGTTGTGAAAGTATTTGTCCATATTGAACGTGTTACAATTGAAGCAGCGCTCAAGAGGATCATAAAGAAGATCAATTGTTTTTGGTTCATATTATATGCTAGACTGGTTATAATTATATTGAGAAGCGAGCGATTAACTCGCTTCCCCAGTGTTAGTCCTTCTTATTATCTTTGTTTGCGTCGTGTGATTGTTGGGCAATCCACGCTATAGATGCAACGTAAAAGATGATTTGAAGGACTTTTATCATGTTGTCTAGCATTTCCTCACCTCCTATATTTATTATACTATAACTATAGACTTATGTCTATAATTTAGGTAAAAAAAGACCTCCCTTTTAGAGAGGTTTTTCACTTTTATTTCAACATTTTTTTGTTTTCAGTCCATAAATGCCGTTGTTCCCTTTGTAAGTGGCATGAAGAAAGGCCGCTCAAAAGACGGCCAACTCATTTTTATTTGTTAATGTTTTTCTTTAAATCCTCAATTTCACTTTTGATGGATTTATTTTCTTTCTTGAGCTTTGAAACCTCAACGACTGTAAATAACAAAGTTGCAACTATAAGTAAAATCAAAATATACTCAAACATGTTAAATATCCATATAGTAGTCATCAAAGCCAAATGTTGCTGCAATTCCGATAACCGGAACTAGTGCTGCTCTGAAACCCCATCTGTGTTTTTTATAAGTTGATTTCGTTAACTGCTTGCGCTTGTAAAGTTGATTGGCGATATAGCGACCAGCAGCATATCCACTCCCCACAATTGCGGTCATCCCAGTAATTATACCGATCACAACAAGTATAGGATTATGTACTGTGGCTTTATCTTCTTTGTCAAAAAGACTGTCGATTTTAAAGATTTCATTGTCAGTTAGGCCAAGCTCTAACGCACCTTTATATAATTCAGGATCGTTTTTTGTAAATGATTCAGACGGTGTTTTTTGTTCATATTGCGGCTGATTAGCTTTTGCATCTGCAAACTCTCCAAGCGTACAGGAGATACCCAACGCAGCTACAATGGATAATGAAATTCTTGTTATCCATTTTTTATTCAAATCAAACCCTCCCCTTTTTAATCCCATCAAGCATAACTTAAAATATACAGTAATTTCCATAGTTACAAATAACCGAATAGTGAAGGTGGATTAGTAATAAAGTATGTAATTTAAGAGAAATAAAAAAGCCCCCATCCATTAAGGACAGGGGCTAACTTTTTTCTATAGACATATGACTACAGGTTTTCATTTTAATAGCTTTTCGAGAGCTGCTTTTGTCTTTGGACCATAAATGCCATCGGCAGCAAGACCGTGCATGAGTTGGAACCTCTTGACTGCATCCGCTGTTTTTGGTCCATAATAACCATCAATGCCGTTGTTTTTTGCTCCCTTATCAGGATAGAAGAAAAGAGCGGCTAGTGCTTCCTGTACGGCTTTTACGCCTGCCCCTTTCGTTAATGGCTTAGTTACTTTTAAAATGCCTGTTGGCAGGTTGTATATCTTTTTAGATGTTGTTTTAGGCTTAGTTGTGCTTTTTGATGGCGATGATTTTACAGGTTGGGCTTTTGTTGTTTGCTTTACTGTACCAGCTAAAACCGCTTTATAATCAAAGACAGGACACGCTTTCCAAGAATAGCCCGGAAACTCATTGTGCCCTCTTGTTCTTTTGTAATTAGGCATATCTTTCTTCAAGGCCGTTACTAAAGCTCGGAAGTTTGTTTCCTGTGCTGTTGTCGGCTTTTCGCTTCTAAAATCACCCACAAGACAAATGCCGATAGCAAAACTGTTTGAGTTTCCTACATGATAGGATTTGATTCCTAGATCATGATTCCATTCAATCGTACCATCTTTGAGAATTACAAAATGATAAGCTACACCCGGCCAACCATGATTACCTACATGATAGTTTGCAAAAGCTGCACTGTTTCCCGTTTTTGTTAAACTGTGATGTACTGCAATATCGGTCTTTGCATTTACACTGACATTTGAATACCTTCCTTTACTTTTCGTTTTTCCCCGAAGATCAACAAGCTTGCTTATTTTTTTAAAGTTCATTTGCGTTCTCCCCATTCGTTTAATGGAATTAAAAAGAGCCACCACGTGGCAGCTCCTTACTTCGTTAATCCTTTTTGTTTTAGGACTTCTTTCTGCTTCTGTCCTTTAGATGTCACATAGTTGTTTTTAAACCATGTGATGAGCGTCATAATCGTTGTAAATAGTGTCGAGAAAGCAACATATAAAACGTCTGCTAAATTGTTTACAGACTCTTCATCCAATGGTAAAGACGTTTTGCCGAACATCACTAAAAACTGATTTATCAAAGCAATTAAAAGAAGCACCGTGCGGATCACAGTGCCTTTGTCTAAGTTTTTCATATACATTCCTCTTTTCTTATTTTTGGTTTCTTTCGATCCGATCTAACTTTTCAATGACAACATCATATTTTTCACTGAATTTTGCTAAAACGTTGTTCTGTGCGTCTATTTGCTCATTGAGCTTGTTTTCTCTTTCCTTTGTTGTGTTTAATACATAAAACAGCACCCAACAGAAAAGAACCGCAAATGGGCCCTGTGTCATTAAATACTGTGCCAAATCCATTTCCACCATGCTCACCTACTCCCTCACTTTGTCCACCCCCTTAAAGAAGGCAAAATAAAAACGCCTATTCAGCGTTTGCGTTTGTGTCATTCCCTTGTTGATTTAATAAAGCTTCTTTTAGCTTATTATGTTCTTCTGACAACATCGTATATGTGGCCCTCACTTCTGCAAATTTATTGTTTGCTTCATTAAGTAGCTCGCTTAGACTGATCACTTTTAACTGTGTCGCTTTCAGCTCTGTTTGCAGCTGTTCTTTTGTCATTTCATTACTCATGTGTTTTCCTCCTGTACCTTTATTTCTTCTTTGATCTCCTGGAGAGTTTTTTCAGCTTCTTTCAATCTTTCTTCCAGTGATTTTGTAGGAGCGTCACCTCTAATTACGTTGGGTATCAGTTCCTTCATCTTCAATCACCCTTTCTACAAACGCATTTATATATCCCTCTCTTTCACCCTCCACACCTACTCTGATACTTAATAGAGTTAAAACGAGATAGTCGGACCCGGCATAACACGGCATTTGATTAGGTGACATGTAACATTTGTCTAAATGATAAGCGTGATTTTTTTCCTCATCCATCGTTATATAAAGGTCATACAACACTGAATATTTTTTATCTTCATCCGCATCTATCTTGATTAATGCCGCTGGAAGATCACCAGTAACTAATTCCCCTTCATACATGTGATAAATAGTGCATTCACTCAACTCGATTCCCTGCTCAGTTACTTTTGCCTTAAGTGAGCGGAAAAACGGATTGAATCTCTTTTCTTCTCTAATTTCAATCAAAGCGAAGTGTCTCCCTTCTAAATTGCTTCTGTAATCATCATTATGTTTACAGTGTAATTCCGGTTGTTGGCATTAGCTATTCCAGCTGCATTTCTTATATAAATTCGGAATCCAGCAGTTGTTTTATTTTCAAATGCTGCTACGACAGCACTTGAGTTCGATCCTTCCACCTGCAAAAAGACATGAAACATATTCTCAATATTTCGTTCCGACCAAACTGTATAATCATAGCTTCCTGAATTAGTGCCCATCATGATGGAAATACTATCAAAAATAATTTGACAATTTGTTTGTAGTGAACTTCCATATCTTGATAACACAACACCAGCAGCTCTCAGTAGGGTATTTGTTTGATTTCCACTGTACATATCAATAGTGTGAGCTTTCAGATCCCCATATCCATCTCCAGTGTGTAGGAGAAATCCTTTTTTAGCATACGCAGCAAAATAACCATTGGAGACATTAGCATAAAAATTTCCGTCTGTGCTTATCTTATCGAAAAGATATGATCCATTCCCTTTAATATCAAAATTTGCCCCTTGATTATTTAAGAACATTTCTCCAGCAGAAGAGATTATCATACCACTTTCAAATGCTGCAATAATCGCAGTGTCATAATCAAATCCGGGATATTCAGAACCGATAAAAAAAGTATCGATTTCCTTTTTACCATCAAACTTCGCCACTCTGTATCCTGATCCTTTTAACCAATCTGAATAGAGATAAGACCTATAAGTGAACCCATTTGTCACTGTGTTTCCAGATCCACCTTCTAGTTTTATAAAACCCCTATCAATAGTTGTTCCTCCAACTAATACCTGACCGTCAAGACGATTGTAAGATTGTTGAAAAACTCCATCTTTTATTGTTAATACGTTTGTGCTTCCATCAAAATATTCTTGATATATCTCATTAGCAGTTATATAAGATTTATAATTTGAATTTTGAGAAATTGGTTCAATTCTAGCCCCTTTTATAAGTGAGCCTTCAATCGTGATACCTTTAATCGTGCCAGCTGTGATTTTATCAGCAGAAAGATTGGCTATTTTGGCATTTGTAATGGCACCATCTGTTATATGAGCAGTATCAATAATCGCTGTGCCTAGATGTGCTTTCTGAATTGCGGCGTTTTGAATGGCTGCCGTTCCAATCGCAGCATCATTTACATGAAGTGCTGTCACAGATTTTTCTGTGAGCATTACATCGTAAGGACTGGCAGACCATTCTTTTGTAGATTCACCCATTCGTAATTGACATTTTCTAACGACAAATGAGCCTTCATCTGTAGCGTTCTCTGTATAAGCGCCGAATAGCAAATAATAGTTACTTGCAGTATCGCCAGTGTAAGTAAAAGTACAGTTTAATCGTACAAACTCATCTGATGGCAAGCTAGAAATATCGCCAAAAGTAGTCTCAACGGTTTGTCTCTTAAGATTGCTGGGTGTAACGTAATAACGGAAATTTAAGTAATTGAAATTCTTCAAATTGCCTCGTTTAACTTCTATTGAAAAAGTATAAGTTTCTCCATTGACAAGTTTTAACGATTTACGTGGAGATGTTGAAATTCCAAAAAGTATATTATCTGTGAGTTTTTTTGTAACAGTAACTTCATTGTAATCCAGTTCATTTACAGTTAATTCAGCAGAATTAAGCCCAGCTAGATCACTAGACCTTGATAATGAACCCGGTAAGATGTTCGAGTTTGAAATATCTGTATACAGTTTGTCTGCTGTCACTGATAGAGCTGCCAGTTTATCTGCTGTGACAGCACCGAACATAATGTCATTATTAAGAACTCTTACCGTCTTGGCCTCATATTCACTCGACCAATCGCTGGCCGTTCCGTGCGTGTTGATTGTTCTAAAACGGTAATACCATACTTGATCAACATCCACACCGTCTTGGTGGTGCCAGCCTCCTGTTTTCCCGCGGAAAATAAGTTGTGCGGCTGTTGGCGTAAATCCTTTATTTTGCGATGCATACACTTCATATGCTGCAATGTATGAACTAGGGTTGTAATCCCAAGTAAGAGATACCGTTTTGAACAAACCTTCTGCTTTGATATTTGATGGACGGGGTGGCTTTGTATTCGGAAAACTGCCATCCGTCACGTTGCCCGCTTCCGGTTTTCTTTCCCAGGTACCACGATTACTATCAATTATCTTTTGCAACTGCTTTACTCGGTCATCACCCTGTAAGACTGACAAGAACTGTCCTATCTCAACGACACACGTATTTTCAGGATCGGTGATGTCGTATTCCATCGTTATAATTCGCTGTGAAGTTTCGATCGGTATTGCGAAGAAGCGATCAATAGCAATGGTTGTATCTCCAAGATCGACATGCTCGTGCTCATACCCCTCAACACCTTCAAGCAGCTTCACTGATAGCTCATAATTGACCTCTGTTTTTGATGCCACAGTGAGTAAATGATTGTAAGTTGCTTTCAACAATTCTTTGGGATCTTCAATATCTTCATCGCTGAAAATATCTTCTCTATGAATTAATTCCCCATTTTTCAAGCGGCCGTATTTTTGTAATAGAGCAGGATCCCCTACCCACTCTTGCCCCTTTGGTTTGTCTACTGGATCACCATTTGATTTTTTCCACTCAACATCTGCGAAGTCGATGAAACGAGAATAACCACCTGTCTCCTCTCCGTCTTCATCAGTTGTTTGTAATGAAGCACCATAACCATACAAAGCTGTTTTAGGATAGCTGATCACGGTACGTCTGATACTTTCAGTGTCCTTATCAATTTCAAAACGCTTGCCGCTGTCTTTTCCTCTGCGCGACAAGACCTTGATTGTGCGTTTGGTGATGGTATTCCCGTCAAACTCCACAACGTCTCTGAATTCGCCGCCCCATTTGTTCAAGACATCGCTTAAACATTCAAGAGCAGTCATTTTATAGAATGATGTCGAGTTTAGTCCTAGCTCGGCGGTCACTTCTGCGGTCCATCTGGTTCTTTCAAACACTTGATCAAGAACCTCTTGAGCGGTCCTGTCTTTCGGCCTTCGCTCTTTTATGATTGTTTCCGCTAGTTCCATCATTGCTGCTTCGCAAGTAACAAGCGTATTAATCTCAACACCATCATCCGTATCATCAAGCTCTTTTATGACAAATGCCCGTAATTCTCCGTCCTTATCTCGAAACACGACTTGATTCTCTTCAAACAAATAACGCGCATCAGGATGGGAAGCATCCGCAATAAAAGAAAAAGAAGAACCCAAGTTGAGTTCTTCTTTATATTTTGCATCCCAAAAATTACATGAGTCCTGTCCGTCACTGGACAGAACAGCCAAAAGTTCATCTTCTGGCGATAAAATGAATATCTCAGCCATATGACGGACCCCCTTTCTATAGATAGGCTTCTTTAAATTTGATACTGCTATTGTGACTGAATTTTAGTTTGACGGGTTTTTGAGCAGGAAAACTAAAGAATTCAGATTGAATTTGCAGGCCGTTCATGATCGCTTTCCCATTGTTCAGTACCTTCCGTTTAGCGATGTCGATTATGAGTGTGTCTCCTTCAATAAAGTTGTGTACAACCTTTATGACTTTGTTGACACTCTCATCTGAATGTAAAAGAGCCACTTCATATGAGGTGGCTGCTGCTGTAAAAATACATTCAATTTGCGGTTCGATAGCCGCTAGACTAGGGTTTGTGAATGTTTGAACTCCTTTCCCTAATTCATACGCTGCCGCAGTTCCATATTTCTTAGGATCAGAACAAAGAAAAGTTAGTGTGGCATGCTGTAAGCCTCCTTTTGTTTCGCCTTCTGTCAAACTCTCAAATATGGCGTTATATGTCCTGTCTGGTTCATCGAAGAAAACAAGCGGCTTTTCTTCATCTGTGTGAAGAATATAGTTCAATTCCTCTTGTTTTTTCTTCAATTCTTTTTCAGTGGAAAAGGCAAATAGCACTTCTAGGGTAATAACTCTTACAGGTAATCTAGTGCCACGAAGAAAACCGCCTGCGCGGTTCCCTATCGTGTCAATTTTCACTTCTCGACCAACAACACCCCTGCCGCTTGGTGTCTCTTTAAGGTAGAAATATTGTGATATGTCGATACCGTTAAAAGTGATCTTCCATTCGTTGGGGACAAGTTTTTGATAATTAATCATGTGATCCTCGTCCTCCTTGCGTTCGCTCTCTTCTGCTCGTTTTCAACTGGCTTTGCAACACCTTGACCAACCTTTTTGCTGTCCATTTCAATAACAATCACTTGTTCAGGAAGTTCAATATTTTGAAGCTCTGCGCTTAACTCATGTTTAACCGCTCCTATTTTACTGTTTGTAATAGAAGCATCGTAAGCGATATTTAAATCTTCTTGTTTGATGTACATTGCATCTGTTACGGCATTCATTGCTTTACTCACAGTACCCACGCCCTGCTGAATCCCCACAGCAATACCAGCTGGCACCATGACACCCACTTGATCACGCATTAAACGTGAAGGCGAATGAATTTTCAGCTTCTTCTTGATCGTTTTTTCGATTGTAGATGCGATGCTATTGGCTTCCTTCGCAAGCTCGCCTTTCATGTTTTTCATTCCTGAAATAATGCCGGCCATCGTGTTAGATCCAATCGCTTGCCCGCTCTTTTTAAGCGATCCCAGCTGCTTAACATTTACAGTCAATTGGGAAATTTTATTCATGTAATCAACTTTCAATTTGTTCAATTCCGTATTTGCTGCAATTCTCAATTCTGCGATTTTCTTAGTTGTTTCGTTTTTAAGTCCGGCAAGTTCTTTTGTCGCTTGTTCGCTTGCCATGCTGTGTTTTTGTTTCCATAGTGAGATATATTTATCTAGCTCTGGAGCAGACATAGAAGCAATAGCTTTTATTTGATCAGCTGACCCCACGCCCATTTGTCTTAATTCATCAACGAATTCTTTTGGTGCGCTGCCTGTTAGTTTCGATAGATCAGATTGGAAACTTTTCATTCTATCAATTTGCGTTTGCAGGTTATTTAACAGCTTGGATCCACTGACTTTTTCTGTAGTCACACTATCAAATAATCCCATAGCGTTGTAAATGGAATCAGTACGATCTTTAAGAGCGTTCTTATACTCTTCATTGACCTTCTTGATGTTATCGGTCAATTTGTCATTAATGCTCTTAAACTTGGACAAATAGCTGTTGTTGGCGGATAGAAGACCTTTATTCAGCTTATCGGCTGCTTTTCTCTCATCATCTTTTTTCTTCTGCGCCGCTTTTTGAAGCTTGCTTCTAGTTGCATAAATTTCTTTTTGTACCTTATTACGCTGAGCAGCAGTCAGTTTTTCTTTCTTTTTGATCTTTTCAAGCTGCTTCATGTATGTCTGACCGCTTATCTTCTTGATGTCATATTTCACTTCTGCATTAGCGATCTTTTGAGAGACTTTCTTTTGATACGCCAGCTGCGCTTTTGCCTTTTTGCGCTGTGCCTCAAGAGCCTTTTTCTTTTGCTGTGATTGCGATTTCTTCTGCGCATTGTATATTTCACGCTGGATCTTCGCATTTTGTGTAGATGTTAGCTTGTTTTGCTTCTTGATAGCATTCAATTGTTTGATGAAGGTTTTAGAACTGATTTTCCCTGTATCAAACTTAGTTTCTACAGCTCTGATCTTATTATCAATGCCTGTTTTTCTTCTCGCATTTGCTTTACGTGCCGCAGTAGCTTGTTTTTTCTTCAATGCCGCCGCTTGCTTTTGAGCTTTCTTCGTTTCAGCTTGCGAAGCTCTCTGCGCTGCTTGTGTTGTCTTTTTTGCAGAAGAAACAACTGTATTTGTTGATCTATCAAGACCTACAGCCATACCAGCACCCAAGTTATATCCGACCTCATCACGCATCCAACGTGATGGAGAATGAATGTTAAATAGTTTGGTAAAGGTATTTTTAACGTTACCTACAATATCAGATGCTTTTTTGTATAGATCCCCAGCAACGCCACCTATACCCCTTATCAAACCTCGAATAATGTCTGTTCCTATTTTGAATAAGTCAATTCCTTTAAAGAAAGCCATGACCTTATCCCAAATACTCTTGATCTTGCTTTTGACATCATTCATTTTGTTACTGACAGAGTTTTTTATATCGTTGAATTTGCCGGATACAGCCTTCCAAATACCGCCGACAACGTTCCCGACTGTCGTTTTGATCTTATTCCACACATTTCCGATAAACGTCTTTACTGTGTTGAAAACAGTCGTTGTCGTACTCTTGATTTTGTTCCAGTTGTTCACAAAGAAGTTTTTAATTCCGCCTAAAACAGTCGAGAATAATGATTTAATCCCATTCCAGACTTTAGATGCAGTATTCTTCAAACCATTCCAAACAGCTGTGACAACCTTTTTGATTGTGTTCCAAACTGTTGTAAAAATGGTTTTATAGATTTTAAATACTGTCGTAAAGTACGTTTTAATACCGTTCCATATGGTTGTGGCCGCCTTCTTGATTCCATTCCAGACACCAGTTATAAAGCCTTTGATTCCACCCCAAACACTAGAAGCAACTTTTTTGATACCGCTCCATAAGACTTTTAGAAAAGTCATAATTCCATTCCATGCATTTTGAGTAAAACTAGTGATTTTGTTCCATAAGTCTATGAAGAATTTAGAAATAGGCTCCCAGTATTTAATGACAAGAAATACAGCTGTTCCAATTGCCGCAATTGCTAACAATATAGGATTTGCCATAAATATCTTTGAAACAACCCCGAAAACTGTTCCGATCAATTTAATAGCTGATCCTACTTTTGTTGCTATAGCTACTATGTCTTGCCACTTCAAAAACAGTGTAGAGAAAGAAACGATCATCGGTGTCAAAGCTCTTACTACACCAATAGTTGAAAGCAATCCAGCGATCAATTGGCCGATAATCGGATTTGCTTCCATTGCAGAATTTGAAAACTTCAAAAAGCTGTTTACATTTTCTAAGATCGTTTTTCCGAGTGGAGCCATTCCAATAAGTAGATTTATTATTGTCCGAGAAATTTGACCAAGTGTGCTCCACACTGTCGGACCTGTTTTTTCAATGTATGCGATGAAGTTTTTAAACCCTTCTGTATGTTGAACGGTACCAGCCCATTCTCTGAATCTAGCTGTCATATCAACTAAAGATGTAAGCATATCTGCTGACATTGGACCAAACGCAGCAAATAAACGGCGCAATGCTCCTGAAAAGTTTGTGATAACTTTTAAGATTTTCGGGCCGTTTTCACGGGTGTAAGCAATGAAATCTTGGAATCGTTGTGATGAGCTTAAACCTGCCGCCCATTTAGCCCAAGAAGCAGTTGCTTTTTCCATGCTTGCGGCCATGTCATTACCTAGAGGACCAAAAGCCACAATAAGATTCATGACTGTTCTCAAGACGTTACCTGCGATATTTCCAAAGGTCACAAAAGCTTTTCCTGCATTGTTGTTCATCCATTTAATAAAATTCTGTAGATCAGGAGCTTTAAAAGCGTTATCCATGTTCTTTGATAATGTAACCGCTCCGTTTGCAACGTTAACAAACATAGGTCTAAGACTATTCAGAACCGTTTTAAACGTTGTGAGCGAGTTGGTGAATGATTTAAGGATAGGCTTCTGCGTTATGCTTGCGATCTCTTGCCAGTTATCTTTGAAATCTTCTAAAGTAGCAAGGGCTTTCTTCTCTTCTTTTCCAAGCGACTGTTGCAACACGTTTATCTGTTCCATGATTTTAGCCCGCTCTTTTGCATTAGTTGCATCATCTAGCTTGGCTTGTAGCTTGTCTAAATCTTGGCCCGTTTTAATCACATTCCCAATGGATGTAACAGCTAAAGCACCAAATGCCACGGCACCTGTTCCAGCAGTAGAAAAGGCACTAACAAGCCCCATTAATCCACCTGTAGCAGATCCGATCATTGGCCCAAGTGAACCAAGCACACCAACAGCACCAGCTAAAGCAGGAGCGATGGCAGGTAATAACGCTAACAATCCACCACGTATAGCATTCCCAAATACCGTTGAAATTGAATTTGTGATTTTTGCTAACCGGTTCATGGCATTTTCAAAGTTGTCAAGCCTGCCCTCAATCTTCACCCAAATTTCTCTCGGTATTGTCGCTAAAGCTGCTCTTGCAACAGCTACTGACCTTATCAATGCTGCTGCACTTCCGTTTATTACTGTTTTGACTCTATTCGGTATACTTGCTAATGCTGTAAGCCCTGTGGCAACTCCCAAAAGAAGTGGCCCCTCATTTGCTGATAGCACTGTTGTTACTCTAGAAGTAATCGAAGCAAGAGCGGTTCGAGCAACGGCAACCGTTGAAACAAGCGGGCTGGCATTACCTGCAATGATTGACGTTACCCTTTGAGAAATAGTAGATAATGCCGTTCGAGCTACGATAACAGCACGTCCTAAAGGAGTAGGATTTCCGGCAATGACGGTCGTCACTCGTTGAGCGATTGACCTTAGCCCTGCTTTAGCACGAGCTATTGAACTGGTTAACGGATTGTTATCACCCGTAAAATAAGTACTGATCCGTTGAGGAATCTCACGCAATTTTTGACGGGCAATACGAACCGCCCTTGTTAAAGGATCTGCATCTGCGTCTAGGTCAACTCGGTTGCGTTCATGACGGCGTAAGAAACTGTCCATTTGCTGTTCAGCCTCACGAACACGCCTTTGGAAATCAGCGATTTCAGCATCTACTTCGACAGTGTGATGATCACGCATGCGACGCATCATATCGTTTACTTTGTCCATTTGCTTTTTGAACTTACGTGTTTGCGCCTCGACAACCGCCGTTAATTTTTCGATCAAACCCTCACCCCTCTTCTTTTGGTTTTCTAAGCATGTTCCTTAATCCAATGTTTAGATCGTTCAGCTTTTTGGCATCCACTTGATTTTTGAAACCATTGCCAGTGACATCCCGCTCAAGCTCTGCTCTAGCTTTTTGTGCATCAAACATTTGTGAAGGCTTAACTTTTTTGGCGTTATTCGCATACCGGTGAAACATAGCATTTATTGTCATTCGCTCTATTTCATCAATTTCACGCAGCTTGGCCGCTTTGAGCTTGCGTTTATACTCGTTTGGAGTCCATGTCATGATGAGATCGTTGTCATAGACACCCATCCAACGAGCTGCGTCTTCAATTACTTGGAGGTAGTCGATCCCATCCGCTCTTTGCGGGCTTGCTTGAGCATTTCCATGTATTCCTTCGCTTGTTCCTGTTCCTCGATCCGTTTCGCCGTCATTTCTGGTGTCTCGTTCGGTGCCGCTTTCTTCGGTGCCCCCATTTTCTCCATCATGGTCCATTGCTGACGAATCTTGCCTTTGAAAAAACCGGCATTCTCAAGTGTCTGGAATGCTTCGTTAATCAAACGGTCAGTAGCATCACCTTTAGTGTCTTCGTCAATGATTTTCATGATTGCTTCTTCAATTTGTTCTGAAGACGGTTTACTGCCTTTAAGGTGAGATAAAGCGCAATCCCAAAAAGCTGAAAGCATTAAAGCATCTTCATTGAGCAAGCCCATGTAAATGTTCAGCGTGCCGCCTGATTTGTCTTCCTCTTTACTTGTATATTTTTCATTTGCTGTACGGTCAAACGAGAAATCACATCTTGCTGTATATTCTTTATTTCCAATTGTTAAAGTAGCCATTTATAAAAACCCCGATTTGTTTTTTTGTAATAGAAAAGAGCCTCCAGATAATAGAGGCCCTTCAAGTGTTATTCTCCTGTGGAAGCCGGTTCTGTCTGTGTAACGATTTCACTCATTGGAGACTCGCCAGCTTCATTCACTGCTGTCACATTAATGGTCAGTTTCGTATCAGGATTCATCCCTGTTGCGACATAACTTGTGTCAGTGACGTTTTTATCAAGACGCTTGTCTGCGCCTCTGTATACGTTATATGAAGTCGCCCCTTCTACCGCATCCCACTTTACTGAAATACTGTCAGACGTAGCTGTAAACGATAGATTTTGGGGCTCCTTAGGGTGTCTCAACTTTCTTATTAAGTTCGCCAAACTGCTTGAATCCGTCAGCTCCAGCAGTAGAACGGATTTTAGCAATAAAAGCAGGATCTAGCGGGTCTAATTCATCTTTGAATGTCTTCCCAAGTACAGGAAGAGTTGTTGAAACCTCAATAAATCCATCTTGCGGTGCGCTTTTCTCAAGATTTTCAATAATCGCATGACCATACTCGGAGTCGTGCTTTCCGTTTTTATTTAAATTCAGGTTTACTTTCCAAACTTGAACGGCTTCTTCGTTATCATAAGCCGCTTCAATATCTTTTTGTCCCGGGTCATCGTCGGCAGCATAATAAGATAATTCAATTGTTTCACTCTTCGTACCATATCCAACAATTCGCCCCGATTTTGTGCTTTCGTCCAGTGAGTCTTGTTCTTTCGTATGAGATCCCTCTGTTTGGAAAGCAACAAAAGAACCTTCCGTGTCTGTCGATTTCATCGTTTGAACAAAATAGACTTCATCCTTACCATTCAAAAGGTTTACCATTCAAATCATCCTCTCAATTGTTTATCGTGTATCTCATTCGCAAGATACCGTGTTTTGTATATCCGTCTATGTCTGTGATGACCTGCATCCCTCGCAACTCAGAACGGCATAAAGAAAAACCCTCTATTTCTAGGGGCCTTTTGGTCAAAGCTTGCAACATGAGGTCTATGACCTGCTGTGCTTCTTTTTTTCCGTTGTAATCTGACCAGCAATGTAAAACCACGTTTACAACCTCGCCAGCAGATGTTTTTGTCTCAAATAGGGCCACATCGTCATCACCCATAGAGACATAAGGCTTTTTAGTATCTTTGGAAACCGCATCAAAAACGCCTGTGACACGTTCGTTTAACCGCTTATCCATAGATAGCCTTTCAAATATAGCAGCCTGTAACGGCCACAATGATGAGCGCATTTGAGCAGCTCCTTTCTATTGCGTTTCACGGGCAAAATGCCTCATTCCTTCTTCAACAGCCGGGTTAAAGAATGGTTGCGCCCTCATACCTCTAGTGATCACCCATCGGCCTAGCTTTTCGTCATAATAGACCCACGGTTTTTGACGGCCGCCGCCTTCCTCTGCATAAATACCGGTTCCATACTCAACGTATATGGCGTAATCGGCACCAACGGTGATGATGGCTTTTAACCCTTCGTCTCGATATTCAACCTCAATCGAGTTTTTAAGGTTCCCACCATCAATCATTGCTGTTGGTGCGTTAATGACAGCATGACTGTAAATCAGTTCTGCTGTTTCTGTGACAATTTGTTTTGCTCGATCTATGACTTTGCGCTCGAATTTCTCAACCGTTTTCGCCATTTGTTTAGCCCATTTTCCGCTTATCTCAGCCATTGAGCACCTCTGAAACTTGGCATTTGAGACACATTATTTCATTCTCTCCGCCTTGGTCGATAGAATCTGACTTCAATTTGAGTATTTTATTTTGGTGTTTAATTCGCATGGTCTTTTCAATGTCTTCTCTGTACTCGAAATAGACATTGTGGTCAACTGGATATTGTATCTGTTGAGCTTGGTAAAATTCTCTTGATGAAACACTCGTGACCCGAGCGGGTATTGTCAGATAGTCCACATACTTTTCTGTGAATCCACCGCCACCGTCCGGCACTTTTTCAAGCTTTTGAAACGTGATTTCATGTGGGAACTCTTCAAATACATAACTCACCAATAAGCCCTCCTATACGGGTACAGGTACTTAGTTACCGTTTCAGGAAAATCAGTGTCATAAGAGTACGACACATCACCCATGCTTCGACTTGCTAAACCAGCTGGCTTCATGTTGAACTCAACAGCTTTCGCAACAAAGATTTTTACACCCGCCGGCAGGTCATCTACATCAAACTTGTTCTTACAAAAGTCAGAAGCCCATTCAACAAAAATAGGAACAACCTCAGACAAGTAATCATCGTGCTTATCTGTGGTCATTCCTATCATTCTTTTAATCTGTTGGATGTCCATTGGATCACCCTTTCAATTTTTCAAGCAGTTTTTCACGCTTCATGTTGTAATAACCAGCAATTCCTTTATCTTTCGCTTTCTGCTTTAGCTGCTCAACAGTCATTTCTTCATAAGACAGGTCGTCTTGAGCATCTTTTTCAATCTTCGCACGCCTTTTCAAGTCTTGTTCCAAGAGCCAAAAGGTTGTTGCTCCCATTTACTCGGTGCCTCCTTCTGCTTCTGTTTTAGTTGCGATTTCCGACATTGCAGATTCGCCGCTCTCATTAACAGAAGTGACATTGATTGTTAACTTAGTATCAGGCGTTAGACCGTCCGTGCTGTATTCAGGCTTGGTTACATTCTTATCAAGACGTTTGTCTGCTCCCCGATAAACATTGTATGAATCCGCCCCAGCTACGGCATCCCAATTAACAGTCACAGATTTACTTGTGCTTGTAAACCGTAGGTTTTGGGGCGCATTAGGGCGTTGGAATAGGCTCTTCCACTGGAAGTGAATCATCAACAATAATAGATTTTTGAAGATATGTTCCGAAACCTACATCAGCTCTGTTGTTAGGAATGAACTCAATCAAGTTTTGTTTCTGTAAATTTGTATGAGTCAGCGAATGCATCGCAATTGAAGTGAAATTCCCTTTAGCATCACCAAGTAATTGAGCTGCATCAAGAATCACTTCTCCGCTTAATTTTGATTTAGCCGCTGCTTCTGGCCCTTCATTGGAAATAATCTTCACAATTCGGACTTTCTTCTTATCATAAACACGTTCATAGTTCCTAGCGCTTGCTAATTCTTTAAAGGTAGGCATTTCGCCAGCAACTTGTGCTTCTGTCCATTTGAAACCACGAGGATGCATAATGAATTTCTTGCGATTGATCAAAATGTCCTCACCTTTCAATGAGTTTCTATCTGTTTCTGTCGGTGTTTTAGGCATTCCCGGAGCATAACCAACAGCGCCGCCAGCAAATAGGTAAGTTGTGTATTTTTTCCCGTCACCGCTCGAAATATCTAATACTAGATCACCATCGTTATTAGTGATGTTGCTACCAAAAACACCATTAAGCATATGGAAAATCATTCGCTGCATTTGTCTTTCCCAATAATTATTAACACGATCCCCAATCGCTCTCATAGGATCAGATCCAGCAAGTTCAGCCGCTAAATCTTCACTACTCCATGCCTTTCCGTATTCGAGGACCCGTGCAACATCTTTTCCCGATGTAATTTTTTGCGGAGTCAGTGCATGGTCTGATTGAATTGCCTCTGGATCACCTTCAAGATCGTTCCAAAAAGGCATATTAACTGTATCCCCACCACTTGGAACAATTAAGCCCGGTACAGGCTGGATAATTCCGCTTCGATATACTGCTGTTTGTTCAACAGTGTTGTTCATTGTGTACTGGTTAAAAATTTCCGGGATGATAACATCCTGAACTCTAGTTACTGCCATTTAAATTCTCCTTTATAATCCATAGATTGCAGGATTTCCGCCTGCTTGGATGATTAATTTTTTAGCTTGTTCTGGATCACTTCTTAAAATGTTCCCTTGCTCAGTTAGGTTTAAATGGTCCTGACTGAATGGATTTTTAGCTGTTGGCAAATTAGCCGCTGAATTTCCTGTTCCATGGGGCTGCCTACCCGCTAAACCCGGGGAACTGTCATTCTCCGCTTCAAATAGATAGCTGTCACTCTCTTTAAGAGCGGTTAACTGCTCATCAAGACCAATGACCTTATCATCAGATAATTTAAGCCCATCAACGTTTAAATTAGCTTTTACAGCCTTGATGTTTTTCGCCTTCGCATCACGTAAAGCACTTTCAATAGCAAATTCAAAGGCTTGTTTCTCCAGCTTTTGCTGATATTCCTCAGACACCTTTTTATTTTCTTCTTGCAGCTGCTCAATTGCGTTTTGAAGCTCTTCATTTCCTTTGGCTTGCTTTTGCAGTGTGCTTAACTGCTGATCACGCTCATCAAGCTGGCTTTTCAATTCCTTCTTTTCATTGTTCACTGCGTCAAACCGCTCCTTGGGGAACCATTGACCATTGCTTACAATATCAATCTTTTGATCTCCAGCTTTTTCTACTACTTGAGCATACAGATCCTCACCGAGTAATTCTTTTAATGACATGTTTATCTCTCCTTTGATGTTTTTTTGCGTGTCCACCTCACGCACAGGATTTACGCTTAGTTTGGCTCCAAGCCTTTAGAATGAGCAAAAGAGCCTTTTTACGTCATGCTCAGGACAGTTCATTATTTGTTCTCAATTGTTTTGTACCACTCTTCATAGGTTTGGTATGGGATGACTTCACCCGCTCCAGAACCGCCTTTTCTCGCTCTTCTCGTGTCTGGCATTTTGCCATTCACTTTGAAAGCGACCGTGCAGCGGCAGTTTATATCATCTTTGGCATTATTCATGTGACCCGGAGCGGGGCCGACACCGCCATAAATAGAAACGAACAAACCATTTTTAGCGGTCTTCCCATCTAGCTTTCTATGCCCTAGCCTTGTTTTTAGATCAAGGGTAGAATTCCACACCTTTTCTAAGTTTGCATGCTTAGAAGCCTTTTCAGCGCTTTCCATTCTTGCTGATACCTGTACCCTATGAACTTCGGTTCTCGCCACGTCACGGGCTTTCTTTCGTGCAAATTCGGTCGCTCTTTCAATTCGCTTGGCTATTTTGGAATAATCCTCACCCGCTTGAATCCCTTGAGCAATGGAAATTTGAATCTGTCGGACATAATCATCACGGTGACGCTTATATAAGGCTGAAAGAGTCAATTCAGCTATCGGGTTTAATATTGCCTGTTGAATCATCGCAGTTGTTGGCAACGTATAACCCATCTTCACCGCTGCTTCTATCTCGTAGAGATAAGCGGATCGCATGTAATTCTCAAGAAACTGCTTGGCTGCTAATGCTTCGACAATGATGATCACAGTTTTGAATGCTTTGCTTGATTCCTCAGTCATCCGCTCCATTTCTTTTTTGAAACGGTTGTACTTATTCAGATCAGCCATAGAAAGTGAACCATCTTTCCCATACTTAGCGAAAAGAGCGGCCATCTGCTGATTAATCTCTTTCAATCTCTTAGCAAAGACAGCATCAATTTTCTTGGCATCCTCTGTGATCATGTCATCGAGCAGCTTATCAATCTCGTTTTGGTTCATCTTCATCACCGCCCGCTGGTTCAATATCAGTTAACGGCGGCATGCTGTTTCTGTATTCGGCTTCCTCTGCCTCGATACGCTTCATTTCCGCTTCTACATCATCAACCCATGGATGATTTGCAATGCGTGTTTCACGGCTTAAATCTGTGCTCTGGTTCGACATTTGAACCTGCTCAAGTTCGTTGGTCATTCGAGAGCGGTTAAAAGTCATCTGTAAGAGCGTGTGATCGTATTCTCCTTGTCCTGTCATCTTTAGATATTCAGTGAAGAACCAAAAAAAGGCGTGTAAAGCTGGCCGGAACTTCCGCTCTGCTTCATTCGCCTTTAGATCAAGCAAGGAATATAGATTTTTAATAGCAACGTTGGTAGGTGAATTTCCCACTTTGTCAGGATTGTTGTTTACGCCCTGCCCGAAGCGGTAAATGTTCTCCTCAAGCCTATCAAGATGTGTATTTGAGCTATCCATCGGAATTTCAGCAGTCTTCATATTGAAGCCGCCGCCCTCACCAACGGCCACTGCTTTATAATGACGGAGGTTTGTCATAAATTCTGCTAGGTCTTCACCTGAATAATTGATTAATTCATAGATAATATCTTGCATTTCATCAAACGTATTAGCATTGTTAGAGATGTTCCCATTGTAAGCATCTATCAAGTCTTTATAGAAGATAAGGTCACTGACACCCTCTTCATTGTTCTTGAACTCGATCATTGGAACCTTACCCCAGCCATACCCTTTCCCTCGTTTGTCGTAGAAATGGCTTTCAGGATTCTTCTCATATTCAAAGTCTTGGATCAAGGACCCGTTATGCTCTACATAGTAAAAAATCTGTTCATCTGTGTATAATTCCACTTTGCGGGTGATCTCATCATCAATGTTTTTAACATCATAGTAACGGATAGCATAAAGCAGGCTGCGCTTTTTTGTTGAATCATAAACCGGTATGACTTCCTCTGCTGGAATGCGAAGATAATCAAAATTACCTTCTTCATCAACAAATGGATGAAGCCATTCTTTTCCCTTGTTACTAGCATTTTTGAGCAATTCTTGCATACAATCATCAAAATCTTCGTCTATAAAGTCGTTCACAACTGCAAGGAACGTTTCATCTTCTGCATTAAAGGTTATCGGCTTTCCTAAAAGGTACTGGACCTTCTGTTGAACCAGCAGCTTATGCCAGTTATGAGAGATTCGATTATTTGGTTTCTCTGTATCAACCTTTTTTGTGCCGTGCTCATAGAAATAGCGGTTACGCTTCTTGATGTCCGCTTGATTCAAATAATAAGCGACACCTTCAAGCATCTGTTCCCGCTCTCCATCGTGCCTATCAATCATCTTTTGTATAGCGGTGGTATCGGGCAGCTTGTCGGATGTTTCTGCACTGTCTTCGATAATTTTAAGCAGCTCTTCTGTGTGTGTTGGTGTAACTGGATACATGGTTATTCACTCCTTTCAAATTATTTAAGAATACGTACAGTTGAGGGTTTTCCATTTGTATAAATCGCATAGCGTAATGCATCTAAAACATCATCCCACAACTTCACAGGCATTCCAGACTTTTGATCCCATACATACATGAAGATTTCTTGCGCAAAGCGCTCTACTTTATCCTCAACGACAAAAAGCCTGTTCTTTTTGAACAAGCTCGCTACTGACTCAATGCCTGATATTACAGCCTTATCCGCATTTACAGCCTTTATTTTTTCTCGCTTAAATCGTTCAATATGTTCTGTTCGAGCGGTATCGCAATAAAAATTCATGCTGCCGTAACGCTCTTTTATATCCTTCGCCACTTTGACCCAATAATCTATTTCTTCATGCTGCGCTGCATGTTCTTCCAAGAGATAATAATTTTGCTTATCATCCTCTCCAATAACGACGATGGAACCAAAATGTTCATACCCCCAGTCAACGCCAGCGAAGTATTTTACAAAGTTGACGTTCTCTAATTGATCTGACTTGATGTAATGCACATCTTTATTGAAATCTTTGTATATCACGCCTTCAGGCGCAACCCAATAACCATGAATATCCCTGTCCGTAAACATGCCGCTCGGTGTAGATGCCACTATACTTTCAACATATTCAGGATCAAGAAAGTTATTATCAAACAAAGAAAAGTGAAAAGCCCTGATGTTAAGGCGACCACTCTTTAATCTTTGCCCGTCTTTGTCGATGTAATCCTTTTTTACGGTGTGCATTGGGTTTTCAGGGTTTGTATCCATCAAGACCATTGCGCCTTTGTACGAACAACGGGATATAACTTCCTTCACAAATGAATCATGAAGAGCGGTTGCTTCGTTTAAAAATGCGCCAGCTGATGTAAAACCCCTCGCTTTTTTCCAAGCGTCCACATTGGCACCATCGAAACAGTAGACCCGGTTGCCGAATATCTCAATGGCATTTGCTTTGTCGAGTCTAAGCTCTTTCTCTAATATCAATTCAAGGTCATTCAATACGTTACGCTTGATGGCTGCTTGAGTAGCACCACCGATGATAAATGAAAGACCCTTGTTTTGATATTTACTAATGTGAGCAAGGAATGCTAAAAGGAGCACGAATGTTTTCCCTGCTCTCTTTGCTCCGCTACACAAAAGGATTTTAGGACGCTCTTTTACGAAGCTGTCCCATACCTCTTTTTGCTTTTTATTCAATTCCATGTTCATTCACCATCTTTTGAAGCATTGAAGCAATTTTGTTTTCCCCGCTGCTTTCGCTACCGCCATCAATGGCCTTCTTAGTCTTCTCGATGTTCAAGCGCATCTGCTCCATTTTAAGCCGTCTTTCGTCTGTCTCATGGGCTATGTTATCGAATTGCTTTATCAAGCTTCTCAGCTCACCCATCGCTCTTGATTGAGCGTTTAGAAATGTAGCATGACGATCCCAAGCAAACTGAAATTCGTATTCTTCTTCTTCAATATCAGCTGAATCTGAAACAACTGACTTTTTCTTTTTCAGCTCTTTGATCATTTCGTCTTTGTTTTCAACAAACATTATTTTCTGAGCCCGCACAATAGCTGTAAACTGAATTTGTATTTGTTCCCAAAGTAAATCAACGGGCGAAAACTCCTGAATGTCCTGCATGATCTCAAACGCTTCTGCTGGCATGTGCTTTGAATAAAAGCCATGAGTCTTTGCGTTTTGGTTTCTTACAGGAGCACCGCCGCTATTTCCTACAGCATTTTTGTTCCCTTTTGGAGCACCACGAATAGGAGCGCTCCCTTTTTCAATCGGAGCGCTCCCTTTAAATTCTTCATCCCATTTGTCGTTCGCTTTCCACTTTCTAATTGTGTTTGCAGTGACCCCTAATTCTTCCGCAATGTCTTTTAATAAGCGGCTTCCGTCACTTTCCTTCCACAACTGAAATGCTTTGTCTCGATTCGGATTTCTTGCCCTTGCCATGTCACATCACCGCCACTCCTTTCTTTGTGTTGTTTTGTAATTTTTATTTCGTAACAAACTCATCATCTTTTGCTAACTCATGAAGAGTATCTTTACCGATCTCAGCTATTCCAACTGCTTCTAGGTATGATTCATTATGGTAAATAGTCATTAGTGTTCCATCTTTCATCTTGAATGTAGTAACAAAGCTGTCTATGTCATGAAAGTTCTGTTCAATCCAATTAATCAAGCCATTAACCGCTCCTGGGAACACTCTTTTCACTTTGCCCATTTGATCACTCCTTTTGTTTTATTCACTCTAAACTGCCGCCGCACTCTACCTTTAAGCCGATGCTTGGTGTAAAGAATTATCGGAAGCAGTTTACAGGGAACAAAAAAAGCACCCCGCAGGATGCTTTCGATATCTTACAATTGTATTGTTGTTCTTTCAGCAAAAATAAGTAAATTTCCCTTTGGAGACAATACCTTTTTGGAAATTTCATAATAATCAACAGATCCCATATCGTTGTATGGATTTATACTGTATCTAACAAAACTGTCTGTTAAAAGTAATTCTTCTTTCTTAAATTCTTCTGTAATGTCGACAGTACTGTTTTCATCAATCACAAAAATTGAGTTTGTATTTTTATCAATAGATCTCCATTTAACAGATCGCATTATATCTTCCATCTTTTCACCTCCCGCCTTTATATCGGCAGAAAGTGAGCATATGGAACTATTTGCGAAATTTGTCGAACGAATCCCAAGCTCGCAAGAGCAAGTGAAAATATATTAAATTGTGGAGACGCGGGAAATTATGCCTCCCCGTCCTGCCTTCAAGTTTACACTGCGGTTTTAAGTGATTTCAAATGTTGAAGAAAATTGACTTTCTTGACTTCTTTGACGATGTTGGCGATTATTTCAGTTTTGATTTTTCTAATTGTGTCTCTTGAGCATTCAAGGTGATCAGATATAGCGGTGTAACTCATTCCAGTCATCATGCAGTCATACACGATTAGATGTCTTTCCTCTTGCATTTGGTCCACAGCTTTATTAAGAAAATTAGCAATGGCTTCGTATTTGAGCAGTCGCTTTTCTCTGCGGTCAAGATGCCTTAGTTCGGCTTGGCTTATTCCTGCTGATCCTTTAGGCATTGCAGCTTCATCACCGTATGTAGCCGTTAGCTTTTGACCTCCTGCAAATTCAACACGATTCAGGAGCCTTGTGAGCCTGTCGATCTCTCGAAGCATAAATTCATAGTCTCTAATCCATTCTTCTACCTTCCAAGCAATCATTTGATCTGTCATCTATATTCCCTCCCGTTATTTACGCTTGTACGCCCCACCTTTGGCTCTTTTGAGTCTTTGCATGTTTTGCCCCATCAGCTCTCTTAAATCTCTATCAGTGAGCTTCTGCGGCTGTTTTTTCGGCTTTTCTTTCTTCATGGCCGCTCCTTTCCGACAAATAAAAAACGGACACCAACCAGCACCCTTAAAAGGTGTTGATCAGTGTCCGCAGGCTCTCCGTCTTGGACTTATTAAAAATGGAATGTACAATATTCAAGTGCATTAGGACAATAAAGATTAATAGGCTTAGTAATCTCTAATCCACTTATTGGTTTCCAAAGTAGTCTAAACTCTTGCTGATATTCATAATTATCTTTATCTTTAATTAGTGAGGGGATTTGATATTCAAAATTATCCTCAGTATAAAGTTTCTTTCTATTCACAATATACTCGCATTGTTTAGCTTCTACAAAACCTATTTTTAATTTTGCTAATTTCTTATTCACTTCTTCGATAAATCTAGGAAAATCATTTATTACCATCATTGCTCCACCAAATTCTTGTTTAACTCTCTCACTATATTTCATAGCTACACAGTAATTATAATAGTTGTTATCAATGTTGTGCCCTTCAATTTTCACATTGCTAAATTGAACTTTTGTCTCAGAGCCTTTCATACTAACGACATTGTTGTGAAGAAAATGATCTAATTCGGAATTATCTTCAAATCCTAATGTATGGCTATTTAGATGGATTTCCATGTTTAATTTCCCTTCATCATCATCTCCAATAGCATTTCCATGTTTATCAGTGGAATAATTACCTAGAAAATTTATATAAATCTTCTTTTCCAACTTAACTTTTTTCAAAAAATGAGGCTCCATAAATTTATAAACTCTTTGAGGTACTGGAATTGTCCGTTTCATATATTTCTCCTTTTTTACTTAATATTACATTAAATTCTTTATTTTCACATCTTTTTCACTTCGAAAGCTGGTGTGTAGATATGGCCTTTTACGCCTGTCCAATTGCTGTTCTTGTATATGGTCATTTTGATACGGTGCGTGCCAGCAGTGTGATTGACTGTGTAAAATTCCTTTGCTGGCGTGGCGTTTTTAAACGATCCCACTAGACTAAACCGCTGATCTTTCCATTTGCCGCTCACCTTTTTTTGCAAAGTGAAACGATAATAGACCGTTTCATTACCCGTTTTACGTGCTGTCACGTCGATTGATTTAGCTCTCGGTGTATATGAATTGGCATCCGTTGATACGCTGACTGTATGCCCGCCAATTGTTTTATATCCGCTCGTTACTGCCGCAGCAGACGGCGCATAAAGCACCGCAGCCGCAAAAATAGTTAGTGTGATTAGTAGTTTTTTCATTTGTCATCCCTCATTTCGTTCATTTCATATATCTCTATTTCCGCACTGTGAGGACTTCTTAAGTCATCGTCTGCATGCTCCAACACTTTTAACCCTTCAATCTTTTCAAGAGCATATGACACATCTAGTCCACTCGATGCTGTCTTTTCAACCTCATCAAGAACATCATCTAAGACATCTTTCGGAAAATCTTCTGGAACCTCAATGATCATGCTGCGGTGGTATTTTAGTATCTCTTCTATTTCTAGTTTGATTTTTTTAGTTTTCATCGTGTTTCCTCCTTTAATGAATCCGTATCAACGTTTAAGACCTGCAGCATCCAAAGAAGAGTAGCCATTCCGGCAACAGCTTCTTTATCCGCTCCATTCGAACGAACTCCTCTTTCTCCAAAGTCGTTCATTCGTTCTATGATTTGCAGCTGTTGCTTTTTATTGAGCTTCATCGGTGTTCTCCTTCCAGTGAGGGTAATCCTCAAACGCTCCTATATGCTCATCATGTGATGCTGCATACTCCTTCTTTGTCATGTCCCAGCAGTCTTTACACATGCTTGAGCCGATGTCACCCATAAAAGGAGAAGGACGTACTTTGTTTGAAAGTTCATCGCAGTAATCACACAAGCCGCCATTATGAAAAGTGACTTTAATCTTTTTTAGTTGCTCATCGCTTATTTCAACTTGTCCGATTGGTTCCTGACAAAAGATATGCGTTTCTACTAATTCAGGCACACCGCTAAACGCTTTATGCTGACTCTTTTCGCCCTGTCCAAGATCAATAACGAGTCTAACGTCAATCAAATATAGTGAGTAGTTCATCAGTACCCCTCCTGCTGCCGCTTATGATTGACGGCGTTTTTGTCCATGTATGCTTCTTCTATTTGTTCAGGTGTGAAGCCGAAGCCAATGATTCCAATTGCCAAGAACAAGCCCCAAGCTATATGGAAGTGTTGTTTTTTACTTTCTTCATCCTTGAGCATTCGAGAATTCAATAAGCTCCATTGCATCTCCACGAAAACTCCTGAAAGTCCTCCGTCAAATCCTGCATCTTTGAAATCCTCAATCGCTTCTTCTGGAATGTGCAACTCTTCTTTCCAGCCCTTTTTAATAGCAATTGATAAGAAGAAGTGCAGGCAGTCCACATATTCTTCGAGTAATCTATCGCCAACGTACACTTCTTCGTGGTCTTCGCATTTTGGGCATGGTAGCGATAATATTTCACCCTCATGTATCACCTCATATCTTCCTGGTTGGTCTACGCATACATCACAATCTATATAACCTGTCCTATTTGGTTCTTGATTTTCACTCCAATGCTTGAACCAGCGCCCTTCATTAGCGAATTCGCCTAGTTCAGTAATTAGAGCAACATATGTGTTAGGCAGCAGGTCTTGACCTTCCAGCCCTTTTTCTCGGATGATGCGGTCATCTAACTCTTTTTGCATTTCAAACATTTTTTGTAGGTTCATTCCGCTATCTCCTTTAGGTCAATGTATTTTGCTATATGCCCGCACTTGCTTTCCCAGATGTGAACACTTCCATGAAAACCATCTTCGGCATGATGTGTGAGTTGAGGCTCGCCCATTTCGCTACCACACGTAGGGCATTCCCAAAGCACATTCAATTCTTTGAATCCGACCATGCAACCATTTGAATCACGATTGGGAATAGTTATTTTTTTTGTGTTCATTCCGTTTCCTCCTAAGCCGCTAGGCTGTTAGTTTGCTTTCTGCCATTCTCTGAAACTGTATGGATAATCAACCGATTCAATAAATCCAATTTCCTTTGCCTTTTGGCGAATCTTTTGACAGCCTTCACGACTGTAAGCCCAGATTTCTTTATAGTCTCTAAGGTGACCATACTGACCCGTGATGATAAATTCCCTAAATCTGTTGACCAGCTCCCACATGTTCCCTCCATGTGAAAATCCGTTTGCTCGACCGTGCCCTAATTCATATGGATAGACCCATTCCCCTGTGTAATTGTCTACGAAGAATAATTTTCCTCGTTTTCCAAATACAAAGCAGGCAACCGAATTTTTTGATTCGCAATAAAATGTTCTACGATCAATGCTTGCTATGAGCTTGATCAGCTCGTTTATATCATTTATGCGTTTAAGTTGTTCAGGTTTTGGCATTTTCCGTTTCCTCCTAAGCCTTCTTAAATACTTTCAAAAACACGAACACAAGTTCCTATTTTGGTGTATAATATATTTATTCTTATAAGAGGTGGTGATAAAAATGAATCTTAATAGAGATAATGTAATCACTAAAATTACGAAATATTTCAAAGATTTGCTGCAATCTTTAATTACTGCTCTAAATTCAATATCTTTAATTATCGTTGGACTAGCAGGGGAATAATTCCCTGCTTTTCTATTATCCAATTCCGCTCATCAACCCAGCGACAGCAATAATCCCCATGAAAAACAACAGTGTAAAAATGACAGGTCCGTTTGATTCCCTTTTCGCCATGACCACGTTACCTTCTATCACGAGATCATCGTTTTTGCGTACCAGCATCGGCACAACGTTTTCTGGCACTTTAAGATGGACAGCTGCATCATCAATCGTCATTGCTTGGTTTTTGCAGGCTTTGACGGCCTGTGACAGTTCAACGTGTTTTGGTAGACTCATAGCTCATCCTCCTCAACATTACAAAAACATTCGCTTTCACGTTCCCCGCACGATTCGCATTTCTCTGACGGCCTGTAAAAGCTCGATATGTTTACTTTTTCACCGTCCAATCCCTTCATAAAAGCAAATTCATATTTCTTCTCGATGTTTCTCATGGCAGATAATCCACCTCTGTGGAATTCATCTTTACATGCTTCGTAATTACGCTGCTCCCAGTTCAGTTCGTTTAAGAAAAGCTTTGAGAATCCGTCAATCTGCTGATTCTTTTTCTCTATTTCTCTTTTCAAACGTTCGACTTCACCCAAAAGGTGCTCAACGTTTACTTGGTCTTTTGATAACATCGCAATTCCTCCAAGTCATTTGATCTTGAATCCTATTTCATGGTCAACTCTTGCAAAGTGACCTTTAGCAGTTTGAATGATAGTTTTTCCGTGTTCAGGTGCGTCTGTGATATGGGCAGTACCTTCGTTGCCGTCAATCACGATTATGCGGACCTTACCGGGTTCTATTGCGCTTTGAATGGTTGTATCAAAGTCTTTAATTTCAGTTGGTTTCATCCGCTTCATGCCCCCATGTGTTATAATTAAAGTGTCAGATTTAATTAGCACTGGAGCAGCGGCTTCGGTGTTTTTTTATGCCCATTTATCCATCTGATATGATGGTGATGGTTTTAGTTCTTCCCGATACACGATGGGATGCTTGGCTAGATATGCCTCAAGCTCTTCTTTAGTCATCTTCCACTCGATGACTGGCCCAGCTGCATATGGATTGTTAGGCTTTCCGCTCATGCTTTCCACCTCCGATCCTCGGTATTTCTGCTCCGCCCATTCGCTTGCAATCTGCTCCGAAGCGGCTTGAGCATTGTTTGAACTGCTTGCAACGTGTCATACAGGCCATAAGCTTATCTTCCTTTTGAACCCACAACGGACGATCGTCTGCTATTACCACGTTTAACAGTTGGTTTCCCCGCCTTCCGTTTAATCTTTTTGAGTTTGTCCAACTCTATGAACCCTAGCGACCGATCAAATGTGATAACCTTTAATGGCGTATCAAATTTGCGTTCATAAAGCTTTCGCTTGATGGCGAATTCTTTCGTTTCCATGCCTTTAATGTCGATTATTTCTTTTGATCCATCGAGTTTAGTGATCTCGAAGTCTGCAATATATTCAATCTTCCGAAAAGTCTTGTCGTTCTTTTTGAATGCTTCTTGAAGCTCGAAGCGTGGTTGTAATGAAAAGTCTTTTATCTGCTTGGCTTTCTTGAGCCATTTCAGCTGCTCATAGTATTTGGCTTCTGCCTTACTGTCGAAGGTGATGCCGTCTACTACCGTTTTGCGTGCGCCGTATTTATTGGACATGTTTTGTTGATCCTCGCTTTCCGTTGCTGGAAGTGCTTTTTCAGTTCGGCAACGAGTTTTTCTTTTTCCGATTCGTTTAGGTTGTTTCGTTTCAGTAGTTCAGTGATGCTAGGATTCATTATTTTTCTGTTAACAGCTCCGGGTTTTCGTAAATGTTTCCGATGACTTCGAAAGTTTTTCCACAAAACAGATAATCACGTAGTGGATGAGTCCGCAGGTCTCCCAAGTAACCAATTAAGCAAAAACATCCATCATCAAAGACAATCTGCGCTGTGTTCATTTGGTCATCAATTACAATATCGCCTTCATAAATCTCAACGCCGTTTTTATCCTTTAATCCGGTGTACTGCATATAATCACCATGTTTATCAGCAAAAATTTCATTGACATCACCATCAAATGTTGGTGCCATCATTCCAATTCGACTTCCATTCCAACCTCTAAACTTGATTTCTCTCATTCCCTTACCTCCCGTCATCCCGCAGCCATTGCAGGAGCTTCCTTTCTCTTGATGATGCTGTGAAAGCGATAGTGATTATTGCGGCCATCGTCTTCATGCTGTCTTTCCTTCCAGCGCTTGAGCTTTGGCCAGCATTTGATTTAATTGCTCGATGACTGGCTTTAGGCTTTGCTTACGTCCTGTGGTGTTACAATCAGGACAAGGGAAGAAGCTCGCCATGAAGGTATTTTCATTTATGACGACTTTCTCGCCATTGCATGTGTTGCACATCTGACATTCTCCTTTACTCGTATAGTTCCAAAAGCAGTTCTTCATTTTCTTTTTGTGCTATCTTTTTACGAATCTTTTCATTTGGCATAATCACAGGAAAAGCCATTTTTTCTACCCTGCTACTGATCCGACCACTCTTATAGATTGTGTCGAGATCCTCTATACTTAAATTGCTTGTAATGATCGTAGGCTTCTTGTATTGAAGTCGATAATCAAGAATACGGGTGAAGGTTTCTTCCACAAATTTTGTTACGTTTTCCACTCCAATATCATCTAGGACAACAAGATCAGCTGTCTTGACAGCATCCATAATGTCGGTACTTTTCACCTTCGATTCACTGTCAAACGTGCTTTTTATTTCTCCGATCAGATCAGCTGTAGACGAATAGATGATTTTGAGTGGCTTTTCTTCTTTTTTGTCGTAGACCTTTGTTATTGCGTGAAGAATACTAGCAGCAAGCCTTGTTTTTCCGCTTCCTTTCTCTTCACTAAAGAAATACAAGCCTTTTCCTAACTCCCGCATCTTTTCAAATTTCAAAACGTAGTTTTTAGCAACCCTTTTTGCATTGGCTGCTCGCTCTTTGGATTCGGGTTTTTCATAAACATTGATATCAAAAGAGTTTAGAGAAGCATCTTTGAACTCTTCGGGTAGTCTTGCGCTCATAAGCCTATTTGAGAGCTTTTTCACTTCTTTACACGGGCACTCTTTCATAAACTCTTTGTTTTCCTCATGATCTATAATCCATATCAACCCCGACCCATCGCATTTCCCATACATGCAATGTTCTTCAGAAATCACAGTGAGTGTCTCGTACCTGACCGGATAGACCTTTTCTTCTTGCAATTTCTTGGAGTCTCTCAGTCTCTTCGCTAGTGCTGGATTTGCTTTCTCCAACGACTTTAAGGTATCGCCCATACTCTGCATCTTTCTTCACTCCTTCTTGTGCCCGCTGATTTGAAAGGACCCGCTGAACATATTTGATGTTCTGAACGCCGTTTTTCAAGGTGATTTCCATTGCTTTAATCACGTTTTCTTCTCCAAAATCATCTATCAGACCACCTATTTGCTGACTTACAAAGCTGTTTAGTGTTCCGCCGAAATGGCTCTCGTAAAACTCAAATGCGTTCATAGGTTGCTTGTCCTCCTGTCTTGTTGGTTTTTCTTCATTTGGCTTTTCGGGTTCTTCATCAGGTACAGGGGTCATGCTTGCTTTAATCTCAAGACTTACGATGCGATAACTGCCCGCCCCAGTGCCTCTAGGCTTGTATTCGATACGGCCATGTTTTATCAAGATTTTTCGATGCTCAATCATAGTCTTTTCGCTGACTCCTAACCGCGAATAAAGCCGACTGTTTGGCACCGTGAACCACTCTTTCCATGTGCAACCGTTGTTTATATCCATCAAGTGAAACCACAATGCTTGAGTGGTAGGTTTTAGTTCTGTCGTTTCGAGAAACCTCATGAAGCCGTTTATTTCTTTGAGATAGTTCATCTATTCACGCCCTTTCAACTTACATAGGGCATACATACCGCTAATTTTGATATAAGTAAGCCCAGTTTCGTTTCTCTTAATGAAGTCTTTTACATATGACCTAAACAAACTGGCTTGATCTTTGCTTGATTCCGATAAAGACAAGTAAGCATAAGGAATAGGGACCTTTATGAAAAAATCCTTTTCCATCAACTGATCAGCTCCGAAAAATGAATGATCCTGTTTAGTTGATTTGTGGAACGACAATACTTACATTTTTCGCACCGGTTTGGAGGCTCACCGCCATGTTTCACTTGAATGATTCGCTCCATATGCTTCTCAATATCTTCAAGCTCGACTTCCATTCTGGAATTGTCTATGTTGATAACGGCTTTGTCTGGTGGATCTTCTTTTGAAATGGCAACGATAAGAGGCTCAAGCCATTCATCCCTTTTAGACATTTGCCTTTCTAACTCTGCATAAATTGCCATTTGTCCTATATATCCGTAAGCCTCTACAAATGAACAATAGCCTAGCTCTTGATCCCAAACTTTTTCACGAAGAGAACGTGTTGTTTTAAGATCAGCAAAGCGTCCACCTGCTGGATTGTACACATCAAGCTTTCCTTTCCAAGGCACTCCGAACAGTTCACCTGTGATAATCACTTCTTTATCTCCTTGAAGAACAAACATACACAGATCATCATTTTGAATTGATTCAATCATGAGATCAGCCAATTGATATTGCTTGTACAGCTGACCCTTTTGAGTGAACAATGATGGTGTATTCATCTTGAAGGAATCGAATGCCTTTTCACCTTCTAACCACGCATGAACATATTGGCCGAAGAGAAGAGCCTCAGAAGACGGCGGCTGCCATTCTCCGTTAATCTTTGCAATAGTAGCCGCCTCACACTCTAAGAAACTTTTATATTGAGAATTAGACATGTAGACTTTATCTATCTCGTTAGAGTAATAGTTATCTTGATTGATCACCGGAATCCCCATTTACAGGATCACCCGCCTTTTTATTGCTTTCTTTTTGTTCCTTCTGTTTTTTGAACTCTTCTTCTGCTTTTGACTTGGTTGCGCTGCTGACTTTGACATTGAAGTAATCTTCCTTCTTTGCCATACCATCACGTAAGGAAGTGTAAATCCTTCCGATTTTCAAAAAGTCTTGTTCAGTGAAAGCATCAACATTACTGCCGACATATTCCTCAATCATTTCTTTAGTGACTCCAAACTCTTTTTTAAATAAAGAGAAGGCATTTCTTAAACGATCCTCTAACGGTTCTTTATGTCCACTAATCAATGTTTTTTGACACATATCAACAGCGGCATCTACAATGTCCCCTGGTATCACACCAAGAATGCAGGCACGAACACGGCGGGCACCCTGATTAGCCACAAGCTCATAAATATCTCTCGGATCATTAAGCTTATTTATTGTTCCTTTTGCCTTACGCTCGTGCTTGACTGTGAAAATTTTTGTTTGACGAGTATTCGTTTCAAGATCCCATGCATATGCCATCACTGACGATTCACCGGCTTTTTGTTCGAGTTCCATAATTCCGTAATCAATGTTCCCCCAGTTTTGCGCTAATGCCTCAGCAAGCCGAATGGAAGGGCCTGAAACTTTCGATCCACCTCTCGGGTATTCGTAAACGGCACTCTCCGCCAACAACTTTCTTTCACACGCTTTTTTGATACGTTCAAACGCAGCATATACGTCTCTCGGAAATTTTTTTGCTATCACCATCGCCGCTTGAACCTCTTGCGCCTGTCTACTCACCATTGCTTCTGTTGTGACGGAAGGGGCTGTATTTCCTTGAGGCATATAATTCGAGTAATCAATATTGGTTAAACCATTCATTACATTCCCACCTTTCTGCGATATGCCGCCTGCCCTAACTGGATGTATTTTTGTTTTGCTTGAGCGTTCGGAAAGTTGAACACAGGTTTTCCTTTTTTGTAGTCGATCCAACCGCCTGCTTTCTCCAAACGCTCCTGCGCTTCACGGCGGTGATCAAAACTGATTTGAAATTTACTCATTTGACTCACCTTCCTCAGATAGTTTGTTTTTGTTTCTATCAAGGTAGGCAAAACCATCACTTGTCAGAACGGCTCCGAAATAAGGAAGCTGGTCTACCCCTGTTAATCCAGCAATGCTTGGATCATATTTCTCCAGTTCATCAAGCGGTACCAATTTAACAAATGATGGATCAAACGATTGAACCTCTCTCAATAAGTGAGCTTCCATGAAACCCCAAATTGTTGCGCCTTCTCCAATGTCTTTCATTACTTGCAGATGATTTTTTGATAATTCCATCATGTATACCTCCGTCATTGATTTTCATGTGATTTCTTGGTATACTGTCTGTACCTAATCAGAAGCAATACACCTTAAAACTCGCTGTGCCAAGCGGGTTTTTTTATTTGTCTTCATCGTCTTCATCTTCATATCCATTGCGCTCCGCTTCGTCCTTCCAGTAGTCTTTCGGATAACCAAAGCTATTAATCTGCGTTACCATCGGATGCTCAATATTCAATGGTTTCAGTCCTTTCAGTACGTGTAACAAGCTCAAGCCGTACACCACTTTTTTTCTGTAACTTCGATGCGACTTCAATTAATTTTCCTAAATTATTCATCCGCACAAGATCCTCGCTGATATTTCTAATGCTTCCAGCTAGGCTTGCAAGTTCGTCATAGTCACCATCTTTTAGCGCTTGGTGAGCAAGAAGCATAAGCTCTTCTGCGCTTTGAATCTTTACCTTTGCCACAGGAACATCTTCTTTAATGAATTGTTTCTCAATCATGCTAGTACAGCCTCCCTATCCTGTCTTTTGTGCATTGCTACCTCTGCGACAATGGCTTTTTTCGACCATTTTTCTGTTAGGTCTTGTATCTTCAAACCAAACTCCCTCGACATTGAATACATGAGCGTTTTGTTTGCCTGCGTTAGATCATAAATTTGTTTTATCGCTTGCATCGGTAGCTCATCATGCTTACCTGGTCGTGTATTGTTCAGCCATTCCGCAAGATCATTGATAGCCTTTTGTGCGTCCTTCATTTCCTGCACTAAATTGATCAAGGCCTTATGAGGACTATCATTTAAGGCGGGATCAATTGGCGCGGCTGCCATTGGATGAAGCTTGAAAATGAAATGAACAAGGTCGATATGTTCATAGGCACCGCAAATCTCAAACCAACGGATGCAAATCTCAGGGGAAATAGTGGTAAGACCATTTTCAATGTTTGAAACATACTTCTGATCCCTCCCGCCAAGTAGTTGTCCCATTGCGTATTGTGAAAGACCTATTTCCTTACGTTTCTTATGCATCCATTTGCATAAGTTGGAAACGTTGTAAGGGCTGTTCGCCATTTGTTCTCATCCTTTTCTATTCAGTTTTTGTTGTTAAAATATTAATGAAGGGACAGGCAAGGTATAGAAAACCCTGCGCTGAGCCGGTTAACGATTAAGCCGTTTCTGACGCTAGGAATTTATTAATAAAGTAAACTTGTCCTTTTCCAGTCACTTTCGGTGTGCGTGTTGTTCTAACAGAACCGTCAGGGTTGTTAACAGCTCGCTTCTTAATCTCGAACAGCCCCATATCCATACTGCGCTGTGTTGGGAGATTATATGATTCACCTTTTTTGCGGATTAAGTATCCATTCTCTCGTAACCATTCAAAGAGTTTGTTTGGTCCGATTTGCACATTATTTTGTTGAAGCAGTTTTGCTAATTCTCCTACAAGTACAGATGATTCAGACGTTTCGACTGCGTCTGCAAAAAGTGCTTTAGGCTTCATTGCTTCAATCTGCTTGGTTTGTTCTTTCATCGTTTGCAAGGTGGCTTTGAAAAAATGTTTTGTTTGTTCATCAGCCTGCGGCAGATAAGTTTGAATGAATAGATCATCGTTTGCTACATAACCGCCTGTCTTTCGGATTGTCGGGATAACTTCATGGGTGATCCATCGCTTAAATTGCTTAGCTTCGGGTTTGCGGCTTCCTAGAATTAATGTGTAAAGACCCGGTTCGTTCACGATATTTGTATTACCTTGACGCCCTATGTTCAACATAGACCGTTCATCAATATCCAGTTTTGAAACGGCTTGGGTAGCATTTTTAATCCCTAGAATCTCGCATACATCCTTTGCGACAAACCAAGGTTGTCCATCTTGAATGACTGTTCGGACTTCTTGATCCTGATAGTTGAAAATCTGTTGTACTTGATTCATGCTGTTACCTCCTGAATGTATGAGGAATTTTGTTCAATCCATCGAAACACCAGGTCTCTTGGATAACGACCACTAATTTCATTGAATTTTGGAAAGTCAGGCCTTGATGTGATTTTCCATACAGGGCTTCTTGAAGCTGAAAAGATTTCTTGTAAATGCTGGTTTGTCAGTAAAGGCGGGTACGAGTTTTTATTCATTCCGTCTTCAACGCCTTTTTCATAAGCTGCCTGAAATAACTTTTGCATTTGATCTTGAAATACGGTGGCTGTCATTTCATCAAAAGTGATAACTGTCTGTGGCATTTCGAACCTCCTATTGGATTTTTCTACCTTTCAGCCGATATTATTTCTGAAAGGTGGTGAAAACATATGGAAATCAAAGGGTTTAAAGAATTTGAAAAGCAACTCGAAAAAATGTCTAAGGCTGCTGATGATCTTCAAGGATCTAACGACGTTCCTTTAGAAGAGTTGTTGACAGATGCTTTTTTGAGAAAAAACACTAATTTTTCATCCTACAATGAATTTGAAAGTGGAGAGGTTTTCTCAAAGCATGAAAACTTAGATCAAATACCTGAAAATGAATTAGATGATTATGTTTTAAATAACACTAAATTCAGTTCATGGAGAGAAATGCTTGAAACAGCTAGTACTGAGTATGTGGCTAGAAAGCTTGGTTTTTAATCAATTTTCACATTAGGTTTAAATGATTCAATTTGACTAAGTGTTTGTTTGAGTTGTTTGATTTGGTACCCAGCCTTATCGAGCAACTCTTTCAATTCAGGTTGGTTTGTTACATGAAGACTTACATTATTTTTTTCCATGCTCATGCTCCTTTTGAAATAATCTCTGATCGCGCTCTCTGTTGCTATTTAAGCAACATTCCGAACAAAAAAATCTGTCACTTTACACTGAAGAATTTCAGCCAAGATAGGGAGTTGCTTTGCTTTAAACGCATACTCTCCTCTTTCATACTTCAAATAAGTTGATGCGTCTTTAAAACCTAAAGCAATCGCTAATTCTTGTTGAGAAAGATTTAACTCAATTCTTCTATTTCTAATCAAAACAAGATTAAATTCCAATTATCTCACCCTCTCATTTTGTTGTTGAATCAGCAACTTAATTAAGATTATATTTTGTTGAATCAGCAAAGTCAACTATTTCTGTTGTTATTTTAGCAAAATATTTTTTTCCATATTAGAAACATGGTATTATTGTGTTGCTAATACGGAAAAATCATATAAGGAATCTTGGTGATTTTATGAAAAATAAATTAGGTGAAAGAATTAAAAAACTCCGCGAAAAAAATGATTGGTCATTACGCGAATTAGAATCTAGAGTCAATATTAACTACAGTGTCTTAAGTAGAATAGAGTCAGGTAAAAGACCTGTTACTGATGGTGAATTGCTTAAATTCGCAGATATATTTGATGTTTCGATTGATTACCTAGTTGGCAGGAGTGATGATCCTGATTACAAAACCATTGATGATAATAAAATAGAGTCTGATCCTGATCTTCAAATTGCTTTCAATGCTGCTTCTGATTTTTCTGAAGAAGCTAGAAAACAAACTATAGACTTTATCAATTACATTAAAGAAAAAGAAAAGAAAAGCGGCCGCACTTTTAAAAAAAAATAAAATTAAACAAAACCATTGCAATATCCACAGATGCTTATTAGTTGAAGGGGACTGTCATGCTCTCTAAAAGAATAAAGAGTGTCAGAAAAGATAAAGGATTAACACAGGAAGAACTAGCTAAACGTCTTAATACAACAAAAGGAACTATAAGCAATTATGAGAACGGACATAGCACACCTTCAAATGTCATGCTCAAAGATTTAGCTGATGTATTGAATACAACAACTGATTTTCTTCTTGGTAGAACTGAAAATATTGCTTCGGCTCATAATGTATATGATTCTGATTTGCAAATCGCTTTCAATGAAGTTTCCAACTTTTCCAAAGAAGCTAGACAAGAAACGATTAGTTTCATCAATTACATAAAACAGAAAGAAAAGATGAAAGGTAGTAAATCGAAAGACTAAACTAATAATTAATTAATTAATATATTTCTTTATTTAGTTTTGTTTAGTTTAATTAATGCTGAAGGTTCTGCTGTAATTTTTACAGTAATACCTTCAATTGAATGACTGTTCAACTGTAAAAATTACAGTAGAGTCTACAATCATTTTTTCTCAACTGAAGGTTCTGCTGTAATTTTTACAGTAATGATTATTAGTGAGAGGTGTATAGATTGGCTTTTATTTTTAGAGATGAAAAAATTTATAATCCTGTACTGAATAAAAAGAAACGCGCTTCAAGAAATTTTATAAATCTTTTTCATAAAGCAAACGATATTTTAAATCAAACTGATGAAACTATAGCTGAAATTGTTTTATGTTCAAGTAATTTTTTGAAATATGGTGAGGTCGGTCTTTTTATTGCAACTAAAAAAAGATTGATATTTATTGATAAAAACAACTCTATTAAGTCATGGGAATACACTGATGTCTCTAATGTATCTGTTCCTACAAAGGGTTGGAGTGGTTACAAATTTTCTTTTAATGTTGCTGGCGAACATATTGAAGTGTTTGGTATTTTAGAAGGTGATCCTGCTACTTTTGTGGCTTATATAAAGAAAATGAAAGAAAACTCCTCAAAGGTAATAAAACAAACTTCAAGTGATGTAAATAAGCAAGAAAATGTTGTTGCGCCTGATGAGAATACCGATTTTACTATTGATGAGATCAGAAAGTACGCAGCACTCAAAGAAGAAGGCATTTTAACTGATGAAGAGTTCACACTAAAGAAGAAACAGCTTTTAGGAATTTGAATATAGCCCTATCTTTTGGGCTTTTATTTTAAATTCTCATAAGAACATACGTTCAAATTCTATCTTGAAATACCCTATTATTTCTAATATCATTAGATACAAATACTGGCTTCTGTGTAGGGAATATCTTTTATGATAGGAGAATGTTATTTGATTGGTTTCTTTCTACAATTTTTCTTTCTGCTTATTGGCGGAGTATTTTGGATATACCATCAATACCTATATAGGCCAGATGTAAAAGAAAGTATTGTGCTTCTCATCATAGTCATGAGCTTTACAGCAGTTTTCTTTTTTAAGGACATAGATTTAAAAAAAGCTGAATAAGCCCTTAAACACCGGGCTTTTTTTTACAGCTATAAACAGAACATATATTCTCATTTTAGGGGTGTTTTAAATGAAAGGATTATCTCATTTAGAAGAAGAAGTGAAGAAAATATACACAAAATTAAACATGCTTACACCAGAATCAATTGATATGGAACTTATGGCAGCTGCTCTAAAAATATGGCTTCATTTTGAAAGAAGGCCTAGTATTGTTTTCTGTGTGAATGGCTCTTACAGCATGGTCATTGATAAACGTTTAAACAAAAAACAACAATGGGAAGAGTTTGGACACGAGTTATGCCATGTGATAAAGCACTATGGCAACCAATTTGATATGCACAAGCTCTTTAGAGAATTGCAAGAATATCAGGCAAATAGTTTCATGTATCATTTCTGTGTTCCCTCCTTTATGCTTCAAAAATTAAACCTACCTTCTTTGCAATCTGAAGCGATAAAGCTAATTGGAGACACCTTTAATGTGACTTATTCTTTTGCTGCTGCCCGCTTAGAAATGTTTAGAAGAAAAAGCTATGCTTTTGCTTTATACGAGAATTCCTTAAAACAAATAAATTGAGGAGGATTTTAACATGGCAAGTATTCAAAAGTATGAAACAAAAAAAGGCATCCGATGGATGTATGTCATTGAAAATGGCATTGATCCAAAAACCGGTAAAAGACAGAGAATACCAAAGCGCGGTTTTTTGAGGGAAAAAGATGCAAAACAAGCTGCCGCTGAAATGGAGTATATTCTTGGTAAAGTTAAACTGGATATGAAGCACAAAATAACTTTCAAAGAGCTTTGCGACGAATGGCACTCAGTATACAAACTGTCTGGAGTTAAAAACAGCACTTTACGAACTAGGAAAAAAGAAATTAAACACCTAAATAAACACCTTGGTCATAAAAAAGTCAAAGAGATAACAGATAAGGACTACCAAAAAATGTTAGTTAAGTTAAAAGAAGCAGGAGAATTATCCAAAGGAAATATTAGCAACATACACTCTGTAGCTAAAATGGTTTTCAGGAGGGCTAGACAACAAAAAATCATTTTAGATGATCCGACGGAATTCGCTCAATTACCTAAAGACATTAAAACCGTTGAGGAGTTAGAAAACCAATCAATCGAAGATAAATACTTTGAAAAAACTGAACTCAAAACTTTTCTGGACACAGCTAATAGAGATTTTGATCATGAATATTTCACAATGTTCTTCCTTTTGGCTTGGACAGGCATGAGGGTTGGTGAATTAGCAGCTCTTAAATGGAGCGATGTGGATTTTGAAAACAACAGTATCAGTATTACAAAAACATATTTTAATGATAAGGACAATACTAAAGAATTTGAAATTTTAACTCCAAAAACAAAAGGTTCCATTAGGGTTATTGATATAGAACCAGAAGTAATTTCAGTTATAAAGAAACACAAAGCAATTCAAAATAAAATTAAAATTGCGATTAAAGATGAGTGGTTCGATGGCAACTTTATTTTTGGGAGAATGAAGAGAACAAAGTATTATGGTTATCCGCCATTCGTTAAAACGATTGAGAACCGTTTCAATTCAGTATTGAAAAAATCAGGTATTCAGAAAAAATTAACTCCTCATTCTCTCAGACACACTCACACCTCACTTCTCGCAGAAGCAGGCGTAGATCTTCACAGGATTATGGCTCGCTTAGGACATACCGAAGATAAAACAACTAGATTAGTTTATTTACACATTACCAGTGACAGAAAAAAAGAGGCTTCGAAGATGTTTGGAGACCTCATGAGAACTGTTTAAAAATGTTTCGGCATCAATACGGCATCAAAAAACAGAGAAACCGCCTATAAACCCTTATATATCAAGGGTTTGTATTTCAAATGGAGGCTTGTGGGAAATTCCTGTTACTTCATATGTTCCTGCTTTCCTGCCCGCATAACTTGAGCCGAAAAATCTACAACTTCGTTCAATAATTTGCAGGGGCTTTAATTCAACGTAAAAGCTTGTCTCTCTTTCTATTACTTTTGAATATACTTTTTTTCCTTCTTCAATCGGAAGGACCGCCATTGTTGATTGATTAATGACGTATGAATCTAAAGGTGTTTCACTAATTCCTGACACTTCATTTCCTCCTGTGTTAATTTTTGGTTATTTAAGATACTATTAATCTATCACCAACATATAAGAAACGACAGGATTTTTTCAAAATTTATTAAAAATCATCTTTTTACCGTATTTTTTAGTCTATTTGATCTATCGAAAAGTCCTTTTTAAAGGTATATCACATCCTGTCGATCGGACAAGAAGTGTCGATTTCGCTCAAAAATAAATTGTCTAAAAATTATAAATTCTTGTTGATTTTTTCTCCGCCAATCCATATACTATAAAAAAGGCATCGGGGGGATTCTTTATGAAAGAGAAAAAAACGTATGCTGAGCTCATGAAGTCCCGCAACACCCAAAAAACCGAAGAAAACGGCGTCACGATTTTAGACATCTATATTCAAATGGTTTTAGATGAAGCGCTTTATAAACAGCGTTTAACCTTCCTTAGAGAAGAGATTGATAAGGCACTGGATCAGCGTGATGAAAAGCGATTCAACGACCTGTCAGCTCAATATGCAGAACACTGCTTACATCAATCATGATGATTTTACTTGCGGCAGAGAGACAGCAACTCGTCTCTTTACCGCAAGTTTTTTGTTTACCCATTTAAAATGGTTCCACCATTCACATGCAGAATTTGTCCATTCATATAAGACGAGTCTTCGCTCGCTAAAAATAAATAACTCGGCGCAAGCTCTACTGGCTCACCTGGACGTTCCATAGGAACATCCCCACCAAATTCCGAGACTTCTTTTTCCGTAAAAGTCGATGGAATGAGGGGTGTCCAAATAGGCCCTGGTGCTACCCCATTCACTCTAATCCCTTGTTTAATGAGCGATAAAGACAATGATCTCGTAAATGTCACAACTGCCCCTTTTGTAGATGAATAGTCGATCAAAGTTTCATGCCCTTTATAGGCTGTGACAGATGCTGTATTAATGATACTGCTACCTTTCTTTAGATGAGGAAGAGCCGCTTTTGTTAAATAAAACATGGCGAAAATATTCGTTTGAAATGTCCGAAGAAGCTGATGTGAGGTAATCTGTTCAATGCTTTTTTGTGGATGCTGTTCCCCGGCGTTGTTCACTAATATATCAATGGAACCAAAAGCATCTTTTGTTTTTTTGACCACCTCGTTCGAGAACGCCTCATCTCCTAAATCACCTGCCATTAAGATGACCCGGCCTCCAGCCTTTTCAATATAGTCCTTCGTTTCCTCTGCATCGCGATGTTCACTCAAGTAAACAATGGCGACATTGGCTCCTTCCTTCGCAAATAAGACCGAGACTGCTCTTCCGATTCCACTGTCTCCACCTGTCACAATGGCTGTTTTTCCTGCTAGCTTTTTATCTGGCACCTCTCGATCAAACACAGGCCTTGGATTCATTATATATTCAAGCCCAGGACGTTCATTTTGATGCTGAGGCGGCAATGTTTTCTTCGGCTGCTTTGTTGACACGTCTGTCCACTCCTTCCTTATATCTTGTTTATTTTTATGTGTTGGCCATTTTTTTATGTATGTCGAACTTGTTTCCTTTCCAATGTATGATTTTCATCATTGTGGAAAAATTATGCATAAGAAGTCACTAACTGGAGGCGACAACATGGAGCAAGAGCATAAAGGATCGGAGCATGCAAAATCGTTATGGATAGCGGAAAGTCAGAAGCACTCTTTCTCTGCTGTACACGAGGATCTCACAGCAGATGTCATCATTGTTGGTGGTGGTATTACCGGTATCGCTACTGCGTTTGAAATGACAGAACGCGGGCTAGATGTCATCATCATTGATGCCGATCAATTGATGCAAGGGACGACCGGACACACGACAGCTAAGATCACCTCACAGCACGATGTGTACTACTATGAGCTGATTCAGCAAATTGGCATGCCCAAAGCCCGTTTATATGTAGAAGCAAATGAGAAAGCAAAAGAGCTCATTCAAGCCCGCGTCAAAGAATACGACATCGATTGTCAGCTAGAAGTCAAAGATGCGTACCTTTATACAAAGGAAGAAAACGGTGTAAAAAAATTAAAAAAGGAATTAGATGCCTACAAACAACTTGGGATTGACCGAGAATGGAAAACATCGCTTCCTTTTGATGCTGACATCAAAGCTGCCCTTGCAATGACGCAACAGGCACAGTTTCATCCCCTTCATTATTTACATGCACTAATTGATCAGCTCCTAGAGCGAGGTGTACGTTTTTTTGAACAGACTACTGCTGTTGACGTGAAAGAAGGAAACCGGCCTGCTGTCATCACAAAAAGCGGTCACCATCTGACAGGCCGTTATATCATATGCTGTTCGCACTTTCCTTTTTATGATGGGAAAGGGTTTTATTTCACGCGAATTCACCCAGAACAATCTTATGTGGTTGCAGCAAAAACAACGAAGCCGCTCCCAGATGGGATGTATTTAGGAATTGACCAGCCTGCTCATTCTTTAAGAACCGCAAAATGGCATGGTGAGGAAGTCGTGCTCATCGGAGGCGAAGGTCATAAAACTGGACAAGGCGGGGATGAATCTGCTCACTACGGAGGTCTGGAAATGTTTGGAGACGCCACCCTTGGAATTGAAGAGGTACTGTATCGCTGGTCGACACACGATATGGTCACAATGGATCAAATCCCGTACATTGGCCACTTGACGAAACACCACGAAAATATCTTTGTTGCAACCGGCTTTAGAAAATGGGGCATGACAACAAGCCACGTCGCAGCCACCCTTATCGGGGATTTAATTGAAGGAAAATCGAATCCATACGAATCCATTTTTGCGCCATCAAGACCTGTTTCTAACTCTTTCGTCAAAGATTTCGTTAAAGAAAATACAAATGTTGCTGCCAAGCTGATCAGTGGTAAATTAAAGCGAACCGATCAAACAATTGATGATTTAAAGCCAGGCGAAGGCGGCATTGTATCTTATGAAAAGAAAAAATGTGGCGCCTTTAAATCAGAGGACGGGAATATCTTTCTTGTCGATACAACGTGTACTCACTTAGGCTGTGAAGTCGCTTGGAATAATAGTGACCGCACTTGGGATTGCCCGTGTCATGGCTCCCGTTTTTCTATTACTGGTGAAGTAGTAGAAGGCCCAGCAAAGAAATCACTAGAAAGGTCATATAAAGAACAGTAAAATTTCACTGGTTTCCCTTTAAAAAATCCAAATTTATCCGATAAGAAACATAAAGTCTGATATTTGTGATGATTATGGGGGGACAAAAACATTGTTATTTAAAAAAGAGACGAAAAGAAAAAACTCTGCTTTTTTTTCACAGCAGGATGATGAGCTAAAACGAATCAACTTTTCGGACAATACAGATATCGCGAAACAAATTAAAATGATTGACCTGACGCACCATGACTTATTTATTCTGAAACAGCTCAATCCGATTGTTCAGGACGATATCACACATATCGTTGATAAATTTTATAAAAATTTAGAAGTCGAGTCTTCCTTGATGCATATCATTCAAGATAATAGTTCTGTTGAGCGTTTGAAAAAAACACTCCGCATTCATATTAGTGAAATGTTTGCAGGTGTAATTGATGAAGCTTACGTGGCAAAACGAATTAAAATTGCACAGGTTCATTTACGAATTGGTCTCCAGCCTAAATGGTATATGGCTGCATTCCAAGACCTTTTGTTATCAATTATGGATTTATTTGCTCAGCATATCCAAGAATTCAAAGAATATCAGACAGCAGTCAAAGCGACGACGAAAATCTTAAATTTAGAGCAGCAGCTTGTTCTTGATACATTCCAAAATGAATATTCTAAAATTCGGGATGAAGCAGAAGAGCAGCAGCAGGAGCTTCATATAAAAATCACAGAAACCTCAAATTCGCTTGCTTCTCTCTTCTCAAACACAACAAGTGCAGTGGACAAGCTTGTATCAAAATCTGATGAGATGGCAGACATGTCACAAGCTGGAACGCAAATTTCAGCACAGGTCGAAGAAAAATCGATCGGTGGTAAAAAAGAATTAGAAATTCAGCAAACTCAAATGAACCAAATTGATGGTAGCATGACGAAGATTGAAACGGAAATTAAGCGTTTAGAAGAAATCGCGAAACAGATTGAACAAATCTTTGGGATTGTCACAGGTATTGCAGAGCAAACGAACTTGCTATCTTTAAATGCCTCAATCGAATCTGCACGGGCAGGTGAACATGGTAAAGGCTTCGCTGTCGTAGCAAATGAAGTTCGTAAATTATCTGAGGACACAAAGAAAACGGTTTCAACTGTATCTGAACTCGTCAACAATACCAATTCACAAATCGCCATAGTGTCACAGCACATTGCCGATGTGAATTTACTTGTGACAGACAGTAAAGAAAAAATGACTCAAATCAATTCGCTCTTCGATGATATCGTAAGCAGCATGAACTTAAGCAAAAACCAAAATGGAAAAATTGAAATAGATCTTCAAACCTTCCTTAATGAATTAAAGGAAGTCAAACAAACGGTATCTCAAGTTGCCAGCTCAGTCGAATCCTTAACAAGTCTCACAAATCGCTAATCCAGTCTTTTTTCTTATGCTTTAGTATAATAGAAGAAAAGATAGAAAAGGCGGGATTTGATTGACAACAATTTGCCTAGTCAGACACGGGGAAACAGATTGGAATGCAGCGAAACGAATTCAAGGTCGTACAGATATCCCTTTAAACGACACTGGTAAATGGCAGGCTGAACAAACGGGCCTTTATTTAAAGGATGCCCATTGGGATGTGGTCATTTCCAGTCCGCTTACAAGGGCAAAAGAAACAGCACACCTAATTTTAAAACATATCAATGCCCCTCTTGTGATCATGGAAGATTTCATTGAACGTGATTATGGAGACGCTGAAGGTATGTCGTTTGAGGAACGTCAAAAGCTGTTTCCAGATAAACAGTATCCAAATATGGAACCGCTTGAAGCAATTCAAGACCGAATGGTAGAAGGAATTGAAAAAGTCCGAGCAGCCTATCCAGATCAACAAGTTCTCATCGTGGCGCACGGCGCTGCCATCCATGCTTTACTCGCTACGCTAGCGGATAAACATCTAGATCTAGAGAACACGAGACTTGTCAATGCATGCTTAAATTATGTGGAATGGAAAGATGGTGAATGGAAAGTCCTTGATTACAACGTGGTCAGCCATTTAACTCAATCTTCCCCATCTTAAAGAACCTGTTATGTGAACAGGTTATCAAATTTCTGACAAAGGGCTAAAATGATCTTTATTTTAGCCCTTTGTCTTCTTTTTAGCGTGAAAGAAAACCTTCGCAGTCTAGGAAGGACGAGCACTGAAGCGGAGACCTGACAAACACAATGATAAAATAATATTTTTTTATATCGAAATTCGAAATAGATGCTAGACGTTTCTACCTATTTTAAAGCTTTTCGGGTATCGAATATTTGCCCGAAAATGAATCATAAGAAAAAAAGCACCCTTCCTTTTTAATAGATAACCGCTCAAATGAGAGAATAAACATATTTTACTATCATTTCCAAGTGACTTAATTCCCCAATTTTCGCTAGGACTTTCACAAAAATTCGGGTCTACTCTTATTTGCCTACTTCCATTAAACTGAATATACAGAATAATCAAACAGATCATTCTTATAGACTACGGATGATTATTCTGAAATAAGAAAAAAGGGATGTGGAATGTGCGTGAAAAAGAAAAATGTGATGACAAGTGTTTTATTGGCTGTCCCTCTACTGTTTTCAGCTGGGTTTGGAGGCTCTATGGCGAATGCTGAGACGGTCTCAAAGTCAGATAGTGAAAAGAGCTATATTGTTGGCTTTAAAGCTTCTGCCACCACAAACAGCTCTAAAAAACAAGCGGTGACTCAAAATGGTGGAAAACTTGAAAAACAATACCGCCTCATTAATGCCGCCCAAGTAAAAATGTCCGAACAAGCCGCCAAAAAACTTGAACATGACCCTAGCATTGCTTACGTAGAAGAAGACCACAAAGCAGAAGCATATGCACAAACCGTCCCTTACGGAATCCCTCAAATCAAAGCTCCAGCTGTACACGCTCAAGGTTATAAAGGTGCTAATGTCAAAGTAGCTGTCCTTGATACTGGAATCCACGCTGCACACCCTGACTTAAATGTTGCAGGCGGTGCCAGCTTCGTCCCTTCAGAGCCAAATGCCACCCAAGATTTTCAATCACACGGAACTCACGTAGCCGGAACTATTGCTGCCCTTGATAACACAATTGGTGTCCTTGGGGTCGCTCCAAGAGCTTCCCTATATGCTGTTAAAGTATTAGACCGCTATGGCGACGGACAATACAGCTGGATCATTAGCGGTATTGAATGGGCTGTAGCCAATAACATGGATGTCATCAACATGAGCTTAGGCGGGCCAAACGGTTCAACAGCACTTAAAAATGCCGTTGATACAGCGAATAACCGTGGAGTCGTTGTTGTGGCGGCCGCAGGTAACTCAGGTTCCACAGGCTCTACAAGTACAGTTGGCTATCCAGCAAAATATGATTCTACCATTGCCGTTGCGAATGTGAACAGCAGCAATGTGAGAAACTCGTCTTCCAGCGCAGGCCCTGAATTAGATGTTTCTGCACCTGGTACTTCAATTTTAAGTACAGTACCAAGTAGTGGATACACCTCTTATACTGGAACGTCTATGGCATCTCCTCATGTAGCAGGAGCAGCAGCGCTTATCCTTTCTAAGTATCCGAATCTATCAACTTCTCAGGTTCGCCAGCGCTTAGAAAACACGGCAACACCGCTTGGTAACTCCTTCTATTACGGAAAAGGATTAATCAACGTTCAAGCGGCTTCTAACTAAACAAGTGTGAAAAAAATCCGGCTCATCCAGCCGGATTTTTTTATTGCTTATGCGTTGCTTCTTCTTTTTTCGCTGCTTCTTCCATCTCCATGATTCTCTCCATCATGGTTGGGTGTCCATAGCGAAAGACCTTCACTAAAAGGGGTGGATTCACCTGTGACAGCCCTGATTTTGCAAGCTTTTGAAAAGAGGTCACCCCTGACTCCCCGTCTTTTGTCAGGTTCACCGCATATTCATCTGCCGCTCGCTCTTGATGCCTAGATACTGCATTTGTAAAAGGTGAAACCGAAAATGACAGCGCAGATACGATGATGAGAAGAAGCGGAAGAGCGGCAATGTCGTGTGACCCCTTCAGCCGAAACAAGGCCGCTCCCTTTTGATACAAATAAAAATAAAGACGATCGATCGCAAATAAACCAGCAAGTGACAGCACTAAATATCCTGCTAATCCTATATAAACATGCTTCATAACGTAATGTCCCATTTCATGCGCCATGATAAATAAAATTTCACGATCTTTCAGCTTTTGCAGTGTCGTGTCCCATAAGACGATACGCTTATTTTCACCAATCCCTGTGACATAAGCGTTCATCGTATTCGTTTTCTCAGACATATTGACCTCATAGACATGGTCTGCCGGAATATGTGCTTTGTCTGCAAGCGTTAATATTTTATCCTCAAGAGCTTGATCCTTTAGTGGATAAAAATTGTTATATAACGGATCAATGACGACCGGCTGTATAAAGAAGAGGAACAACGTGAATGGGACTGTCAAACCCCATGCATACAGCCACCACCGTTTTCTTCTCTTTTGAATGAGCCAAAAGAAGACGATTGCACATAAGGCAAGAAGCGGATATTGAATCCAGAAATCTAATGTTTGGTCTTTAAACCAGCTTGCCGTACTTTGAGCAGATACTCCGTAGTGCAAAGAAATCTGATAACCAATCCATTTAATAGGCATTGAAATCAGCATTGTCAAAAGCGATAGCACAAACACATACACCAATTTGCTTAACAATGTAAAACGAGCTGCTGCCAGGCTCCAGTCTGCTAACTTCCGAGAAAATCCTGAAATGAGCAAAAGGAAAAAGACATACCAATCTAACGGAATTGTGATGAAATACAGCAGGTTACGGATGTTCGAGAAATTCTCGCTGATGACAAGCTCATGGCTTGTCATAAAGGTATGCGGATCTGCACTTGTTCCTTTCACACTTTCAGGAACCGCTGAATCCCCCAACAGATACAAATAAGAATAAATAAAAAGACCGTATAATATGTATGCTACCGTTGCAAGAGCTGCCCATTTACGTATTCGCATTCGGTTAGCCTCCTTTCCATTCCTCTCTCTATTCTAATCATCCATATTTTTGTTTAGAACCTGTCTCATGTGGCTCCATCATAGCATGCCCTATCTGAAAAAGCTTTCACGAAAAAAATGATTATGCTACTCAAAAATCGGAGATGCTACATATAAAATAGTGAGTTGGAGGATCGAAATGAAGAAAATCCTTGCAGGAGTTGTGATCTTTGGACTTTTACTTATTACCTTCTTTTATGTGTTCAGCCGGACGAGCGAAACCTTTGATGAAAATCGAGTAGAAAAATTGCTGCTTTCACCTGCGAACGAGTCCATTTCCTATGAAATAGATGATAAAGATACAGCAGAAGATTTAATTGAAGAATTAAACAAAGGCAAGCAAACAAGCAATCATCTCAAAAAAAATATAAAAGGACCCGATTATATTGCTAAGGTGATGTATGGGCGAACGAACGGCACCACCTTTCAGCTCTGGACAAACCGATCACAGGTCGTTTTTTTAGTAGATGGCACGTATTATGAATTGAATCAAAAACAGTCGAATTCTTTTCAGAAACAGTTAAAAGAAGCCATTCAAAAGGGCTAAAATGTTATTTTAGCCCTTTGTCTCTTTTCAGCGTGACAGAAACACTTGCAAGACGCGAGCGTTTATTTACACGCTGAAGGAGCCTCCTCATAAGAGACTCCCTTTTTTATTTACTCTCTTCTGCTTGATACTTGTCCTTTAACGCTCGTCTTAAAATTTTACCTGTTGTGTTTTTTGGAATATCATCAATGAAATGGATCGTTTGGGGCTGCTTATATTTCGCTAAATAGCGTGAACAATGTGTGATGATGTCTTCTTGATCGATGTGAGCATGTTTCTTAGGGGAAATGTAACAGACGACAGCCTCTCCGGTATTCGGATCTGGCACACCGATGACGACGGCTTCTGCTACAGCTTCATGTTGATAAAGCACTTCTTCTACTTCTCTTGGATATACATTATAACCGCCGACAAGAATCATATCTTTTTTCCGATCGACAATATAAATATATCCTTCTTCATCTCTTCTCGCCAAATCACCAGTATACAGCCAGCCGTCTCTTAGTGCAGCTTCTGTATCTTCTGGCATTTGATAATAGCCTTTCATAATGTTTGGTCCTTTTGCTATCAGCTCTCCGACTTCATTTGGACCGACTTCTTCTCCAAGTTCATTCACAATCTTATTCTTCACATTCATAATGTCGGTCCCAACTGAACCGGGTTTTCTTTTTCCGTCAAGGGGATTGAATGCAGTCACCGGAGAAGCCTCTGATAATCCATAGCCTTCCAGCACGGTGACACCGAATTTTTTCTCAAAACCGTGCAATAAGGCAACAGGCATTGAGGCACCGCCTGATATACAAATTCTCACTGAGGACATCGCCTCCTCGTGCCCCTCCTGGCGGTACAAATAGTTATACATGGTAGGTACCCCAACAAATAACGTTGGCTTCTCTTTTTCCATCAAACACAAAAGCTCTGATGGGCTGAAATGAGGCAGGACATAAATGGTCGCGCCATGAATCAATGGTGCATTCATACAAACCGTTAAACAAAATACATGGAACATCGGCAAAGCGGCAATGACCTTATCCTTTTCATCAATCGATAGATATTCAGCGATGTCTCTTGCATTTGAGTAAAGGTTGAAATGAGTGAGCATCGCACCCTTAGGTTTTCCTGTCGTGCCAGATGTAAATAAAATAACTGCCGTATCGGCGGGCTGAATAGTAGGATGCACGCTCTCGTTCGCATGACCTGATACTAGCTTTCCAAAGAAAACAAGCCGATCAGATACTTCCTTCATACTCGACCTGCACGCAGATTCATTTTCTGCACAAATAATCACCCGTTCAATAGACGGAAGCTGTTCGTACACCTGCTCGTACACTGGCAGTAGCTGCTCAGGAGCAACAATGCCTTTTACATCACCTGTTATCAGCATATAGCCAATTTCACTAGGCGTGTATGTTGGGTTGACGGGTACAACGATAAGTCCAGCCTTTAATGCACCATAAAAAGATATGACAAAATGCGGTGAATTCCCTAAAATAAGCGCGATATGATCCCCAGCTTGAAATCCTTCGTCCACTAATCCATCTGCAAATCGCTCGATACTTGTCAGCAGCTCTCGATAGGTCCACTTATTTCCTTCAAAGATCAGTGCGATGTTGTCTCCCTTCGTCATCGCCGTCTGCTCTAGCTTTTTGATCAAATCCATTCTCCCACCCCTTACATGTCATCAATGAATGAATGACCATTCATTTTATAGCCAAACATTCCTCCCTTCTATTATAATAGACAATCGAAAAAATCCACAAGATCAAATGTAAATCGCTTTCATTCTTTCAATTAAAAAAGCACCGCTATCTCTAGCCGTGCTTGTCCCTGCTTAATAAATCAAATCAAGAAAATCCTCTTTTGACACGTTACCGAAGTAGTGACGCATATCCATATCTTCTAATACGTCGCTGATTGTTTTACGGTCATACTGTTGTCCAATTAATTTTTTTTCAATATCAGCAATATCCCCTACACCAAAGAAATCACCAAAGATTTTGCAGTCTTGAATGTTGCCTTTTTTCACTTCTAACCGAAGATCAATGGAGCCTGCTGGGAATCTTTTAGAATGCTGTAAATTAAACTTCGGTGAACGGCCGTAGTTCCATTCCCATTTTTGATATCGATCCCGAGAAATCTCGTGAATCTTTTCCCAATCCTTCTCAGTCAACTGATATTGAGGCACTTCTCCATTCGTATCAAAAATGTAGCTTAAAAGGATTTTTCTAAATTCTTCTGTCGACATCTTTTGATCCATCAGTTCACTAATATTAGCGACCCTGCTTCTAATGGATTTAATACCTTTTGATTCAATTTTTTCTTTTTTCACATTTAATGCCGACACTACATGTTCAATTTCTGAATCAAACAGCAGCGTACCATGGCTGAAAATACGTCCTCTTGTAGCGAACTGCGCATTTCCAGAAATTTTCCGTCCATCTGCCATAATGTCATTTCTCCCGCTTAATTCCGCTTTGACACCTAGCTTTTCAAGCGCTTTGATGACTGGCTCGGTGAACTTCTTAAAATTATGGAAGCTGTCCCCATCGTCTTTTGTGATGAAGCTGAAGTTTAAGTTTCCTTTGTCATGGTAAACTGCTCCACCACCGGACAGACGCCGGACAACTTTAATGCCGTTGTCTTCTACATACTTCGTATTGATTTCTTCTATTGTATTTTGGTTCTTTCCAATAATAATCGACGGCTGATTGATGTAAAACAGTAAATACGTTTCTTCAGGATCTAAATATTTTAAGCAATACTCTTCAATTGCTAAATTAATCATTGGATCATAATGTTGTTCGTTATCGATAAACAGCATCTCTATCTTCCTTCCTTGTTCCATCTAAGCCCTGAATGGGCAAGCTGTATATTGCCAGTATATAACGCCTGTGCTTCATTGACTAGGTCTTTATGGCGACCAAAATGAGGCAGATGCGTGATGATGAGCTCACTAACGTTTGCTTCCTTTGCAAGCTTCCCCACGTCTGTACTGTTCATATGTCCTGCACCTGATCCGTCCTGTCCAGCGTAAAAATTACTTTCGGCAATGAGCAGATCTGCATCCTTACTAAATGGGATAAATGCATCCTGATAACTTGAGTCTGCTGTATACACCACTACAGCAGATTCTGCCTGAATTCTCATGGCATAGCATTCTGCCGGATGAACCGTTTTCAAAAAGTCCATTTGAAATGGACCAATTTGAATACCTTCATCTGGCTGATAAGGCTTTGCCTTAGTATGTACGTCATCCGAAAGCCGTCCAAATGCTTCTTTGTCACCCGTATGTCCATAGATCGGAAGCGGACCGCTGCTTTTTCCTAAATGATATCCCACTAGCTTCGCATATTGGAGTGGTCCGATATCTGCAATATGATCATGGTGATAATGAGAAAGGAGAACAGCATCTAGTTCTTCTATATCAATGTATTGCTGCAGTTTTGAAAGAACACCACTCCCGCAGTCTATAAGCAGCCGAAAGCCCTCAGATTCAAAAAGGTATCCTGACGTCGCTTCACCAGCTGCTGGAAACCCACCGTAGCATCCAATGATGGTTAATTTCATCGTCATTTTTCCCTCCTTTTCTAAAAATCCCCTTCTTACAATATACCCATTTTTCATAAAAAAAGCATTCTTCTTGCCTATTGTTACAAAACAGATTGACAATTATTAATCTGTTATAATACAATGATAGCAACAAAACGTATTGGAGGATGACAAATGCTAGGAAAAATCACTGAGTTTTTTAGAAATTTGCCCTCAAAAAAATGCACAAAATGTGGAAATGAATTAATGGAACAGCACGAGTGTTATGGTAATGAATGTGAGGAATGCTCACAAGTAATTTATCTTAAATAAGGAAATAAATTGAAATAAAAAGCACTTTTTTCCCCTTCCATCGGTTGGAGTCTAAAGTGCTTTTTATTTTTTCTGAAAAATAGGTAAAAAGGTAAAACCCTTGATATAAAAGGGTTTTTTAGTATTTTCATCTGATGACTTTTAGTGCTGAAGGCACTTTTTATTGATTTGAAATGTTTTAGGAGGTTCGAAATGTCCATTTTTTCATATAATTTTGTATTTTCTTAATATCATTTAATCATGGACGAAACTCTTTAATTTTAGTTATACTTTAATTCATATATTAAAACTTAATATGATGGGAATATTCCTTTAATGAAATATGTCAGGGAGGAAATCTATGAAAAAATTAAAATTTGGATTAGCTACTCAAATCCTAATCGGTCTTATTCTCGGTGTCGTTGTTGGGGCAATCTTTTTTGGTAACCCAGGCGTTGAGACATACTTAAAACCAATCGGAGACTTCTTCTTAAGGCTCATTAAGATGATTGTCATACCAATTGTCGTTTCGAGCTTAATTCTAGGGGTAGCAGGTGCAGGTGATGGTAAAAAGGTAGGGAAGCTTGGTTTTAGAACCATTCTTTATTTTGAAATCATTACAACATTTGCGATTATCCTTGGTCTCGTGCTTGCAAACTTTGTACAACCTGGTGCAGGCGTTGACTTTGGTCATACGGAAAAACAAGATATTAGCCAGTATGTTGAAACGGAAAAAGAACAAAGCAGCAAATCAGTTGCTGATACGTTCCTTCATATCGTTCCGACGAACTTCTTCCAATCATTGGCGGAAGGTGATTTGCTTGCGATTATTTTCTTCACTGTGCTGTTTGCACTCGGCGTTTCAGCCATTGGTGAACGCGGTAAACCTGTACTCGCCTTCTTCGAGGGTGTATCACACGCCATGTTCCATGTCGTCAATGTTGTAATGAAAGCTGCACCATTTGGTGTCTTCGCACTCATTGGTGTGACCGTATCAAAATTTGGTCTTGAATCTCTTATTTCATTAGGTAAGCTCGTAGGTCTTGTTTATTTTGCGCTCGCTCTCTTCCTTATCGTTGTATTCGGAATGATTGGAAAGATGATTGGCGTCAATATTTTCAGATTTCTTGCTTACATGAAAGACGAAATGCTTCTAGCCTTTAGTACATCCAGCTCTGAAACAGTTTTACCAAGAGTCATGGATAAAATGGAGCGCATCGGGTGTCCAAAGGGAATTGTTTCTTTCGTTATCCCAATCGGTTATACATTTAACCTGGACGGCTCTGTCTTGTACCAAGCCATCGCTGCGCTATTCCTTGCACAGGTATACGGCATTGACCTGACGATCGTCCAGCAGCTCACACTTATTCTTGTGCTGATGGTAACATCTAAAGGTATGGCTGCCGTTCCTGGTACGTCCTTTGTTGTATTACTTGCCACATTAGGAACAATCGGTGTACCTGCCGAGGGTCTTGCATTTATTGCTGGTGTGGACCGTATCATGGATATGGCGCGCACGGTTGTCAACTTAACAGGAAATGCACTTGCAGCTGTCGTGATGTCTAAATGGGAAGGTCAATATGACCCTGAAAAAGGACATCGCGTGATGACTGGACAAGATGTACCTGAACCGACACAGCTTTCAAGCTAACCAAAAAGAACCCCGATAGATGGGGTTCTTTTTTTATGCCTTGATTAATGCTGATTGAACATAGTGATAAAGGAGATTCGCTGTATGATCGAGAGAATCTTCATGTGTTCTTTCAAAAGCATGCGAGGAATCTATGCCAGGGCCAATCAGTCCATGAATAATATCATACCCTGCTCTTATCGCTGCTGATGCATCAGAACCGTAATAAGGATAAATATCGAGACGATAATCAATGTGATTCTCTTCTGCTAATGCGGCTAAATGCTTGCGTAATCCATAATGATAAGGACCGCTTGAATCTTTCACACAAATAGATACACTGTATTCATCTGTCGATTGGCCATCGCCGATAGCCCCCATATCAACAGCGAGGTATTCCACCGTTTCTTCTGGAATGTTGGAGTTACCTCCGTAGCCAATCTCTTCATTATTAGAAATTAAGAAGTGCGTCGTATGCGGCAATGTGATGTTTTCCTTTTGAATACGGTGAATAAGTCGCAGCAGGAGCGCCACGCTTGCCTTGTCATCAAGATGTCTTGATTTAATAAAACCTGAAGACGTCACTTCCACTCTTGGGTCAAACGAGATAAAGTCTCCTACTTGAATGCCAAGTGCTTTGACATCGTCTGCATCTTTCACCTTTTCATCGAGACGGATCTCCATATTCTCTTGGTTTCGCTTTGCTTTTCCAGCATCCGCATAGACATGAACTGACGTCTGATGCATCAGAATGGTTCCTGTGTATGTATGGCCTGATACGGTTTCAATTTCACAATATTCGCCTTCGATCGAGTTATACTGAAAGCCGCCAATGAGTGCAAGACGCAGCCGCCCATTTGATTTAATTTCCTTTACCATCGCACCGAGCGTATCGACATGTGCTGTCAGCATACGATGTTCCTTGTCATTTGTTCCTTTGATTGTGGCAATTAAGCCGCCTTTTCGATTTCGTTTTGTCTCAACATTCAAATCATGTAAAAAACGTTCAACAAAGCCGATTACCTTTTCTGTATTTCCTGATGGACTTGGAATCGAGACGAGCTTTTGAATTAGCTGCACAGTTTCTTTTATTTCAGTTGTCATTCGGCATTTCCTCCTTTGTCTGAAAGCAATTCCTACCATGTATGCCTTTTTCAGCATCTCTTCTTAAAATATATCGCTTCGTGTTCGTGATGTCTAATTTCTACTAAAAAATCCTTTCTCTATGAAGAGAAAGGATTCATTGATTAAGCTTCTTCTTGTTTCATTTTTCTTACGTTCCAAGCAAAGTATGCGGTAGTTGCGGCCATCATGATGATTGCAACTGTTCCTAAAATCGCTGCTTGGTGCCATAAATAACTGTCATCACCGCTTGCAATGATCGTTCTAAAGCCATTGATGGTATACGTCATTGGCAGCAGACTATGAATGACTTGGAAGAATTTCGGCACAAGCTCGAGTGGAAATGTACCAGCACTTGCTGCGAGCTGAAGAACCAAGATAATGACGGCAATGAAGCGTCCCGGGTTCCCCATTGTTGTTGCTAGAAGCTGAATAATTGCTAAGAATGTCAAGCTGACAATGATCGCAAAGAGATAGAAGCGCCAGAGGCTTTCTACCTCAAGACCAAGCCCAAAGATGAGCATGGAGCTTGCAATGACTGCTTGCAGGATACCAACAAGCAGGAGCACACTATATTTGCTGACAAACCATTCAAACGCATTTCTAGGTCGTCCGGCGGGGTCTTTCATTGGGAAGACAACGGTGAGCATGAGAGCCCCAACAAAGAGTCCCATCGATAAAATATACGGCGTGAGTCCTGTTCCATAATTATCAATCTTTTTCGCTGTATCATTTTCTGTTTTCACTGGATTTGCAATCATATTGTAATTGTCTTGCCCCGCGTCAATTTCTCCTGTGTCATCAGCGGCGCTTTTCAATTTGTTAGACAGCTTCCCTGTACCGCTCTTTAAATCTCCCAATCCTTTATCAAGCGATTTTGAGCCTTCGGCAAGCTTAGATGTATTGCTTTGGATACTTGTTGAACCACTTTCCAGCTTATTTAACGCTGCGCTCAGCTGGCTTGATCCATTTGCAAGCTTATCCGCTCCGCTTTTCGCCGTATCAAGCTTTCCATTTGCTGTTTGCAGACCATCTTGTAATTGGCCTTGACCTGTTTGAAGCTTTAACGCTCCTTGATATAATTTATTCGTACCAGATGTCATTTGGTCGATTGCATTTTGTATTGCGACTGTAGATGTATACAGCTGTTCTGTTTTCTTAGGCAGCTGTTTGACTTGCTGCAGCTGTTCTTTTGCCGAAGCTACCGCAGATTGAACCTCACTTGCATCAGGCAGTTCCTGCAAGGCTGCTAAGCTTTGTTCGAGTCCAGACAGATCAGGCAGTTCAATTGTAGGCAGACTATTAAGCTGATCCATTGCCGCCTTTTTCTCTTCATCTGTCATGGAGCTGTTTTGAATAATGCTTTTTACTTTAGCATCTCGATTCGATAATGCCTCTTTTAATGAAGCAAGTTTTGTACTGAATGTTTTTGCGTCTTTTTTCACCTGATCGAGTTTAGGCGCCATCTTTTCAAGATTCGCTAATTCTGGTGACGATAAGACTTTTTCCACTGCTGCAATTTTTTCTGAAAAGGATTGTGCTTTGTTGTTTAGCTGTTCAATGCCTGCTGTGAATTGCGGCATTTTAGAAGCGAGCTGCTGATGTCCTTCTCGGCTTGTGTTTAATCCTTCGGTTAATGTATCAATTCCTGAACCAAGCTCTCCAAATTTCTGATCAATGGTTTGATAGCCTGTTAAAAGCTGACCAAGTCCACTGTCTAAAGACTGTATGCCTGTGTTCAGTTCACCCATTTTCCCTGCGAACTGATGAACACCTTCGCTATAGGTTAACGTACCTTCAGCCAATTTCGCCAGATTGTCTTTTAACTTTTGACTGCCATCTTTTGCGCTTTTTGTTCCGTCATCAATTTTCTTCGCACCATCGCTTGCTTGATCTAACCCTTTGGCAATCGTTTTGAAGTTATCAAAGATGACCTCTGCATAATTTTCTGTGACTTCCTTTGAAACCGAATCTTTTAATTTGATAATGGCATTATTCGCAATTTGTGACGCAGCATAGTTTGCGCCTGGATTCGTATAATATTTCAGATTCGATTTTTTCGGATGTTTGTCTAGCACTGTACTCGCATTTTTCGAGAAATCTTTTGGAATCTCGACAACGAGATAATAGTCCTCGTTATTTAATCCCTTGATGGCCTTTTCTTCACTATTAACAAAGTGCCATTTAAAATTATCGTTCTTTTTCAATTCCTTCACTAAATCATCGCCCACTTGAAGGTTTTTGCCGTCATAATGACTACCTTCATCCAAGTTGACAACCGCTACAGGTAATTGATCAACTGTACCATATGGATCCCAATACGCCTTTAAAAATACACCACTATAAATCAGTGGAATAAATAAGACAGCTAAAATCGGGATCAGTAGTTTTTTGCTCGTCACAATGTCTTTCCATTGATTCCGAATTAAATTCATTGCTGTTTTCCTCCCATAGATGAATGACTAAATATAAAATTTGGTCATTTGAACTCAAAAAAAATTATGTTGTTGCAGAAAGCCCTTTTAGTACATAAAGCTCCAGCGATTCAGCCACTTCTTCTTTTGTTAAAGGCTCGTATCGCTTTTCCCAGTCAAAAATCAGTGCAATATATAGTTTCACCATCACAAAGGCAGTCAATTCAGGATCACAAGGTTTAATATCGCCTTTCTCCATCGCTTCTTGTACTTTCATTTTGATATAGCGAATGATCATCTGCTCCATCTTCTCGATCATTTCCCTGACTGCTGACGTGCCAAGCTCTGCATTTTCCTGAAAAATCTTAATTGTGAGCTGGTGGTTTTTTCGAAATTCTAATATGGCAAAGAGTGCTGAGTGAAGGTTTTCAGAGAAACTATTCTTCTCATCAATTGCCTCATCCGCAATTTCCCTCATCTCTAGTAACAGTGATGTGAAAATTTCATCAAACAACTCTTCTTTGTTTTTGAAAAAGGTATAAATAGTTCCTTTTCCGACATTGGCCAGCTTCGCCACAAGATCCATTGTGGTCGCTTTATACCCGAATTGAGTAAATGCCTTTGTCGCACCATCTAAAATCATTTGTCTCCTATCAACACTCATGATCTCACTCCTGAAATGACTATTTGAACGTTTTGGTCATTAAGTACAGAAAGTAATATACCACATCCTTTTCGATGGATGCAACAACTTTGTTTCTTTTTATCATGCACAACTCTTTTTGAATCATTCGAACACGAAAAACTCCCTTTCCATACTAGAAAAGGGAGTTGTTTTTTTATGAAAATAGGTAAGATACAGCCTCTGAAATGGCAGCTTTTCCTTGATCAATACAATCAGGAATTCCAACACCTTCAAAAGCAGCACCTGTGATATAAACACCAGGATATGATTGCTTAAACGTTTCTCGCATGTTCGAAATGGCTTTTTGATGACCGACGTGATATTGCGGCATGCTGGTCTTCCAGCGAGTGACGGTCGTCAGTTCTGGATCTGCTTTAATATCCATGATTTTCTTTAAATCTTCCAGTACGATGTTGACGATTTGACTGTCTGACTGCTCGACAATCGATTCGTCACCAGCTTTTCCGACATATGCACGCAATAGCGTTTTTCCTTTCGGAGCTGTATGCGGCCATTTTTTGTTCGTCCATGTACAGGCTGTAATAGAGAAATCACTGTTTCTTGAGATGACAAAACCCGTACCATCATATTCATTATGAACATCCTCTTCTTTAAAACCAAGTGCTACTGTTGCAACGGAAGTAGATGTCATGTCATGCAAATACTCAAGCCCTGCGTCTTTTGGAAACATGGAGTAGATCGATTGATGCGGCGTCGTGACTATAGCTGAATCGGTAAAAAGTGTTTGACCGCTGTCTAATTGCACGCCGTAGCCTCCATCCGCTTTTTCAATCTGTTTCACTTTTGTTCCTTTATACACTGTTGTCAGCTTGAGTTTACTTTCTACTGCTTCCACAAGTGCTTGCAGTCCTTGATTGATCGTTTGGAACTGTCCTTGTTTTTTCGCAGTCACTTGCTGCGCTTTCGCATGCTGCTGTGATTTTTTCATCCCAAGAATCAAACTGCGATGCTGCTGTTCCGTTTGATAAAACTGCGGGAAGGTGGACATTAAGCTCAGGCGGTCGATGTCACCTGCGTAAATGCCTGATAGAAGAGGCTCGATTAAATTCTCAACGACCTCATCCCCTACACGTCTTCTAAAAAATTCACCAAGCGACTGATCTTCCGTCTGCTTGCTTTTTGGCAACACGAAATCCATTGCTGCTCTCGCTTTTCCTGCAACTGAAAAAAGACCAGTTGTAATGAATGGGCTGATTTGAGTTGGAATACCCATCACAGCACCCTTTGGCATTGGGTGAAGGGTTTCATTGACAAGTACATACGCTTGCCCAGTTTCATTATTGACGAGCTGATCGGATAGACCGACATCCTTTGCGAGCTGTGGTCCGCTAACCTTTCGTTCTAAAAATGAATCGGGTCCACGTTCAATGATATAGCCGTCTTTATATAATGTTTGTATTTTTCCACCTAGCCTAGGGCTCGCTTCAATCAGAGATATTTGAATCGGAAGACCTTTTTCTTCGACTTCCTTTTCCAAATAGAAGGCGGCGGCTAAACCAGTGATGCCACCGCCAATGATGACAAGGTGTTTTTGATTGTCATGCATAGGATCGCCTTCTTTTATATAATTACTTGCTATGGTCAAGCTTCTTTAAAACAACTGCTGCCAGAGCATCAATAAATGCTGGTTTCGCATTTGGCATCTCTGGACGATAATAGGCAGCACCAATTTCATCTGTCACGACTTTACATTCGTAGTCGTTGTCGTATAACACTTCAAGATGATCAGCAACAAAACCTACAGGCACATACACGAATGTTTGATAGCCTTTTTGTTCAAATAAGTCCCTCGTTAAGTCTTGAACGTCTGGTCCAAGCCATGGATCCGGCGTGTTGCCTTCACTTTGCCAGCCAATTTCATAGTGTTCAATTCCTGCACCTTCTGCAATCATTTTGGCAGATTGTGCGAGCTGATCAGAATATGGGTCTCCTGCTGCGATAATTTTTTCAGGCAGACTATGTGCAGACACAATAAGTACGGCCGAATCTCTTTCGTCTTGACTCATTGATGCATACGTATCTTTTACTTGCTTCACCCAATAGTCCACAAACTTCGGCTCATCGTACCAGCTTTCAACAGACGTAATTTGTAGATTACCGAGCTTGTCTGCCTCATCTTGTGCACGTTTGTTATACGATTTCACACTAAAGGTTGAAAAATGCGGCGCAAGGACGATACTCACAGCTTCTGTAATGCCGTCCTTGTGCATGTCAGCAACTGCGTCCTCAATGAAAGGCTCAATATGTTTTAAGCCAATGTAGACATGAAATTCAATGTCGTCTTGAATGTCATTCAAGTGATCACACAAACCGTTTGCCTGCTGCTCTGTAATTTTTGATAAAGGAGAAATACCGCCAATTGCTTTGTAGCGATCCTTTAAATCTTGCAGCATCTCTGGCTCCGGCTTTCTGCCTCTGCGAATATGTGTATAATAACGCTCAATGTCTTCTTCTTTATATGGGGTGCCATATGCCATGACAAGAAGCCCCATTTTCTTTTTCTCCACAACCAACACTCCTTCAGATCAGTTGAAATAGTCTAGATGGATGATTTTTTATGTTTAGCTGAATAGTCGTGAATAAAATCAGTCAGCTTCTTTAACGTATCTGGTGAAACATCAGGAAAGACCCCATGACCTAAGTTAAAGATAAAGTGACCCGATTTCATCCCTTGATCTAAAATCTCTTTTGCTCTTTCCTCAATGACTTCCCAAGGAGAAAGTAAAATCGTTGGATCAAGATTCCCTTGTAACGTTTTTGTAAGCCCTTCTTTTCGCGCTTCATCTACACTCATACGCCAATCTAGCCCAACAACATCAAGCGGGAGGTCATGCCAATCTTTCACTAAATGGCTAGCACCAACTCCGTACATGATCATTGGTACATTTTCACTCTTCAATTCTGTGAAAATTCGCTGCATAACAGGTTTAATGAATGTCCGATAATCTGCTGCATTTAAAGCGCCAACCCATGAGTCGAAGATTTGAAATGCACGGACCCCAGCTTTAACTTGCGCACGTATGTACGTGATCGTCATATCAGCTAATTTGTTCATGAGCAGCATCCATGTCTCAGGCTCACTGTACATCAGCGCTTTTGTTTTATGATAGTTTTTAGATGGACCGCCTTCAATCATATAGCTTGCCATCGTAAATGGAGCACCGGCAAAACCGATGAGCGGTACATTCAGCTGTTCCTTCGTTAAAAGCTGAATGGTATCAAGCACATATGGAAGGTCCTCTTCTGGATGAAGTTCCCCAAGACGTTCGATATCTGCTTTTGTCCGAATCGGTGAATCAATGACAGGTCCAATTCCATTTTTAATTTCAACGTCCACTCCAATAGCGGGAAGCGGGGTCATAATATCTTTATATAAAATCGCGGCATCTACACCATATTGCTCTACAGGAAGTCTTGTTACATAAGCACATAGCTCTGGCTGATGCGTAATTTCAAATAGCCCATATTTTTCTTTAAGGGCACGATATTCAGGCTGCGAGCGTCCTGCCTGCCTCATATACCAAACTGGTACATGGTCTGTTTTTTCCCCTTTGCACGCCTTTAAGAACGTGTCATTAAAACCTTTCGTTTTTCCCATTACCTTTCATTCCACCTTTCGCCTTACACTCTCTTTGTATAAGGCTCAAACACTGCTTTTACTATACCGCTTTTTCAAGGTACGGTATACTAAAGCGGCTCAATGTTCAAAAAATCGCCGAATATTAACGTCCAAAAGCCTCTGGCTTGACATACGGACTGCCTTCGCCTTCTTCTTGTGTTTGGGTATTATATGGAACAACCTTATACTGTGCATCTGAAAACACATTCGCATATGGCATTGTGTAGCTGCCCATTCCTGTTACTGAATCGATCAGCGTCTCGCTTCCATTTCTCTTTTCATAAATGCGATATTCAACCCGTTTATCCTCTTGCTTGTCCCAAGACAGTTCTAATGTAAATAACCCTTTGATCTTAAACGCATAGCGGGCTTCAAAACCTGAAAGTTCCTCTAAATGGATTGGCGATTGAAGTTCTTTAATTCCCTCTGGTTTTTCAAACGTTTCATTGGTGATGTGAGCTGCCGTTAAAATATCTTTAAACAGCTGCACTGGATATTGACTACCGCCAGTTAAATAGTGACTGTTATCCGTTTTGTCATACCCCATCCAAATCGCACCCGTTGTACTTGGCGTATAGCCGGCAAACCAAGCATCTTTTGTTGCACCTTTCACACCCGAATATGTGGTCGTACCTGTTTTACCTGCTAAATCGCCAGCATATGAACCGCTCTGGGCTGTTCCGCCTTTGACGACTTGCTGCAGCATTCTCGTCATATTCCAAGCATTCTGTACGCTAAACACTCGTTCTGACTTATTGCGATTCTTCTCTACCGTTTCTCCTTCATCATTGGTGATCTTTTGAATGAAGAAAGGCTTTTTATATTCGCCTTCATTTGCAAATGTGTGGAAAGCTCCTGCGATTTGAAGTGGCGAAACCCCTTTTTCTAAGCCGCCAAGCGCCATGGCAAGTCCTTGATCCGAAATATCCATTCCCATTTTCTCGAGATATGATTTCGAGGTACCAATGCCCAGCTGACTTAATGTCCAAACCGCAGCTGTATTTTTACTTTTCATAAGGGCATCCACCATTGTAACTTTGCCTTCATACTGCCCATCGTAATTCTTTGGAGAATAGCCGTCATAGCTTTTTTCCTTGTCTTCAAGCAGTGAATAAGGTCTGAATTTTTTCTCCTGCATCGCCGGACCATATACAGCAATCGGCTTGAAAACAGATCCAGGCTGTCTAACAGCAGTCACTCTGTTATAGCCTCTTGCCTGATATTCTCGCCCTCCGATCGCTGCTTTTACTCCGCCAGACTCGTTATCAATAAAGACGGCGCTGCTTTCAGGTGACCCGCTTTTTCCCGGGAAATAACGATTGTTTTTCATCGCATCATAGGTAACCTTTTGCAAATTCATATCGATTGGAACTGTGATCGTATAGCCGCCTTGAAGCAATTGTTCATGAGAAATCGCATACTCTGATTCTGCTTCCTTAATGATGAGATCGACATAGCTGTCCACCCAAGGTGTTTCTGATTTCTTTTTCAAATGAATCCCTAGTGTTCTCCCTTTTGCTTCTACTGTTTCTGTTGAAGATAAATATCCTTGTTCATTCATTAAATTAAGGATGGTGTCCCGCCTTTGTTTATTTTTATCTGGATGTAAAACAGGCGAATAAGTTGATGGGGCTTTTGGCATCGCAGCGAGTGTAGCTCCTTCGCTGACTGTTAAATCTTTCACGTCTTTACTAAAGTAATAGTTGGCTGCAGCCTGAATACCGTAGACACCATGACCGAAGTAAAGCTGATTCAAATACATCTCGAGTAGTTTATCCTTTGAATAATCTCTTTCTAAATTAATCGCAATAATGACTTCTTTTGTTTTTCGCAGAAAGGTTTTGTCATTTGTGAGAAAAATATTTTTTGCAAGCTGCTGGGTGATTGTACTGCCGCCTTCTACCTTTCCTCCTGCTAATATATCTCGATACACCGCCCTTGAAATTGACTGTGCATCAATACCATGATGCTCATAAAACCGTTTGTCCTCGACAGCCACAAAAGCTTTCGCTACTTTATCAGGTACCTCCTTTAATGACACGGGGTCCCGATTTTCCGAATACATCGTTGTGAGTTCTTTTCCATTTTGATCAATGATTTGGGAGGAAGCGTGAAAAACAAGCTTCTTTTCATCTATGACATAATGTCCTAAAAATAAAATGGTCAGATAGCCAATAAATGAAAGTACGATGGTACTTCCTGCAATGACTAATGGAATGATTATCTTCTTTTTCTTCAAATTAGGTCACCTCATTCCTTTATACGGATAGTATGGGATGTATTGCTTCATAATATGTTTTATGGATTGACTACCAAAGAATTATATATCATTCTTTTGTTATACTATCAAGCAGGAGGCGGTTTAGATGAATGTCTATATCACATATGGAACAGCAGATTTCTTGCATAAAATCGCAAAGAAACACGATCAAGAACATCTGCTTTATATGGTCGGAAAAGAACAAGCAGCTCTTTGTCATGAAACGGAGGGCGAGACGATTTTTAAAGCCCCTCATGCCTATGATGTGATTTATGCGAAAGGTGAGCTAGTTCAATCTGGGTTCGTCACTTTAAATCATATTCCTGTGAAACTTGAAAGCAGAGCACTTTTTGAATCTACTTTTCAGAAAAAGACAAACATGTCAGAACATCAGCGCGGCTTCCAGGCACTCCGTGTCTTACGACCGAAAAAAGATGAAGAAGTGTATTTGATTTTGACACTTTGGCAATCAGAGGACTTGTTTCAAGACTTTCAAGAATCAGAAGCATTCTTTCAGCCAAACGATGATACTGGTTCCATCTTCTCTCGTCCGGCCTATCTCACATCCTACCATGCCGTTACCGACAATTAAGGAAGTGCTGTTCTCAGCACTTCTTTTTTCATGAAAAAAAGCCCACAGCTGGGCTCTTCATTTTATCTTCTTGATATCAGCTCGTACCGATGAATGATCGGCTGAAGCACATAGAAATTCAATAGGATCCATCCTAATAAGATTGGCCACTTCATGATTGGCGGAGCACCTTTCAATTGAATGAGCATCACCAATAGTGGAATCAAGCAAATCATGAAAAAACTCATCTTTGAGACAAAGGTTTCTTTGATTTGATGCCGACAGCTTGGACACATCATCATTTTCGTATGTGATAAATGAAATTTCTCAACGAAAGAAAATATTTTTGAACAATTTGGACAGCTTCCCAATACAATTCCTCCCTTCCCCGCTTCATAGCAACTTCGACTTTTATGTAAGATGACCTTTTAGGTGCAGCAAACGACATTCTCTTCTGTTGAAAGATTCTAACAATTACCATACAATCAGTAAAAGAGCATGAAGGAGGTTTTCAAATCAATGACCATATCCACTTTACAAAAAAGCATCAACGAACGTCTTGATGAACATTATGAGGAAATGGTTGAAATTAGACGCCATCTTCACATGAATCCTGAACTTTCTTTTCAGGAAGAAGAAACAGCCGCTTTCATCGCCAGCTATTATGACAGATTACATATACCAACACGTACACAGGTGGGCGGACATGGTGTACTCGCATTTATCGAAGGAGGTTCCCCAGGGCCGACGATCGCCCTCAGAGCTGATTTTGATGCACTTCCCATCAACGACGAAAAGGAAGTGCCTTACAAATCGACCAAGCCCGGTGTGATGCATGCATGCGGGCACGATGGGCACACAGCGACACTGCTTGTCTTAGCGAACATTTTGCATGCGCATCGTGATCAATTAAAGGGGAAAATCGTCCTCATTCATCAGCACGCGGAAGAATACGCCCCAGGCGGCGCAAAACCAATGATCGAAGATGGCTGCTTAGACGGTGTCGACGTCATATTCGGAACGCACCTTTGGTCTCCAGAGCCTTGTGGTACTATTCTGTATAAAAGCGGGAATTTCATGGCAGCCGCCGATCGTTTCTCTATTCGCGTCCAAGGAAAAGGCGGCCACGGTGCACAGCCTCACTTAACGAAAGATGCCGTTCTCATCGGTTCACAAATCGTTGCAAACCTGCAGCAAGTCGTTTCCCGTAAAGTCAATCCAGTTGATTCTGCTGTTGTATCGGTTGGAGGATTTGTAGCAGAGAATGCCTTTAACGTCATCGCAGATTCAGCTGCGTTAACTGGTACTGCACGATCCTTTGAAGAAAGCGCACGGCACACCATCGAACGAGAAATTGAACAGGTTGTAAAAGGGATATGCGACATGCATGACGCCGCCTACACCTATGAATATGTGAGAGGGTATCCTGCTGTTAAAAATCATCCAAAGCCGACTGAATATATCGCAGACATCGCAAAACAAACAGACGGTGTCAAAGAAGTGAAAGAAGCGGAAACACAAATGGGCGGAGAAGATTTTGCTTACTACCTTCAGTATGTCCCTGGGACCTTCTTCTACACAGGCGCCATGCCAGAAAACAAACAGGATGCGTATCCCCATCACCATCCGAAGTTTGATATCAACGAAAAAGCAATGCCTATCGCAGCAAAGGTCCTCGCTCACGCCGTCCTTTCCTACGATGAATAAAAAAAGCCGCTGGCGACAGCGGCTTTTGTCTTCTTTTCAGCGTTTTAGAAAACCTTTGCAGTATAGGAAGGACGAGTACTGGAGCAGAGCGAATTGAACAATCGTGAGCACCGGAACGCAGATCTGACAACGAATGCGAGGGTTTGTCTACATGCTGATTTCTTTCAACACTCGTAAGTGAAACACATGACGGGCGACATCTCCGAGCTGTCCTGTAAGCTGATGATTTGCCACACCGCCAACAGCGGCTCCGACGATCGGCATTAATTGAAACAGCTTCACTAGGTCAATGTAATCTCGATACTCTTGCTGAAAGCTGTACCAATCCATCTCCTCACGGCTCGTTTCCCAATCATCTATCATGCTGATCATTTTTTGACGATGTGCACTGCTAGAAAAGGCGAGTTGAAATATACAGAGCAAAAAGAGCCTTTCCTCTTTGTGAGACAAATCAAAGCCATAAATACATGCCAGCTCATAAAGACATTTCATCTTAATGCTAAGCAGCAGCGGAAAGTCTGCCATTCCAAGAAATAAACCACCTGCACCTGTTCCAATTCCTTCAATGGCAGCTGCCTTTTGATAGTACTTCACTTTCTCCTTCGCCAGTTCATTCCGCTCTACGATCGTTAATTGTTCATCAATGACCGAAAATGATGTGAAGTGCGATCCTGACACGGTGGATTCAACCATTGTTTTAACCGCACTTGTCATGACTTGATGAAAACGAGCAGGAATTCGGCGGTTCACCTGCTGCTGAACTCCTTTTGAAAACCGTTCAATTTTTGAAGGTTTTCTTAAAAAATGCGTTTGAAAAAGAATAGCTTCTTCATACAACTCCCGTTCAGCTGCATTCATCCGGTCCCCTCCTTGATGTCATCTTACATTCGCTGTTAAGAACCTATTTCCACTTACCTCATCTTTTTTAATCGACCAAGTACGTAAGGCTTGAAGAGAACAAGCACAAATGCGAGCGAAATGAGAACGGCCAGTCCACTTCCCTGCCACCCTCCTGCCGGCAGTACTGCACAGCTCAGCAATATCGATTGGATGATGAGTACGTTACGGACGAGAACAAAAAAGCTCCGATCCTTCTGTTCCTGAGCAACTGGATATAGTGCCTGTAAAGAAAGATGGGCAAAGTGTTTCGTTAACGGCACAAGCTGAACACCTGTGATAAATACGGTGAACAAGACAAGCAATGCGCCTACCCAGCCTGCTGCACCTGTATACAAAATAATCAGCACAAACACGGCTGTTAGCCTAAACACGAGACCAAAATAGTCATTCGAACGTAAAAATGCCCTCACATACATGTAAGAAAACGTTTTGCGCTGGTCGTACGGAACAAACGGCAAAAGCCAATCCATATAGGCTCTTCTTTTGACCTGCTTCTTTAAATGAGGCACATCTGTAAATAAATTGGCCAAACGATAAAAGCGCTGTTTTCGTTTTAATTCGTCAGAAATATGCAATTCCCATTGAAAAGGCTGCTTTTTGACTGCATTGGTTAAGTAAACAAGATAGACACCATAGATGAGATAAAAAACGATTGCGATTGCATAGGATGCCTGTAAAACGGTATAGATTAAAATCATATTCAATAGAAAACGAAGGACTGCATCAAGCCATCTCATCTGTTTTCCTTGAAAATACGTCATTCTCCATTGAATCGCTGTATTCAGACCCTTGATCAAAATCATTTGCGCCAATATGAGCACATACATCTTGATGCCGCCTGAAGACACGGCCGAATAAAGCGGGAGTGCGACAATGGAAACGGCAATAAGAGGAAACAGCTGAGAAATGAAGCTAAAGTTAAAAGCCTGTTTTAAATAAGGCTCCATCTTTCCTTCCAAAGGAAGCAAAAACACGAGATCTGCTTCTTTAATCAACGTACGCACGTATGAGCTAGTCAGCACCAATGAGAAAACAACTGCCATGACCCAGTAGGATGGGAAATGAGCTGGAATTTGTTTGAGCCAGTTGCTATACCAGCTCGCTCCGCCTGCAAGGAAAAAAATGAGCACAATGACAAGATGATCATTGAACATGTATTTTAAATATTTTCTGGTTTCTTGTATGTGTTCCTCTAATCGAGATTTCCAAATGGTTTGCGTTGTTTTACTCATAGCTTTCTTCCTTTGTTAATTCCAAATAAAGATCATCGAGTGTCGCATCTCTCATATCGAACTGTTCTCTCAGCTCTGTCAGGGTTCCTTTCGCTCTGATTTCCCCTTCGTGCAAAATAATAAAGGAATCACAATAGCGTTCAGCTGTCGCCAAAATATGCGTTGACATGAGGACACTAGCGCCGTTTTCCTTCGCAGCATTCATCCGTTCAAGCAGTGCATTGATGGCAAGAGGATCAAGACCTAAAAACGGTTCATCGATGATATACAGTTCTGGTTCCACAAGGAATGCACACATAATCATCACCTTCTGCTTCATTCCTTTTGAAAAATGAGCTGGGAACCATTTCAGCCGTTTCTCCATTCGAAATTCTTTCAGCAATGATGGCAGACGTTCATCTAACTGTTCCTTTGACAGGCCGTAAGCCATCGCTGTCAGCTCTAAATGCTCTTTTAAGGTTAATTCTTCATATAAAACAGGAGTTTCTGGGATAAACGTAAATTGCGAACGATACGCCTCCTGATCATCTTGAAGGGTTCGTCCATTCAATTCAATGACACCTTTATGCGGTTTCATCAGTCCGATGATATGACGAATGGTTGTGCTTTTCCCCGCCCCATTTAAGCCAATGAGACCGACAATTTGATTTCTTTCTAATTCAAATGAAATATTTTTTAGAACGGGATTCTTCGTATATCCACCCGTTACATCTTTTACAGTGAGAAGGGACATGAATTCGTTCCTTTCTTTCCTTTTTCCTTTATAGTACCAAAAACGAAAGATAATTTGAAATGTTTACCTATCAACACGGCATGAATAAAAATTAGGCGCGTTGGTCATCATAATGTATGTAGAAGAAATGAACTTGATGACCAATAAGTAAATGAGGTGTTTGTTAAAGGCAAAGAACCGCATGACAAGTTGGTTTTTCATCTAAAAACCTTAGCTTCTGTTTTGCTTCACTGATTCTTGATTTTTGTGTCCTATACAATATGTATACGACAAACCAAAACGTCAAATGAGGTGTTTACGGCAGAAATAGCAGGCATATGAATTCTTTATTTCAGTAAATAGAGAATTCAAAAGGCATATCGAATGAAAGCATCAGCATTTCTTCTGCAGGAGCAGGATGAGCGACCAAAGGAGTTCGCTTGTCCTGTTTTCTTTTTTGCTTCTTTTTGTGATACGATGAAGGAAAATGAATGAGGAGTGACATGGCGTGAGCGATTGTATATTTTGCAAGATCATTGATGGAGACATTCCATGTGCAAAAGTATATGAAGACGAGCATGTATTGGCTTTTCTTGATATTAGCCAAGTAACAAAAGGACATACCCTTGTAATCCCGAAAATACATAAAGAGAACATTTACGAAATGACGCCAGAAGTGTCTAATCACTACTTCCAAGCAATTCCGAAAATTGCGAGGGCGATCAAACAAGAATTTGAACCAATTGGGTTAAACCTTTTGAACAACAACGGTGAAAAAGCCGGACAATCTGTGTTCCACTACCATATGCATATCATTCCGCGTTACGGCAAAGGCGATGGCTTTGGTGCTGTATGGAAATCACATCAAGATCAATACACGGCAGAAGATTTAAAAGACATCTCTTCCGCTATCAACGCACGTCTTACCTCATCTTAACAGATGAGGTCAGCGTGTAGACAAACCCTCGCATTCTTTGTCAGGTCTGCGCGCCGGTACTCACGAATGTCAAATTCGCTCCGTTCCGGTGCTCGTCCTTCCTATACTTCAAAGGTTTTCTATCACGCTGAAAAGAAGACAAAGGGCTAAAATGAACATCATTTTAGCCCTTTGTCAACAATCTTACCTCATCTTAACAGATGAGGTTTTTCTCATTTCTGCCTCTTTTTATTCCCTCTATCTCTTAATAGTAAGATATTTAGAACGATTCAAATTTTTTGTCCAATTGCTTCAAATTTGTGATAGGATGGTTTTATCTTTTGATCCATTAACGCGAGAAATAGGGAGAGATTGTGATGAAGCGAACGACGAATTTTAATGCTGGTCCGGCGGCACTGCCGCTAGAAGTGCTTGAAAAGGCACAGGAAGAACTTGTTGATTTTAAACAAACTGGAATGTCTGTGATGGAGCTGTCTCATCGCAGCGGTGAATATGAAGAAGTCCACAATAAGGCAAAAGCACTGTTGGTGGAACTGATGGACATTCCTGAAGATTATGAAGTCCTCTTTTTACAGGGCGGAGCTAGTCTTCAATTTGCGATGATTCCTATGAACTTTTTACATGAAGGCGAAACGGCTCATTTCATTCAAACAGGCGCTTGGTCAGAAAAAGCATTATCAGAAGCAAAAGGGTTTGGTGAAACATCTGTTTTCGCTTCAAGTAAGGACGACAACTACTCGTATATTCCAGATGTAGATGCATCCGCTTTAACAGATGGTGCTTACTTACACATCACATCAAACAATACGATCTTCGGCACTCAGTGGAAATCGTTCCCAGACACATCATTACCGCTCATTGCGGATATGTCCAGTGATATTCTCAGCAAAAAAATCGACGTTTCTCAATTTGATTTCATTTATGCTGGGGCACAAAAGAACTTAGGACCTTCTGGTATCACGATTGTGATCGCGCGCAAACGTTTATTAGAGAAAGAGAAAAGTAGTACACCGAACATACTAAAATATTCAACACACGCAAAAGCCAACTCTCTTTATCACACACCACCGACTTTTGCGATTTATATGCTGTCTCTTGTCCTTGAGCATGTGAAGCAGGCTGGCGGCGTAGAAGCAGCGGAAAAACGAAATGAACAAAAAGCAGGCATTCTCTATGATACAATTGATCAAAGCGGCGGTTTTTACAAAGGACATGCACGTTCTGACAGCCGTTCGCATATGAATATCACATTTACTCTTCGTGATGATGCACTCACCGCTTCCTTTGTAGAGAAAGCCAAGCAGGAGAAAATGGTGGGACTTGCCGGCCACCGTTCTGTCGGTGGATGTAGAGCATCTATTTACAATGCCGTATCGATTGAAGACTGCCAAAAGCTTGCAGACTTTATGAAAAAGTTCCAGCAAGAAAATGAGTAAAAAGCTTTTCTATAGAGAAATAAATTTGTTATAATAACGAGAAATATAAAGTGATGACTCTTGCAATAAATGATGAGCCATATTATTGGAGAGTTCTAAGAGCTTAGCAGAGGAGAGCATAGAAATGAAAACAAAAGAATTAGTCATTATGTCATTGCTTGCAGCAATGGGAGCTGTTTTGCATACGATTTTCCCGCCCATCTTTTTCGGAATGAAACCTGATATGATGCTGGTCATGATGTTTTTAAGCATCATTCTTTTCCCTAAGGTACAGCATGTAGTGGTGATTGGCCTCGTAACAGGCGCCATTTCTGCATTAACGACGGGTTTCCCAGGCGGACAAATTCCAAATATGATTGATAAACCAGTGACAGCCTTTATCTTCCTAGCCCTTTTCTTATCATGCTTGAAGATAAAGAACAAAGTGGTGCTGACCGCTGTGTTAACTGCTATCGGAACCATCGTATCCGGCGTGATTTTCCTATCTGCCGCTTTACTGATCACTGGACTGCCAGCTGCATTACCGGCACTTCTTGTGGGCGTTGTCCTGCCAGCAGCCGTGATTAATACCATTGCTATGGTATTTGTCTTCCCAATTGCTCAGTCCATTTTGAAGCGTGCAAGAATGATAGAAATTGCTTAACGAATCATTGAACCTCTTCATAATAGATGAAGAGGTTTTTTTCATGCTTTTATAAAAGAAAAAGGGTCAACAACAAAATGAGGAGCGAAATCCCTGCACCTGCCGCACACACAAGTGCTTTTTGCTTTAATACATGTTTTGGCGGATAAGACCCTGCATACCCCAGCTGTCTTGCATAATGAATAGAACCACCTGTGAAAACGACTCCGATACACGTAAAAACGAACAGAAAGACAGACAACCTTCTCCCCTCCCTTTTCTTCAAAAGTATGCTAAAATAAAGCAAGCTATGTATGGAAGTTCAATGAAGCTGATCGTCAGCTTAGAGAGAACATGCGAATGTGTAAAATTTGACTAGAGGTGATTTGAATGGCTAGTGGACGTTCTTTATTAACAGGGTTATTTGTAGGCGGTCTCCTCGGAGGTGCGGCGGTGCTCCTGACGACTCCCTCTTCCGGCAGAGATGTGCGCGGAAAGATGAAAGACGGCTATGACAAATTCGAAGATACGCTGACAAGATTAAAAAGAGATGGACAAGCTTTAAAAGAGCAAATTGTGGAAACAGCAAAAGAAAGTGCAGAGGTTATTAAAGAAGTCGGAACTGAGTTGCAAACATCGATTCAGCAATGGCGAGAGGAAATTAAACCTCATCAGCAGGACTTGCAAAAGGAAATTCAAGAAATTGAGGAAAAGCTCAAACAACTGGAGAAAACCTTACAAAACTAATATACTTCAAAAAAAATATTCGTTTACAAAAGTGTGCGGGGTGCGTATCCCGCACTTTTTTTGTTGAAAAAAGGTTATTTTGTCAATGTTTTTCATGACTTTTAAAAATTCTTGAATTTTCAGCTTTATTAATCTTTATTTTATTGGCATAATAGAATTACAAGAAAAAGAGAAGTAGGTGAAATGGATGAATCATTCGGAACAGCCTTTCGATGTAAAAGAAGCACTTTTATTCAGTCAAAGAATGGCCCAATTGAGCAAAGCTCTTTGGAAATCCATTGAAAAAGACTGGCAGCAGTGGATCAAACCGTATAACCTAAATATCAACGAACATCATATTTTGTGGATTGCGTATCAATTAAAAGGAGCTTCAATATCAGAAATTGCAAAGTTTGGCGTCATGCATGTATCAACGGCGTTTAACTTCTCCAAGAAACTGGAGGAACGAGGATTTTTAAAATTTTCTAAAAAGTTAAACGATAAACGCAATACGTATATTGAACTAACGCCAAAAGGCGAAGAGACATTCCATAAACTACTCGAAGATTTCGACCCGGCACGAACTGGTATTGTCAAAGGCGCTCAGCCGCTCCATGACATTTACGGAAAGTTCCCTGAGATTTTAGAAATGATGTGTATTATCCGAAACGTTTATGGTGAGGATTTCATGGAGATTTTTGAGAAATCGTTTTCAAACATTGAAAAGGGCTTTTTGAATGAGCGAGGAAAGGTCACGAAAAAGCCTGAGGAACTTGAGGACTCAGCTGAGGCAGAAAAATCGGCTAAAGCAAATCAAATTGTTTAATGATCTTTATAAATTCATTCATTAACGGCTGAAACAGCCCTTGATCATTCAAAGCAAATATCGTCTCATGGACATCTAGCTTTTCAATTAACTGTCCTGCAAAAAGCGCAAGGAGATCGTCAAACATGACGTAGCCTTGTGCTTTTTGCTTGTCCATTTCCTCCGAAAGCTCAGCACAAATACGGTTAATTTCCCCTGCCTCTTCTTTCGATACCCGCTGCCTGATCAATAATGCATAATATGGATAACGGCTCATATCGGTCACCGTCAGCAAAAGTTCCATATAATATTCGAGCTGGCTCAATCGTTCCTCAATACTCATGTACGTTCCCTCTTTCTCTTAGTCTTTCTATTTTAGCCGAAATTACTCATTGACGAAAGAGACGAACCTCCCCCTTCCGTCTTTTTTTCTTGAAAAATCCAAAGTTTCCTCTCTTTATTCCATATGAACACAACATTTTATTTTTTTTCATCAAAACCATTGATTTTTCTCCTCAGGAAGAGTAAATTATCTTGAGATATTCAATTAGTTTTTTAAGATTGGAAGGATGAAAATGAATTGTTGGAAGACCATTAATCTTGAAAAGGATTATGGTTATACGAGACTGATGATTTCAGCAATAAGTCTTACTATCTTTTTTTTCATTATGGCTTTTTTATGTTTTCAACTGACTCATCCTGAAACGAGACTAAGCAGCCACAACGCACCACTTTTTGCTGTGCTTTTACTTGTGACATTGCTTGTCCACCGTGTAGTTCACTTGATCCCAGTGATGAAAAACAAGAAAAAAATGACGTTATTTAAACGAAATTGCTGGCAGCGCGTGCCTAAGAAGGTGATGATACTATCACTACTCAGCCCATTTTGTGTGATCTCACCGGTTTACTTTATGTTAGGCGTGGCGTTTCCAACGTACGCACACTATTTTATCATCATCGCAAGTATTCATGCAGGCTATTGTTTGCCTGACTTTTTATTTGCATGGAAACTGCTCAAAGCACCTAAATCCTGCATCATCGATCAAGCTCAGGACGAGTTTGATATTTTAGTTGACCAAACATCCTCATCATGAGGTTTTTAAAGCCAACTTCTATCTTTTTCATAAAAAATTTGGTAATGTAGTATGGGAATAGCATAGAGAGGGGGGATCTCCGATAGTTTTATTTTACTTCATCGTCTTTGCCGCGTTTATTGTGTATTCAATAAACAGGCTTACTAATACATTATGCCTTGTCAGAGAGATTCCTGAAGAACGGCAAGATAAGGTGTTTCGCTTTATCAATGTATCGATACTGATCTTACTGATCTCATCATTTGTTGAAATTACCATTTCTATTTAAGATCAAAGCAAAAGCTGCCAGTTTGAGGGCAGCTTTTTGTGTATATTAATGATTAGCAAATCCAAGATGCACCGATAATGATCAATAAGATGAATAACACGACGACTAGTGCAAAACCGCCAGCAAAGACTTCTCCTCCCATGTGAAAACACCTCCTGCCAGTTCTTCCTCTGTTCTAAGCTCAGTGTATGCAGAAAAATTGAAAACGTTTAGGCACCTGTCATCGTTTGAAAAAAGAACCGCCCGCACGCACGGCAGGACGGCTCCTTTCTGTCACACCGATTTAATTAGTAAAGATATGCTGCACCAACGATGATCAGCAAAATGAATAGCACGACCAATAAAGCAAATCCATTAGAATATCCTGCTCCCATATAATTCAGCCTCCTTTTTGTGATCACTATATGTGTATGTCGCGTGCAAATTTTTGACTAGACGAATGCCCTTCCATTTGCATTTCTTTTTACTGCGTGTCACAATATGTTATGATACAAGCAATGGTAAATAAATTGGAAAGATTAGGAGTGTTTTTTGAATGAAAAAAATGGCTTTAGCAGCTGTAACAGCAGTTAGTGTATTAACTCTTGGCGCTTGCAGTAGCGGTGATAAAGATGTCATCGCAACAACAAAATCAGGAGATGTCACAAAAGAAGAGCTTTATTCAACTCTTAAAAAACAAGCAGGTGGAGATGCGCTAAACCTACTTGTTCAACAAAAGGTTCTTGCTGACAAATACAAAGTATCTGATAAAGAAATTGATAAGAAATTGGAAGAATATAAAAAGACACTTGGTGAAGATCGTTTAAAACAACTTCAAGATGAATTCGGAAAAGATTACATCAAAGATCAAGTGAAATATGAGCTGCTGACTCAAAAGGCTGCCAAAGCTAACATCAAAATCACTGACAAAGAAGTAAAAGCGTATTACGATGACCTAAAAGGAAAAATCCGTGCAAGCCACATTTTAGTAGCTGATAAGAAAACAGCTGACGAAGTGGAAAAGAAATTAGATAAAGGTGAAAAATGGGATGCCCTTGTATCTGAATATTCAACTGACACCGCTTCAGCAGCACAAGGCGGCGATGTAGGCTGGTTCGCAAAAGAAGGTCAAATGGACGAGAACTTCAGTAAAGCGGCTTTCAAACTAAAAGTAAATGAAATCAGCAAACCAGTGAAATCACAATTCGGCTACCATATCATTAAAAAGACCGAAGAACGCGGTAAATATGATGACATGAAAGCAGACTTGAAAAAGGAACTGCTTAATCAAAAGCAAGCAGACACAAATGAAATCCAAACCATCCTAAACAAATTGGTTAAAGATGCTGATGTGAAGGTAAAAGACAAAGAACTTGAAAACACGTTCAAAGAAAAATCTCAACAACCAGCACAAAATCAACAAGGCCAATAATCACAAAAACCCCCTCTGTCATTAAACGTGCAGAGGGGTTTTTTTGTAATATGGCTAGATTTAAGCAATCGAGTGATCTTCATGATTCGCCGTATCCTGGGATCTTTTCATTTGCTGATCCTGTCGTCTACGCTCTTTTTCCTGTTCCATTCGCTCGATAAAAATTTCTCCTTCCTTTTCAATAAAGGATTGATCAATTTCTTGCTCCTCTTTGGCTGTTGTCATTAATTTATACGCACAGAAAATAATGCCAATGATACATGCATACACCCACCACGGAAAAAACAACATTTTTTCATCGCCTCCTTTTTTCAGAACAGCTCTCTCTTCCTTTGTGTTACATGATTATGCGAAAAGAAGACAAGTTATGAAAAAAACGCCCGCATAAACGGACGTTTTGTCATGGTTACTCGTGATGAAAGGTTGGTTTATAAAACGAACGATTCTCTAGCGCAAAAATGCGTTCTGTATATTCTCCCGGCTTCACATGCTCGAGCGCACGATCCATCATGTTCATCTTCGCATCTAAATTATCAATATAGTGGAGAATTTCAGCTTCCTTCACCATTGGCGGTTTCGGGCTGCCCCACTCTCCTTTTCCGTGATGACTGAGTACTAAGTGCTGTAAAATTAGGATTTCTTCTGTATCAATGCCAAGCTCTTCAGCAGCTTTCGCAATTTCTGTCACCATAATGGAGATATGGCCAATTAAGTTCCCTTCCACCGTATAAGTGGTGGAAACTGGGCCCGAAAGCTCTTTTACTTTTCCTAAATCATGAAGGATGATGCCTGAATATAAAAGATCTCGATCTAGTGATGGATATAGATCAACAATCGATTTAGCCAAATGCAGCATAGACACCACGTGATAGGCAAGACCAGAGACAAATTCGTGGTGATTTTTTGTTGCTGCTGGATAATCAGCGAATTCCTGTCCATATTTTTTCAGCAAATGTCTTGTGACACGCTGTATGTTAGGGTTTTTCATATCAAAGATATATTGCATAATCGTATCCATCATATCGTGTTTTGGAATAGGAGCTGTTTCGAGAAAATCATCAATTCGAATTTGCTCATTTTCAGCAACAGGGCGTATATTCCTAAGTTTCAGCTGATTCCTCCCGCGATAATGATGAATATCGCCTACTACCTTCACAATGGTTTGTGCGGCATAGGTTTGTTCATCATTCTGCTTCGCATCCCATAGTTTCGCCTCAATATCTCCACTTTGATCTTGAAGAATTAACGTTAAAAATGGTTTGCCATTACTCGCTATCCCTTTAGTAGATGATTTAATTAATAAATGCAGGTCAACTTGTTCGCCGACATCATAGGTCATGATCCCTTTAGCCATTCAATAAAAGCTCCTTCCATGTTTCTGCTCATATAAGTATAACATAAGTCATTATTTGTCAATCATTCAACAGCTAAACTCGTAATCTGTCCATCTTCTGCTGCTTGTTTTATATGCTCATGACAGGTGAAATAAAAAAGCTGTGTTTCAAAACGTGTGAGCTCGTTCATCATCTCCAGCACTCTGCCTAGACGAACGTGATCGAAATGAACAAAGCTGTCATCCATCATAAACGGAAGCTGGCAATCTTGCTGATGAGACAAAGCAAGCGCAAAACGGATCGCCAGATAGATCTGTTCACACGTTGCCTGCGAAAGCTCCTCTGGACGGAATATTCGTCCATCCGTTCTTTTCACCATGAGCAAGTCATCTTCAGCTGAAAATAAAATCGCTTCATAACGATCATTTGTTAACGGTTGAATAAAACTAGAGGCTGTTTGTAGCAATGCAGGCAATCTAGTTTCTTTATGTTCATTCAGTTTTTCACGTATGACGGAGCGGACAAGCTGAATCGCCGCCCATTTTTTTGCGAGGTGCTTCGCATGCTCCTGCTCTGTGGCAAGCTGATGAGTCAAATCAGACACCGTTCCAGAAGCTTCTATTTGCCGGATTTCCACCGCTAGTTCTGCTAAACGCTTTTCCATATTCTCCGCATTCAATTGAACGTCATGAAGGTGCTGCTTTGCTTCTGCACACTCCTCCTTAAGGAGAGGTAGTCCTTTGCGAACAATCCATTCCTCCTCATCAAAACAACCGCTTCTATGAAGCTCTTGATTCAGCTGCTGTAGCTCAGAAAGTCGTTCCCGGTATTCTTTTGATAGATGAGAAAGCATCTGGTAATCTTCTTTGGACTCTGCTTCTACTTGACGAAAAAGCTCATCAGTTTGTTTTTCGTAATATTGAATTTCACCTTCTAGTGTCGTGAGCTGCTGCATCGCATGTTGAATGGATACGTGCAATGTCTGTCGTTCTTTTTCTCTTTTCGCCTCATCTTTCAATATCTCTTGAAAGGCTGAGATATTCTCCTGAATGGTTCCTTCTTTTATTTGAGGGATACTGCTTAATTTTGAAATTCTGCGCTCATATATCGATTGCCGGTCGGTAAGCGCGTCTATTTCGCGATGAAGCTCCTCATATGCCGCTGTATTCATTTTTAATTGTTTTAGGATATGGAAGGCTTCTACAAGAAAAGAAAGCTCAGACGACAAGCCCAGCCGTCTTTTCTTTTCCTCTATTAGCTGCTGGACAGGTTCCAGCTCTCGCTCCCAATCTTCATATTGCCGAATGATTCTTTCGTACAGAAGCTCCTTCTGCCTCATAAGTGTTTCAGCTGAAGCTTCTTGCACTTGAAAGGAGTCAGAGCCCCCTCCACCGCTTCCTTTTTTCATGAGGTTCATTTGGATGAATGGATAAATGACAAAGAAGAGAAAAGCAGAAAATCCCGCAAATAAAAACGTGATCCACCATTCTGTCATTAAGAATAGAACGAATAGAATCACAGCATCAAATGCGATCAAGCCTCGGAATAACCATGCCCATAAATGTTTCGGTTTCTCTTTCGTTCTTGTTCCATTCACATCATCTTCTGCCCCGCGCTGCCTGACTTGCTGTTCCTTTAATCCTGTTAGAGCGGCTTCTGCTTCGTCTAGCTCATGTCTTGCGTGATCAAATCGTTCATCTAACTGCGCCTTTCTGTCCATGAGACGGATGTATTGAGTCACAGTCTCCTTTAATTCCCACTCAAATTCAAGCGAATCGTCGATGTGCTCAAGCTTTATCGGGCGCTCCCATTTAAGCTTTGCTTCCGCTTCGTCTATTTTTTGTTTCAATGACTCACGGCTGGCTTGACACTCTGCTATGCGCTTTTTCACAAGCTCAGCATCAGATGCTTCATCTACAACTCGTTTCATCTCCATCAAGGTATCCTTGTCATAGAGCGGTTGAACTTGCATGAGTGAGGTTTGCAAATGATCTAACTTCTGCTTCAGTGCAGTCAATTGAGCCTTTTTCGGATGAAGATGTGATTCTAGTTTATCCAGCTCATGCTCTGTTTCTGCTCTAAATCGTTTAACACGGTCTGGATAACGGGCTAATTCCTTTTTCAACTCCACTTTTTTCTCAATCATAGGATAGACTCGTATGGATTCAGTCAGTTTCTGAATGTGTCCTTCTGCGTTCTTCATTTCATGCTGAAGTTTTTCGATTGTCTCCGATAATTCAGATTGCTCCTGTTTCTTTTCGGTATAGCCGCCTTCTACCAATTTCGCTTGTTTCAATTGACCTGTCAGTTCTTTTAAACGATCAAGCTGCTGATTTAATTCCGGCTTGCGCCCATTTGGTTTAAACAGCTGCTCCTGCTGCTTTAACAGCCTACTATCCATCTTGGTCGCCGCATCTGAGCCAAATAAACTTGAAAAAAGAAGAAATTCGCCTATTTGATCTTGATTTAAGGCTTGGACATTTTGCAGGCCAAACACATCAAATGAATAAATTGATTCGTATAATCTGTGATCTGTCCCTTTTAAAAGGGTCCGTAGAAAAGCTTCGTCTTTCACTTCACCATTCTGTAAAAACACCTGTGCCTGACCGCCTCGATCGGATGTTCTCTCAATATGAATGACGCCTAATTCATCATCGTGGCAAGTAAGGGAACCGCCATAAAAAGTACCCTGTTTCGTCTTGTACACCTTGTTTTTCGAAAAACCAAATAACATCGATTCAATAAATGCCTTCAATGTCGTTTTCCCCGATTCATTCAGGCCGTAAACTAGCTGAAAACCGTCATCAGAAAAGTGAAACGTCCGATTTGAAAATTTCCCAAAATGGGCGATATGGAGTGAACGTATTTTCATTATGCCTCTCCTTTTCTCATAATTGCTTCAGCTGTTCTGTCAGCAGCCTTTGTGCTTCTTCTTTTATATCCACTTCATCCTCTTTATTCAGGGCTTTTCCTGACTTCCTATAGGTTGGATGGCGCTTGATCGGTGATAGGAGCTCTTCATATGCCTCAAACTGAGAAATTTCAGCAGTGAGTTCCTTCAAAAAAGAATCTTCTGGATAGATCACATCCTCGTTTATTCGGGAATCAATCGACATCACCCAAACAAACACCTCATCCTCTTCTTCCTGTTCATGAAGAACAGTTAGCAGCTCTTCAAGCACCTCAAACTGTGTACGCTCAAAGTAAGGAGGAGGATCACCTGTCAGTTCAATTTTCACAAAATGAGGAACGCCATCCCCTTTTAGTTCACTGATCTTGCTTTCCACAAGTGTCACAAGATCCGTCATATGAACCGTTTCCGTGATGTCTATTGCAATTGTCTTAAACATCACATCCGCACAGCTAATAAATTCTGCTGTCTCAGAATCCTCGGAGAGTTGAACGACGTAACAGCCTTTCTCTCCTGTTTCCTTTATATGTCTTCCCTGTATGTTACCAGGATAAATAATCAACGGATCTTCATGCAGAAGGGCTCTCTTATGTATATGTCCAAGCGCCCAATAATCGAAATCTCGTGAAAGGAGCTGTTGAAGCTGAAATGGTGCATACGCATCATGACCTTCTTGTCCGGCTAATGTACCGTGAAGCATCGCAATGTGGTAGGAAGCATCAGTTGTTTTGACGTATTGAGCTGTCATATTTTCATAGACGGCCCGCTCTTTGTAGCTAAACCCATAAATACTTGCGACAAGCTGAGCCCCTCTATAATAGGAGTGCTCCCTCGGTGTACTGCTTGAAAAAACATGCACATTCTCAGGCCACTCAATCGGTGTCCATTCACCGCCTAAATGATCATGATTACCATAAATAATAAAGACGTCAATCCCTTGAGTTTTCAGTCTTAAAAACTGATTTCTTAAAAACAGCTGTGCTTTCAGGCTGCGATTGGACTCATCAAATAAATCGCCGCTTAGCAGCACAAAGTCTACTGCCCGTGCAATGGCAAGATCAAACATATTCTTCGCACTTTGAAATGTACTTTCTTTGAGCCGCTTAAATATGGAATGAGGTATAGTCGACATTCCTGCAAATGGACTGTCTAAATGTAAATCTGCGGCATGAATAAAGGTGAGCTTAGTCAAACGTCTATCTCCTTGTCCAGTACTGTCATTGTCCATATTTTATCATGCCATTTTTACGAATGCACGTTCTATCGCTTCTATTCTAAAAATCACATTTTGAAGGACTAAAAAAGAGGTTTTGCCTTATTCTTTGTTTAATTACATTAGAAAAGCAGAAGAAAGGAAGATGAGGAATGGAGAAGACATACTTTTTAACGGTATTTGACCGGTCGGGTGAGACTTTATTAAATGAAAAAATCACTACAGATAGTGATGATAAAGCAAAGGAATTAGGACGACATCGCTTAATCGAACAGCAATACACGAAGCATTCTCATCGGCTCGTTGATAATGCAGGGAAGCTGCTTTTATTTGAACGATAAAAAAGCCGGCATTCAGCCGGCCTCACATTCGTTTAAACGTTCTGAAACACAGGTCGTCTTTTCTCTAAAAAGGCCTGAATGCCTTCTTTATGATCATGACTTTGCCTCAGTCTTGCCTGTGCTGCCCTCTCCTTTTGAAGAACAGCTAGCAACTGAGATTCTGACTGCTGAAAATAGATTAGCTTTGTCTCGATAAATGCTTGTAGCGGCATATTCATAAATGGCTTCACACATATTTTTTGATACGTATCAACCTCATCCTGAAACAATCCGTCTGCAAGCCGTAGATTTAGCGCTTCTTCAGCCGGCAGCTTTTGTCCACTCCAAATTAATTGTTTAGCAGTTTGTTCACTCACTCTTTTTGTGAGAAAAAAATGCCCTCCGCCATCTGGAATTAATCCTACTCCATTAAAATTCATGGCGAGTTTTGCATCCTGATGCATAAACAAGTAGTCACAGCTTAAAGCGAAGCTAAAAGCAAGACCTGCCGCCGACCCGTGGACAAGGGCAATCGTCACTTTTTTCATACCGGCTAGAGAAAGTGTAATCCCCTCAATCAAATCCATCACACGATGGAAATCTTCTTCACTTTCCTGCTTAACCATCATGCCAATATCTCCGCCTGCTGAAAATCCTTTTCCTACTCCCTTGATCACAACCACTTTTGCACTACTTTCCTCTGCTGCATCACATGCCTCCTTAAATTCAGCAAACATGTCCACATGGAATGAATTATAAGCATCAGGCCTATTGAAAACGATTTCAAAAACATCCCCGTCTAACTGACAATTGATATATGTCATCATCCATCCCCCTTTTCTTGTAAAACTCAAGACTTACTTCCATTCCCACACGAGTAATTCCTTTTCCTCCGAACAGAAAATTTCAGGATCAATTGACACTAAAATGAGCATAATTATTGAAACGAGAAATATATTTTTATATAGTTAAATAGGAAAGAAAAAAGATTTTGAAAGGGGGAGGATGTTTGATAAGGTGTTCCATGCTCATATTGGTTAGCTTCATCGTCATGTTTTCTCCTTTTTCAAATGTCGTTTTTGCTTCACAGGCAGAAGCGAGCACACACAGCCTTATTTCTCCATCCTTCTATGATGAAGAAATACATGCAGTGAAGACACCTCCATTTTCAAAAAAACATGCCACCTCTATTCTGTTAAAGGACAGATTATCACTGGCTGATTCAAATGGTTTTCTTCTACATCCTGTTTCATCAACTGCGTCATCCATTGATCTATGTTTTTTGGAAATGAAGTGTGCGATCCCTATTATGTGTCAATCTAATTATCTCTACTGATTCATTTTATTTCATCCGTATTCACTATATGAAACACACAACCTATCATATTCGGAGGGATAAAATGAATATTAAAGAAAATGATCTTCCTGGGATCGGAAAGAAATTTGAAATTGAAACGAGAAATAGAGAAAAGATGACGATTGTGATTCATGATGATGGCAGGCGGGAGATCTATCGTTTTGACGATGATGATCCAGAAGAAGTACTGTCCACCATTTCTTTAGATGATGCTGAATCACGGCAAATTGCTGCAATTATCGGCGGGATGGTGTATAAACCGCAGGCACTCGAAACCATCGAAATGGCCTTTAGTGACTTGATCATTGAATGGTTTAAGGTCGAAAAAAACGCAAAAGCGGTCGGGCATACACTCGGTGATTTAGATGTGAGACAAAACTATGAAGTCACCGTCATTGCAATCATTAAACATACAAATGAAAAATTACTCAACCCTGGTGCCGATTCGATTATTGAAGCAAATGATACGATCGTCATTTCAGGCGAAAGAAAACACTTAAAGCGATTGATACGTGATTTTCTTTCTAGAGGGGGAGAGTGATGAATGGATCATTTAGTCTTTGAGGTTGGGACGGCGCTGATTCTAATCGCCATCGCCAGCTTAATCGCCAATAAAATGAAATTCTCAATCATCCCTTTCCTTATTGTGCTCGGTATGATCGTTGGGCCGCATGCTCCAACCATCGGGATCATAGATCTAAAATTCATCGAAAGCTCCGAAATCATTTCGTTTTTTGGCAGAATGGGTGTCCTGTTTCTTCTATTCTATCTTGGACTGGAGTTTTCTGTTGGAAAGCTTATTAAATCGGGAAAATCCATTGCTGTCGGGGGATCTATTTATATTTTAATTAACTTCAGCTTAGGACTGCTATACGGTTTTATCACAGGATTTGGACTCCTCGAGGTTCTCATTATGGCTGGAGTCATCACGATTTCATCCAGTGCCATTGTCGCCAAAGTCCTTGTTGATTTGAAACGGACAGCCAATCCTGAAACAGAGTTAATCCTTGGTATTATTATGTTTGAGGATATTTTCCTCGCTGTTTATTTATCCGTCGTATCGGGTCTTGTTCTTGGTGATGCCACAACTGTTGGCGGTGCCTTATTATCTATCTTCATTGCTTTTGGTTATATGATGCTTTTCTTTATCATCGCACGTAAGCTGCCAAAACTGTTAAACAAGCTGTTCGATATCCGTTCAAACGAAGTGTTCATCATTGTGATTTTTGCGGCTTTATTCTTTGTCGCTGGTTTCTCAGAGACGATCCATGTAGCAGAGGCCATTGGAGCGCTCTTACTTGGTCTTGTTTTCTCAGAAACTGAGCACTCTGACCGCATTGAACATCTCGTGGTTCCATTTAGAGATTTCTTCGGGGCCATGTTCTTCTTCAGCTTCGGTCTCAGCATCGATCCATTTACATTAGGTGATGCATTCTGGCTTGCGATCGGCGCTGTGATTCTCACCCTCATTGGGAACTTCACTGCTGGGATGTTCGCTGGAAGAAGAGCTGGATTTTCTCATAAAGCCTCTTCTAATATTGGATTAACCATCGTATCACGAGGGGAATTTTCTATCATTGTAGCCGAGCTCGGTATCGCAGGCGGACTTGCTGCTACCTTGAAGCCATTTGCTGCATTGTACGTCTTAATCCTTGCGATTTTAGGACCGCTTGTGACGAAGGAATCTAAGCGAATTTATCAAATTCTAAACACCATCTTCAAATGGAAAACAGAAAAACCAAAAGTGAAAAAGGAAACAACGATCTAATGAAAAAGGGCTAAATGATCTGATTTTAGCCCTTTTTTATATTTTATTCAAATTGCTGAAAGGCTGTTTCTTGCTTGACTGGCGCTTCCTTGACCCCTCGTATGGTTTGGATCACTTTTTGGTTGCGGTAGATGGATAGCTTTAAATTGGTCGCCGCTGTACCATGAGAGTGATCAAGATGCGTGAATGTAAAGAAATGATGCGGGCGCTTGTCTTTAAACACAAGCCTGAAGTCTTCTGTCACTTTAAAATGCTCTTCACTTTCCCATTCAATTAAAGGTTCGTACGCATGAAACCATTCTGGAATATTCGGTGTGTATCCTGTAGCCAACACGGCTCGATCTGCTGTGATTGTCTTCTCTTTTTTTAACTGCCACTGCTTTAGGTGCAGCTCCAAGCGCTGATTTTCTTCCATCTGAATCGCTTCGAGCTCGGTCATTGGCTGAATGATCACAGATGGTTCATCACCTGAAACAGAACGATGATACAATTCCTGATAAATGCGCGAAAGCGTCGATGCATCTATCCCATTTCTTAATCCAGTCAGTCTAGGCAATGTATTCATTCGTTCTTCATAAGGAAGCGAATGAAAATATTCGACATACTTTGGTGTAAATAACTCTTGGCCAAGCTCTGCTGTCTCCAGCTCTCTAAATTCACTAGAACGTGTAAACCAAGAAAGCTTTTGCCCTTTCTTTTGATGCTGAAGCAGATCTAAGAAGATTTCGGCTGCGCTCTGTCCAGAGCCAATGACCGTCACTGACTCAGCTTCATGAAGCTCTTTTTGCTGATCTAAATAACGGCTGCTATGGGTCACGTATGGCAGTGCAGCATCAGGCACATCGACTGGAATCATTGGTTTACTCCCTGTTCCAAGCACAACATGCTTTGCCCGATACTCAGAAAGCGATCCATCTTTCAATCGCCGGACTTTCACAAGATAACCGTCTTGACAGTCCTTCACTTCTTCCACCTTCATCCCAAATTGACAGCTATCTAATTCACCTGCAACCCATGATAAATACTCATTAAATTCTCTCCGCGGGATGTCAAACTGTTCAAACGTATAGAACCGGTGAAGTCTGTTTGATTCATGTAAATAATTTAAAAATGTATATCTGCTCCTTGGATTCGCCATCGTCACAAGATCAGCTAAAAAGGATACTTGCAAATCCGTTCCTTTGATCAGCATACCGGGATGCCAGGCAAACTCGGTCTCCTGTTCAAAAAAACAGCTTGAGACACCCTCATACTCCTCTAATAAAGCGGCCAAACCTAAATTGGCAGGCCCAATCCCAATTCCAATCACATCAATCATATGTACACCTGCTTTAACTTTTTATCACTTATATACCCTTTTACAAATGAAAAAAACACTGCGTCACCGCAGTGTTTACTTGTGAGGAACAAATAATGACTCAAGAAATTGAATTTTCTCTTCGGTATAGTGTTCATAGCGGTCATTATACGATTTTGGATCTTTTGGATTGGCATACTGCGTGATTTTTCCTGAACGTGGATCAATGAATTTACTGGCAGCGCCGCATCCAATTCCTATAATCGTCTGAACTTCCTCCATAATGATGATATTATACAAACTTTCCTGTCCATCTAATGAGTACCCGACATTTTCAAGATTCCCTAAGATGTTTTTCTGTCTATATAAATAATAGGGGTGATAGTCATGCGCTTTCGTCCATGCGACCGCTTCATCCATCATACGTGTGATTTCTTCCCGATCTGCGACTTGATATTTATCCTTATTGCGCGTCATCTCAGATGCTCTTTTAAAGGAGAGCGTATGCACGGTTAAAGATTCAGGCTTTAGTTCTTCTGTCTGCTGCAAGGAATGCTGGAATTCCTTTAGCCCTTCTCCCGGCAAACCAATAATTAAATCCATATTAATATTATTCATGCCATACTGTCTTGATAAGTGATACTTTTCAATCGTTTCTTCCACACTATGGTGCCGGCCAATGGCTTTCAGTGTTTCATTCTCATACGATTGTGGATTAATACTAATCCGGTCAATATGATAGCGGTTTAGCACCTCTAGCTTATCAGGCGAAATCGTATCAGGACGCCCTGCTTCGACAGTAACTTCCCGTATATGTTTCACATCAGGGAACGAGCGATACATTTCTTCATACAACAAATCCATTTCTTCCGCTGTGATGCTCGTTGGCGTGCCTCCGCCAAAATAAACGGTCGTCACTTTGATTCCGTGCTCTTTTAACCACGCGCCGATTTTTTGCATCTCATAATGCAGACCAAACAAAAACGTTCCCACTCTTCCAGCTTGTCCTTTAATGGCATAAGCAGGGAACGTGCAGTAAGCACATTTTGTCGGGCAAAAAGGAATACCAATATAAATACTTACTTCCTGCTGTAGATCATACAAATCTGGAATCGCTTGAAGCTGACGATCGACAATGTCCTGCATTAAATCGATTTTTTCATCATGAATCAAATAATCACGCTTTAATGCCGCATGAGCGTCTTCCTTTGTCATACCTTCTCTCAGCATCTTATGAAGTAATTTTGTAGGACGTATTCCAGTGAGAATGCCCCACTTTTGCGTCATTCCTGTGTGCTCCTGAAGCAGGTGTAAATAAACAGACAGCACTGTGTTTTTGATTTGCTTCCAACGTTCCTTATCGTTCAAGCCCTCTCGCACATCCCGCGAAAAACGACTGGTGATGTCTGATCCAACGATATGGCCAGATGCTTCCACCATTCCATTTTCTACTTTCCAGCTAAACACCATGTTTAAGCCATCTTCCAGTTCACTTGAATCAAAAAGCACTTCACTTTCTTCTTCAAATAAATTGGCTATATTGACAAGCGGGCGATGAAATCGTTCATCTGACAGCCCTTTAATTAAAATTTGCATCATATCACCTTTATCTTCAAACTTGTTTCATTTTACAAAATTCATGTAGGAAAAGCAATGACTGGAACAGTTGAAGGCCCTGCCATTTCTAGATTGACAGGGCCTTCGTCTCGATTATCGTTTGATGTCGAATTGATGTAAAAAACCTTCTCTTTGCTGCATTCTAAAGTATTCTTTGATCATATAAGCGACGCCCTGTTCATCATGCGAGCGTGTCACCCAATCGGCTTTACGTTTGACAGCATGAGGTGCATTTCCCATCGCAACACCTAAGCCAGCCAATTCAAGCATCGGAATGTCATCTGTCCCGTGTCCGATGACCACTGTATCTTCTAAAGTCAAACCTAATGCTGAGGTCAAAAGAGAAAGTCCCGCTTCTTTTGAAACTCCTTTGCACACAATATTCATTTTCTCATCACTGATCCTAATGAGATCGACAGATGGAAATGCTTGTTGAATGGTCCTGTGAATTTCAGGTTGAAGCTCTGCGGTCGAATATACTTCAATTACTGGTGTACTGACCGGTTCATCCATTAGCATATCGCTTAACGATTCAACAAATTGCACGGGATAGAAAATCGGATCAGACGGATGAATCAACGTCTTTCCCATTAGCTGTGACTGAGTTTTTTTCCGGTTGCCAATCGAGAATTTTTCATGTAGCAAGCGAACATTACAATCAAAGCTTTCAAGGATTTGCACAAGGTTAAATGTTTTTTCTTCCGTTAGTTTCTTCACATGAAGCGGCTCATCGAGTTTATTCGCGATAAATGCACCACTATGCGTCACAAGGGTTGAACTTGGAATCTTCAACGCCTTGGCAATTTTTTGTGCGGAACGAAAATGCCGGTTGGTGACAATCGTCACGTAAACCCCTTTTTTCTTCACATATTCCACAGCTTCTTTTGTAGCGGAATGGATTTTTCCATTGGAACGAAGTAACGTTCCATCTATATTGAGTGCAAGTAGCTTTTTTGACACTGAGGCATCCCCCTTCTTGATGACTGTACTTACGATGAGGATATGCCCTAGCTTGGCGCTTTAGAACATGCAGTTGAAAGAGCTTTGTTATATGAATCTTTTGTAAATAAAAAAAGCCTACCCCTAGGCTTTTTTTTATGTATGGTTTGGATGCGTCACAATGAGGTAATGAAGCTCCCCATGATCCCCTTATCATTCTCACACCAAAGCATTGCTTATATCAGATCCCCTTATGCTTTGTGTTTCTCCCAGAAGCGCTTCTCTCTCGTTTGGCTATTCGCCGCAAATCCCAAGTGAAACGCACCCAATTGTCTCTTGAGAGCACTCATTTGAAAGCACTTTCAATATAAGTATTATCGCAGAATTTATGCCCTTCGACAACCTTTTTTTAAAAAGTTGAACAGTTGGACATATACAATAAAAAAAGGGCGAAGTTCATCGCCCTTTTCATTAATTTTCTTCTGGATTACCATAAAGCTCTTCAAGAGGCTTCATGATCACTTTATTTAATTCACCGATAAGAACACTCACACGTTGTTCTGCTTCCATCAACTGAGAAATTTTATCGTGCTGTTGAACAAGTGCCACTGTTTTTTGAGCTTGCTCCACTTCTTCTTGTGTAATCTCTTGACCAGTCATTTGTTTTTGTTGAAGGTTTACTTGAATATCACGGAAGTTCTCGAACATTCTTTTAGAGGACTCATCCGCGTTTACCTCATCATAGAGATTTTTTAGAGTTGAGTATTCTTCGCTATGACGAAGTGCTTTTTCAAGGTCATATGCAACATCATAAACATTTACAGACATGTTATGTCTCCTTTCTATCCGTTATCACCGATATGATCGGCGGACACCACTCCACTATAACAAACTATGGCTTTCGTTTCACATATATACAATGAATTCATCAAAATTTCTTTAATTTTTCTTAGAAGAGCGTGACAAAGATTGCTTGGATGGCACCGATTAATCCGCCTAAAAAACCGCCTAAAAATGTGATCATTTTAAGTTCATTGTTGGAAATGCTAATCACAAGCTCCTCCATTTTTTTAAGCGGAAAATGTTCAATCTGCTCTCGAATGATATCTTCAAACTTGAGTTTTGCGAGCAGTCCCTCTAAAGCATTTGATGCTGCTTTAATCCCCTTATCGACAAGCACTGGGGCAAAGTGTGTTTTGAGATCAACCGCTACTGCGCTGACATAAGTTCCAACTGGCTTGTCTAATATGAGCTTTGTAGAGAAGTGTGAAAGCAATTGCTTTTTCACACTATAAGCAAGCTCCTTCACATTCCATTTATCATCTAGCTCCTGAAGAGAAAACTGTTTTACCTTGTTCCATTCTTGAACAAGTAAATCTGATAAAAGCTTCTTTGTTTCTGCATTTCTTAAAAACTTAATGATTTCAGGATGTACTCGGTCAATTAAGCTTGAATTTCCTAAAAACATTTGAACCATACTGCCAAGCATGCCTCGTTCCTTTAAGAAATCATCAATCATATTGCCAAGCCTTGCTTTCCCTTCCTCACTTTCAAAATAATGAATGCCCCTCTTTAAAATATAATCTGCTACATCTGGAATTTTTGAAGAAATTTTATTTTCCACTTCAAATGGAAGTAATTCAGATAACGTTTGCTCGTTATATTTTTTTAGCAGTGAATCGAGTTTTTGATCAGACCAATGATGAATCCATTCATCTGCTTTGAGATCAGCATGTGATACGCCAAACCTTTCTAACAAAGAGAGCAACGTTATCTCCATATCAGCGCCTTTGTCAATCAATCGATGGACTGTATGCAATATCTCCTGCTTTGCCTCAGAGGATTCAAATCGCTTTTGAATACCTTCTGGAGTGAGCAAATGCTCCATAACCAAGACACCAACCTGCTTGGCTACATCATCTCTTCTTTTAGGAATGAGACCTGGTGTAAATGGAAGCTGTTTCCCAAATAAATAGTATGGCTTATAAGGTCGAAAAAGCATTTTAATTGCAAGATGGTTTGTCGCTGCTCCTATGACTGCTCCTATCACAATCATAAAGATAAACGTTGTGAATATATTCAAAATCGTCATCTACCTTTCAAAAAACACCCGATGTTTATTGGTTTTATCTATACGTATTATAGTTGTTGTCAAGTCCCCAAGCAAATGAAGGAGGCTCTGAAGACATATGAACAAGTGATCTGTCGTAATGATAAAGGAATGAAAGCTTTATGTAAAATCATGAAAAAGCGTTTTTATGATGAGAAAATAAGAAGTTGAAAAGAAGGTGTATTTTAATGACATCAACATTAGGTATTGTAACTCTTTCGGCGCAGTATGATGAAGCCTTCACACGCAAACTCGCCAAAGCTGCCCCTACTTTTGGTTTAGAGGTTGTTCGTTTTACACCACTTGATTTAAAGCCAGGGTCACATATGATACAAGGTCAAACATATACGATTGACCTTGGATTCAGTGACGCAGAATTTCCGATTCCTGACTTGATTTATGATCGATGTGTCTACCAGCATGACACACAATCTAAAAAAGCAAAACCGATTATGGAATGGTTAAAAAAGTACCCAAAAACAGTTTTTTTGAATACGAGCCTTTCAAATAAAATGCAACTATTTGAACAGCTCCGCCTCCTGCCTTCTTTACAGCCATATTTACCAGCATGCTCACTATTGAAAGAACCCTCAGACCTTTTTAACGTAGTCAAAAAAGGCGGTTACTGTAAAATGCAGCCGATCTCTCAACAGCATGCAGCATCGACTTACTACATTTTTTTAACAGATCAAAACACTTTCTCTGTTCAGCTCAGTTCTAAGCAGGTTATCACATTTTCTCGTCCATCAGAGCTTGAACGCTGGTGTAAAAAGTATGTCGGCCGATATTTCCTTCAATTTTTTAACACAAGTGATCAAAAAGATTCTTTATTAAATGAAATAAGGATTTTCCTAATGAAAGATTCACAAAATCAATGGAATCGCATGGGGATTCACATAAAATCACCTGCAGAAAATAGTCTTTTAAACAATTCACAAACGTCAGATCCCATGTTAGGCTTTGATCATTATCTAAACACGCTGCAGCCGCACATCAAAGAACTCCTTTTAGATGATATTGCATCGATTCAGGCGTCTCTTTCAGCATATATAAATAAAACCTTCTCTCCTTGTTTTGAATTCGCTGTAGACTTACTCCATACGAATGAAGGCAGGCTTTTCATATCAAATATAAGATCAAAGCCAGGACGGTCCGCTTTTTTAAAAGCTTATCCTGAAAAGGAAAATCAATTGATTCGCTTTATTCTCGAATATGCTCAAATGATGAAAAAGGAGGTATCTGATGAAAAAAAATCGCTGCCTTATCGCCCCTCATCTTACAAGTGAAAAAACAATTCATCTTCCCAATCATTTTAAACAGCAGGATACTATCCACTCTCTTGCATTAGGATCTCATTTAGTAGATGATTTCACCGTTTCCTATCATCAGCATCCAAATAAAATTTTATTGTCGGAAGATCTATATCGAGATTTACTCATTCCTTATCAATCAAAAGCTGATGTAATAAACATTGACCATACACTTTTTATAGGGCCGCTGCTTGGCATTTTCACTGCTGGTTTTGAACAAAGCGCACAGCCCCTAGGAACAAGATCAGACTTTTTCATCAAACTGCTGAAATCTTGCATGCAGCATACTGGCTTTGCCTATCTTTTTGGTACACATTCTATTGATTGGGAAAAAGGATTAGTTGAAGGACTGTTGTACCAACATCAAACATGGGTGAAAAAACAGATGCCTCTGCCGTCCGTCATTTATGATCGTCTTCCAAATAGAAAGGCTACTCAGTCGGCATTCATTCAAGAAACAAAGCGTAAACTCACGCAAGATTATGATATCCCTTGGTTCAACCCTGGCTTCTTTAATAAATGGGAAATTCATGAGCAATTATTAACAGATGAAAAAACATGGGCCTTTCTCCCACATTCCATACAATTAGATCCGGTGGATGCTCTAATTAAGATCAAAACACTGCTGCATCTACATCAGGTCATATACTTAAAACCATCGAACGGAAGTCATGGAGACGGTATCTACCAAGTAAAGAAGAAGGATCACGGGATCACTGTATGCTCAAATCGAGGAAGGGCTGTTCCATATGATTCAATCGATCATTTCGTTAACAAGCTGCGGAGAGATCACGGAATTCAAGACTTTATGGCCCAACAAGGCATTGAGCTTCTTCAATTAAACAATCAGCCCATGGATTTCAGGGTTCATACGAATAAAAATAAGTACGGTCACTGGACAGTCACGGCAGCAGCTGCAAAGATTTCTGGCAATCATACAATCACGACTCACCAGTTACATGGAGGAACGGTGAAAACACTCTATACTGTCTTTCCAGAAGAGAAGAAGCGTTTGAAGACTTTACAACAGCTATCTCATACTGCCATCACGCTTAGTCAGGTAATAGATGAAAAAACACCCGGCCATATTGGTGAAATCGGTTTTGACTTAGGCATTGATCAGACAGGAGCTATCTGGATGTTTGAAGCCAATTCTCGCCCTGGCCGAGAGATTTTCCAGCATGCCTCACTAAGAAACTCTGAATGGCTGATCGGGAAAAGAATTATGGATTATGCTTCTTATCTGTCGCAAACAGCTCTTACGGCGACAGATCATGCGAACACCTACTGAATATTTTTCGTAAGTGATGGAATTTTGAAATCAATGCTTTTCCTATGCTCTTTTCATTAGATGAGATACAATAAAATCAAGTTCAAGATTGTTTCCGTATTGTCGTGTTTATTTATTGTTTCATCAATAAAAGCAAGGAGGCAATGATGATATGATTTCTCATTTTCAATGGAAACCTCTCTTTAAGAAAGCGCAACTGCCAGGCTGGAAAATATCCTTTTTTCACAATGGTGCGCATTATGAAGGCATCTACCACAAAACAGGTGATATTGAATGGGGCTCCCAGCTTCCGCCCCATGAAGTCGAACCAACCTTAAAAGAAGAAATCCACGAATTAATGCTATTCCATGTCTATGACTAAACTGTTTAAGGAGCTTCGCCATGTTAGAAAAATTAAAGCTTGTTTACGGGAAGCATATCATCAGCTCACCTACAAATGATCATCAAATTCTTTGGTATCAAACAGACGATGGCGAAATATTTGGAGTAGACAAATCAGAGCTTACAGCAAGAGAAATACTTCTTCTCAATTCTTTTCTTACACCCATTGATCTCTCTTATACAAAGCAGACTGAGGATGAACAAAAATGGTACAGCTATCTTTTCGATAACAAACCACTAACTGTTCAGCACCCCGTCCGTGTCTATTATTTTAAAATGACTCATCAAGTAGAACAAAGACAGCAAATAAAAGAGGCTGTGATTCACAGCCTCGAACATACACATTTCATATGGACAGGCGCTGATACAGCGATGTTGATTCAAACAAATGCTACATCAGACAATAGTCAGTTAGATCAGCTACATGATCTGTCTCTGGCCATTACAAGTGATTTCCTAACAGACTCAGTCTTTTTACAAGGACAGCTGCATTTGCCAAATCAGCATTTACAGCTGAGATTAATAAATGAGCAGCAGCTCTTTTTGAAGTATATCAAGAGAGGCCATCTTAGAGCAGGGGTTTCTACATTTTATCAATGCGTGCCATCTTTCATTCGATATGATGCTTCCGCTGTCTCACAGGCTATTTCAGATGCTTTTAAAGAAGCGGTCTTAGACCGGGACGTTTACCGCACTCTCATGACCTTTATGCAATGTAACTTAAATGCATCCAAGGCAGCAAAAGCGTTATTTGTTCATCGAAACAGCCTGCAATATCGAATCGATAAATTTATTGAGCGCACAGGATTAGATATACGGCATTTTCCAGACGCATCTGCTGCTTATTTTATGATGACCCTTCTTGATCTTTCATAACAATCGATGACATAAGCATCTTGCCCAAAAATAAAAATAAGATGTTGTGCATATTGTCCATTTACAGACACTTCCCCATTTTATACACTTTACTTACAAGTGAAGCGCTTTCACACGAAGAATTAGGGAGGTTATCACCTATGGCTGAAATGATGCTCAATCAAATTTATAAAGTGTACGATAACAAGGTAACAGCAGTCGACAACTTCAATCTACATATAGAGGATAAAGAATTTATTGTATTTGTGGGGCCATCGGGATGCGGAAAATCGACAACCCTTCGTATGATTGCAGGGCTTGAAGAGATTTCTCAAGGAGATTTTCTGTTAGATGGAAAACGGATGAATGATGTAGCACCAAAAGATCGGGATATCGCAATGGTTTTCCAAAACTATGCATTATACCCTCATATGAATGTATACGATAATATGGCTTTTGGATTAAAGCTAAGAAAATTTCCTAAAGCAGAGATTGATGAACGGGTTCGAAATGCTGCGAAAATATTAGGACTTGAGCAATATTTAGACAGGAAACCAAAGGCACTGTCTGGCGGTCAAAGACAACGTGTTGCCCTTGGAAGAGCCATTGTGCGTGATGCAAAGGTCTTTCTTTTGGACGAACCGCTCTCTAATTTAGATGCAAAACTCCGCGTTCAAATGCGTGCTGAAATATCTAAGCTTCATCAGCGTCTGCAAACGACATTTATCTACGTCACCCATGATCAGACTGAAGCTATGACAATGGCCACTCGCCTTGTTGTAATGAAAGATGGTTTTATTCAGCAAGTTGGAGCGCCAAAGGATGTGTATGAAAACCCAGAGAATGTGTTCGTAGGTGGATTCATCGGCTCTCCCGCGATGAACTTTTTCACAGGAAAGCTCTCTGACGGTGCCATTGCAGTTGGAAAAACGCATATTCGTGTACCAGAAGGAAAGATGAAGGTATTACGTAGCCAAGGTTATATCGGAAAAGATGTCATTCTAGGTATCAGGCCAGAAGATTTTCATGATGAACCAGTGTTTATCGAAGCGTCTGAAGGGACAAAAATAGATGCCAACGTAGAAGTCGCTGAATTAATGGGAGCAGAAACGATGCTTTACTCTTCTCTTGATGGTCAATCGTTTATTGCTCGTGTTGATTCTCGTACTGATGTTCAGGCTGGACAGTCTATTCCTCTTGCTATCGATATGAACAAGGCCCACTTCTTTGATTCGGATACAGAACTTCGTATTCGCTCTGCTGATTAAAGAAATATATGCAGCACCATCACTCATGATTGGGTGATGGTTTTTTATTTGTTGAACAACATTTACCATGTTCTTTTCTCGTATGTTTTTTTCAAAAATCACCATAATACTTAGTACAAAGCAGTTACTGCATTGGGTTTCGCCAAGCGGCAAATGACTTAATCATTTGGCTGGTGCGATTCCAGCAAACCCAACCAAAAAACAAATCATATACAAAAAGGAGATTCACATCATGGCAAATTCTAATAGTTCAAATCAATTACTAGTTCCTGGAGCAGCGCAAGCAATCGATCAAATGAAATACGAAATCGCTTCTGAATTTGGCGTTAACCTTGGAGCAGACACAACAGCTCGTGCTAACGGTTCAGTTGGTGGAGAAATCACAAAACGTCTTGTATCTTACGCTCAACAAAACATGGGTGGAACAAAAGCTTAATTTCATATCTGGATCATAGAAGGCACCTCTTAAGGTGTCTTCTTTTTTTATTTTTATCCCTCACCAATCCCCTTTCCAGCTCATATCATGTAGTAGAAAGGAGCGGATCTTCATGGACATTATTTCCGGTATGAACTTTGAACTTCTACAATTTGTAGGGATCTCTCTATTATGTGAATATGCTCATAGTATTCGGTCCTTTCACCTTTATAAAAAAAGCATCACATAAAAGTTGTACCATTTTGGGTTCTTTTCACTTATAGTATGTAGTGGAGGGATCGAACAGATGAAAATAGCTCTTTTCGGTGCTCATGGACGTGTAGGACAAGCATTTCTTCGTTTCGTTCAAGTAGATGATCGTTACATGGTTCGTTCATTGATTCGGACAAACCGAGAAGAAATGCTTGCGGGTATGTTTCAAGTCACCGGCAATTCAAGAAATCGAGAAGATGTGCTTGAAACGATCAAAGGAGCAGATATTGTTGTGAGCTGTCTATCAACAGATGGTGATGATACTTTATCTGTTTCCATGGAGCATATCGTACAAGCCATGAAGCAAACAAATACATCAAGAATTATCACAATTGGTACAGCAGGGATTTTAAAAGCAAGGCAGCAGCCTGAGCTTTACCGTTTTGAAACAAATGAATCAAGACGGACTACGTCCCGAGCAGCTAAAGAGCATGCCAAAGCGTTTGAAATTCTTCAATCGACTGATCTAGATTGGACGATTATTTGTCCAACCTATTTACCAGATGGAGAAGTGACACGGTCATATCGCTATGAGAAAGATTTTCTCCCTATAGATGGAAAGAAAATTTCAGTTGAAGATACCGCACACTTTTTATATCAGCAGTTAAATTCGAAGGAATTTGTACATCAACGCGTCGGCATCTCATATTAATGATGCAGCTCGTGCAATTAATATAACGAAAAAAGTCGAGGCTAGATAAGTATCCTCGACTTTTTTGTTATTCATCTGCTGTTTGCCACAGTACCCTTTTGCAGTTCGTACATTTGCGCATACAGCCCTTCTTGCTGCATGAGTTGATCATGACTGCCTCGCTCGACAATTTCACCTTTTTCTAATACCAAAATCGTATCAGCTTTCTTAATAGTGGATAATCGGTGAGCAATGACAAAAGTCGTTCTACCTTCTTTGACGACATCAAGCGCTCGCTGAATGATCGCTTCTGTTTCTGTGTCAATGTTTGCGGTGGCTTCATCTAAAATTAAGATCGCTGGATCATACGCTAGTGCACGGGCAAATGAGATTAACTGACGTTCTCCTGAGGAAAGAGTACTTCCCTTTTCAACGACTGGTTCATCGAATCCCTCTGGCAGGTGCTTCAATAACTCTGTTGCGCCTACTTGCTTTAATGAGGATTCAATCGTTTCTCTTTTAATGTCTTCATTTCCTAAGCTGACATTGGATGCAATCGTTCCAGAAAATAAATACGGGTCTTGAAGCACAATGCCCATTTGTTTACGTAGCGTTTGGCGTGACTGGTGATAAATGCTTTCCCCATCTATGAGAATGTCTCCTTGCTGAATATCATAAAAACGCAAAAGCAAGTTCATAATCGAGCTTTTCCCAGAACCAGTATGCCCCACAAGGGCAACCGTTTGGCCTTTTTTGGCCTCAAACGTAATGTTTTTTAATACATTTTTCCCTTCATTATAAGCAAAGGTGACATCTTGGAACTGAACGTGTCCCTCCATTTCCTTCTCAACAGGTTCTTCTACTGTTGTTCCGGGCTCATCTAGTAATCGGAAAACCCTTTCGGATGAGACCCTTGCTAATTCTAATCTCGAAAATTGATTCACAATGCCTGTAATCGGCTGAAATAATCGATTTAAATAATCGACAAATGCATAGAGCACACCAATTGACACAATGCCCGTCGCACTTAAGGATGCACCGCCAAAATACCAAATGAGTGCCACATATGCTAAATTCCGAAGCAGGTTTACCAAGTTATGAGACAGAAGTGAATTTAAATGAAGCATCTTTCGCTGATAACGAAAGTGATTGTTGTTCAGCTCATCGAATTCCTCTTTCGTCACTTTTTCATGGCGAAACGCTTGAATGATGGTCATCCCTTGAATCGCTTCATTTAGCTTCGCATTGATGTCACTAATGATGGAACGAATACGGTGATTATACACTGATGCGAACTTTCTGTAGGTCATCGACCATAAGAAAATAATCGGTACCGCCACCAAACAAATGAGTGCCAGCTTCACATTTAATAAAAACATGGCAATATAAATCCCAATCATGTAAATCGCACTCGTTACGAAATTAGCGAGAACTGTTACATATAAATCACGAATGGTTTCTGTATCATTGGTAATCCTCGCTACAACCTTTCCAGCCGGTAAATTATCAAAATACCGGATAGGCAGCGTTTGAATATGTTCAAATACATCTACCCTCATTTTTTGAATAATTCGATTGGCTATCCGCTGAAGCAAATAATGCTGTGCATACTGAAAGAAAATCGCAATGACGAGAAGCCCTAGGTAAAATAACACAAGCTGGACCAAACCACTGATTTCCGGCTGATAAAAAGAGAAAATTTCCTCTTTTGATAAACGCTGTACTTGATAGGTCTCGCGCTCTTTTCCGTTTTCAATGGTGAGCTGATCTCCCGAGATCTTTCGGTTTCCATCAAAGTGAATCGGCTCATTCACAAAATAGTAACCGAATCCGACTTGCACGACATTGATTTGTTTTCCCGGTTCCATCCCATTGTCTAATCGATCGCTTCGTATATAGTTATTTCCCTGGTAATAAACGGTTTTATCTGTTTTTTCATTGACCTCGACATACGGCTTTTCTACACCTAAAATATGATCATCAATCATTTTCTTCCCAATAAAAGGTCCTGTCAGCTCAGCACCTACTGCAATGATGAGAAAGATCAAGGCAACAGACAGTACTTTCTTATATAGGAGTGCGTAGGCAAGGAGTCTTCTTCCTGTTGTCATGCCTCATCCCCTCCTTCCAGCTGATTTGTCAGCTGCTGACGCAGAAATTGTTCTTTGTACCATCCATCTTGCTGAATAAGCTCTTCGTGAGTGCCCTTTTGGACAATGCGGCCTTCTTCCATGACAAGTATGAGATCCGCATGCTCAACAGCTGATAGACGATGAGTCGTAATAAATGTCGTTTTCCCATGACGATTTTGCCTTAAATTTTCTAAAATAGCGGTTTCTGTTTTTGCATCTACCGCAGAAAGCGAGTCATCCAAAATCAAAATGTCAGGGTCGATTAATAGGGCACGTGCGATAGAAATTCGCTGCTTTTGTCCGCCTGATAGTGCCACACCTTTTTCCCCAACCATCGTTTCGAGACCCTCTGGCAAAAGGCGTAAATCCTTTTCAAAATAAGCGTCCTTGATCGCTTGTGCCAATTCATCTTGTTTTGCATCCCGATGACCAAAGCGCATATTCTCTTCTACACTTTTTGAAAAAAGAATATGATCCTGCGGTACGTACCCGATCCATTGAAATAGCTGATCCAATTCAATCTCTTGGATTGGAACACCTGATAGTAGTATTTGACCATCACCCGTTGGATACTGGCGCAATAGCTGTTTTACGATAGTGGTTTTGCCGCTTCCTGTTTTGCCTGTAATCCCAATCGTCTGCCCTTTTTGTACTGTAAAGGACACATCTATTAAATTATCTTTAGAGGACGTTGGATACCTGAAAGTCACATGATCAAACTGAATATCCCCAGGCTCTTGTAACGTTTTTGTGTGAGAAGCGTCTGTGACATCCGGCTTGTAGCTGAGTGTATGATTCAACCGGTCTAACGACGCATTTCCTCTCTGCATAATATTAATCAATTCGCCGATCGCAAACATTGGCCAGATCATCATACCAAGATAAACGTTAAATGCGACAAGCTCACCAATCGTTAAATCACTTTGGAACACAAGATAGGCTCCGTAGCCAATTCCAATTAAGTAACTGATCCCTACAAGTAATTTCACTGTCGGCTCAAATAATGAGTCGATGATTGCCACTCGCATGTTTTTTTGAAATACGTCATCGGTCATTTGGCGAAAGCGTTCGACGTCCTGTTTCTCCTGTACAAAAGATCGGATGACCCGGACGCCTGCGACTGATTCAAGGACGCGATCGTTCATATCACCAAATGCATCTTGAGCGACTGTAAAGCGATCATGAATCTTACTTCCATAAAACGCAATCAAGAGCGCCATCAGCGGCATAGGGATGATCGCCATTAAGGTTAATTTCCAGCTAATCGTCAGTCCCATCGTAAAAAAGATCATTAGCATATAGGCAGTGGAATCAACCAATGTCAGAACGCCAAAACCAGTCGTTAGAGCCACAGCATTCAAATCATTTGTACCTAATGCCATTAAGTTTCCGGTTTTTTTCTTTTCATAGAAGGTAGGTGTCATTTTAAGTAAGTGACGCATGAGTTTCCCGCGCATCACACGCTCCATGACATTTGCGCCGCCAAATAACTGGTACATCCAAAAGTATGTAAGTGTATAGACGACGACACCTAGTAAGCAAAAAATGGTAACATAAAACACAATACTGGATGTTGTAAATTGACCTGAACGAATATCATCAACTGCCTGCCCAAGATACCTTGGCGGCAGCATTTCAAGCACATTCACAATGAGCAGGAGCGTAATGGCGATCGTATAACGCCTCCACTCTTGTTTAAAGAACCAGCCTAATTTTGCGAAAACTGAAAACATGTTTGTCTCTCCTTTTTAAAGCTAGCCGCTTTCTAGACTTTCCTGGCTGTCACCTTGTTTCGTTTTTTTGGTATTGGTCATTTGTCTTGCTTTTGGCATATTCACATGCTTTCACTCCTCTTCATTTACTTGTTGATCTTCATCTCTTTATTTCGTATGACGAAATGAATACAACAAAAAAAGAGGCCACCAGCTATCTGGTACGCCTCTTTCATACATGATAAAAAGGCGCATGTTGACAAATACGCAACATACGCCTTGATTCATCTAATCAATTGGAACATACGAGTTCCTTTTCAATGACCAATGAAGGTGTAATTGTCACGTGAATCAACCCATTCATGCAGTTTGATTTCATTCTTCCAATGTTACACATGACATTTCCTCCTTTTGGCTCTTTAATCCTTTTCATCTTATAGTGGCTGTCACTATTTTGTCAATAAATATTTTTCAATAAATGAAATTTTCTAACAAAAAGTTCATCACCTTCATGTGTATCTTTTTCTGATAACGGGTATACCATGAGTGTAAAGACTCCTTTTGAAAGGAATGAGGACATTGTTTCAAGCTGATCGGATGGTCGTTGCGTTTGATGGACATGAAGACAGTAAGAAAGCATTAAAAAAGGCAATCGCTTTAGCCAAAACCTTGCATGCCGAGCTGACCGTTGCCTACGCCTATGATAGCAAATCAAGCAGACAGGTGTTTGATGCACCTCGCCCAATGACTGGTGGAGCTTATATCGGTGGCGGCACAGCAGATCTTCAAACACCCCCTGTATATGTACCTCATGATGAACAGCAAAGCCCCTTGATTTTTGAAGATCATACAGAAGAAGTCGTTGCAGAAGCAAGAATGCTTTTAAATGAGGAGCAGTTTGAAGCTGCCATTGACATTGTTGAGGGGGAACCAGCGGAAGCGATTATTAAATATGCTGAAGACATATCAGCAGACCTCATCGTCATGGGAGCACGTGACCAAAGTAGATTGAAAAAAATGCTATTTGGCAGTGTAAGTGAAAAGTTATCATCAAAATCAGATATACCTGTGCTTATTGTAAAATAAATGGATCACAAGAGGCTGTAAACATTGGTTTACAGCCTCTTTTTTATTTATGAAGAAATTGATGCTTCACTTTCATGTTTAATTTTTTGCTGGAAGCCTTCCTGTACACGTTTTGTCGTCTCTCCTGGAACGCCTTCCCCTACTGGCTGGCCATCGATGTCTACAATCGGAATGACTTCAGCCGTCGTCGAACTAATAAAGATTTCCTGTGCGCGGAGCAGCTCTTCTTTGCTTATCCGAGTTTCTTCAACACGGTATCCCTCTTCTTCACATACCTCAAGAAGCTTTCTACGGGTAATACCATTTAAAATAAGATTATTTGATGGATGCGTGCGAATCACACCATCAATGACGGCATATACATTCGAGGAGGTTCCCTCGGTCACAAAACCATCTCTCAATAGTATGGCTTCAAACGCACCGGCTTCAGATGCTTTCTGCTTTTCCATGACATTATATAAGAGGTTTAAACTTTTAATATCACATCTTAACCAGCGAAGGTCCTCAGATAATAATGCCTTTGCACCAGCTGTCTGCTCTTGAACAGGCTTTTTCACCTGGAACGTATATGCTGTGATTTGAGGAGTGAGAGAGTCGCCATATTGATGTTTACGAGGTGCGACGCCCCGCGTAACTTGAATATACACACCGCCATCTGTTAATTGGTTGTGGGCAACAAGCTGTTTTAACTTTTCTTCCATATCTGATACTGCACCTTGAAGATGAATGCCGATTTCTTTTGCACTCTTGAACAAACGCTCTGTATGCTCTTTTAATGTAAACAAAGTCCCATTGTATACACGGATGACCTCATAGACACCGTCACCAAATTGATAGCCTCTGTCTTCAATGTCAACATGCGCATCCTTTTTTTCAATGAAATCGCCATTATACAATACTTTCATACGGAATCTCCCCTTCGCTTCGCATTAATGGTTGAGTCTGATGCTATCTTAGCGGATAAATGGGTACGTTTCAATGATTATTCAGAATTATTTCACATCATGTTAAAAGGGTAACGTTCCATTGTAACAAATATAGATTTATAACCAAAAAGATTCCAATTTTTTAGCATCTTCTATATTCATAGGCTCTTTTTTCCTGTATACTTACTCCATATGAACACGACAAAAAACAGCGAAAAAAGACAGAATCTACTACATGATTCGACACAAATTTTTGATTTATTGGAGCGATTGTCATGCAACGGGCTACGAAAAAACAGACACCTTCAAACACGCTGCTGCTCTCAAAGGCGATTGGTTTGGTCATTCTGACACTGATCCTCTTTTTTATTTGGGATATATCGAAAACCAATATGCAGGCAGCAGACAAACCGGCTGAAATGTCTGCGAGCAGTCAATTTCGAGACACAAGCCAAAGTTTGAAAGCAAAAGATGATTCTACGAAAACATTAGATGCACATTTTAAAATCAACCCAAACAAACATGTAACGGATCAAACGATCTTTTTAACTTTTGATGATGGTCCATCAGCGACATCGAATCAGCTGTTAGATGTTCTTAAGGCGCACCAAGTAAAGGCCACATTCTTCATGCTTGGACCGCAGATTAAGGAACATCCCGCAGCTGTGAAAAGACTTCATCAAGAAGGACATCAGTTAGGGCTTCACGGCATCACACATGATGTGAAGCGCTTTTATCAAAAAAGTGATTCCCCCGTTCATGAGATGAAGGAAGACCAGCGCATTTTGGCTTCTGTCACAGGTGAGTATACCCATCTTGTGAGAACGCCTTACGGTAGCGTCCCAAATTTAACTGATCAGCAAAAAGCTCGTTTAAAACAAAATGGCTTTGTCTACTGGGATTGGACAATTGATAGTCTTGATTGGAAATATAAAAGCTCAAAATATGTGCCAGAGGTATTAAATCAACTACAAGTACTAGAAACAAAACATCCAAAAGAACCAAAGATCATCTTAATGCACGATCAGCCAGCGACAGCAAAATACTTAAACAGTTTAATCACACAGCTAAAAGCGAAGGGCTATACATTTGAAGTCCTTGATGAAACAATGAAGCCGCTGCAGCAATAAAGAAAACCCGCACCTATTGGATGCGGGTTTTTTGATGATTTATAAAGCTTTCACGAGATCACCAATTCGCTCATGAAAGACAAGATCAAACAATGGATCGTATTCTGTTTCACTCAAATTCATCATCACCTTGAAGATGGAAGGATTTTGAGCTGCATCTTCTGGAATATATCTTGCCGGCGCCACTTCTAGGGAAGTTCCCATAACGAGTAGCAAGTCTGTTTGCTGAAGTGATTTCTCTACTTGATCAAGATGTTGAACTCTATCTCCGAAAAGGACAACATCCGTTTTCAGCACACGTCCACATGTGCGCCCTCCTGAGGAAACTCTTTGACATACCGGCACTTCTTCTTTTAATAAATAAGGAAGTTCATATGTCGTATGGCACGATGGGCAAGTAGCTGTTTGAATGGAACCGTGGAGTTCATACACATGCTGGCTTCCCGCCTTTTTATGCAGGCTGTCGATATTTTGAGTGAAAATATCCACATGCTTTCCTTGTTTCTCAAGGTTGGCTAAAAAGGTATGTCCACTATTCGGCTCGTACTCCCCGCTCATTTTCATCTGAAACAATTCCTTGAATTTCGGCCAGAATTGATGAGGATTTGATAAAAAGTAGGATCGGCTCATTGCCTCCATGCGGGCGGTATCTTCAGTCCACAAGCCACCCGTTGATCTAAAATCAGGGATACCCGATTCTGTACTCATACCTGCACCTGAAAGCACCATAATATGTGAAGCCTGCGTTAATTTCTCTCTTAGCGCTTCCACCTTTGATTGATCCACTCACCATTCCTCCTTTATTGACCCAGCTGTTTCACACCTTTTTGTTTCATATAAATGGTCTGTCCAGGGAAGGCAAATTCTACACCTTCTTCTTGGAAAATACCCATGATACGATAGTTAATGTCCTGTTTAATATCAAGGTTTTCAGCCCAGGCCGTCGTGTTTGTGTAAAAGTTGAAAAATAAATTCAAATAACTGTCAGCCAGTACATCGAGATTGACCATAATCGTCTCCTTATGCACACCATCATGCTCATACAGCATTTCTTTGAGACGTTTGATGCAGCGGTCAAGATTTTCCTTTGGTGTATTGTAAGATACTCGTACGGAAAATGTAATTTGGCGTTTATTCATTCTCGTCCAGTTCGTGATAGGTTCCTTTGAAAGCGTAGAATTTGGAACTGTCACAACGGCTTCAGCAGGTGTTCTAAATTTTGTGCTACGAAATGTAATGTCCTCGACAGTCCCAAGAACACTTGGTGTCTCTACAAAGTCGCCCATCGTAAAAGGCTTCTCTGTAATGATGACAATCCCTCCAAAAAAGTTCGCTACAGTATCTTGTGCTGCAAGCGCAAAAGCTAGACCACCTAAACCAAGACCTGCCACCAGTCCGTTTACATCATAATTAAATTCTTGTGCGATCACGCTAATACTCAGTGCAATGATAATGAAACGAAGTACCTTTGATAAAAACGGAGCTAAAATATCATCCATTTCTAATTCAAATTTCGAATTTACTTTTTGAAATAAGAAAGAAGAAGCAGCGGTTAAATTACAAAGCCCCCATGTCAGCATCAATATAATGGAGGATCTATATAATTTGATGATGACATCCATATGATGCTCAAAATATGGTGCCTGCCTTAGCGCAAAATATAAACCAAGTGCGACAAAAAACAGCCTCGCGGGCTTTTCGAATGCCACCACAATTTGGTTAATGACCTCTGTTTTAGACCGATTGGTCAGCCTAAAGAGAAGATGAAATAAGTACTTCGTAAATACTTTCCGAAGCAATAAAAAAAGCAATAAAATACAAAGGCTAATGCCGATTTGGATCGCAATATCTACTGTAAAATATGTATCCATCCATTTTTGTGTAAACATGTTTGTCTCTCTCCTTTAAAACAATCCTCTCTAGTTTATAATATAACCTTCGTTCATGTCCTCTCTTAAATGTCTGACCTCTATATAAAAAGCCTCGGGACTGATCCCGAGGCTTGATGTGCATTTATGAAATTTTGGCTAGAGACATATCGACGGGCAGCAAACTACTTTTTCTTCTGAGCCTGATCAAGGAGAGTCGCTTTAAACATTTCAGCATCCGTTTCGACCTTAATACGTTCTTCCACTCTAATTCTCCCTTTACCCAATCATCTCGCCTCCTTTTCATCATTATAAAACATCAGAATTTTCAGTCAACATGACGAAAGCACTAATATTTTGGCGAACGCTGACGATTTGGAGAAAATTGATCGAAGAAAAATTGATGTTATTCAGATTTACTCAATGAAAGCTTGGGATATTCCTGCAACTTTTCATATTTGAAACCTCATACTTTCTCGGCACATGCCGTTCGCCCTTACATACTGCTCTTCTTCCCTCCATATAGTAAAGAAGGAAAAACGGGAAAGCATTTGATATGATAAGACTAGAACTTATGTCAGGGAGCTGGAGCATGTGTATATTATCGCGCATAGAGGGTCATCAAGCGCTGCCCCAGAAAATACAATCGCCGCGTTTGATTTAGCTGTTCAGCAGGGTGCAGATTATATTGAATTAGATGTACAGCTCACAATGGATCAGCACGTTGTCGTGATCCATGATGATACAGTTGACCGAACAACGAACGGAAGCGGCTTCGTCAAAAGCTATACACTTGATCAGCTGAAAAAACTGGACGCAGGAAGCTGGTTTGATCCTCAATACACGAACGAACGAATGCCAACATTACAAGAAGTTCTTGAGAGATACAGCCAGCGAATCGGAATATTAATCGAGATCAAACACCCAAAACGGCAGATAGGAATTGAACAGGCAGTTATCAATATCATCAATCAGTTTGCCTATTCTCGTCATATCATGGTTCAATCTTTTGATGAGAGTGCCCTTCAAAGAATCAAAGCTTACGCCCCTTCTCTTCGAACAGCTTTAATCATAAAGCCTACTCCATTCAAACTGGCGAAAAGAAAATTAACAGCGTATCGCTCGTTTGCCGATTGTCTTAATATGAAGAAAACGATGATCAACAGACGGTGGATAGACCGCATTCACTCATTCGGGATGGATGTATTTACATGGACTGTAAAAGATCAAAAAACAGCCGATTGGATCAAAAAATACCCCGTTGATGGAGTGGTGACAGATCATCCGGCATTTTTTCTAAAGGAGAAATGATGTAAATGAAAGCATATTTTGCCGTATTTATTGGCGGACTAATCGGGACGCTTTGCAGGTATGAATTAAGCCAAGCCGTTGTCAGTGAATCCTTTCCCTATGCAACGCTAATTGAAAACGTGATAGGTAGTCTTCTGCTTGGTTTGTCAACAGGATATTTTATGTTCCGGAAGGACAAAAAATATCTTGCCGCTTTGATCGGAACAGGTTTTTGCGGAGGTTTTACGACAATGTCGACTTTTTCTAAAGAAACAGTTCTTTTATTACAAACGGGGCAGTTCACCTCAAGTGTGATGTATATTCTGAGCTCAGTCCCTTTCGGAGTGGCCGCTGCCTTATGTGGACTGATGATGTCTCAGCGTCTCTTTCATCAAAATAAGCAGCAGAAAGGAAGCAAATAAATGATCGTTTTATATACAGCTGTTGCTGGTGGGATTGGCAGCGCCCTTCGCTTTTTCATCAGCCAATCGATACAGAAAAAGAAGTCTCATGCACGTTTCCCGTATAGTATCATTCTCATCAACTTATTAGGCGCAGCCGGTTTAGGTGTAGTGACAGGTGCCGTAGCGGCAAATCATCCGCTACTCGTGATTATTGGAACTGGTTTTTTCGGTGGTTTCACAACATTTTCTACGTTTAGTGTAGAGTCTGCGACCATGCTGCAGCAGCGGCAAATCGGAAAACTTGCTGTCTACTTATTTGTGACACTCGTTGGGTCTTTCTGTCTCTTTGCTGCGTTTTATCAAATAGGACAGCATCTATTTTAAATATTCGTAATGGCGGCTAGACTGATGAGCAGTTGATCCATGAGCTGACGTTTCATTAGAAAGAGTGTTTTCTCACTGTAGCCGATTTCCATAGCACACTTGGCCATGCGCCAATCTCGAAAATATTTGTAATCGATGAGTTGTCGCTCTATTTCATCCAACTCTTTTAGTGCGGTTTCAATACAGACAACGATAAGTTCATACTGACTCTTTTGCTCTTCTAATTTCTTCCTTGTCATATGATCCAGATGGAGCGGGTTTCTTTTTTCAAGCTGCCTTTCAATATTTACAATCGCCGCCTGATAATTTTTAAAATTCTTCAAATGAAACTCAATTCGTTTCATTGAGGTTTTTTTCTCCGTGATACTTGCTGTTTCATACCAAAGCATGTCCATCCCCCTCTAACGAACGTTTGTTCTTATTATAAACCGAACGTACATTCGTTAAAAGAGGCTAAATACCTAAAAAAACCTTGAGCTTATTTTTCGCTCAAGGTCATTTCGTTTACTAACAGCGGTTCTTTTATATCAAGCCCAGTGCGTGCATTTCCTTTTTCTGATGATGAAACGCCCTTCTTCAAGTCGATCTTTTTCACGTAGCGTCCATCCATCTCCAGCACCTTCATTCGAATATCATCAATGTAAATGGATTGTCCTTCTCGGATATCAATATTCTCTTTTAAGATTAACCCGCCTATTGTATCAATTTCTTCATCATGATAGGAGATTTCGATTAAATCTTGCACTTCATCTAATCTCACTTTGCCATCTAAAACATAATGCTGATCGGCTCTTTTTTGAATAACAGGCTGCTCATCTTCGTCGAATTCATCTCGAATATCTCCGACAATCTCTTCTAAAACATCTTCTGTTGTGACAAGTCCAGATGTTCCGCCATATTCGTCGGTTAAAATCGCCATATGCATTCTATCACGCTGCATTTTGACGAGAAGCTCCTGAATAGGAATCGTGTCAATGACTTCAATCACTGGGTATATATAATCTTGAATTTTCAGTTGATCTTTTTCTCCTTGATACACAAGATCTGCAAAGAGCTGCTTTTTGTTAAGCATGCCGATGACATGGTCTTTATCCCCTGAAAACACGGGAAAGCGTGTATATTTTTCCTTCGTCATGATGGCGAGGATATCATCTAGCGGCATATCTTCTGGAATCGCACAAATTTCTCTCCGAGGAATCATGATCTCTCTGGCAATTCGATTATCAAAGTCGAAAATCTTGTTCATATAATTATATTCTGATGGGTTGATTTCCCCATTTTTTAAGCTCTCAGATAATAAAATCTTCAATTCCTCTTCAGAATGGGAATGTTCTTTTTCAGACCCCATATCGATGCCCATCATTTTGGTTAGCACACGGGCTGACCCGTTTAACACATAAATGAAAGGGAACATCAGGATATAAAATGCATGCAGCGGGCCTGACAGCCAGAGCGTCATTTTTTCTGCCTTTTGAATCGCGAGCGTTTTTGGTGCAAGCTCACCAACGACTACATGCAAAAAGGTAATAATAGAGAACGCAAGTGTTGCTGAGATCAGGCTGATTGCTGAATCAGGAATGTTTGTCAAACCGAAACCTCGAACCAAAAGTTCTTTAACAGCCGGCTTACCAATCCACCCTAAACCAAGGGATGTCACTGTAATACCAAGCTGACAGGCTGACAAATATTCATCTAGCCTTGATGTCACCTTTTTCGCCACGATGGCCTTTTTGGACCCTTCGGAAACAAGCTGATCAATTCTTGAACTTCTTACCTTTACTATGGCAAATTCAGATGCAACAAAGAAAGCTGTTAAAGCAATCAAAACACCGACTATACTCAGATTAACAATATCGTCCATTTAACCTTGCTCTTTCTTAGAAGAACAAGGAGTCACCTCCTGATTGATGATGTGATGTTGTGCAAAACGGTTAACTGATTAAATAAGACTACTTTGAGGGCCCCACTTAACCACCTCCGGTTCACGTATCATTCCGTTTCTCTACATATATATGAAACGGTGTTCATTTTATCTTACCATAAATAATCTGAAAATTCCTGTATCGCCATGTTAAATTTGACAGTAACCGATACCGAGGGAAATCCCCCTCTACTCTTCATATCGGCAGGAAATATGAACAATTAACTTGTATTTCGGGCTAGAATTATATTAAACTATTTTCATAAACTATAACGTGACGGTTAGGAGGGGATGTTCAGATGGGGCTGAGAAAAAGTATCGTATTGGTGAACTAGCGCAGATTGCACAGGTGACGAAACGAACTGTAGATTATTATACAAATCTAGGTTTGCTTGTACCTGTTAGATCTTGCTCGAATTATCGTTATTACGATGAACATGCTTTAAAACGATTACAATTAATCGTTCTTTGCAAACAGCAGAGATTGGCTCTTTCTGACATCAAATCTAGATTAGATGAACAATTCCCTTCTCAAAAGGAAAATCCTGATGAACTTGTCCATTTAACCTCTGATATCGATCGGATGAATGAGCATATGGACCGCATTTTGGCACGTTGTAAGCAGCTTCAGCCAGAACAACGTGAAAAACTAAAAGAGCAGCTTACACCTGAAAAAATGACGGCTGTCCAATCATTTTTACTGCTGTTAAGTTAAAATTTTTACTAAACAGGAGGTGTTACCTTCGTTCTCAAAGTCAGAACGAAGGCCTTAATTGGACATAGTTAATTTACTTATAGTTGCTTTACTTATAGCTTTAACCGCATTTTTCGTTGCATCAGAGTTTGCGATCATTCGCTTAAGAAGCTCAAGAATTGATCAATTAATCGCAGAAGGTAATAAAACAGCAGTTGCTGTCAAGCATGTCACGACTCACCTTGATGAGTATCTGTCGGCCTGTCAGCTCGGTATTACCATTACCGCCCTTGGGATTGGTTGGTTAGGGGAAGAAACCATTGCACACATGCTTGCTCCACTATTTGTAGAGCTGTCCATTCCTCAATCTGCTAGTTCTATTGTCACTTTTATTATTGCGTTTAGTATTATGACGTTTTTACACGTTGTGGTTGGAGAACTTGCACCTAAAACACTCGCCATTCAAAAGGCAGAGCAAGTATCCCTTCTTTTTGCTAGACCACTCATGATTTTTTACAAAGTGATGTTCCCGTTCATCTGGGTATTAAATGGATCTGCTCGTTTGTTAACAAAAGCGTTCGGTCTTCAACAAGTTTCTGAGCATGACATGGCGCACTCTGAAGAAGAATTGCGGATTATTTTATCAGAAAGCTATAAAAGCGGCGAGATTAACCAGTCTGAATTCAAATATGTAAATAAAATTTTTGAATTTGATGACCGTCTTGCGAAAGAAATTATGATTCCTCGTACTGAAGTTGTCAGCTTCCCTCATGATATTACCATTGAAGAAATGCTGAAGGTGACCAAGGTAGAGAAATATACACGTTATCCAATTGAAGATGGCGATAAAGACAACATTATTGGTGTTCTGAACATTAAAGAGGTTCTCACTGCCTGCATTAGCGGTGAATGTTCTACAAGCGATACGATTGAAAAGTTTGTCAATCCGATCATTCATGTGATTGAAACGGTTCCTGTTCATGATCTACTGCTCAAAATGCAGCGTGAACGTGTACACATGGCCATTTTATCAGATGAATATGGCGGAACAGCAGGTCTTGTGACCGTTGAAGACATCCTTGAAGAAATCGTTGGTGAAATTCGTGACGAGTTCGACATTGATGAAATCAACGAAGTCCGTAAACTTGGAGAAGACCATTATATCTTTGATGGAAAGGTTCTCGTTGATCAAGTCAACCTCCTCTTAGGTACACAGCTTGATAACGAAGAGGTCGATACAATCGGCGGCTGGTTCCTTACACAGAAATATGAAGTTGAGAAAAATGATGCCATTCGTGAACAAGGCTATGAATTTATTATTAATGAAGTCGATGGACACCATGTGGCGTACATCGAAGTCAAAAAGCTGAATGAACAATTAGCAGAAGCAGCTGAAGAAGGCGCTTCTTAATCACAAAAAAACGACCCTTGCCGAAGCAAGCGGTCGTTTTTCTTATGCCTTTTCCATTAATTGCGCTTCAAGCTCTTTAATTCTCGTGTTTAACACTTCAGTCATAGCACCTAAACGTTCTTTTGGCGGTAGATGCTCAAATTCTGACTGCTCAATCGGTTCACCGATAATTAAGCGCATTTTCCCTTTTTTGAAAAGGCTTTTCGCATTGGATGGTCCTTTGTACGCTGCTGGAACAATTGGCGCTTTACCAAGCTGGGCAATGGTCACAGCTCCTCTTTTTAAAGGGACATCTTCTGTTGTACGTGTTCCACTTGGAAAAATCCCGACGATCTTTCCCTCTTTTAATAATTTAATGGGCGTTTTAATACTGCTTGGCCCAGGATTCTCTCGATCAACTGGAAAGGCATGAATTTTCTTTAAAAATCCACCGATCCATTTATTTGCAAACAATTCTTTTTTCGCCATGTAGTGGATCTCAAACGGAAGAATTCCTGCGCCTAATGCAAGAACATCCACAAAACCCTCATGTGTACATGCAATGACAAACCCCCGATCCGTTGGCAGATTCTCTTTTTGATATACTTTGATTCCGCCTCGGAGAGAAAATAGTACTTTGATGGTATAGCCTGAAAATTTATACATAGTGCACTTCCTTTGTTTAAAGAATGAAGGATTTGACTCTATTATAACAAATTTTTTATTACCTGGTACTAAAAATTTCACCTCGCAGTCAAACCTTCTCCTCCTTTTTCGTTAGAAATCACTGTTCTTTCTGTATTCATCTCTATTGTTTTAGGAGAGAATAGAATAGAATTGTGTCCAATTTTGTCGTTTTTCGAGGTTTTTTCCTGATTTGTTCTATTGAAAATACTTTATAAATGACACAAATTTCGCTATGATAAGGAGAAATGATTTTGATTCGGCGAAAGAGATGAGTAATGTACGGTATTGAGAAGTTTCGTGCAACTTTATGCCTTTCTTATGCGTGTATAACATAGAGGGGAGAAAAATCAGTGACGATCGATGAAATTTATCAAATGTATATGAACGATGTTTACAGGTTTCTGCTCTCCATGACAAAAGACAAACATTTGGCAGAAGACTTATTGCAGGAAACCTTTATGCGTGCTTATATACATATTCATTCCTACGACCATAGCAAAGTGAAACCTTGGTTATTTCAGGTGGCACGAAATGCTTTTATTGATTATGTCAGGAAACATAAAAAAGAAGTGACCATATCGGATGACCTCATTGGCGGACTTTTACAAACGTCTGTACAAAGCCCTGCCGAACAGGTTGAAATAAAAGAAGTCCTCAACATGTATTTGGAGCAGCTTCCAGATAACTACAAGGAAGCGTTGACATTGTATTATTTAAAAGAATTGAATTACAAGGAAGCATCCAAGGTCATGAATATTACTGAAGCAAATTTTAAAAGTGTTTTATTTCGTGCAAGGCAGCGCCTAAAAGCACTTTATAACAGAGGTGTTAATGATGAATGAAGAGTTTAACAAGCGATGGGAAAAATATAATAATGGTGAAATGAATGAGGAAGAAATGATGGCGTTTGAAGAAGAGCTTGAAGAAAACGAAAAACGCTTAAGTCAAGAACTGAACGACTCGGATTGGACAGATTTTTCGATCAGTCCTGAAAAGCAAAAAGCCATTTTACAATACGGAAAAAGAAAGTCTTATTTACGTATTTCCGTACTTGCTGTTATTTCTACACTTATTATTTTACCGCTTTGTACATTAGGAAGTTATCTATACTACGGCGTTGGCGGAGCAGAGAGCAAAGGCAATCACTTTATGGAAACAGCCGCTGTCACGGTCGCGTTGACAAAACCGAACGTGGCGATTGATATGAAGGATTTAAAAGGTCAGGTCAAGCTCTTTGGGATGAACACCGAATTGAAGCTACAAAAACAAATTGGCAATAAAACAGAAGCGATTGGCAGTGAACAAATCGAGATGTTTTTCGATAAATTAAAGCAGCCTACTATCTCTTATTATGGTGACAACGCACGCAATACGGAGGATTTCTTTACCCATCCTTCGGCGCAGCCAGATGCATCAAAAAAACAGACACTCACCACTTTAGACAAGCTTCCTGAAGGAACAGTCAGTGAAGTGTATGTATCCTATGACAAAGCTTACACACCAAAGGACGTTTATTCCTTTGCTAAAAAATATGATATGAAAGTGCTCTGGAATGCGATGAAAACAGAGGATTCATTAAGCGGGAATCAGCGTCCAATCGGCTTTCCTGGGAAAGACTCTGAATTTTTAAAAGAGCTTAAGCACACACCAAAAACAGAAGTCGATCAATTCAAAGATGCGCTTGCCTATGTTAACCAGCACCCAAACTGGGCAAAAACAATCTCTGGCAGACCTGAACTTGATCTATCAAACCGCATACGCTATATCAACAAAAATGGTGTCACGGTTTACGGCTCTGTGATTACAGGTCCTTCAAAAGAAATTGAGAAATTTGTCAAAACAAAACGCATTAAAACGGCTAAAGTGAGCGAGGTGGAATTATGGAATTGGTAAGAATTTTTAAAGAGCATAATGTATTTGGCTGGATTTCTGTCGGTACAGCGATATTATCTCTTCTTATGCTGAACCTCGCCATTATTAGCAACGTGACATTTTATTCTTTTCAAATGCTTCCTTTTGCAATGGCCGCAGTTCCATTTGGCGTTATTGAACTGTTCATAAAAAAAGGGCGTACAGGCCCAGGTTTCCTCGGTGTCGTCCTGAATATTTTTGTCATTGTTTGTGTCTATGCGATCGTATCAATTGATGTCGATCTTCAACTAGGTTTTTAAATCTCATTAAATAAAAAGCCCTTGTTACTTGACTAATGCCAAGCAGCACGGGCTTTTTTGTATATCGATTTATTTTCTTAAATCTATAGTGCAAATAAAAAAGAGACTGCTTCATAAACAGTCTCTTAGAATCATCTATTTCACAAATGTTTTCGCGCCAAGATAAATTGGCTTCCAGTAGCTTGATTTCATATCACTGATTGTCACACCGTCAGACGCAGCATGAATAAACTTGTTGTTCCCGAGATACACACCCATGTGAGATGGACCCGATTTATATGTGGTAAAGAACACAAAATCGCCGACCTTTGGTGTTGATACGCTTTTCATCGATCCCCAGAAACCTTCAGTTGTTTGTCTTGAGATCTTCTTTTGTTTGTTAATGATATACCACATAAAACCGCTGCAATCAAAGCCCTTCGGTGTCGTTCCACCCCATTTATATGGTGTGCCATTGTGCGCTTTAGCATCTGCTACGAGCTTAGATGTGTTTAAAGAAGAAGCAGAAACAGTTTTTTCTTTAACAGGTGTGGACTTCACTTTTTTAGATGTCTTTTTTACTTTTAGCTTTTGTCCAATTTTGATGAGGTCTGTTTTGAGTTTATTTAACGATTTCAGCTCTTTTACAGTCATCCCGTACTTTTTACCGATCTTAGATAGGGTATCACCTTTCACCACTTTATGAGTGGCTGTCGTTGAAGCCGCTTTTACTTTTGTTGTTGTTTTTGATGTTTTCGTTGCTTTTTTTGAAGAAGTACCATTCACTTTTAAGGTTTGTCCAATATAAATCGTGTTAGATTTCAGCTTATTGTCTGATTTAATCTTGCTTACGGTTGTTTTGTATTTTTTCGCTAGAACAGAAAGAGAGTCACCTTTTTGAACCTTTACTGATTGTGCTGAGGCAGCTCCGGCAAATAATGTCGTCCCAAGTAGAACTGCACTTGCAGCTGTGATCAATTGTTTTTTCATTTGTTCCTCCTGTATGTATCTATCGTGATCCGAATTTTATCTACTTACTATTATAAGGATCAAATACCAGAAGAAATAGTCTTGACTTCCTACGACATTATGCTTATTAATTCGGCAAAAATTATTTTTTTTTAGGGTTCTTTTTATTTCATTTTCATTACACAATCATGACAAAATAAACGCGTCTTGTCATGGATAAATGATACATTCATTTCTCTTTTTTGGTCCATTCTATGTAAAGTGGATATTTACAATTTTAAAGTGAACTTTACGATCCTGTAAATGGGAATCCACAATTCTGCTCTACCATTGTAAACGTAAGAGCGATACATAAACAATGAGGAGGCAAAATGAATGAGTGTGTTGAAAAGCTCGAAAACGAAAATAGCTGCAGTGGCAGCAGCATCTGTGCTATCGATTGGCATTTTTTCAGGAATAGAATTTGGACAACCTGACAATGCAGAGGCGAAAAAGAAGCCAAAAAATGACGTGCAAAATGTGATCGTGCTGATTGGAGATGGAATGGGAACACCCTATCATTCAACTTACCGCTCATTTAAACACAATGGAGACCTTTCAAAGCAAACAGCGTTTGATCCTTACCTCACTGGCATGCACAAAACATACCCTAACGACTCTAAAAACAATATCACCGACTCAGCAGCGGCTGGTACAGCCATGGCAACTGGGAAAAAGACATACAACAATGCGATTGGTGTAGATAAAAACGGCAAAAAATTAAAAACCGTTCTAGAAGAAGCAAAACGCAAAGGTAAGTCTACGGGACTTGTCGTCACATCTGAATTAACGAATGCCACCCCTGCTGCATATGCAGCTCACGATGTATCCAGAAAAAACACAGCAGCCATCGCTGATGATTTCTTTGATGAAAAAATCGGAAAACAGCATACAGTCGATGTCATGCTTGGCGGAGGTCTTGTCGATTTTGTCCGAAAGGATCGTGATTTGACGAAGGATTTCAAACAAGCTGGATATCATTATGTCACCAATAAAGCCGCTCTACAAAAAAACAACAATCAAAAGGTACTAGGCATTTTTGCTGATGGCGGTCTGGATAAAGCGATTGATCGTGATCAAAAGACCCCTTCCCTTCAAGACATGACGTCTTCTGCCATTAAACAGCTGTCTAAAAACAAAAAAGGATTTTTCCTTATGGTCGAAGGAAGTCAAATTGACTGGGCTGGACATGATCATGATATTGTCAGTGCAATGAGCGAAATGAAGGATTTTGAAAAAGCATTTGAAGAAGCGATCCGTTTTGCGAAAAAAGATAAAAATACGTTAGTCATCACGACTGCTGATCATTCAACTGGCGGACTTTCCTTTGGGGCAGACGGTTCAGGCAGCTGGGATTACAAACCGGTAAAAGCAGCGAAAAAGACACCAGATTTCATCGCAAAAAAAATCGTCAGTGGCATGACGGTCGAGTCTGCGCTGAAACGATATATTGATCTTGATTTCACAACAGAAGAAATGGCTTCGATTCAAAAAGCTGCTGAAACAAAAGATGCTGTTCAGATTGATGATGCAATTGAAGACGTGATCAACACGAGATCACATACAGGGTGGACAACATCAGGTCATACCGGTGACGAGGTTCCATTCTATGCATATGGCCCAACTAGTCAGCAGCTAAAAGGAATGATGGAAAACACCGATCAAGCAAAACACATTTTCAAACTACTGAAAAACCAATAAAACCGACAAAAAAGATGTCTGCGACGAGACATCTTTTTTTGATCTTTTTTATGCGAGGTATTTCCTATGAACTCCTTTACCATCATACGAAAACATGACTTCTTTTCCTTCAAGAACTGACTCGATATGCACACTTCTTCCCCATAGCTGATACAAATATGGAAGTACTTTTTCCAAGTATTTCAGATCCAGCTCAATCCCTTCATACCAATGCTTAATATAGAGTTCATTGTTTTTTAAATAGTCGCCATCCATCACCGTCAAATAAGGAAAGCCGCCATTGACCCTCATGCTGACTAGCTGATCACGAACTGCCTTCCACTCTTTATCAATGACTTTATAGTCTCTCCCCTGTTTTTGAAACAAGTACAAATCTTCTCTCATCACAAGGTCTTTCGTTAAATAGTTCCGAATAAAGGAAATATCGGATTCAATCTCCCTTACTTCAAACATTTTGCTACGGCCTGATCCTTCTGTCACCCCTGCTTTTTTTAATTCTTCACATGGGTTGTCATAGCGCTCTTCAATATCTTCAAAAATCTTTAGCCCTAAATAGTAAGGATTAATCCCTGTTTTAGAGGGCTGCACCACGCCTGCATTTAATTTAGCAAACTCTATCGATTCACTTGAATCTAAATCAAGCTCGCGCATAATACGCTGATGCCAATATGAGGCCCAGCCTTCATTCATAATCTTTGTTTCGAGCTGCGGCCAAAAATAGAGCATTTCCTCCCTCAGCATGGTGAGGACGTCTCGCTGCCACGGCTCTAGCTCTCGGGAATGCGCTTCAATAAACAGCAAAATATCCTTTTCAGGTTTTGGCGGAAAGTGCTTAACGGTTTTCTTTTTCTCACGCGTCTTCGGCTCATCCATTCCCCACAAATCATCATACGGGGTCTGTCGCTTTGGTTTATCATCTTCACATTCTTCTTCATCGTCCATATTCCAGCTTAGTTTTGAACGAACAAGAGACGGGTCAATATGCTCCTGAAGAGCCAATACGGCATCTAAAAAGGATTCCACTTCCTTCGTTCCGTGGAGATGCTCATATTCTTTGATCCGCTCTGCCGCCGCTGACATGCTTTCTACCATGTCTCGTTTTGTGTTTTGGAAACGGCAATTATTTTTGAAGAAATCACAATGTGCCAGTACATGAGCCACAATTAATTTATTTTGAACAAGCGTGTTGTTATCAAGTAGAAAGGCGTAGCAAGGATCTGAATTGATGACCAGCTCATAAATTTTACTTAATCCTAAATCATAATGAAGCTTCATTTTATGAAATTGCTTTCCAAAGCTCCAGTGGCTAAATCGTGTTGGCATGCCGTATGCACCGAATGTATAAATAATTTCCGCGGGACAGATTTCATACCTCATCGGATAAAAATCTAGACCAAATCCTTCTGCAATTTCTGTAATTTCATCAATGGCTCTTTGTAAAAGTCGTTTTTCAGATACGCTCAAGGAAACCATCCCTCCTCATCGGACTTATCCCTACTATATGAGCGTATGTACAAAAACATGATGTTCCGCCTTTCGTTTAGACCACTTCCATTTCTTTCGTAGACTGCCCGCCAAATGCTTCGAAATGAATATTCTGCTCAGGAATTCCTAGCTCTTTTAAGATATGAATCATGTCCTGTGTAAACACCGGAGAACCGCATAGATAAAATTGTCCTTTTCCCTCTCCAATTACTGATTGAAGGAATGGGCGGTCAATACGGGTGGCTACCTTCTCAACAAGCTCTCCTTTACCAGATTGTGCAAATTGGTCATTACATAAGATGATGCGTCCATGAGAAGCTGAAGCTAGAACACTTTCAAATTCATTTTCAAAAGCGGTTACATCCTCTAATCGATCTGCATGAATCATCGTAAAAGGCTGCCTGTTTTGAGCAGCTGTTTTCATTAATCCGATCATTGGTGTGACACCAGAGCCAGCACTAATGAAATATGCAGGCTCTTCAGTGACTTCTTCCAAACAGAACATTCCCTGAGGCATACTTACTTGAAGAACGTCTCCCTCTCCCATTTCATCATGTAAAAATGTAGACACATGTCCATCACGCTTCACTGTCATACGATAATAGGATGGATGATGCTGATCTGATAAACTGTATTGTCTGCTGCACATATAGGCTTCTCCTGGCATATCTGCCTGTACTGTAATGTACTGCCCTGCTTCAAACATTGGCAGTTCTGATTCGTCCTCTGGTACTAAGTAAAAGGAGACCAGAGACGGAGATTCCTGTACCTTTTTCTTAATCACAAACGGTTTCACATCTGCCCATCCGCCTGTTTGCTTTGCGTTCTCCTCCATCATTTCTGCTTCAATGGTGATGAAAATATTCGCAATGATATCATATGCGGCCTTCCAAGCTAAAAGCGTGTCATCTTCTTTCGTTAAACCAAACACTTCTTTCATCGCTTCAATGAGGTAATATCCGACGATTGGATATTGCTCTTTTTTGACCATGACACTGACATGTTTATGGGCAATTTGTTTGACCGCAGGAAGCAATTCTTCTAATCGGTCAATGTGCAATGCAGCTTGATAGAGTGTCGCAGCAAGCGCTTCAGGCTGACTTCCGTTCATGAGATTTGTTTTATTAAATTGATTGAGTAGCTCCGGATGCTGCCTGATCATATTTTGATAAAAAACAGTCACAAGTTTGGTTCCCTCACCTTTTAATAAAGGGGCTGATTGTTTAATAGCATTCATTTGATCTTTTGATAACATCGTCATTCCTTCTTTCAAAAGATGTATTTTAAATACATCTTTATCGTAATGGATGACAACTCATAAAAGCAATATTTATAATACATGTTTTAAATATTGCCACATTTCATACTTTCTCGAACAGTTTTTGTCTAAAATGTGTTACGATGGTACAAAACTCTATCAGGTTTAGAGGTTATCAAAATGAAACTAACGAATTATACAGATTTTTCATTAAGGGTACTCATTTATTTAGCATCAAGAGAAAACAATGAACTGTCTAATATTCAGCAGATTGCCGATGTTTATGGCATTTCTAAAAATCATCTGACAAAGGTGATTTACCATCTTGGAAAACGCGGGTATGTGGAAACGATCCGGGGAAGAAATGGCGGGATTAGGCTTGGGAAAAGCCCAGAGAGCATTAACATTGGAGAGGTTGTCCGTTATACAGAGGATGATTTAGTGATGGTTGAATGCTTCGATCCAAAGAAAAACAGCTGTATTATCTCCCCGATTTGTTCATTAAAGCATGTACTTCATGAAGCACTCACTGCTTACTTACGCGTTCTTGACCAATACACATTAAAAGATTTAACTCAAAACAAAGATGCTCTAAGAGAGCTCCTGCTTTAAGGCGAAAGAATTCTATTCTTTCGTCTTTTTCTTTACCTCCTTGTAATAATAATTTATTTAAAATTATTATAAATAAATATTGACTATCATGTTTGATTCAATATAATTAGGGTATATAGATTGCTAGAAAACATTTTTTGTTTACAGGAGGAGAAAAGAATGACAAATTCAAATCATAAAAATTTGACAACGAACCAAGGCGTTCCTGTTGGCGATAATCAAAATTCAAGAACAGCTGGTCACCGTGGACCTACATTCCTTGATGATTACCATTTGATTGAAAAACTTGCACACTTCGATCGTGAACGTATTCCAGAGCGTGTCGTTCATGCAAGAGGCGCCGGTGCTTACGGTGTGTTTGAAGTTGAAAATAGCATGGAGAAACATACAAAAGCTGCCTTCTTAAGTGAAGAAGGAAAACAGACAGACGTTTTTGTTCGCTTCTCAACTGTTATTCACCCTAAAGGTTCACCAGAAACATTGCGTGACCCGCGCGGCTTTGCTGTCAAATTTTACACAGAAGAAGGCAACTATGATCTAGTTGGTAACAACTTGCCCATCTTCTTTATACGTGATGCACTCAAATTCCCTGATATGGTTCACTCTCTCAAGCCAGATCCTGTAACCAATATCCAAGATCCTGACCGTTATTGGGATTTTATGACCTTAACACCTGAATCTACTCATATGCTCACATGGCTCTTCTCTGATGAAGGAATCCCTGCGAACTATGCTGAAATGCGTGGTTCTGGTGTGCATACATTTAGATGGGTGAACAAATATGGAGAAACAAAATATGTGAAATATCACTGGAGACCTTCAGAAGGTATTCGCAATTTATCGATGGAAGAAGCATCTGAAATTCAAGCGAATGATTTCCAGCATGCAACAAGAGACTTATATGACCGTATTGAAAAAGGCAATTATCCTGCATGGGACTTATACGTCCAGCTAATGCCGCTTAGCGATTATGATGACCTTGATTTTGATCCATGTGACCCAACAAAAACATGGAGCGAGGAAGATTACCCGCTTCAAAAAGTAGGACGCATGACACTCAACCGCAACCCTGAAAACTTCTTTGCTGAGACAGAACAAGCTGCTTTCACGCCGAGTGCACTTGTTCCAGGAATCGAAGCGTCTGAAGATAAACTGCTTCAAGGACGTCTGTTCTCATATCCTGATACGCAGCGTCACCGCCTTGGTGCAAACTACATGCGTATTCCGGTGAACTGCCCTTATGCACCTGTACACAATAATCAGCAGGATGGCTTTATGACAACAACTCGTCCAAGCGGTCATATTAACTATGAACCAAACCGTTACGATGATCAGCCAAAAGAAAATCCTCACTACAAAGAAAGTGAGCCAGTTCTTCCTGATGATCGTATGGTAAGACAAAAAATCGAAAAACCGAACGATTTCAAACAAGCTGGTGAAAGATATCGAAGCTACTCTGAAGAAGAGAAGAAAGCATTGATCAAAAACCTAACAGCTGACTTGAAAGATGTAAATGACAAAACCAAATCACTTGCGATCTGCAATTTCTATCGTGCAGATGAAGACTACGGACAACGATTAGCCGACTCACTTGGTGTCGATATTCGCTCATTCCTTCAAGGAAACATGAAATAAATAATTGAATCAGCTCTGATCCCCTCCTCATATGAGAGGATCAGATTATTGGCAAAGTGCTAAAATGATTTTAGCACTTTGTCTTCTTTTCAGCGTGATAGAAAACCATTGCAGGACTGACACCGCATGCGAGCGTTTGTCTACACGCCGAGCCCCTCTTCATAAAGAGGGGCTTTTTTATAGCCGGAATACGTTAATACTAATTAAATGACCAGTCACTGGGTGAAAATAGATTTCTGCGTGTGCAGCAAAAAGCATTGAGCCTTCCTTCACGGTGACGCGAAACACATCTTTTGTCTGGTCATCATTTACTTGTGTACGGCCAATATATCGATAATCGTTTAAAGCGGCGCCTTCATATTCGTCTTGCAACGCTGTGTATGCAAGTCTTTCCCAATTTTCAACAGGCTGTGACGCTGCTTTTATTTCAGGATGGATCATCAAGCTACCAAACAAAACCATTTCTGCTGCAAAAAGCATCCACTTTTTCGGCTGCATGATATCGCCTATCTCTCTTTCATGTATATATTTTGTTTAGCTTTTGCCGGTCGATCCGTTTTCATACATGCAGCATTTATTCAGCCTATAATTCCCGGTACATGATTCATGCGGACACCAACTTTTCCCCTGAAAATGTCGATATGTTCCGAGCAAACTAATGAGGACTTCTCAAGGGAAAGGAGAAGGTTTGATGAATGTGGCGGATTATGATAAAGCACTTTACTATACGCATCGCTCGCAATGGGATAATTTACTTATTCTTATGGTACGTACGCAAGATGACTTGCTCTCCAAACGTATTGAGCATTTCTTACATGCGTATCAATTTAACCGGAACGATGCAGATGTTGAAAAATGTTTATACGGGCTCCTCCAGTACATTGACCATGCTTCAGAGGCTGCTGCTTCTGAAGTGTATTCACAACCGATGTACACATAAAGAAAAAGGCTGATTATCAGCCTTTTTACATACATTTAGCAGTGCGCAGTAATTGGAAGCATAAAGTGGTCTTTGACCCACTCTTTTTTCGTGTAAATAAACAGCGCATCCTCATCATTTGGTGTCTTGATCGTATGTAAGCCCTCCATTGACGTATCAAGGGTAAAGTAGAAGATCACTTTTTCCGTCGTTTCATTCACGATACTTGCAACAACTTCCTCTATATTTGGTGCTTGTAGAGATATAATATCAAACACATGTATGGTGTCATTTTCTTCATTCATCAAAACAATGGTCTCTAACGATTCAATATAGAAAATGGCATCCGGCCAAACCAATGTAAAGTAAAACATCAATAAGCTACCATGACCGTGAGCATCTAATTTCATTGAGCCTATTTGACGTTTTTCTGCAAACTGTTCAAGCAATGGCAGGTCATGCTTCAGCGACAGTTGCCTGAAATGCATATCCTTTTTCACTTGAAGGGTGCTTTTGCTGATATTTAAACTAAATTCACTTTCATGGTAACGAGTAAAGCCGAACCTCGGATAAAAATCCAGCACGGTTTCATTGGCAAAAAGAAAGATCAGATCGCAGTCATTTTTGTACGTATCCATAATATGCTGCATTAACTTTGTCGCTAATCCTTTATGGCGGTAGGCTTGATCTGTCATCACTGTGCCAATTTGAACAGCTCGATACTTTTGACCATCAATGACTAGTGACATGAGATAGACGGATGCGTTTGAAACCACTTTCCCTTGATCGACAAAGGAATAAGGAATATATTTTTCATCCCAGTACCCTCTCTTATACCAGCCACTAAAATCCAAATCAAATGTATTGATCGCTAACGCATTAAAGCTTTCTCTCAATTTGTCATCATGACGATAATCACTCACTAATTTATATGTCTCCATTTTTCCCCTCCTTTTTAAAGCAGCTTATCATCAGCGGTTCATCACCTCCTTCAACATAAAAAAGACTTCATGAGCATCCACTCATCAAGTCTTTTATCGTTTTACTTTTAGAAATTAGACTGAACATGCTTCTCTTTTCACGCAAAAGGCACGTCAAATAAACTAGCTACCGTGCTCTTTTTATTCAATTTATTGAACTGAATGTGCGCTTAAAAGTTTTAGCATAACGACTAAATCTCCTTTTGTTATAACAGCTCTTTCGGCTGGTTTTTTTGATAATCTACTGCATACAGAGCCGCCTGGGTTCGATCGGCCAACTCTAGTTTTGATAATACATGGGATACGTGCGTTTTGACAGTTTTTTCAGAAATAAACAGGGATGCGGCAATTTCTTTATTGCTTTTACCCTTTGCAATTTCAAATAAGACATCTCGCTCTCTATTGGTTAGCTCTTTCATCAGTGCCCATTTTTGCTCTTTTGGCTCGGTCAAATGCTGGACAAGAAAGGTGGTGATATGACCATCTAGCTGATAGGTGCCCTTTTGTACGTCAATCATTGTCGTAAGAAGTTTTTCCGGCGCTACATCCTTGAGCTGATACGCTCTGGCCCCTGCTTGAATGGCGGGAATGACATAATCTTTATCCGCATAACTTGTCAGGATTACAATGTGGGTATCAGGCATTTCCTGCATCATTTGTTTTGTCGCCTCAATGCCATTCATCACAGGCATCGATAGATCCATCAGGACGATGTCAGGCCTCGTTTGTCTCACAACTTCTAATGCTTCTTCTCCATTAGAAGCCTCACCAACGATCTCGACGTCAGGCTGTGTCTGCAAGAAAAACACAAGCCCTTTTCTCACAATATGATGATCATCTGCAATGACAACTCTCATTTCGATTCCCTCCTTTCTTGCGAAAATGGCACCTTCACTTGAATAATCGTTCCTTTACCGATCTCAGAGTCAATACAAAATGTACCGCCAGCTCTTTTGATGCGATCAGACATCCCTTTCAGTCCAAGCGAAGGAAGGCTCATTTGCTCATCGTACTGAAATCCTTTTCCATGATCGATGATTTTCATCTCAAACGTGTCTTTTGATTGTTCAAGCTGGACTTTGACTTCCTCTACTCCCGCATGTTTTTGACAATTATTCAGCGCTTCTTGGCATACCCGAAACAACGTTTCATGCTGCGAATGATCCATCTCTATACAGCCGGATAACGATAATGTACAACGTAAGCCTAAAAGCTTCGCATACTCTTCAATGCCTGTTGTAAAGCCTTTTTCAATTCCTCTTGGTCTTAGCTGCCAAATGAGTGACCGCATTTCAACCAGTGCATCTTGTGATAAATGCTGAATAAAATCAATCATTTCCCCTAGACTTTGATCGTTAGTCATTTGACGCGCGGCCTTAGCAGTCAAACTGACTGAAAAGAGCATTTGGTTGACAGAATCATGTAAGTCTTGTGCTAGCCGGTTTCTTTCTTCCAATAGCGCATGCTGATGTTCGTTTTGCACAAGCTTCATCCGCTGAATGGCAGTGCCGATTTGAAGCGCAATGCTTTCAAGTAAATTTAGTTCTTCTTGCGTAAATGTGATTTTTCCTTTTGCCGCCACATTCAATAACCCAAACGTACGCTTACACGCTTTGAGAGGAACGGTCGCATGATGCGTAATTTCTTCAGTATCCCCTAGCTTTTGATCAATCGCCGTTTCTATGCGTTTACAGTTAATAATGTTCGTCGCTGATTGTAGCGAGCCTTTTGTGTATCGATTGATGCAATAGCAATCATTTTGACACATGAGCTGCTTTTGATGCTTTGCCAGCGCTTCGGGTAAGGAGACATCTGCCATCAGTTCATACGAGCCGTCTTTTTCTATAAAATAAATCCATGCTGAATGAAAGCCTGTCACATCCATCAGCATTTGAAGCACTTCATGAAGTGTATCTTTCATTTCCATGCCTTCATTGAGCTTTTCTGCAATTTCTTTTAACGTTTTTAATGTTTGAACCTTCTCTTGGTATTCTCCCATACTGTGTACCCCCAGCACTTGCTACCTTCTCTTATCATTACGCTCATTATACCATGAGCACTCTGCCGGGCCTTTCTCTAAAAGGATGATTTTTTCTCATCCTTTTGATGGAGAAAAGGCCATCATGCATGCACACGATGGCCTTGTTTGTTTATTTAGCTGTTTCTTCCACAATCTCATATACGACTTTCATCACTTCTTCTGACAATTGCTTCAGCTTTTCTTCGCTATCTGTTAAAGACGTACCTTTGACGGCAATATAAAATTTTACTTTAGGTTCAGTGCCGGAAGGTCTTAAACAGAACCAAGAGCCATCCTCAAGGAAATATTTCAGCACGTTTGATGCTGGTAGATGAATGATTTCTTCTTTCTTTTCAGCCACGTGGTATCTTTGACTTGATTGGTAATCCTCGATGATAGTAATTCGCTGCCTTGCGATAGTAGCAGGCGGATTTGTTCTAAACGTATGAAGGATGGCTGAAATCTGTTCTGCTCCTTCTTTTCCTTTTAAGGTTAACGACTTTAACCCTTCCCGGTAAAATCCAAACTCCTTGAAAATATCAACAAGTGCATCGTACAAAGACTTGCCTTGTTTTTTATAGAAAGCTGCTACTTCGACGGCTAACAGCGCTGCTTGCACCGCATCTTTATCCCGGGCAAAGTCACCGATTAAATAGCCATAGCTCTCTTCATAACCGAATTGAAACGTGTATTCTCCGCTCTCTTCGAATTGCTTGATTTTTTCTCCAATAAATTTAAAGCCGGTCAGTGTGTCTATCGTGTCGGCACCAAATGCTGATGCAACAGCTCGGCCAAGCTCACTTGTGACGATGGTTTTCATCACAACGGGACGAGGCGGCAGCTGACCCAGCTTTTGTTTTTCAGATAATAAATAATGAAGCAGCAAGGCTCCTGTTTGGTTACCTGTTAAGACGGTAAACTCCCCATCATGATTTTTGACCGCAATGCCTAACCTATCAGCATCTGGGTCTGTTGCAATGAGGATATCGGCATTCTGCTTTTCGCCAAGCTTGATGGCATATTCAAATGCGGCATGCTCCTCTGGGTTTGGCGATGTCACTGTTGAGAATTGTGGATCTGGATTCTCCTGTTCAGGCACAACAGTCACATGCTGATAGCCAAGAGCTTGAAGCCCTTTTCGGACAGGCTGGTTCGCAGTGCCATGAAGCGGGGTAAATACGACTTTCACATCGACCTCATTTGCCAGCTCAGGATGCACACTGATGGTTTTTAATTTTTCTATATATGCATGATCAATTTCTTCTCCGATCATGTTGATCAGCCCTTGTTGTTTTAACGTCTCTTCTGAATCAACTGAAATTGACAGTTCATTTTCAATTGCATCCACTTCTTGAATGACTTGATCTGCTTGAAGCGGTGGCAGCTGTCCGCCATCTTCTCCATACACTTTATAGCCATTATATTCTGGTGGATTATGACTTGCTGTCACGACAATCCCAGCAAATGCATTCAGCTCCCGAACAGCAAATGAGAGTTCTGGTGTTGGACGCAGTTCGTCAAATACGTACGTTTGGATTCCCTGTGAAGCAAGTGTTTTGGCTGATTCCATCGCAAATTCAGGCGACTTATGGCGTGAATCATATGCAATGGCGACGCCTCTTCTTTTTGCATCCTCTCCATGTTTCGCAATATACGCAGCAAGACCTGCAGATGCTTTACGAACCGTGTACACATTCATTCGGTTCGTGCCGGCACCAATTTCACCGCGCATGCCTCCAGTGCCAAACTCAAGGTTTTTGTAGAAACAGTCTTCAAGCGCCTGGTGGTCATCTTGATGCGCCTCTAGCCACTCCCTTAGCTCAGTATCCAGGTGCTTCTCATTGATCCATCGCTCATAATTCGTCTTCCAACTCATGGTCGTCCTCCCAGCTCTTATCAATAAAATAACCTCTACTGTTATTCTATATGGAATCACCCTTTATGTCATGCTATATCATTAGCAGATGAAGAAAATGAAGAACAAATAAAAAAGCCGATACATGATCGGCTTTTAAGATTGTTGACAAAGTGCTAAAATGATGTTTATTTTAGCCCTTTGTCTTCTTTTCAGCGTGATAGAAAACCTTTGCAGTCTAGGAAGGACGAGCACCGGAGCAGAGCGAATTTGTCATTCGTGAGCACCGGAGCGCAGGACTGACAAAGAATGCGAGGGTTTGTCTACACGCTGAAAAGCCGATACATGATCGGCTTTTCTCTTATTCAGCATCAAGCGGTACGACTGCTTCATGGAAAAGTTGATCTAATTCTGTTTGATGTTTCTGTTTTGTTGCTTCATCCCAGCCGAAACGCTCTGCCATATAGTCGATGACTGGCTGTGCATATTTTTTTGCCCAATTGATATTAAATAATAGGCTTCCTGTTCTTCTTAAGAAGAAATCAACAGGGGTAACGGCTAATTCTTCTTCGATCGCATAGACAAGCTCTGCCAGTACATACGCTGGAATGTTTCGTTTGTCTGCTTCGCCTTGAAGCTGCTCGACACGATTGAAGAGACTGCTGACGTTTGAGCCATATTTCTCAGCGAGTTTTTGAGCAATCGGTTCTGTTAAACCAACAGATGCTCCTTCTGCTGTTTTCGCCTGGACAAAGGAAGCCATATTTTTAGATCCACCTACATGACCGCCTGAAATTGGCATATGCTTTGTTTTACATGGCCCAAAGTCTTTGCCCGTTTCTTCTTTTAGTCCATCACGTACAAGATTCACAATGTGCTCAGCCATTTTGCGGTAGCCTGTTAATTTACCTCCAGCAATGGTAATTAAGCCTGAAGATGATGTCCACACTTCATCCTTACGAGAGATTTCTGAAGGATCTTTGCCTTCTTCATGAATGAGCGGACGAAGACCAGCCCAGTTAGATTCAACATCTTTTTCCGTAATATTGAGATCAGGGAACATGTATTGAATCGCTTTGATGACATAATCACGATCTGCTTTTGTCATACGCGGATGTTCCAGCTGTTTTTTGTACACTGTATCTGTTGTTCCAACGTACGTTTTGCCTTCTCTTGGAATCGCAAAGACCATACGTTTATCAGGTGTATCAAAGTAGATCGCTTGTTTTAATGGGAAGACAGATTGGTCGAATACTAAGTGAATACCTTTTGTATGCTGCAAGTGTTTCCCTTCTTTTGAGTGATCCTTGTCTCTTAGCTGATCGACCCATGGACCTGTTGCATTGACAATTTTTTTCGCATATACATCGTATGTTTTCTGCGTCATGACATCTTCAATGACAACACCGACAACTTTGCCTTTATCATAAATGAATTCTTTTACTTTCGCATAGTTGACTGCTTCTGCCCCAAATTTCACAGCCTCTTTCATGACTTCAATTGTCAGACGTGCATCATCTGTACGGTATTCAACATAATAGCCTCCGCCTTTTAAGCCGTCTTTTTTCACAAGCGGTTCTTTTGCAAGTGTTTCTTTCGCACTTAGCATGCTTCGACGTTCGCTATGCTTTACGCCTGCTAAAAAGTCATACACTCTCAGTCCAATTGAGGTTGAGAACTTACCAAATGTCCCGCCTTTATGCATCGGAAGCAGCATCCATTCTGGCGTTGTCACATGAGGACCGTTTTCATATACGATGGCACGCTCTTTACCGACCTCTGCGACCATCTTCACTTCAAATTGTTTTAAATAACGAAGTCCACCGTGCACTAGTTTCGTTGATCGACTAGACGTACCGGCTGCGAAATCCTGCATTTCAGCAAGACCGACACGCATTCCGCGTGAAGCCGCATCAAGTGCTGTACCTGCGCCTGTAATACCCCCACCAATGATAAACACATCATATGGTTTTTTTGTCATTTCCTGCAGCATTTGTTCTCTTTCTAAGCTAGAAAAAGTCATCTCTTGTTCCTCCCATGTTGTACGGTAAAGAAAAAGAGACCGCAAACACCCAAAGCGTATTTCTACACTTCGGTGCCTGCGGTCTCTCCAGTTCTCCAACCGTTCTATTAACTTACTTGAAGTATACCATACTTTTGGTTTATTTGAAAGCTTGAGCTGCTTTTACAGCCTTTTTCCACCCGCTGTATAACGAGTCACGGCTGCCTTCTTCCATCTTAGGTTCAAAGCGCTTGTCAAGGTTCCACTGTTTTGCAATGTCTGAACGGTCGTTCCAGAAGCCAACTGCTATTCCCGCAAGATAGGCCGCACCGAGTGCCGTCGTTTCATTAATTTCTGGACGCTCTACAGGCACATCCAGTAAATCACTTTGGAAGCCCATTAAGAAATCATTCTTCACAGCTCCGCCATCAACTCGCAATGTTTTAAGTGAGATGTTTGAATCCTTTTCCATCGCATCTAACACATCTTTCGTTTGATAAGCAAGTGATTCTAACGTTGCACGGATGAAGTGCTCTTTAGAAGTACCGCGTGTTAATCCGAATACAGCGCCTCTGACATCACTGTCCCAGTAAGGTGTGCCTAGACCAACGAATGCCGGAACGACATATACGCCATCTGTTGACTCAACGCGCTCTGCGTAAGCTTCGCTGTCTTTCGAGTCTTTAAACATTCTCAGTCCGTCACGCAGCCACTGAATCGCTGAACCAGCAACGAAAATACTTCCTTCTAAAGCATATTCAACTTTGCCGTCAATGCCCCATGCAATCGTCGTTAATAAACCATGATCCGACTTAATTGCTTTTTCCCCTGTATTCATCAACATGAAACATCCTGTACCATATGTGTTCTTCGCCATACCTTCTTCAAAGCAAGCCTGACCAAATAAAGCAGACTGCTGATCTCCCGCTGCTCCTGCAATCGGAATATTTCTTCCGAAGAAGTGATAGTCTGTTGTTTCACCATAAATGTGTGAAGATGGTTTCACATCTGGAAGCATAGATGCAGGTACGCCAAGGATATCAAGTAATTCTTCGTCCCATTTCAGATCGTAAATGTTGAACATTAACGTTCTTGACGCATTGGAATAATCTGTGACGTGTGATTTACCGCCAGTCATCTTCCAAATAAGCCATGTATCGATTGTGCCAAACAGTAAGTCGCCATTTTCTGCTTTCTCACGAGCACCTTCTACATTGTCTAAAATCCATTTTACTTTTGTGCCTGAGAAATAAGCATCGATGAGAAGACCTGTTTTATTTCTAAACGTTTCATTGTGACCTTGCGCTTTCAACTCTTCACAAATGCCAGACGTTTGTCTTGACTGCCAAACAATCGCATTATAAATAGGTGCGCCTGTATGTTTATCCCAAACAACAGCTGTCTCACGCTGGTTCGTAATTCCAATACCAGCGATTTGATCTGCTTCAATTCCTGATTCAATTAAAGCAGTTGAAATGACGGATAGAACAGAGCTCCAAATTTCATTAGCATTGTGTTCTACCCAGCCTGGGTTCGGAAAATATTGATTAAATTCCTTCTGAGCTGTATGGGCAATTTTGCCTTCTTGATCAAATAAGATCGCTCTTGAGCTTGTTGTCCCTTGATCTAATGCGAGAATATATTTTTCTTTTGCCATGATGTTTTTCCTCCCCTTACATACTTTCATTTACAGCATTTGTTTGGTTTTTCGTAGAGACATAGAGTCCTAACAATACCACAACTAAAATAACGCTTACAATCCAAAAGGCTGGAGTGACGTTCGCTTTAAAGGCTGCATTGTAGAAAACACCACCAAATGCGCCGCCTAAAATTGGACCAACAACAGGCACCCAAGCATACTTCCAATTCGATGGGCCTTTTCCTGGAATCGGCAGGATCGCATGTGCAATTCTCGGACCTAAATCACGAGCAGGGTTAATTGCATAACCAGTTGTTCCACCTAATGAAAGACCAATTGCAACAATTAAGAAACCAACAATCAGCGGATTAACTCCGTCTGCAAATTTATTTGCACCAATCGCTAAAATTCCTAGAACCAATACAAATGTACCGATCACTTCACTAAGTACGTTTGCAAAAGTATGCGGAATCGCAGGACCAGTTGAGAATACACCTAGCTTTGCACCTGGATCGTCTGTTGCTTTCCAGTGCGGTAAGTAATGTAAAAAGACAATAATAGCCCCTATTAATGCGCCAAGCATTTGACCAACAATATACATTGGAACATCAGCCCAAGGAAAACTTCCTTCTAATGCAAGCCCAATTGTCAGTGCAGGATTTAAATGCGCTCCGCTGATCCCACCAGTTGAATAAGCTGCAATGGCTACCGCAAATCCCCATCCGAAAGCGATTACAATCCAGCCGGATTGATATGCGAGCGATTTCTTTAAATTAACTGCCGCACACACACCGCCTCCAAAAATAATGAGCAGCATTGTACCTACGACTTCTCCCCAAAATGGTGTCATGAAAAATTCCTCCTCTGGTTCAGTTGCCATCCCCTATGAATGTGTAGAAAAGATAAAGAAAAAGATCCACAACAAACATACTTTACATCAGGGTCATTTGTCACCTAGTAAAGCGTTGTTGTGGATCTCCGTTTCTCCATCACATGATATTAACTTAGTGCTATAGTATCAGAGGATGAAAACGTTGTCAATCAATTTTCACATTTTATCTTTTTCACTTTTGGAACGCTTTCCAAAGGGTGGTATTCGAGGTCGTTACAGCTGTAGCTCCAGCTTCAAGCGCTCTTTCTACATCTTCTTTTGTACGAATAAACCCGCCTGCAAATATTGGAATCCCTGCTCGCTCGCGTACTTCAGTAATTAAATCTGGTACGACTCCAGGCAATACTTCAATAAAATCAGGACGATGTTTCCCTACGAACTCCATGCTTTTTTCCATGGCACTCGTATCAAGTAAAAACATTCGCTGAATGGCATATACCTTTTTTTGCTTTGCTTTAACTATGACAGAAGACCTAGTAGAAATAATTCCTGCCGGCTTCATTTCCTGACAAATAAATTCCGTTCCATACTCATCATGTTTAATGCCGTGAATGAGATCGACATGGACAAACATTTTTTTATGATGGGCATTCGCCTCATTCATGATGCCCTTTAGTCGGCCTAAGTGAACATCAAGTAAGACTCCATATGTAAATGGACTTTTTAAAAATTCCTCAAATTGCTTCATATTACGAACAGCAGGTAGAATGGGTTGATCATGAAAACTCATATGCCGTCTCCTTCTAAAATATATTGGTTCAGCCTTCTCCTAACAGTAATAGAATCTCATCTATTTTTCAATACACCTAGTGTGCCCAATGCCGATATTACCTAACAGCTTGGTTGATCGAATCCACTAGCTCAGCAGCTTTTATTCCATAGAAAAAAGCAGAGAAGTCTCTCTGCTATAGCTGTGCCATGCTTTCTTTTAAGGTATTGATGATAAATGAAGCATCATCATCTGTGATATTAAGCGGTGGTGCGAGCTGCGCAACATTATTATAGCCTGCCACCGTATCCCCATTTTTCCCGATGATCAGCCCGCGTTTTTTACATTCTGCGATCAATTGAGCGACAACATGTGGTTCTGCTGGTTTTTTGGACTGTTGATTCTGAACAAGCTCTATGCCGAACAGCAACCCTTTTCCTCTGACATCACCGACAAATGGATGCTCTTTTAACGCTTGCAAACGGTCAAGCATATCCCGGCCGAGCACCTCGGACCGTTCTACTAATTGCTCTCTTTCCATAATCTCTAGGTTGGCAAGTGCCACGGCACAGGAAGCAGGATGACCGCCAAATGTATTCACATGACGCAGCCGATCATACGTATCTTCTCCTGCATAAGCTTCATAGATTTCTCGTTTTACACACGTTGCAGAAAGCGGTAAATAGCCGCTTGTAATCCCTTTTGCCATTGTAATGATATCCGGCTTTACTTCCTCATGCATAAAACCAAACCGCTTCCCTGTCCGGCCAAAGCCGCAAATGACTTCATCTACGATGAGAAGCGCTCCATGAGCTTCACAAATGTCTTTCACCTTCTTCAAATACCCTTTTGGCGGCATTAAGATACCACCGCCTGTAATAATCGGTTCCATAATGACTCCAGCGATGGTCTCACTTAATTCCCACGTCATCGCTTGGTCAATGGCCGCTGCACTTGCCAAGTTCTCTTGGTCCTCAGGGTGACGATATAGATCAGGCGGTGCGACGTGGATAAAGCCCTGACCTAATGGTTCATATTTATATTTACGCTGCGCTTGACCGGTTGCGGCAAGAGCTGCCGCTGTATTGCCATGATACGACCGATACCGGGAGATGAACTTTGTCCTTGTACTCTCTCCTGTTTGCGCATGATATTGTTTGGCAATCTTAAATGCGGCTTCATTGGCTTCAGACCCGCTGTTAGAAAAGAAAATGACATAGTCCCCGCCAAGCCACTCATTGAGCTTTTCAGCCAGCTGGATCGCTGGCACATGGCTTTGTGTGAGTGGATAGTAAGGCATTGTATTTAATTGCTTATAAGCCGCTTCCGCAAGCTCTTTTCGTCCATATCCAGCATTCACACACCATAGGCCTGACATCCCGTCTAAATAGCGATTTCCATGAATATCTTTCACCCATGCACCTTCTGCCTCAAGAATGACCATACTTTCATTTTCCTTGTTTGTCCCTTTCATATGATGCCAGATCAATTGATCATCTTTCGCCTGAAGATTTTGCGCCTGCTCATGTATTTTCATCTTCCCGCCCCCATGTATCCGTTTTCACTACTAAAGAAGCTTAGACCAGTTCCTCAGCACATTGCCTCTCCATTCATTATATGGATGATACGCGCGTCATATGAAACCGGAACTAGGTCCGTCCGTAAGAGAGAACCCATCGTTCCTTTCATTATAAAAAAGGAAACAGGGAGATTACATTAGACAGATCGTCAACTGATTGAAAAGAATGATAGGACACTTTTCTTCAGGTCTCGGCAAATTGAACATACTGGGCTAACGGCGACTTCCTTGCAGGAATTCATAAGCAAGAATGGCAAATTCAAGTGCCTGGCGTTTCGGCGCTTGCATCATATCCTCACCAAGCAAAGCATGCAGTTTATCCAGTCTATGATAAAGGGTTTGCCTCACAATATAGAGCTGGCTTGCGGTTTCTTTTTTTGAACCGTTTGTCTGTAAGAAGAGATTGAGCGTTTGATAAAGCCTTCCGCTATTTTGGTTATCGTTTAAAATCACTGGCTCTAAATACTCTTTCACCATACATTCAAGTAGACCGCTTTCCTTCATAACAGGCATGAGACGGAGCATATGTAAATCCTGATAAAATGGGCTTTCCACCCGGTGGGGCAGCACTTTTTTTAAATGCAGCACTTCTTTGGCGGCTTGAAAGCTTTTTCTCATATGCTGAAATTGTTCAAAATATTGACCGATGGCAAAATTGATCACGTCCCCTCGGGGCTGCTCCCGCTCATACAATTGTTTGATGTCGTTTGCAGCCTTTTCTGCGCGCTCTTTCCAGTCCTCTTTTTTTCTCGTATTCAATAAAATAAATAAGGTTTGTCCTTGATGCTCATAAGCAATCAGATGAAAACCTGCACGCTGGAAGATAGAGCGGCAAGATACAAGAAAGTAGAGATTACCTGCGATTTCTTTAATTTGATGATGCTTTTGAAAAAGCATGACAACGCAGCCAGCTGGCTTTTTTAATCCTTCTGTTTCTTCAAGATGCTCAATGATTTCTCGTTCTGTATGGGCTTCTTGGAACCATTTTTGCAGCCATTCATTCTCTTTTGTCTTCTTTAGCTCTTCTGTATAAAGCTCTCTTAATGTTTGCTGGGCAAGGGCATTCGCTCCTTTATCCAGCACAAGCAGTTCAAATTCTGAGAGCGTGTCCGCTTGATGAATGAGCACAAGGTCTGCAAAGGTTTGTTTAAGCGCTAGGACTTGTTTTTGCGTCACATCGTATCCCTTTGGCAAGGATGCATACTGCAAAAAGTTCATAACCAGTTCTTCGGTTTGCTTGGAAGAATCACATAAAACAATCGGCTCGCCTTGAACGGGGAGGAGTAAAAGAATTCCCCTCACATGCTGATACACTTGATCTAAAATATCCATCTGCGGATGCGGAGTGAGTAAGAGCTCATTCAGCTTTGATGAGAGGGCTTCTAAATCAGCCATCATTTGATACTGACGCTCGATCATCATCGTATGAAGATGCTGCGTGATGTTGACGAACTTCACTTCTTTTGTAAATAGAATCAGTGGGAAATCTCTTTCTTCTGCATAGGTCAGTAATTCTTCCGGCACTTCGAATCTTAGCGGAACAAATTCAATACACAAGCCTGCCGCCCCTGAATCAATCAACTGTCTGAGAAACTCTTTAAACATATCCAGTTGATCATGGAAACCTGCGGCGGTTGTTAATATGAGCTCGCCTCCATTTAATAAATCCTCTACAGCAGGCACTTCTAATACATGTACCCATTTGACCTGCCGAAACAGTCCTTTTTCCCCTGCTAACACTTTCGCATGCGCAAAATGCTTCGTTTTTAGCACGTCACTCACCTGGAAATGAATATCTACATTCACTCATAAATCCCCCTTTGTTTGCCGCCTATCTCTATTCCCTATCCCAGAGGGTGCATGGATAAAATCCATAATAAAACTGGTAACGTCACGATACTTAAGATTGTACTGAGAAACGTCGTGCTTGAGACAAACTCAGGCTTCGTTCGAAATTGTACGGCCATCAGTGTTGTATTTGCCGCTGTCGGCATGGCTGCAACTAAGATCATAATTTGTTTCACCAAATCATCGACCGGTAAAATCAGTGTAAAACCAAATGCAATCAGTGGTGAGATAAACAGCTTCAGCAATACAGCATATGAAATATTGCGATAATCCACTTGCTTAAAAGAAATGACAGCAAGCTGCATGCCTAAAATAAGCATAATTGTAGGTATCGCAGCATCCCCAACAAGCTGAACACCCGTCATTAGCTCTTTAGGTAATGAAAGGTCAATCAGCTGAAATATAAGACCGAGGAGCGCCCCATAAGCAACCGGCATACGAAGCACTTTTTTCAGCACGACCTTTCCATCCCCTGCATCCTCTCCGCCCTTTGCTGCATAGTACATGCCGATCGTACTCATGACAAGCTGCTGCAGTACCATTAACACAATCGCAATATCCAAACCAGCTGCCCCAAAGACGAGCAAGACAACCGGCGTGCCATAGTTTCCATTGTTCATAAAGGCTGACGACAGAATCATGGCACAATACGTTTCATTCGAATACCCATAAATACGAGATAAAATAAAGACACATAAAATAAGTGAAACACAAAGCCCGACAACAAAAATGGATAAATACACATAGTCCATCGACACTTTGTTTTGATAAAAAGTTTCAAACGCAAGAAATGGTGACATTAAATATAAAGACATTGATGAGAGCGTATGTATGTCAAAACCAATGGCCTTCTGCCCGATATATCCAATGAGAAATATGCCGAACACTGGCAGTAAGACAAGTAAAAATTCCATGTTGCACCTACTTTTCTCTAGTTGAATTCCAGATTCTCTCTGCTTCCTCATTATCATACCACTGATAAACAATAAAAAAGAAGCACCCTTATGAAAGGCTGCTTCTTTCGTCATTCATATAGAACACTTCCCACAAATGACCATCAAGATCCTGAAAGCTCCATCCATACATGAATTCATGATCCTGCTTCTCCTTAAACGGTGAACCACCTGCTGCCATTGCCTGCTCAACAAGCTCATCGACCTCTTCTCGTGATTCAACCCTCATGGAGATAATGACTTCTGATGACTGCCTTGCATCCACCACTTGCTTCTCTGAAATGGACTGGAAATGCTTAACGGATAGCAGCATAACTGTGATCGTGTCATCCATGACCAAGCAAGCTGCCTGATCATTCGAAAATTGCTCTTCGAAATCAAAACCCAGCTGTTCAAAAAAAGCCCTAGATTCCTTGACATGCTTGACCGGCAAATTGATATACATATGTTTAGTTTCTCGTCCCATATTCCTCTCCTTTTGAACAAATGATCGTTCATTTCAGTATATTCGCCATCTGCTTCGGCATCCCTTAGTCACATGAAAAAATAAGCGCTACGCCTCATTTACCTTATTTTTACATCATTGTATGATGAACCTTGAACAGATCCATTACAAAATTTTAGGAGGTTTTCATATTGAAAACAATCACAAAATCTTTGATGCTCTCCACTTCACTCGTATTATTTGCTTCTCCTTTTGCTCTGTCAGCAAAGGCGGCACCTATTCCTCATGAACAGGTGACAGCACAAAGTGATTTTCAGCTTCCAACTGTGACAGAGACGATTAAACGAAACATTGAACTTTCATTTGAAAAGCAAGAAAAATGGCTCTCACAGCTAGAATTAATTGCAGGTGAGGAAAAACGCAAATTAGTCGAAGAATTTTTCGATGAGCACATCAGCCCTGCATTGCAAAACCTTTTAGAGGAGCCTTCACTTAAATGGAACCAAGTGGACCATGCGATTTACCAGTCTCTTGTCCAATCAGGTATCCCGTTTTTAGCCGCAAAAGCAATCGCTCATGGCGTCACATTATCTCTTAAAAAAATGTAATCAAAAAGAAGCGCCTCGTCATAGGCGCTTCCTTTCATTATTTCTTATATTCAATATGGTACACATCTCTTCTTCGGTCTTTCAGCTGGCGTACGGTGCCATCTTGTCTTTGTCTTCTTAAAATTTCTAAATCGACATCACCAACGACAACCATCTCAATATTCGGATTACACTCTCCTACAATCCCATCTCTTGCAAATTCAAAGTCTGATGGGGCAAATATAGCTGATTGTGCATATTGAACATCCATATTTTCAGTTTGCGGAAGGTTCCCGACTGTTCCCGAGATGACGGTATAAATCTGGTTTTCAACTGCTCTCGCCTGTGCACAATAACGTACTCTTAAATAGCCTTGACGGTCTTCTGTACAGAACGGAGTGAAAATAATTTTTGCTCCTTTGTCAGCTGCGATCCGGGCTAGCTCAGGAAATTCAATATCGTAGCAAATTTGGATCGCAATTTTGCCGCAGTCTGTATCAAATACCCGGACTTGGTCACCAGCTGAAATCCCCCACCATTTTCTTTCATTCGGCGTGATGTGAAGCTTATATTGCTTTTCAATCGTTCCATCACGTCTGAATAAATAGGCAATATTGTAGATTTTCCCTTCTTCTTCTACAAAGTGGGAACCGCCGATGATATTAATGTTATATTTCACAGAAAGGTCTGTGAATAAATTAATGTAGTCCTCTGTATATTCCGTGATCCGCTGTACAGCAAGACTTGGTGACCGCTCTTCTAAATAAGACATAAGCTGCGTCGTAAAAATTTCAGGGAATACGGCAAAGTCAGCTGACGCATCTGATGCGACATCTACATAATACTCGACCTGATTCATAAATTCCTCAAAGGAATGAATTTGTTTCATCGCATATTGAATCACGCAAATGCGGACAGGGAACGCCGATTTATAATATCTTTTCGATTGCGGGCGATAATCGACATTGTTCCATTCCATTAATGTCGCATATGTGCTGGATGCCTTATCATCCGGCAAATAATTCGGGTTGATCCGCATGAGACTAAATTCATTTAACAGCTGAAAAGATAAAACGGGATCATAGATTTGGTGAAGCATCACCTGCTCCACATACTGACGCGGTGTCATTTCATCTTGGTATTTATGATAATTTGGAATCCGTCCGCCAATGATGATACTTTTTAAATTTAATCTTCTCGCTAAGTCTTTTCTTGCTTCATACAGACGATGCCCAATTTTCATGCGGCGGTATTCAGGACTCACCATTACTTCGATGCCGTACATATTCATCCCATCAGGATTATGATTTGTGATGTACCCATCATCTGTAATGTCCTGCCAAGTGTGGCGATCATCGTATTCATCAAAGTTAATTAATAAACTTGAACAAGAGCCAATGATTTCTCCCTCGAATTCAGCACAAAACTGCCCTTCTGGGAAATGCTCAAGATGGCTTTCAAGATGCTCTCGTTTCCAAGGGTCCATGCCTGGAAAGCATACCTCTTGTAAAGCAATAATTCGGTCAATATCATCTTCCCGGATATTCCGGATGACCATTCTTTTTTCAAACCGTGTTAAGTCTAGTTTTTCTGCCATGATGTTTTTGCCCCCTTACTGATCCTCTTTTTCAAGCTGATGGAATAGCTGGAGCAATTCAATTTCAGCCATTGATTCTAATCTGACATCATATTCTTCAAACTGTAGCGTGCTCGTCACTTTGTTTGGGACGATGACGCACTTCATGCCTGCTCGTTTGGCAGCAACCGATCCATTTACAGAATCTTCAAATGCCACGCAATCTTTCGGTTCTACTCCTAAGCAGCGTGCTGTTTGCAAATAAAGCTCAGGATTTGGCTTTACTTCTTCCACATCATCTGACGTGCGGATACATTCAAAGTAATCAAAAAGACCAATCTGCTTTAGGTGATCAGACACCCATTTATAATCTGAGCTGGAAGCAAGTCCAATCTTGATCCCAAGCTCTTTTGCTGCTTCTAAATAAGCTTCTACGCCCGGTCTTGCTGATTCGTCCTTCATTCTCATTTGAAAACGTGAATGCCGGTCCGCTGTAAGTGCCTCATGATCGAGCGTCTTCCCTATCTGCTTTTCCAAATATTCAAATGGCTTAAAGCCTGCCTGCGTGCCAATGACCTTGCCCCATACGGAAAGAGGCAGATCTGACTCGTGCTCCGCAAACATTTCTTGTAAAACCTCATATTCATGTGTTTCTGTATCTAAAATTAATCCGTCAAAATCAAAAATAATCGCCTTTACCAACGAGGCCACTCCTTTTTTTTACAAAAGTCTTAAACATATACTCCATGCTATCATATCGTGAATAAAATTGACTTTCAAAGATGAATGTCTGCTAAAATGATTATGTATAAAAGGAGCCTGCACCATTTTGTCAGACTCCTATCCGTGTTCGGTTTATTCTGCAAGAGATCCAAGCGCTCCGATTCGTGGAGAAATAGGCAATGTTGAAAAAGAGCGGGTTTGGTATTACAGATCTTAAAGGTTTCTCCGTTCCCTTAAAAGTAGTATGTGCGGGTGCCTTGTAAGTTAACAAGGAAGTTCTCACCATCTTTTACGCATTTTGAAGGTGACGGCTAACGAAATCGTCGAGATCAAACGGAAAAGAAAATCCGCTGGCATTGACCTGCTCACGGTTTCGCTCGAATAGCTCACGATCTCGTTTTGTGATTTGACGTTTCGGTTTAACAATAATGGTATGTAATAGCTGAAGTCCCGATAAAATACGAAAAGCATCATCCATCGTCCCGTTATATACGCCATCAATAAAAGTAAAAGGGTGGTCTTTTTGATACATATCTAGATGCTTTCCATTGACAGCATGGGCAAGAAGATCTTCAACATCCTTTGATATTTCTTCAATTGCCTGCTCTTGAAGGTCTGTAGCAGCTTTCATTAATCTCACGTGACATCTACCTCTCTGTCGTTATTTCTCCATTCAGAATAGCACAGAAAAAAAGGCGTTCGCCAAGGTAAGTGTTTCCTATATATACCCAAAGAGAGGACCCGATATTATGAACATAAAAGGACATATGCTCTCACTCAAAGTAGATGAGCTTCATCATAACACTTCACTCAGTCATTTTTTAAAAACAGCCGTGTCTGCCTCAAAGCCAGTTATCCATTATTGGATGGAGCATCAAAAAGTTCGTTTGAATCAAAAACCTGCTCATCAAGCGGCAAAAGTCTGTACAGGTGATCAAATCATCATTGATTTATTTGAAACAGAAGAAAGTGATGTGACACCAGAATACGGTGAGTTAGAGGTGCTTTTTGAGGACGAGCATCTATTCATTGTCCAAAAGCCCGCTGGTCTGCCCACTCATCCGAATGAACAAGGACAAACGGGTACACTAGCTAATCTTGTCGCCTTCCATTTTCAAGCAAATGGAGAAGAAAAGCGGGTGAGACATATCCATAGACTTGATCAAGACACAAGCGGCACCGTCATTTTCGCAAAGCATAGATTAGCCCATGCGGCTCTTGATCAAATGCTTTCTAAAAAAATGATCACCCGAACGTACATCGCCATCGCAGAGGGACTTTTCAAAAAAAAGAAAGGGACCATTGATGAAGCCATCGGCCGTGACAAACACCATGCCGTCAGACGCAGAATCTCCCCTACTGGACAAAAAGCTGTGACGCATTTTCAGGTCATGGACATGAATAAACGTCTGCAATTGACAGCCGTTAAACTGCAATTAGAGACAGGTAGAACGCATCAAATTCGTGTCCACCTTAGTAGCCTCGGGTATCCGTTAGCTGGCGATACCTTATATGGCGGTGTTCGTAAACACATCAATAGATGCGCTCTTCACGCCAAAGAAGTTGATATGAAGCACCCTTTTACAGGTGAGCATCTCACCATAGAAGCTCCTCTACCACCAGATATGGCCCAGCTCATGAATCAAATCATCCATTAAAAAGAGCCTGCTCATCAAATGCAGGCTCTTTTCCTTTATTCAGACGTTCTTTTTGCATACATAATATACCGCTCTGGCGCATTGCCGACGAAATGAAAAGGATAGCAGGTCGTTAGGATAAGCTCTTCCTTTTCATTCTGCAAAGTAATAATGGATGTATCATGCTGATCGACAATTTTCGTATGTGTGATTTCATATATAAATTCACCATACGGCACCGTCATTTTCAGCTGATCTCCAATATCCAGTTCGCCTGTCCGGCGAAACACCGTATCACGGTGGCCAGAAAGGACAATTTGTCCATTCTGATCAGGATAATAACTGCCTTTGTAGTGTCCTACTCCCTTTGCAAGATCATCCGCATCCGTCCCTTCGACAATGGGAAGGTCTGCTTTTAACTTTGGAATCGTCAGAATGCCAGAGGCTTTCCCCACTTCAGGAGCAAATTGCTTTTTGGACATCCCTTGATCGCCCGCTACGACCTTCTTCGCTTCTTCTAATGATTGTGCTGTTTGAAGATGAGTAGAAGCGATTTGCCACATTCCCCAGCCGAGCAGGACGATCCCTGCAATCATGACAGTCAGTGCAAGCCACTTTTTCATGCTTAAACTCCTTTGCCTGTTACATTTCTCTTAGATGATACACTCTTTAGCTTGCTGCTTTTTCTTCTTGTTTTGCTTTTTGAATTCGTCCCTCTTTTTGATACACAATGGAAGCTCCCTCAAAGCTTTTGACAAAAGCGACAGTGGCTTCTAAGTCTTCTGGGCCTGTTTCAGGATTTTTCCCAAGGCTTCCTATTGGCGCATATTTACTACCAGTTGCAGTTGCCATAAAGTTATTCACCGTGAGAGTATACGTTTGATCGAAAGCAACGGCTGAACCGTTGGACAGCTTCAAATCGACTACTTTATATGTTACCGGATCATAAGAATATGAAAAGCCTGAAATACTATAATCTGGTCCAAATTGTGGTGAAATTTGTGCTTCTATGATCTCAACTAAGTCTTTCCCCTTAATCTCAAGCTTGACTAAAACATTGCCGAATGGCTGAATGTTAAACAAATCTCCCCACGTAATCGGCCCTTTTTCGAGGTTTTGTCTAATGCCGCCTCCATTCATCATAGCAAAATCGCTTTTCATGGAATACCTCATACCATCTGCAATCAGGTTTCCGAGCGGCGTGTCTCCATCATTTGAATAGCCGCCTTCCATTTTGACGCCAGCTTCTCCAACCACTTCACTAATAATTGGCTCAACTTCTTTCCCGTAATGCGCCAAGATGTCCGCTGCTTCCTTATCCTTTTCAATACCAGACTGGTCTACATACTTGATATTTGCACTCTTTTTGACCATATCCTTCGTTTTACGGTCCAGTGTGACATTGACTTCACCAATCGCCTTCCCATATTCAAAGGCTTGAACAATTAATTTCCCATTGACCTCTCCATTGACCACTTCGTGATTATGCCCTGCAAAGATGACGTCAATTTCATCATCACCTTCTTTGGCAAGCTTTGCACTTTCTCCAGTGATGGTCTCGCCATTTTGAGAGGCTGTCATATGAGCTAAAACCGCTATGGCTCTAACCCCTTTTTGTTTTAGTTCCTTCGTGGCTTCATTCACGGCTTTGACTTCATCTGTAAACTGAATGTCTTTAATCCCTTCTGGCATGACCATTCCTGCGGCTGACTTGGTCACAACACCGATAAATGCAACTGGAATTCCTTCAACATCGATGATTTCATAAGCTGGTAAAAGCGGCTTGCCTGTTTCCTTGTATTCACAATTTGCACAAACGAGCGGAAAATTCTGTCCGTCATACCCCTTTGTACCTTTGGGATGATCCCCGCCCTTTAAAATACGTAATAGCTCGTCCACCCCTTCATCGAACTCATGATTGCCGACCGTACCAACATCAAAGCCAATGTTCTCCATGAGTTCAACGGTTGGTTCATCTTGCAGAAGAGAAGATATTGGAGAGCTCCCGCCAATCATATCTCCAGCATGGACAGTAATTGTATTTTTTTGTGCTGCTTGTTTTTGCTTCAAATAGGCGGCCACATAATCCATTCTTCCGTACATCCCTTTACTGCCATCACCTTTTAGATCCAGCTCGTATTCTTGATCAATTTTACCGTGTAAATCATTCATACTTAAAATCGTTAATGGGACTTCGCCCGCGTCCTTTGCCGGCTGATAGCCAGCCTGCTCTGCTTCTTCCTTGGAAGCAAAAAAGATCCTTTTATCCACATTGATTTCTTTCCAGCTGTCAGGCGATACGTAGGTTTTCACTGATGAATCACCGACGTAGCGTGTCAGTCCCTTTTTCTGTTCACGTGCTCTAAATTCAAATGGCTGTTCCAGTAGAGGGTCCGCTTCATTCCAAATCCCCAGTCCTTGTTCTTTTGCATCCTTTACTGCTTTTTGAAACGACTGATAGTCCTTTTCATCTCCAACTGGCCAGATGAAATAAGTAGGGGCATACCCTTTTTTCACAAGCTCTAAATTTGTATTTAAACCTTTTTTCGTTTTCACTTGAGCTAAAAGACGTCCATAGCTGTCCTTCGCTTCAGGACCAATCTTTAATGTGACTTGGTCGCCGCTTGAAAGAAGTGTTTTTAAATAGTCAGTCGCCTGCTGTCCAAAACGTAATTGGTTTTGATCTAATTCATTTTTTGGCTTATGATACGTTTCCGGCGTGTCCATATTTACAAAACGCACCTTTGTTGTACCTAGAACAGGCTTCTTTAAATGAATTGTATCTCCATCCACCACACGGTCAACTGTTGCTTTATATTCTTTCTTGATCTTTGGCGGCTTTGCCTGGTGTTTGAGCAGTTTGATATCCTTCTTATGTCTTGGTAGCACCTGAAGCGTATCATACCTGCTTAGCACGCCTGTGAACTCGTACCATTTCCCCGCCTTTACCTCATCAATGGCATTTGTATCAACCATCACTCTCAGAATGGAGCTATGATATTTTTTATCAACAATCACGACATTGTATCCACCGCCAGCCGGCTGATCTGGTTTTGTCTCAACATAGCCTTTGACTTTCACAAGCCGTCCTTCATGTTTTCCGGCTTGATCCGTTTCTAGTTGCTTCACAGATACCCGCTTCGGCTTTGGCAAAGTTTGATTTACAGCATCTATCTTCAGGCGATCTTGATCTGGCACAATTTCAATCAGTCCTTTATAGGACGTGATCTTACCAGTTACTGTCACCTTCATGCCTGCCTTTAGTTCTGGGAATTGATTGGGCTGTGCTGAATAAATATTGATTCCAGCTGATTTGTCTTGAATGTATGTGGATAGTTTACCATTACCTATTGCGGATTGATCTGCTGTGACAATTCCGCTTACCGTTACGGTCTCCCCTATCAACTGACGGGCTTTTTTGATCTGCACGATCTTTTTTTGCTTCCAAACCATTTCCTTCTTTTCAGCTGCGCTGACCTCGCCTCCTGTAATCATGCTCGGCAGTATGGATTGCAAACTAAAGATCACCAAAACGAAACAACAGATCATTCGAATGGATAGCACTCGTTTCATTAGACCTCTCTCCTTTGCTCTTCATCTCTCATATTGTACAAAGCAAATATTGATGCTGGATGGATTTCATGTAAAACTTGTCTATTTTAGCTCGTTGGAAACGTAATAATCACTCGCGTTCCTTCAAAGCTTTTGCTTTCAAAACGAATGGTGCCACCATGGCTTTCAATGATTTTAATGGTCATCATTAAACCGAGGCCTGTCCCCTTTTCTTTTGTTGTATAAAAAGGTTCACCAAGTTTCCCTATTTCGTCCTCTGGAATCCCCTTGCCTTGATCTTCAAATATCAACATCATTTGATGATGTTTCATGACAGAGGTCACCTTGATAACACCCGTTACACCATCCATCGCTTCAATTCCGTTTTTAAGGATGTTTAGGAAGACTTGCTTCAGTTCATTCGGAATACCTTGAATGTTTGGCAGTGACGGGGATAGATTTTTCTGAATGGACACGCCTTTTAAGACCGCCTGGGATTCAACGACCATGATCACTTCTTCGAGCAGAAGATTGACATGTACCGGCTCAAATTTCACCGATTTGCTTCTAGAAAGCACGAGAAATTCATTGATAATTGCTTCAAGCCGATTGAACTCTGACATCATCACATCTGCATAATCTTTCTGATACTTCTTACTTTGAATCATGAGCTGTAAAAATCCTTTTAATGAGGTCAGCGGGTTCCGTATCTCATGAGCGATTCCCGCTGCAAGCTGCCCAACTGCCGACAGCATCTCTGACTTCATCAGCATCTTCTCTGACTGCTTTTGATTGGTAATATCCTCTGAAATCCGCATCACAGTTGATTGCATTTTGTCAGGATCATCTATTCGGTGTAAAGAGACTCTCTCCCAACGTTCACGTCCAGATAAATCTTGAAAGTACAGCTCACCTGTCCAGCTACCTTCTCTTAAACAAACGTCCCATTGCTTTTCTAAGTCATCACATTGACATAGCGAATGATAGACAGAAAAAATATCTTTGCCGATGAGATCATATTCATGCTGCTGGACAAACTGACAGAACCGCTGATTCACGCATTGGATGACCCCTTCCTCCGTCGCAACAACAATATGAATGTGGCTGTTATCAAGGGCCGTCACCGCGAGATGAAGTGACTGCTTGATTTTCGTCACTTCGGTCATTTTAATCCAAGTCATGACCGCTCCCTCATGTTCTTCATCGAAAATAGGTGTCATGTGAACGGTGAATTGCTCACCTTCGTTCGTTTCAATTCCCCGTTCGATCACGCGCCGATCCGATATGACAGATTGAATATCATGATAGAGCGTTTCCTTCGTAAGCTTTTTAGCCATCGACTGAAATGATTGCTGATGCCTGATTTTCTCTGAAGTAAATAAAGAGGTAGCCGTAGGAGTGTAATAGCGAATATTCATGTCCCGGTCCACAAACAATGTCGCAAGCTCCGGCTTGACAGAAGGTCTGTAAAGCTCTTCTCTTGTCACCTTTAAGTTGTTTATGATATTAATAAAATGCTCGTGTTTTTTCTCAAGCTCCTTTAATTGTGTATTTTTCGCTTTTAATTGAGCCCTTGCCTCCTGCTCCTTTTGTTTGACTTCATTGAGTTCATTTTCTAAATCGACAATACGCTGTTGATAGACTGAATTGTGATCTGACATCCCGTTGTCCCTGCTGTTCTTTTGATTTTTTCCTCTCTCATTCATTCGAATGAGAATGACGTAAACTCCCTTAAAGCGGAGGTCAAAACTTTTCACAGTGAAATCTGCATACTGCTTTCTGCCTTTTTCCGAAATGAGAACATGCTGAAACATAACTTCTGTCTCGTCTGTCCACACTTTTTGAAAGGTCTGACTTAGCATCTCCTTTATATAATCAGGTGTTACATATTCACATGATTGATCTGACACTTCTGTATGGTCTAAAAATGAATACGCACCATTTGATACCGCCAGGATTTTGTCACAATCATTGATGATCATGCATGCGTCATAATCCTCACTTACTTCTTGTATATATTGTGCGGCTCGCTCTTTCAACTCAATATCACGGGCATTATATGCCCAAGGAACTTGAGGTTTTGGAAAGTTTGAATGGGTGTAAATGTTCCATTTTTCATTGAACAAATGAAACAAACGAGGGATATTGGGTACAGTTTCATTTGGCCCTAATATCAACATCCCTTGATCTTTTAAAGCATATTGGAATCGGGACAATACTCGTTTTTGCACTTCAGCCTGGAAGTACATCAGAACATTTCGGCAACTGATAAAATCGAGGTGGATAAAAGGTGAATCGATCAATAAATTGTGAGGTGCAAAGACAATATGTTTTCTAAGCGACTGCTTCACAATAAAAGCGTCACCTTTCCTTTCGAAATATCGCGCCCGCCATTTTTCAGGCATCCTTGCCATAGACTCTACTGAGTAAACACCCTTACTGGCTGTTTGAATGGCTTTCCGGTTGATATCTGTTGCAAATACTTGAAGTTCAATAGACACTTGTCTTCGCTTCATTTCTTCTAAAAATAAGATCGTCAAAGAATAGGCTTCTTCTCCTGTCGAACATCCCGCTACCCAAATACGGCATCGAGATTTCCCGCTTTTCATCGCATTTTCAATGATCGACGGAATGATTTGATGTTCACATACACGAAAAGCCTCCATATCTCTAAAAAAAGAAGTCGTGCCACTTAGAAGCTGTAAGTGCAAACGATCTAGCTCATCTGGTTCTCTTTCTAATAAGTAGTCGTACTCTGATAATAATGAAATCCGTTTCTTTGCGATCCTCATTCGTTTTTGAATGACAGATAGAAATCTTTTCTTTTGGTAGGCTGAAAAGGCAATGCCTTTATACATTTCTAGACGTTCAATGATTCTCAGTAAAACAGGATCTGTCTCATCGATGTGTGGAATGTTGACGATATTGGCGATATAAGCAGCAAGGGTAAAAGGGTCTTTGAATGTTTGTTGATATAAGGTGTCAAAACCACTTTCTACCTCACTGCACGATAAAGCTGTACCGCCTTGCTCAACAAGCTGAAGCAGGCCGCTTCCGACGCAATGACCTTTTTGAAAAAAAATCGCAAAAGCCTCTTCCTTTTGCACATTAGCAAGAGATTGAAAAAACAAGTCCACAGAGCAAGCCTTGCACAGCGGCATCTGCTCTGATAGGTGCAGTCTCTGATCTTCTGTTAACGTCACAACCGCATGCTGTGGACAAAAATAAATCGTTTTCTTCATGACTTTCTCACCATGTTTAATCGTTTTTGCCCGGTAACCAATCGGTAAAACAAGTGCTTCCAAATCAGTTAGACAATCGTCCGTCACATGATTTTGTACAACAATAAAAGAGGCATTTAATTCATGTGGAATTGATTGAAAAAAAGCCTCAAGATGATGCTGTTCAAACGGCGAAACACCGATGCCAATCACTGGTGCCTGCACATGTTCGTCTTCTATCAAACGATTAATGATTTTGTCCTGCATCTGGTACCCCCATGTTCATTCGTCTGATACTTTTTTTCGACAAAAAGGAAGAAAACCCTCTAATTGTAAATAATGTTTTTGCATGAAAAAGGGAAAACATCCTCACATTAAAACAGATTGTATAAACAGAAGGAGGAATCTCAATGCAAAACGATCAACAATCATACGTTCAAGGAAATACTCCCCAGCCTCAATCCAACCATGGTGGGCATGAGCTATTCGATTTACATGAAGTTCTAGCAGGCACAATTAATATTTTGGATCAATACATGATCTTTAGGCAATATATCCAAGATCCTGCATTATCCGACATCTTAGATCGACAATATCAATTCGTATTGTCGCAGTACAATGTCACGGTAGATTGTTTTTCTACTGGACAAAAGCCTAGTGAAGAAACATCTACTTATATGATGAAAGAACAAACACAGATGACATACGGAATAAAACCATCCCAGCCAAAGAAACCAAATCAATCATTACAGGATGTAAAAGACGCAGGAATTACAGGGCATATGCTGGGCCTCGTGAAATCACATGCTGGGTTACTTTCAATGACTTCATTAGAGGTAACAAACCCTGTAGTGAGACGTGTGCTTGCAGCACAAATTCCAAACTTCATTGAAATGGCGTATGAAATTTTCCTATATCAAAACAAACATGGCTATTATCAAGTGCCGCAGCTTACACCTCAAGATATGCAGTCCATGACGTCTTCTTTTGCCCCGATGCAGGGACAAGTTCAAATGCCGTCAAGCAAAGCCAATCAGCAAAAACCACTTCACTAAACAAAAAACGGCTGACCGATTGTTCTGGTCAGCCGTTTTTTGTTTGATAATTCAGCTTAAATTGCTTTTCAAAATCGGTAAGATGTTGACCTGTCGCTTGTTTAAAGCCTCTATCAAAACGGCCGGTTTTCGCCGTTTCCTGCATCATCTCATGTATGATGTCTCGTCCGTAAAGCTGCACCAGCTCATAGATCATATAGTAGCTTTGCAAATAGACATCTGTCTCATACGTCACCCTGGCGTCTTGCCAGTCTTGATCGGAATGAAGAGATTCAAAGGGAATGACGTCGAATTGTTCAGACGTGGCATTTAACACATCATAGGCCGTCCATTCTGCTGTTCCTTCATGGAACCAAAGGGGAAAGATCGCTGGAGACACTTCATAAGAATGAGCTTTTTCATAGAAAACAAAATGAGCATACTCATGAATAAATAACGTCTTGAAAAAGTATAAAGGCAGTGTCTCTTTCTTCAATAACGCTTCCCGTTTATCTGGATATAACCCTATCATTTGATCATGATCGGAGTAGAAACCCGTAATATGCTTGATGCCGGCAAATTGTTCGATCGTCTCTTTATCATCAAAATAAATAATGTCTAAAGGTTTGTCAGTTTCAAACTGAAAGACTGACGCTATCCTCTTCTTTGCCTGATTCATGGCCTCGATTGTCAGATCAACAAAAGCATCCTCTTCCTCTGCATAGTAAATTCGAATATGTTCATAGACTTGCTTATTGAGTCCCTCCGTTAAAATGGTTTTAGGAGAAGACTGCTGCTCTAAATATTGTCCTGTCAGCTGAAATGCAACATACATCAAGTACGCGGTGAAAGCATAAAAAATAAGACCTGCTGCAATCATTCCGCCTACTAGCTTTTTATAAATCAATGACGGCTTGGCTTTCATTTGCTCCCCACCTGAATTCATCCTGCAGCCTCTTTCTCTTTCTATGAAGAAACAAAGATCAACAAGAGGTGATATATTTTTTACTTTATGCATTCAGGTGCGCAAGGTGCGATTCCATAGAAAAAAGCCGCATATGTCATACGGCTTTTGTCGTAGCTATTTTGATTCAGGGAAGATACGTCTGACCGTTTCAGTAAATTCATCGAAAAATCCAGAAATTGGCTCGCCGCTTCTAATACGTTTTCCGTATCCTTCCATACGATCGACAAAGTCTGGATTCGCAGATACATACACGTTGTCGATTTGTTGATCTGTTGATTTCACTTTATCTGAAATTTTCCTTTTCAGATCGTCCGTCACATTGCCGCTTTTATCTCCTTCAAGCATAACGGCTACAAATGCATTTTTCCCTGTGACAAGCACGTTCGCTGATTTCACTTCAGACATATTGGCTACAAGCTCTGACGCCTTATCTGCCACTTTGACCTTCTGAGGTGTTTGAACATTTGGCTCATCCTGCCTCATATTGTCATTCTTGTATGTGACATTTTCATACTGTCGGTTCATTGTTCCTCTTCGCTCATCGCCCTGGTTGTTCATGCCACACCCAGTCGTGATCAATGTTGGAACGAGTAGCAAAGATAGTATCCATTTCTTATTCATCAATTATTTTCCCTCCTTTTGTTCATAGCTTTTTCATCCAGTCGTCTTTTTATGCACACATCCTTTTTTTCAATGGGATGAATTCATAATTCAGCTTTATTTGGTCATCCTAAACATGATGAAGAAGTATCATCACGATCAAATGGAGGGATTCGTTTGTTTAAAAAAAGAAAAGGCATGAGCACTGGCGCAATGATCGCGGCCTCAACAGCCATCATTGCATTATTTTCACCGGTTTTACGAAGAAGGCTGAAAAGCATGACGCAAATGAATATGTCTTCAATGATGAAGGAAAATGGCCATCAGCATCATGACTCGTCCAAGCACGAGTCACAGTCACACGCACGAAAAGAATCAAAAGGAACAGCGGAAGTCGGACAAATGATCAAGCAGGCATTTACAGCTGTTCAGCCAAATCAGACGAACCAGCATCAATCACCATCAAGAACCCATCAGCCAAAAGAGTCTTATGCGCAGTCTCTCCACATTGATGAAAATGTCATGAATGTGATGGATGATGAATCAATCCAGCAAGTGCTCAATGACATCGAGCACAAATAATAAAACAGGAGCCTTCTGAAATAGAGGCTCCTGTTTATTCTCCTGAAAAATGTTCTTTCACCAGCACAGAGAAGAAAGGTAAAAAGGTGATTTCGACTGTTGTCATAAAATCGCCATAAGCATCTACTATGATTAAAAGTTCCTTCTCATATTGATTGTCCTTTTTTATCTCTGCATGCTTCACATTTTTAAAATCATAAATGCCTAAAATAGATCCATCTTTTTTCCGAACAGCTTTTAACGCAAATTCTTGACTTCCAAGGTACATCTTGACAACGAATCGCTCGTCTTGATTCTCAAATCGAAATGTCAGGCTTTGATATTCAATAGGCATTCCTTTCTCGAACCTTTCATCAGGCTCCGTTTCAAAAAAAGAAAGCAAGTCCGTTTCATCTGGGAAGCGTTTTCCTTGCATGTGTTTCGATCCCCTCATAAGTGAAATTTTTATTAATTATCCTTTTTCCCCTTTTCTTTTGCAACAAATTTTAGTAGTTTTAAAAAGGTGATTTTATTTTGCTAAGAGACCTCTTTATCAATTTAACAATTCTTGTCACATTCCATTATTTATTTATGCTTGTGTTTAAAGAGAATTTTCTGAAGAAAGAAGATACCCTGATCAGACAGTTATGCAAAGGCATTCTTTCTGGATTACTCGGTGTCCTTTTAATGTTCTTCTCTATTAAAACAGGACCAGCTATCATCGATTTAAGACATATTCCCCTTATTTTAACGGCCTTTTATGGAGGCATCGCCCAAACAATCATTGCAGCCTGTGTTGTCATCATTGGTCGATTATTATTCGAAGCCAACATCGCTTCTTTCATCAATATTTTTTCGATGATGATCATCGCAACAGCTTCTTTTTTTATTGCTGAGCGCCATATGAGTCATGTTGTGAAAATGCTTTTGTCCATTACAATCAGCAACATACTTGCAACTATTTTGTTTATTACGATTGCACATGAGACTTCTATTGAAGTCCATTCCGCCTATTGGATATTCTCATATGTAGCTGGATTGTTTAATTTTTACGTCATTGAGCATCAAACAAAAGCATATCAACTGTTAAATCTGTATAAGTTCCAAGCTCATTATGACTTTTTAACAGGTGTTTTAAATAAACGGAAGTTCGATGAGATCTTAAGTGATGCTTTTTCTATGAAATTAAAGCAGCCTATCTATCAAATGTCCCTTATTTACTTAGACATCGATTACTTCAAATCCATCAATGACCAATATGGGCATCATGAAGGAGATATTGTTTTAAAAGAAATTGGAAAAAGGCTGATTAAAAACACAAGAAGCTCTGATTATATTGGACGGATCGGCGGTGAGGAGTTCGCTGTCCTTCTACCAAATTGTACGGTTGAAAAAACATGGCAGATTGCAGAACGTTTGAGGAAAAAAATCTCAGATCAACCGATTTATTTACAAAATGGTATGTCCATTCATATCACAGTATCACTTGGATGTGCTTATTCCGCTGGAACAAGTGCAAACATCAATCAATTACCGATTATGGCCGATCAGGAGCTCTATAAAGCGAAGCAGTCTGGTCGAAATCAAGTGAGCTTTTCAGAGAGAAAAAGAAACCATTTAACATAGGCTTTTTCCTCAATTTGTTAGCGCTAATTATTTTTAAAAAAGTTTTCGTTTAACAGTTGTTTTTTCCCGCAAACACTGGTAAAGTAAAGGTAATTATTTTTGTTCGTATCATCTTTAAGAAGAAAGTTTTGAAAGAGTTTTCGTCTTTGAAGTTTGTGTAAGAGCAAGAATAGTGAATTTAAGCGTTAAGATCGCTTTAGGAGGAAATTTCATGTTAGAAGGTAAAGTAAAATGGTTCAACTCTGAAAAAGGTTTCGGATTCATCGAAGTAGAAGGTCAAGACGATGTATTCGTTCACTTCTCTGCTATCCAAGGCGAAGGCTTCAAAACTTTAGAAGAAGGTCAATCAGTTTCTTTCGAAATCGTTGAAGGTAACCGTGGACCGCAAGCTGCTAACGTTAACAAAGCGTAATTTAAGAGCATCTGCTCTTTAGCACTTTATAGAGTGAAGAAAAACCGCTCGGCTTCTGCCGGCGGTTTTTTTATATCGCATAAAAAAAGAGAACCTAACGAGAGGTTCTCTTTTTATTTGTCCTTCTGTTTTAGCTTCTGTAAAGCAGAACGATACATATCATCATTCATTTTTGTCTCTGTTTCTTCTTCCTTGACAGGTGGTTCTGGCTGCTTAAACTTTTGAAGCGCCTGTCTATAGAAATCATCGCCAGACACGCGTTCATCCGTTTGAGAAGGCTCTGACGCTTCCTCTTTTTCTTCAGGCTCTACAGGTCTTGCCGCAACTTTTGGCTCACTGCGGGCCACGTCAGGCTGATTACGTACATCTTCTTTGATCTCTTCCTTCTCGACCGAAGCGTGTCTGACATTGAACGCTACTAATCCGATAATGACTAGAACAGCAGCTACTAACGCTACAATAATCGTCGCCAAAAGAACCCTCTCCTTATCGCTTAAATGACGCAGTGACTGTTGCTACACGTCTTCCTAATGCTTTTCCGAGTTCAATACCTTCTGTAGAAATCAATTCATCAGAATCAATCGGACATGTCACACCTGCTCCATAGTAAGAACCGTATAAAGCATTCTCTGGCACATTTCCAGGAAGGCCAACAACAAGCATCCCTTGGTGAAACATTGGTGTAATCAAATTATGCATCGTCATTTCTAAACCGCCGTGCGTTGTAGCAGTTGTACAGAAAACGGCACCGACTTTATCGATCAGTTTTCCTTCTGCCCATAAGTAGCCAAGACGGTCAATCCATGTCTTTAACCCAGAACTAATGGTACCAAAGTGACCAGGGCAGCCCCAAATGATCGCATCCATTTGATCCAGCTTGCGAATATCCGCATCTTTCACATGATCGATGAATACTTCAGCTTGCTCTGTTTCACCTGCGCCTGCTGCAATAGCTTCTGCAAGTGCTTTTGTATGGTCACCTTCACTATCGTATACGACATAAATTTTCATGTACGGTCCCTCCACACTTATCTTGCATCTTGATTGGCTTCCTTAGGTGCTGGAAGCAGTGTCATTTCTTGTTTCTTCAGCTGCTGGTCTTTTCGCTTTTTATCCTTACGTACATCACGTAGGAACAGGCTTAAAATGACACCAGCTGCACAGAATAACGTCACCCACATGTAAGCATCATTAATACCCATCACATTTGAATCGACCTGTGCTTTCGTAAAGAGCTGAGTGGATACATATTTTTGAGCAGCTTCAGCTGTCATGCCCATATGATGCATCACATTCGATACAGCCGCTTGAAATGAATTCATAAAGAACGGGTCAGTTGTATTTGTTTGATCCGCCATATTGGAATAATGGAACGTAGTACGATTCGTATAAATCGTTGTGATCAAACTCGTACCGATTGAACCGCTTATTTGTCTTAATGTATTCGACATCGCCGTACCATGACTGTTTAAGTGCTGTGGTAATTGGTTCATCCCTGCTGTCATCACGGGCATCATCAAGAGTGACATCCCAAATGCACGCACTGCATACATGAGCACAATGTGACTATATGATGTATCAATGGTCAGCCTTGTAAACTCGAATGTGGTGACAACGGTAATGAGCATCCCCACAATCGCAAGTGGACGAGGTCCAAATTTATCAAACAAGATCCCTGAAATCGGGGACATAATGAGCATCGCAAGTGCCCCTGGAAGCATTAATAGCCCGGATTGCAATGCCGTAAACCCAACGAGGTTCTGCAGATAAATCGGTAATAAGAACATCCCAGTATATAAGGCAACTGTAATAATAATATTGATCACACTTGATAATGAGAAAATGCTGTATTTAAACACACGGAAATCAAGCATCGGATTATCAGCTTTCAGCTGTTGGAAAATAAAGAGAATGATCGCAATCGCACCAATAATAATCGTAGATAGGACGATCGGATCTGTCCAACCATCACTTCCGGCTTCACTTACTCCATATAGAAGCGAAGCAAAACCAACGATGGAAAGAATCGCACCAAGGCTGTCTAGCTTGATTTTTTTCGGCTCTACAATATTTTTAAACATAAAGAAAGCCGCGATAATGACAATCGCTCCGATTGGTACAAGTCCATAAAACATAATACGCCAAGAATAATGTTCAATAATGTAACCAGATAATGTTGGTCCTACAGCAGGAGCAAACATCATCGCCAGACCGAAAATCCCCATTCCTTTCCCTCTGTTTTCTGGAGGGAAAATAAAAAGGATTGTTGTCATGACGAGCGGCTGTAAGATACCGCCGCCGACAGCCTGAATCAAGCGGCCAATGAGCATAGTCGAAAAGTTCGGCGCTATACCGCAAATAAAAGTCCCTAGTGTAAACGAGATCATGGCCACTAGGAATAAACTGCGCTGTCCAAAGCGTGTGATTAAAAACGCAGATAACGGAATCAGCACACCGTTGACAAGCATGTATCCTGTCGTAAGCCACTGAATCGTCGTTGCACTCACATTAAATTCAGTCATTAAATGGGGCATGGCTACGTTCAGAAGCGTTTGGTTCAAAATCGCTACGAACAAGCCGGCCATTAAAATGATCAGTAAAGACAAGGAGCCTGCTCCCTGTTTTGTCGCTGCAGGTTGATTTGCCATCTCAGACAACCTCCTTTCATTTTTTGATATCAATCATCATTAAGATGAAATTTTGACAGAAGCATTCATACCAGGAAGTACTTTGTCTGATGGATTTTTAATTGAAATTTTCACTGCGACTTTTTGTGTGACTTTTGTATAGTTACCGCTTGAATTTGATGCTGGCAGCATGTTGAATGTTGAGTTTGTCGCATAACCAATTTGTTCAACTGTTCCTTCAAATGTAGTATCAGGATCACCATCTACCACGATGTCGACTTTGTCGCCTTTTTCAATGTTTTTAATGTCTGTTTCTTTGATATTCGCTGTGATGTAAAGCTTGCTTAAATCAATTGTTTCTCCAAGAACTGTACCAGGCTGCACTTGTTGGTTGTTTTGTATTTCTTTTTTGACTAATGTGCCATCAGCCACTGCTTTAATGTTTGTTTTAGCTTCTCCTTCAACTTTTGCAACTGTGCTGTCTTTTTCCACTTCGTCACCTTCATTGATATCCCAGCCTTTGATTTGTCCAGCTGCTGGTGCTGTGATTTGATACATGTCACCTGTTACTTTCGCCTCGTCAGTTTTAACAAAGTTTGTGCTTTCGTAGTAGTAATAAGCACCTCCGGCAATAATGGCAAGAATCACAATAAGGCCAATAATATTCGTTAGCAATAAACGCCCTCTGTTCATGTTTTGTTTCTCCTTTCATGTATAAGAATATAGTGTCATCTGCTTTAGCAAACTTAGAATGCCCATCATCTGACAGAATATGAAACAAGCTCATAAAGCTGTCATTTCCCCTTCATCTGCCCCGCATGAATAATGGTGTGCAGCCCATTTATACTTATTGTTCACTCATGAGCAAAGAGCAGAAAAAGAAGAAAAGACGATCGACATCTTTTTTGAAAAACTTATATTTAACAAGATTAAATATTAATAAATGAAAATTGAAATGTCAAAGAGAAAGTTTTACTTTTTTTCTGGTGATCCCTTCCTTCTCCACACAAAAAACCCTTCAGCCCTTATGCTGAAAGGTTTTTTCAAATGTGCTATTTACGAAAGAACTTCTTCCTGTTGAAAAAATTTTTTTAGTGCCAAAAAGACGTCTGATTTTTGCTTCAAAATATAATGCTTAAATTTCTCATCCTGAATATGCTTATACGCTGACATTAATGTAGAATGCCGATTGTATTGATTTACTTCACCATAGCAAAATAGGTTGGATTTTTTCATAATTTCAGAAACAAGCTTCACGCACCTCGCATTGTCTGAGGTCAAATTGTCCCCATCAGAAAAATGAAAAGGATAAATATTATATCTGGATGGCGGGTATCGTTCGTCTATGAGCTCTAGTGCCTTTCGATAGACAGACGAGCAAATGGTTCCTCCGCTCTCGCCCCGCGAAAAGAAATGCTCTTCGTCGACGACCTTCGCTTCCGTATGATGGGCAATAAATTCAATATCGACAGTCTCATACTTTGTCCGTAAGAAACGTGTCATCCAAAAGAAAAAACTCCTCGCCATATATTTCTCCCAAAGCCCCATACTTCCGCTCGTATCCATCATCGCCAAAACGACAGCTTTCGACTCTGGTTTGGTCACTTCATTCCATGTCTTATATTTGATATCCTCCGGGTAAATTGGATAAAAGGAAGGGCTACCTGTCATCGCATTTCGTTTAAATGCTGACAGCATCGTTCGTTTTTTATGAATATTGCCTGTTAACCCGGTTTTGCGAATATCGTTAAACTCAATTTGCTCAACAATGATATCGTCAAGCTCCTTTTGTTTCAGGTTTGGCAGCTCTAGTTCACGAAACAGCGCTTCCTCAAGATCCATTAATGAGACTTCTGCTTCGTAATAATCGTCACCAGCCTGATCTCCAGCGCCCTGCCCCTTTCCTTGCCCTTGCTTACTGTCTGATCCATCGCGCGCAACAATATCCCCAACCTCACTGTCTCCATCGCCTTGACCCACATGCTTATTTTTGTCGTAGTTATACCGAATTTTATATTCATCTAACGAACGAATCGGAATTTTGACAACATCTTTTCCGTTAGACATGATAATGCTTTCTTCTGTGACAAGATCCGGCAAATTGTTTTTAATCGCTTCTTTGACTTTTTTCTGATGACGCTGCTGGTCGTCATAGCCTTTTCGATGGAGGGACCAGTCTTCCTGAGACACAATAAACTGACTTTTTTCTTGCCGGGACATCCATCCCCCTCCTCACCTATTCGCACAATTCTTCTAACCATCGATTCCTTTATCCTATGCTGCTCGTCACCCGAGTTGACGCTCATTTCTAAAAAAGACATTACTGGTGCATGTGCGCCAATAATGCCTCCTTCATTTATTAACGATTCAGAAGACTGCCTACATATTTTAAAAGTTCATTTGCACTTGTTGAATTATAGCCATGTTCATCAATTAATCTAGCCACTACCTCATTCACCTTCTTCAACTGCTGTTCATCCGGTGTTTTCGTCGATGTCGTAATTTTCACTACATCTTTTAGGTCAGCAAACAGCTTCTTCTGAATCGCCTCCCGTAATCTCTCATGAGAATTATAATCAAAGCGCTTCCCCTTCCTTGCATAAGCCGAAATGCGAATCAAAATTTCCTCTCTAAATGCCTTTTTAGCATTTTCAGAAATCCCAATCTGCTCCTCAATTGAACGCATGAGTTTTTCATCAGGATTCATTTCTTCACCGGTTAACGGATCTCGCAATTTATTTTTGTTGCAGTATGCCTCGACATTATCTAAGTAATTATCCATGAGCGTTTTCGCAGACTCCTCATATGAATACACAAATGCCTTTTGAACTTCCTTCTTCGCAATATCATCGTATTCTTTTCGCGCGACAGAAATAAAATTCAAATAACGATCCCGGTCCTCGCTGGAGATCGACGGATGCTGATCAAGCCCTTCTTTTAACGATCGAAGGACATCCAGCGCATTGATCGATTCCATATTCTTTCGAATAATAGTGGAGGAAATGCGGTTAATCACATACCGTGGATCAATTCCGCTCATCCCTTCATCATGAAATTCCTTTTTCATCTCATCAATATCAGCAGATTGAAAGCCTTCGACACTTTCTCCGTCATATAGACGCATTTTTTTCACCAAATCAATATCAGAACGCTTCGGCTCTTTGAGTCTAGTTAAAATGGAGAACATCGCTGCCACCTTCAGCGTATGCGGGGCAATATGCACATCTGCGACATCACTTTCTGAAATCATTTTATGATAAATACGCTCTTCCTCCGTCACCTTCAAGTTATAAGGAATCGGCATCACAATAATTCTTGAATGCAGCGCCTCGTTCTTTTTATTTGAAATAAACGACCGGTACTCGGTTTCATTCGTATGAGCAACGATCAATTCATCTGCACTAATCAAGGCAAAACGACCAGCTTTAAAATTTCCTTCTTGCGTTAATGAAAGAAGATGCCATAGGAATTTCTCATCACACTTTAACATCTCTTGAAACTCCATCATCCCTCGGTTTGCTTTATTAAGTTCTCCATCAAAGCGGTAGGCACGCGGGTCTGACTCTGATCCAAATTCAGCAATCGTTGAAAAATCAATGCTGCCTGTTAAATCGGCAATATCCTGAGATTTCGGATCAGATGGACTAAAGGTTCCAATACCGGTTCGTTTATCCTCTGAGAAAAAGATCCGCTCTACCCTTACATCCTCAATTCGGCCGCCGTACTCCTCTTCAAGCCTCATCATATTCAGAGGCGACAAATTCCCCTGCACACGAATACCATATTCTCTATAAAAATCCTCCCGCAGATTTTGCGGAATGAGATGAAGCGGGTCTTCATGCATAGGGCAGCCTTTGATCGCATAAACTGCGCCATGATCTGTCAGTGAATATTCTTCTAGTCCTCTTTTCAGTCTAGTGACAAGCGTAGATTTCCCTCCGCTTACTGGTCCCATTAATAACAAAATACGCTTCCTCACATCGAGCCGTTTGGCAGCAGGATGAAAATATTCCTCCACTAACCGTTCCAATGATTCCTCTAGCCCAAAAAGCTCCTGATCAAAAAATTTGTAGGTTCTGACCCCATTCTCCTCTTCAACCCCGCTGTCCTTAATCATATGATAAACGCGAGAATGAGCAGATTGAGCGACAAGTGGATTTGCTTTAATAATGTCTAAATAATCGCTGAATGTGCCCTCCCATTTGAGACGCTGCTCTTCTTCTCTGTGCTGTTCAATTTTCTTTAAAATATCCATATGAACCTCCTCTTTCAAGATTGAAGCTAGTAATCAGATACTGTTTTACAATCTATGCGAAGGCGTCCTATTACATGCTTTCGTTCTTCAAAATGACGAATTGGCAAACTGAATTGACAACCATCCGCAAGACCCTTCATAATAAAGGAAAAACAGGAGAAAACTGAACGACTTCTTCTGCTTTTCAAGGCGAACTTCACATCATATGAAACAGGCAGCGAAAGGAACAAAGGGATAAGGGGGAGCTTATATGAGAACGGTCATTATGATGGGCGTCATCATTACGTTTTTAGTATCCATTTTCACAGCTGGCTACGAAGGCAAGCCTGGTAAATGAAAAAAAGGATGTTCCGCTAATGGAACATCCTTTTGCGTTTAAATTGTTGTTTTCTTCACTTCCATCTCGACTGTATCACCGTTACTGCTTGATGATCTCATGTGATATCTGTAAAACGAGTAGAGAAGTTTGCACGTATATCTTTTCTGTAAATATCATCAGTCACTGCAACCACCGCAAGTAACTTCCAACCATTCACAGTACCAATGTTTGAATTTCTGTCTTCATACACCCGGTATAACCAACATGATTTGTCCCCTAGAATGTCACTCTTGTATGTCTATTCAAAAAGAGTTCTTTTTGTTTCTTATCTCATATAAAAAAGCCGAGATAGGTATCCCGGCTTTCATTATGACCTTATATCAGATTTCGATATTGCTGCTGGCGAAGTGCCTCATACACAAGAATCGCTGCTGTATTCGATAGATTCAGGGAACGAACATGCTCTGTCATCGGTAAACGGAGACAGCGGTCCATATTTCGTTCAATCAAATCTTTTGGCAGTCCACTTGTCTCTCTGCCAAAAACGAAGAAGTAATCTTCATCTACTTGAGAGTAATCAAATGTTGTATGCGGCTTTTGGCCGAATTTTGTGATATAGAAGAATTGTCCCTTCGGATGTGCCTCAAACAATTCATCAAGCGAATCATGATAGACGACATTGGCATATTTCCAATAATCAAGTCCTGCACGCTTCAGCATTTTGTCATCTGTCGAAAAACCGAGCGGACGAATCAGATGAAGAGTTGTATTTGTTGCTGCACATGTACGCGCAATATTTCCAGTATTAGCTGGAATCTCTGGTTGATATAAAACGACATGAAGTCCCAAAAAAGTTCACCTCTAATTTTCTTTTCCGCTCAACATTATACCATTAACTATCCTTCGCGGCATCGTCCAAAATGTGAAAAAACATATAACGGATAGCAGGTGTATAGGCAGTCGAATCCTCATATGACCAATATCGCATGCGGCAGTCATATGTCTGAGCATTCACAAGAGGCATTCCGCCTTTATCATGGTCGACGACAATGGTTGTATGATTATACCTGCCATCCCCCTCAAAATCGTAGCAAATGACATCACCGATTTGGAGCTCCTGTGCTTCTTTCAGTTTCTTTGCTCTTAAACCTGCTTTCGAATTCGCTAAATAATTTTTCATCGAATGAGCCACCGTCCAGCTATAGCTCCACGTATGCGGACGCACCCACCAGCCAGACCCACGGTTCGGATACCCTCTCGTTGGCGCATTCCCTGCTTTCAAGCATTGTGAGATAAAATTTGTGCAGTTATCTTCAAAATTTTTATAAGCTGGATTTCGTTTATTCCAATACGTCTCCGCATATTGCACAGCTGCTCGCCGGTCATAGTGAAAGGCTCTCCCGAACTGTTCCTCAGTTTGAAGGCGCTCATCCACCAGCTCTTCTATTTGCCGCTTTTCTAGCATCACCCGATCTTTCACAAGCATGTCGTTATAAAGGAACGCTTCTCTTTTTTCTACTTGTTCCTCTAAATAAAAAGAATCGTCAACGTCCTTGCATACGTAAGTGACATGAGCAAGGTACTGCACATGCTGAGCCCCATCATCCTGAATCGATGAATTAAGGAGCTTTGTTTTAGCTTTCGCCTTAACAATCTCCACCTGTCTTCTAGCAAAAAGCTCTTTTTTCCGTTCGACTGCTTCCACATCAGACAAGAGCTGCGGCTGTTTTATGACGTTCCCATTTAATAAATACTCAAGCCTGTCTTCTAATGTTTGCTCTAATAATTGTTTCACACAGACACCACCAAACTTTTTTTAAAATCTCTGTTTGGTTTATTCTATGTTCACAGGGATGTTATTTAGTATTTAAAGGTGTCTGTAAGAAATCAATCCCTTTGACAATTTCTTGTTTCGCTTCCTCATCACTTTCACGCTCAAGGGCTTTTTCAAGCTCTGGGAGCTGCTGTTCGTCGCCCATTTTCCCAATCGCCCAAGCAGCCGTGCCTCGAATAACAGGACGTGGATCTTTGTGCATTAACTCAATTAACACAGGTAAAGCAGATGTATCTTTAAAGTGAGCGAGTGCCAAAATCGCATTTCGCTGAATCGGCTTTTTTCCCCGCCATGAACCTGAAACGTGACCGTATTTTTCCTTAAATTCACGATTGCTGATTGTAAGAAGCGGCTTTAAGAGTGGCTTCGCAATTTCAGGATCCGGCTCCATTTCAGGGTGCAAATGAAAATCCTTTCCTTTATTGATCGGACAGACGATTTGGCACGTATCACACCCATATAAGCGATTGCCTATTTTCGAACGAAATTCGTCAGGCAAAAACCCTTTAGTCTGCGTTAAAAAGGAAATACATCGCTGGGAATTCAGTTGTCCAGGATTCACAAGTGCACCAGTTGGACACGAATCTACACATTTATTACACGTCCCGCACTGGTCTTCAATTTTCTCATCCGGTTCAAAGGGGACATTTGTGATCATTTCTGCTAAATACACATAAGATCCAAACTCTGGTGTGATAATCATACAGTTCTTTGCACTAAAACCTATGCCAGCGCGTTCCGCTACCGCGCGATCAGACAGTTCCCCTGTGTCCACCATTGATTTTGTCCGTATATCGACATGTTTGCTTCGCAAAAATTCTTCGAGCATATCGAGCTTTTTTTTCAGCACAACATGATAGTCCGTTCCCCAAGATGCCCGGCAAAAGATTCCTCTTCTTTCATCCTTTGTACTTCGAGGAGCATCTTTCATTTTGGAAGGATACGCGAGCGCTATCGCAACAATTGATTTAGCCTTCGGAAGCAGCAAAGAAGGGTTTGTTCGCTTTTCAATATCAGGCTCTTCAAAACCTGACAAATACCCTAACGATTCATGTAAGATGAGGCGGTCCTTTAATGAATCAAATGTATCAGCACTTGCAAATCGAATTTTATCGACACCAATTTCTTTCGCATATTGAATCAATTCTTCTTTTAATTCTCCAACATGAATCACCTTGCAGACCTCCTTTCTTTGTTTCTTCTGTTGTTTTCAGTATAATACGAGTGTATCATGACCGATTGGAGTGAGTCACTGTGAAGATACATATGGAAATTTCTCATCCACAAAACCCGTCTATCCATGTTGGACAGATTGAATATTCGCATATTGAGGTTGGTACCTCTCCTCAAATGTTAAAAGGCCGACTACGCCTGTTTCAAGAATCTTTATTCTTTGAATACGAAGATAAAGTATTAAAGGAAGTACCAGCGATCAAAGAATGGACGGACCTTTTAACAGACGTTCCTTTCCTTCCGATTCTTGCTGATATCCAAAAGGAACAATTTATTGACTCGACCAATTCCGTACAGGATTTGTCGATCTTTTTCTCTTTAAAATATTTCTTGCCCATTCTGACATTTGATGCTGACCGTATAAAAGAGCCGCTTTCACTTGAAAAAGATGAGGCTGGTCATATTGAATGGCAGGACGATGCGGGATTGAAGGGATTATTTTCTCAAGCAAGTAGCGCACAAATCTCTCAAGACACAAAAAACATTTTGCAAATCATCCTGTTTCCACCATCTATTTCCCGGGAAAAGAGTGAAGCATTAATCCAATCCTTGACCAAGATGTTTGTACAAATACATGGCGGAGAAAGCCAATATGAACTCATTGAAAAAGCACTGTAGCCTGACAGTGCTTTTTCACATTATACTGACATAATAAAAAACGCAACACTTCGTTTATCTATGAAACGAAATACTGCGTTATAAACAAAATTATGTATTGGAGCGGGTGATGAGAATCGAACTCACGACATCAGCTTGGAAGGCTGAGGTTTTACCACTAAACTACACCCGCATCAATTTTTTAAAGCAACGTCATCGCATTGACTTTTATTATGTTACAACTTTCTAAACAATTCGTCAAGAGAATATGAAGATTTTTCGTCAAAAAACTTCATATTCTCTGTTTATATTACGATAGTTATTAATCTAGTTGGATATAAAATAAATAAGCATGAGATTTATTCTTCAGCGCTTGCTTAGGGTTTTTCTCAATCTTTTCAAGCATTGGAGCATTTCCATCTTTCCCCATATCCGCTGTATACGCAATCAGCGCCTTGCCTCCAGAAGAGACTCTAACTGTATCAGACTGTACAGAGAATACATAATCACTTACTTTGAAAGGGAAGCTTGATGTCGCTTTTGTCATCCCATTATTCTTTTTATCTGACCAAATACTAAATTGTGATTCATAAGTACCTTGCTCATGATGTAATTGCAGAAGCACATTCATCGTTTGGTCGGTTCCATCCTGATGTAAAGTAAAAGTTGCAGATGATGCTTCCTGATTGACTAACCGGCCATTTTTGTAATGACTCCCGATAAACGTAATACTCTTATCCTTCTTCGTTAATCCCTTTAGTGTCAGAGCCACCATTTCGTTAGTGGTCGATGCTTCGAGTAAGTTTTTTTCTTTTTTTGTCAGCTTCATTTGTTCGATGGTTACTTGGTTCTTGGCTGCCGATTCTGTTTTTATTGTCGAAACCGTCTTCTCGGTTGTTGTGGTTTCTTCGGCCTTCTCACCGCATCCTGCTAATAGAAAAACAGCGAATAAAAGAATGCTCCATTTTTTTAACATTGTGATCCCCTTTGATGTTTTTTATTATCTATTATACTAAAATTTGGTTGACCATACAAAAAAGATTAGGAGAATTCTCCTAACCTTTCGCTTTTTTCTGCTTCATTGCTGATAAGAAAGCCACAATCAGAAAACTCGCAGCAAAAATTACTATCATATAGATGAAAAAATTTGGCTTGATCTGAAAAGTAAATGCGGATGAACCTTCCATCTCAAAAGCGAGACTATTAAATAATAAGGCATCATTCGTTTTTGATTGAAATAAATGATAGAACAATACACCAATTGTCAGCATTGGAAAGCCTAAAAACCCTAGAAAACCACCAACAATAGCGCCTTGTTTCATCGCCTGTACGTTCATGATCGTTGTCCCCCCATTCCTCCAAGCAATAGCTGCTTCATAATGGATTTACCATCCCCCATAAACGGAAGAAGATAGAGTAATTGAATAAAATACGTGATTGAAAAAATAAAGAAGCCTGTCGAGATTGGATTTTCTTTCAGACATAATACGGTCACAATGATGCCGGCTGCCCCGATCACACCAGGGAGAAGCGGCCCAATCAGCGTAATCCATACATGCTTCTTCTGAAACGGATCTAATACCGGTCTTACAAATTTCACAGACATCATATCACTCGCAAAAAAGCCTTGTGGACCATCTCGTCCAGCAAATTTTCGATGCGCATAGCCGTGTGCAGCCTCATGCAAGGCGGTCCCAGTAATCAACCCAACATATATAATCGTAAAATAAATCGCAATGGCTGCAATTGACGGGTCAGGAATGAATAAAAAAGCGATCCCTGCCATGACCATGAAAAGCATCCAGAAAAAGATGATTTTACGCGTCACCATGAGCAAAGCCGTCCCCAAAATATGAAGGAACGAGTGACCAGTGCAATCAAATCGTTCCTTCATTTTCACTTGATACTGTTTAAAAAATTGACAACAGGCTGTCACAATCCGATATGGTGATTGATAATGAATAGCCAGCAAGTGATGCTGATTCAGCCCCATCATCAGTTGATAAAAGTCACGAGAAATCACAGACTCATCGACCTGAAACAAATCGGCGAGCTCTGCTGTAATACTCGCTTCTGTCCTCTTGCCATCCACTTTCGTTAACATCTGATAGGCACTTTCGTTGATCGGGAGTGTGCTTCCATACTGCGTATCCGTGAGATGCCTCTTTTGTAAGGTCACATATGGTGCTAGTGCCGGTACCCGCTCAATCTTTAGCTTATTGTTAAGAAGTTGAATCATGTGAATACCTCCATGAAAAACCTTTGTATATGGCAAAGATGAGCAGACCTTCAAAAGCAGCGACAAGCAGCCACTGAAGCGTTTGACTCGACTCCCCAATGACATAGTTTCCAATAAAAACAATTGGAATCATGAGTAAAATAAGTGCTCCAAATGAAAAAATGCCTGTGTATGGATTGTTCCGATCAAGAGGAAGTAAAATACCTACTACATAAAAGAGCGCAGTGGCATTGCATAAGACAGCGGCTCCAATCAATACATGCCAAATTTGATCAGGAAGCGTCAGAGTTGTCAGCATGAATAATGCAATTTGCAGGACACCAACAAGCAAAAGACCGACAAACTTATAGAGAGCCACTTCCCACGATCTTAGCCCAAATGTTTTATACATCCCTAGCATGCGTTTATCATTGCCGAATGAGTTGAAGGCTGTTAATCCAGCAAGAGCACATAGAACAAAAAATGCTTCCTCCTCAAACCGGAATCCAAACTGATAACGGACGAATAGGATCACAATGAGAAGGATGAGAAAGTTTAAAATGTTTTCTTCATTTCGCACCTGTGATTTGATTTCCTTTACAATAAGTGACCATTTTTTTGAAGAAGAGAACGGCAGCTTGTTGAGAAAGGTTAACGCTTTTTTCTCCGCCATAATCGGCATCATCGCAAGAGAAAGAAATGCGCCGCCCGTTGATAAAAGGATGAACAGAATCAAAATGGCATAGTTTACCCCTTCTGGAGACATCCCTTGTGCCGCTAGAAAAAATGGTGCTGTAAAATACATCAAATGATAATCAAACTGAAGATATGATTGCTGAATTTGGCTAATATCAAAATGCGTCAATCCATACGCCACAACCAGTACCAATAAAACAAAGATCGCTGCAAATTTTTGCAACGGTAATCTTAATTTTAGAACGAGCAAATAGGTCATGTTATAAATGAGCTGCAGCAGCATTAAGACAAAAAGTGATTGCAAAATCACCATTAAAAAGAAAGTAAAGATAAAGAAAATACCTATTCCCTGGGCAATAAAGTTAGGTAAAAGTAGGATACCGATAAAAAATAAAACAAGCCCTGCTACCACTGTCACCATCGGAATAAAGTATCCAAGACTTTTCTGAAAGGTAGAAAGCGGAAACCAGCTGAGCTGCATAGAAAATCGGTCTTGTTCAGGCGTTCTGACCTTGATCAAAACAAATAACAAACTTGTAAAAATGGATGCATTGATCGCCATTGACACAACGAGTAATCCAAGTGAACGTTCATCTCCATTTAAGAAAGCCTTCATAAAGACACCCGTAAAACTGTATCCAATGATGGCTCCCATTGTGACGGCAAATAAAAAGAATAAGATCACAATGATCCGCTTTGTCTGAGTATCAAAGAGCTTATACATCTCCTGCTGCCACATTTTAAGCATCATTTTAGAAATGATTAATGATTTCATCAAAATGTGCACCCCTATCACTTAACATTGAAGCTTTCAGAAACACCTGTTCCAGTGTGCTTGATAGATACTTTTCCTTTAAGTCAGAGACCGTCCCTTCATCCATTTTATTTCCTTTAGAAATAATGGCGATTTTGTGGCACAGCTCTTCCGCTGAAAGCATATCATGCGTTGAAAGCAAGATCGCACCATGGTGCTCAGCATAACGCTTCATCAGTTTCTTTGTGTTTATAACCGCTTCAATATCAAGTCCTCTAAAGGGCTCATCCATGATCACCAAGTGACTATCAAGCATAAAGGCAGCAATCAGCTGTGTCTTTTTTTTCATCCCATGTGAATAGGTTTCGATCGGTCTTGATAAAGCCGAGTCCATATCAAACAGTTCAATTAGTTGATTTCTTCTATGAATTGTTTTACATTCATACATAGAAGAAACAAAATCTAAATATTCCGCACCAGTCAATGCTTCAGGGAGCAGCAGATCATCTGGAACATAGGCTACTTGTTTTTTAAAGGATGGTTCGTCATTTGTGACGTCCTGCAAAAGAATCGTTCCTTCTGTATGCTTAATGATGCCGAGTATACAGTTAATCATCGTTGTTTTACCGGAACCATTCGGTCCAGCAACAGCAACGATTTGATGAGGGTCGATCTGTAAATGAAAATCTTTGACAGCAGTCACATTATTTTTATACGTCTTGGTTAATTTCTCGATCGTAAACATATAACCTCCAAGTGTCTGCATATTCTTTAAAAACAGATCAGGCTAAACCGCCCGCCACAGACGGTTTAGCCCTGGTGTCATTTCATAGAAGTAAAAAGATGAATCCTAAGTATAGCTACTTACATTCAATTTGGACTTTTAAGCCACTTTCCCACTGAACGGCTCCTGTAAAGCTACCCTTGCCGTTTGCTAAACACCAAACTGCTGCTCCTAGAACGACTGTTGCTCCCAATCCAAGAAGTACAGCAACAAATACTAAGAACCAAGCTTGGTCCATAATAGCAGGTTCCATAGTGGAATAGTCAACTTGCGGCGCTGCATAAGTCATACTTTTCACCTCCCAGCTTATGATGATCGTATCATAGGCGTCACACTCCAAACATCAACAGAAGATCCCATTTTAGACCGAACATACTTTCGGATAAAATGTGACTTTTTATTCAATTATTCACTTTTAAGTGTATTTACCCTCTCTTATTTACTATATTTTGTCACTCAATAAGAACTACAACACCCATTTAATGTCAATCAAATCCTCTGTTTTCTTCTTTTTTTTAAATAGTTCATATTTATCATCTTTTTGCTATCTTCTTTCTTTTTTGTGAGATAGAAAGAATTTCCCCGAAATATCAGATATAAAAGCCCTAATTATATGTCGTTGTCACACCTTTTATGAAATATTTACTGATAATTTCGACAAAAGAGTGAGTATATTTTCCTTCTTCTCTTGTCACTTAAAATATGTATATACAAGAAAGCCCATTGGGAAAAAAGCCCTTCCCTTCTGAAGTAGCAACCAACCTATGACGATCTCCTTCTGATATAGAAGTAACTTAGAGCATTTCCTTCCCCCATCATTTCACTAGTTGGTGTTGTATTCTTTGTATTTGAAATGAGTTGAATCGCTTATAGAATTTTACGAAAGGATGAAGAACATATTCTTTTCAAGCAACACTAGAATGTTTTGCTCCATTCTAAAGATCCGTTCCTCCTTGTTTAATGAAATAATCTCTCTTTTTATTAGAAGATATACACTTTTCCTCATTGAAATGAAAAAGCTCCTTTACCCATGCTTGTGTGATAGAGCTTTCACAGCCATTCTTTTTCTATTTTCAGTATGCTGAAGTTGATACACATTATGACGACCTGTGAACTTTATTGATTATTTTTTCAGATTTATCTAAAAAATGATTGACCAGGCTTGAAACAAGATTTATAGTCTTATTAAATATTTCTTATCAAAGTAGTTGGTTTTATCTAACAAAAGGAGGATACACACATGTCAGAAGAACGTCCATTCCGTTTAGAAACAAAAGCCATTCACGCAGGTCAGGAGCTAGATTCAGCCACCTATTCAAGAGCTGTACCTATTTACCAAACAAGTTCTTTCGGTTTTAGAGATAGTGAGCATGCAGCCAATTTATTCGGACTGCAGGAGCCCGGAAATATATATTCTCGTATTATGAACCCTACAAATGACGTTTTTGAAAAACGGATTGCTGAGCTTGAAGGTGGGATTGGAGCACTTGCAGTCTCATCTGGACAAGCAGCGACAACCTACTCTATTTTAAACATTGCAGGAGCTGGTGACGAAATTGTATCCTCTAGCAGCCTTTATGGAGGCACTTATAATTTATTTGCCCATACACTCAAAAAGCTCGGCATCACAGTGAAATTTGTTGATTCATCCAATCTAGAGGAAGTCGAAGCAGCGATTACAAACAAAACGAAGGCAGTATATGCAGAGAGCATTGGGAATCCTAAAGGCGACATTCTACATATTGAAGCCGTCTCAGCCATTGCACATAAATACCACATTCCGCTAATTGTGGACAATACGCTCGCAAGCCCCTATTTATTAAGGCCGATCGAGTTTGGTGCAGACATTGTCGTGCATTCCGCTACGAAATTTATTGGTGGTCATGGCACATCAATTGGTGGTGTCATTGTCGATAGCGGACGGTTTCCATGGGCAGACAGTGATAAGTTTAAAGGGCTGACTGAACCAGATCCAAGCTATCACGGCCTGACATATACAGAAGCGATTGGAGAAGCGGCTTATATCACAAAAGCACGTGTGCAGCTCTTACGGGATTTAGGAGCAGCCCTATCACCTTTCAACTCATTTTTACTTTTGCAAGGCCTAGAAACTTTGCATCTGCGTCTCGAGCGACATAGTGAAAATGCGTTAAAAACAGCGCAATTCTTACAAGACCACCCTCTTGTGGATTGGGTTAGCTATCCTGGCCTTGAAAGCCATGAATCTTATGAGCTTGCTCAAACTTATTTACCAAAAGGACAAGGCGCCATTCTCACTTTCGGTATTAAAGGTGGACGAGAAGCAGGTAAAAAGCTTATTGATTCCGTTAAACTTTTCTCACATCTCGCAAATGTGGGCGATTCTAAATCATTGATCATTCATCCTGCCAGCACAACACACCAGCAATTAAGTGAAGCCGAACAAAAAGCGACAGGCGTCACACCAGAGCTTATTCGTTTATCTGTTGGAACAGAAGCGATTGAAGATATCCTTGCAGATCTTGAACAGGCGATCACCAAAAGCCAAGCTGAATGAAATAGAAAAAAGCACACTTCTGTGTGCTTTTTTCTGATTTTCATTAATCATTGAGTAGTCGAACATCTTGGAAAGGATAAAACACAAATGAGGTCGTTCCTTGAATATCACTCTTTGTAAAAAGACCTAAGCCATTGCGGCTGTCCATTGAGTTTTGACGATTGTCACCCATGACAAAATACTTTCCTTTTGGAACGGTAAGAGGACCAAAATCAGGTGTCAGCAAGGTGCCATCTGCGGCTGCTTTCTTTTTGTTTGACGCTAAGTAAGGCTCCGCCACTTTTTGACCATTGACATACAGCTGGTCATTTTTCATTTCAATTTTATCACCAGGTAAACCAATCAATCGTTTGACATAATGAGTGCTGCGGTCTTCCCCATCAAGAACAATGATTTGTCCCCGTTTGTAATCGCCGAAGTAATCAACCGTTTTATTCACAAACACCCGCTCTGTGTCTTGTAGTGTTGGTTTCATAGAAGTCCCTTTTACAATGTACGGCGCGAATAAAAAGTTCCGAATGATAAAAACAGCAATGAATGCGATTAAGATGGCTTTGATCCAGCCCCATACTTCTGATTTCTTTTTTTGTGTTTTTGTATTTGTTGTCATAAGCTCCTCCTGAAATCCCCTAGGACGAAATGGGTTCCGCCAGCGGCACGCCGGCATCACGCTTGTATCCCCCTAAATATAAACATATTTTGCCAACAAATCAAGCAGTGAGAGAGAAAAAGGCAAGCACCCTTCTGTGCTTGCCCAAAACTCAGTTACTTAGCAGAAGAATCCGCTTCTTTTTCTTTTGATTTACCATAGAAATAATCAGATGGATTTACCGGTTTAAAATCAGACAGCTTATGGAATCGAAGTAGATCCCGGTAAAGCACTTTATCTGAAAGGCTTAACTGATTATCGACACGGGCTTTAATCGCCTCTGTCTTTTTATTTTGTTTCACAACTTTACCAGTTTTTGTGTCGTAGACAGTGTTATCTACAAGTGTATATTTTGGTGTCACATAGTTTCCGTTACGGAAGGCAACAGTTTCATCATGCTTCTTAGAGAATAAATCTGTTCCGAAATTCACGTACTCATTTGAATCAATGCCTTGTAAGTGAAGAAGTGTTGGCATAACGTCTACTTCACCACCATACGTATGGTTCACGCCGCCCTGTTTGCCAGGAATACGAATCATAAGCGGTACACGCTGGTTTTGTGCATTTTGATATGGTGTAATTTCTTTCCCTTGAATTTCACTCATTGCACGGTTATGGTTTTCAGAAATACCGTTGTGATCACCATATAATAAAATGACAGAGTCTTTATACATACCTGATTTTTTCAGGTCTTTAAAGAATTGCTCTAATGACTCGTCTAGATATCTTGCTGTTTGGAAGTAGTTATCTACGGTTTTATCACCAGTTGTTGCCTTAGCGATCGTCGCATCTTTTTCATCTAAATTAAATGGATAGTGATTGGTCAGTGTCATTAAATGTGCGTAAAATGGCTTTTTCATTGATTCTAGCATTGGGATTGATTCTTTGAAGAATGGTTTATCCTTCAGACCCATATTCACAAGATTCTCTTCATCCATGTTGTAATATGAAGCATCGAAGAATTGATCATACCCCATGTGCTTATAAATCGTGTCACGGTTCCAGAAAGATTTATAGTCCCCGTGAAGCACTGCGCTCGTATAGCCTAATTTTTGATCTAGGATAGCAGGGAGTGATTGGTAGGTATTTTCACCTTTTGTCACAAACGCTGCTCCCTCTGGCAAGCCGAACATACTATTATCCATCATGAGCTCAGCATCAGCTGTCTTTCCTTGACCTGTCTGATGGAAGAAGTTATCGAAATACGTAAAATCCTCTTTACCATGAGCCAGTTTGTTTAAAAACGGTGTCACTTCTTCTCCGTTTAGTTTGTAGTCAATTAAGAAAGACTGGAAGCTTTCTAAATGGATTTTAATGATGTTTTTCCCTTTTGCTTTACCGAAATACTCTGGGTTTGGCTTAGCATAGTGAGAAGCCGTATAGTTCACAACATCTGTTAAATCTTCACTGCTCGCATTTGCTACCTGTGTTGCGTTTTGTGCTGATTGTACCCCGTCATAAATCGTATAATTATAAACACCTAAGTATTTCACAACATACTTATGATCAAACGTTCTTGTTAATAATTCAGGGCGGTCCTTTTCAGCTAAATGAAGGTTAACAAAGAAAAGTCCTACACCTGCAGCCACAATTAGCAGTGCAAATGTCTTTTTCATTTGGAACTTCTTCACTTCTGGTCTCCAAATGACAATCGCAATCAAGATGATGATATCAAGGAAATACAAAAGATCATGCGGTTTAATACTAGATAACACACCGCCAGTCATACCTCCTCCAAGATTTCCTGCCTGCTTCATTGTGGAGAAAGTCAAAAAGTCATCAAAGAAACGGTAGTAAGCTACATTCGCATATAAAAGTGCGGTCATAATAAAGTCAATGACAATTAAAACAATGGCAGATTTACGACCCTTCAAAAAGAGAGCCAGTCCTAAAAACACAATGGCTGAACTAAATGGATTTAATAAGAGAAGACCCTCTTGAAAAGAACCTTTCACTCCTAAATTAAAGTCCATTTTGTAAGCCATGTACGATTTTGCCCAAAATAAAAGGACAGCCAATACAAAAAAGCTATATTTGTTCGCAAATATTTTTTTCATAAAACCTCTTCTTTCTTTATTATCGTTCTGATATAAATGAAATCATAAAAAATTTACATTGATTTTGCAAATGTAAATCTTCTTCACCACGCCTTCCGATGCTCTGTTTCCGCCGGATATATGTGCTCCTTTAATATAACGTATAAGAAGCATCATAAGTTTCAAAAAAAATACGAGTCAATAAAAGGAAATATATCCATTTACACTTCATTTACGCACACTTCACAATTCAATGGATGAAGAAGGGTTTGTAAATCACTCAGTACTACTTTACTTTTTTCATCTATTCGTGTCAAAGTAATTATAAAGAAAAGGAAGAATCACCTAGGCTTTTCGACTCAATAACCTAAAATTATACAAATTCCGATCCTTTGCCCATTTATTTTTTAATGTGACTCTACCTCCAGCAATCCATGGATTTTATCTCCTTCTGTCAATCTAAAAACAGTTTTAAGCAAAAAAAGCTTGATTTCTCCTCCTGATGTGCGGTGTGATAAAGGTAGAAATATTCAAAAAATCAGGCTGGAGGACATCACATGAAAAATAACAAACAAATAAATGCATTTGAAGAAAGATTCCGAGAAGAAATAGATCACATCATAGCTATCACAGGGCCTTCAGGAGTAGGCGCTGGAAAAGCCGGAAAGGAATCTCTTTGGACCGCTTCTATTCCACTGATTGCCTGGAAAGAAAAAGACCTCATCACAACCGAAAACATAAGACTTTGCTGGTTAACAGATGAAGAGGGCTTACGAGAAAAGCAGGCACAATTACATAAAGAATCCGTCGTAACACTTCAGGTTCGAAAAGGTGAAGGTGAGTTCATGCTTGTATCACTTATTGATACAGATACACAGGATCAAGAGCTCCAAGAGATACTAGAAGAAGCTCAAAAACCTGTCTTTTACCATGATGACATGCTGGGCACCTTTGAATTAGTGAAAGGACTAGACTTATTTGAAACAACGATCCACTGGACCAATCAAGAGTGCCTGCTCTACTTCAACCTCGAAGAAGATGAAAAAGTAAACGACTCTCTTCAAACCGCTAAACAACTCATGAAAGAGCAGACTACATGGGATGCTTCTATTAAATCATTTGCAGCAAATCAGCTGATTGAACTAGCTAAAGACTGGCAGGAGCAAGATGACTCTGCTGAAAAACAAGAAGAGCTCACACTGGATCAATTTATGAGCCGCCTCTCACTTGAAAGCCTCCATGCTTACCCAGGTGGAGAGTTTGAAGTGTACTGTCATGACGGTGATTTATTTTGGGGACATGTCATTATTGTCACAGGAAATATAAATGGTACATTTCAAGATGCACACATTGCAGGCTAAAGGCTGGAGGGACAGTCGATGAAGATCAAGGCTTTTCAAGAATTAAATTTAATTAGGAAAACGCCAGTCATCGCCAAAATTGGCGGCTTCCGTCCTGATCCAGCTGCACACAGCTGGTTTGGTGGTCATTTTTTCATCCATCCCGATCAAGGGTGGCCAGTAGATCAAGATGGTGTCATGATTCCAATCTTACAAATTTATTTACCTGAAGTGCCAGGCGGAATAAACGGATTCAATGAATGGAAGATGATTCAAATCTTTCTCAATCAGAAAGCACTTCCGATTGATATCACCAAAAACGGCGAAGGCTGGAAGCTCATTGAATATGCAACTATGGAAGGATTAGAAGTAGTTGAGACTCCTGAAGAAGTTCGGAGGCTCAAACCCTTTCAAATTCAATGGAATGAAAGTGAGCACGAAGACTACCCCTGCTGGGAAGAAGCGTGGTCATATGTCGATTTATCAGAAGTAAATGAAAGTGAAGAAGCAACGGAACACTTCTTTCGTCACTATACACATGATTCATTCACAAAAATCGGTGGGTATGGCGCATATATCCAATCTCCACCCCATCATCAACCAGGCGAATTCATGCTGCAAATCGCCTCAGAAGAAAAACCTCGGTTCATGATTGGTGATAACGGCAAGATGTATTTTTATTACGACAAAGAATTAAAAGAATGGTTTATGCACTGTGATTGTTTTTAAAGTTGTATTGAATGAAACCTTGCCGCCTTCTAAGCGTAGGAAATAATATGGAAGGAGGAGCCAACATGGGATTCATTTTCGATATCTTTTCGCTTGCTGTGTATATCCCTTTTCTACAGGTAGATGAAGAGGATATCTCTAGAAACGCAACCCATCTCAAAAAACATAGCTGGTTTCACGCGTTCTTAAACGATCCAGCTTACAGACAACTCATCATTTATCATCCAGATGTCCGCCAAGTCATTGGCAGATGTAACACAGATAAACTCCATCAGAAGCGTTACAACTTAAAATGCGAGCGTAAAGTGCTGAGAGCATTACGTCGTGCCATGTAAATGGATCAAAAGAGCCGCACTTTCCTGTGGCTCTTTTGATCGTTCTCTAAGAAAACATTTGACGCATGGACAACTCTCCCCGTATATTATGTATAAATCCATCTTTTTCATAGAAAAGGGGGCTTTACATGCGCGTGTTTAAGTACTGGAGAAAAAAACAGCAAAAGCAGCAGGTCACCACTGAAAAGCAAGAAGACATCATCCCAATTAACTTCTCCGCACTTCCCTTTGGTTCAGACACCATAGATGATTTTTTGTTCAACTTAGACCTCACCTCGAAGCTCACAGATCCCTATAAAGAAACAAATCAGAACAAATGAACCTATCCTCATCCAATCCTGGATGATTTTTTTATACTCGATGAAAGGTGTGGCCCATGAAAACATATTATATCGTTAGACACTGCCAAGCAAATGGACAATCCGAGGATGCGTCTTTAACGCCTCAAGGCATCGCACAATCGCAAGAACTAGCACAGCTTTTTTCCGGCATTCAGCTCAATCACATTATCTCAAGTCCTTATACACGAGCGATCCAAACCACTGAGCCTCTTGCTCATGCAAAACAACTCGAGGTACAAATTGATAAGCGTCTCTCTGAACGTGTGTTAAGCAGCAAACCAATGGACGATTGGTTTGAGAAACTAAAGCTCAGTTTTTCGGACTTACATATGACCTGTGAAGGAGGAGAATCGAGCCAAGAAGCGATGGATCGTATTGTAGAGGCACTCTATGAACAAATAAAATTAGGAAAAGATCATACTCTATTCGTCACACACGGCAATATTATGAGCCTTCTTCTAAAACATGCCGATCCGATGATTGGATTCAAGGAGTGGCAGCAACTAAGCAATCCAGATGTTTATATCCTAAAATATTTTCATCCAGATCAGATAGAAATAGAGCGAATATGGCATCAATAAAAAGGCAGCGTTGATTTCTGCCTTTTTATTATACAAACAGCTATTGGTGATAATAAAATGCCTCTACCCACTCATATGGCTTCTTACGCTCCGCACACCATTTCATAAAGCCTCTTGTCTCCGTCTGCTGAAATTCCTTCCAGTCCGTTAAAAGCTGGTGATAGTAGACTGCTTGTTTTTCGACATTTATACGAATCCTTTTATTTTCGATTAGCATCATGACATCTTCAATGCTTTGAATTCGCTCTTGATCTTTCTCATAGGTGCTTAAATAAAGATCTTCATGTATATGATGAAACGAATACCACAGAGCCGATAAATAGGTTTCGCAAATTTGAACAATCACACGCTGCTCCTTGCTGCCCCCAATCTCTAATGCCTTCAATAAATAGGGCAGCCCTTCTCCCTGATGCACAAACAAGCCCTGCCAGCGATACGGTCTCACATCCATTGGATCAACACTCTCCCACTCTTGCAGAACAGGATGAATCACCCCAATTATTAATGGATACACAAGCAAATGATGACAATCCTCAAACCGTTCAATCTTTTCAAACAGCCAAGCAACAAATGAACGCCGTGCTGCAAATTCATTTCCCTTCATCTCTTCAACAAAAGTCTGAAGAACCTTTAACGCATCTTTACGGAGACCCTGTTCTTTCTTCACACAATACTGTTTAAAAAGCGGATAAACTCTAGATCCCTCGTCTTCAATGATAGTCTGTAATATCGTCTTCGTTTGCAAGATAACAACTCCGCCTTTTTAATATTCATTCTATTTCTCATTTATATTCTAATCATAACCCTGATTCCTTAACGGTGATTCATCCAATCACTATTTGCCTTTTCATTTAAAGACAGGAAGCTAAACGATTGGCGTAAACCCCTGCACATCTCAAATCCATTCTTTTCTATGTTCATGAATGAATTGTATGTCTTTTTGATAATGTTCAAGGTGCCCCTCATGAATCATTTTTTGAAAAGCTCTATCCCCTTCACTCGCTTTTCGTTTCATGTACTGACATAACCCTTTTAAACGCAGCAGCACCATATCCACATAATCTTCTGCTATGTCCTCACCATAGGCTTCAAAAAACAGTTTGACTCTATACTTGATATAACCTGCATGTTCTAATGAATGATAATTCACGACCTCCCCTGTTTCAGTGCGAAAAAGTCTACTGAGAGGCACACATGTATAAAGGGTATAAGCGATATCCCAAAGTCTTGGACCAGGAGCAGCTACATCAAAATCAATGATACCCATTGGCTTTTTATCTTTGAAAATGATGTTGTACATCGCAAAATCATTATGGCACACAACCTCTATGTTATTAGGCGTATTGTCCATTCGTTCCCAATCGTCTGAAATGGGAAAATCACAAACAGCATCATGATACATTCTAAGCATTCTCGCTATTTCTTTCAAAGCATCGTGAGAGCACATGTACTCTTTTAAGGGATCATGACCGGCTATGCCTTCAATGAAGGACAATATCTCTCTACCTTTTTCATCAACCCCTAAAAACTTTGGAGCATAGGAGAAATTCTTTTTTTCTAAATGCTTTAGCAGCTTTCGTATATTGATATTGTCTGACTTTACTTCTCGACGAACCGTATCTCCAGAACGATATACATTCGAGACATTTCCACCTGTCAATAACTCCTCATGATCATTTTGTTTTTTCATAAATTCTCCCCTCAAACTGGGTCACAATGATGATGTAAGCTAAAGATGTGTATGTACCCACAAATATTCATTTAGTTACACAATGGTAGTACACTGGTTTATGTGAATGTGCTATCCCATTTTGTTTCCTTACATGGTTAAATGTATCTTATCAAATGTTACAAATCATCTAAAGATTATTCTGCTAAAAGAAGTACATGCTCATTATTTTCTAATAGGTTTCTATTTTTTATCTAAATAACTCATTTAAACTACAAAAAACGTTTCACCACAAGGGTGAAACGTTAGGTTGACGGTAATAACCGATCATGAAACTTTTAATAGATACCGGTGGCCGGGGTCGAACCGGCACTCCGTGATAAATTATTCCAAAAAGGCAAAGTATACCCTCTCCGTTAATGAAATAAGAATTAAAGTTCTTCCTGATATATTACTGATTTTATCGGCTTTAAACTCAAAGGAATTTTAAACTCATGAATACCTTCAATATGATTAAAAAAATGATCTATATCGTCATAATCCATTGACCATTCTTCTATCACCTTTAACTTTTTTAACTGGATTGTTGGTTTAAATAAAAATTCACAGTGTAGTTGTTCCATATGAGAATAATCATCTTCTTCATAAACTGTAAACTGACGTACAAAGTCAAAATGAAATAGTTCCTCTCCTGTAAAATCATAGACACCACACTGAAATAAAATTTCTTTATCTTCTTCGCCCTCTACGGTCTCCTTTGAAAAAGCTTTAAATGTTTCCCAAACCTTTTTTATATCATCGGTATCTTCACCAATGCTATTTTTAAGATAACTTTCAGCATTTTTAACCGTAATCATTACAACACCTCTTATGTACAATTTATCCAATCCTCTTCAATTATCCTGTCCCTTATTTTAATAATAAGGTAACCATCAATAAAGTAAAAGTTAATCTCCTTTTGATGTACTTGTGTCGGGTGAAAATCAGTTAAAAAACAAATAAAAAACGCCCTCCTACAATTTGTAGAAAGACGTTTTAAACGTTCTAAAACTAGATACCGGTGGCCGGGGTCGAACCGGCACTCCGTGAGGAACACGATTTTGAGTCGTGCGCGTCTGCCAATTCCGCCACACCGGCATGATCTTTAAAGAGCGCAACTTATTATAAAAAACAATGGTGCCGAGGGCCGGACTTGAACCGGCACGGTAGTCACCTACCGCAGGATTTTAAGTCCTGTGTGTCTGCCAATTCCACCACCCCGGCAGTCTTTTCAAAAAAGGCGACACCCGGATTTGAACCGGGGATAAAGGTTTTGCAGACCTCTGCCTTACCACTTGGCTATGCCGCCATTATTGGAGCGGAAGACGGGATTCGAACCCGCGACCCCCACCTTGGCAAGGTGGTGTTCTACCACTGAACTACTTCCGCATATCAACTGGGCTAGCTGGATTCGAACCAACGCATGACGGAGTCAAAGTCCGTTGCCTTACCGCTTGGCTATAGCCCAATAATAAAATGGGGCGATTGATGGGAATCGAACCCACGAGTGCCAGAGCCACAATCTGGTGCGTTAACCACTTCGCCACAACCGCCATAGATGTTATGAATCATATTAAGAAAATTGGCAGGGGCAGTAGGAATCGAACCCACACCGGAGGTTTTGGAGACCTCTGTTCTACCTTTAAACTATGCCCCTATGAAAATAAAAATGGTGGAGGGGGACGGATTCGAACCGCCGAACCCGGAGGGAGCGGATTTACAGTCCGCCGCGTTTAGCCACTTCGCTACCCCTCCACATTTGAAAAACAGTGCCGGCAAGAGGACTTGAACCCCCAACCTACTGATTACAAGTCAGTTGCTCTACCAATTGAGCTACACCGGCAAATAGTGGTGGCTCGGGACGGAATCGAACCGCCGACACACGGATTTTCAGTCCGTTGCTCTACCAACTGAGCTACCGAGCCAAGTATTTATTTTAAAAATGGCGGTCCGGACGGGACTCGAACCCGCGACCTCCTGCGTGACAGGCAGGCATTCTAACCAACTGAACTACCGGACCATTTTGGTTGCGGGGGCAGGATTTGAACCTGCGACCTTCGGGTTATGAGCCCGACGAGCTACCGAACTGCTCCACCCCGCGACGATATAAAAGATATGGTGGAGGATGACGGGCTCGAACCGCCGACCCTCTGCTTGTAAGGCAGATGCTCTCCCAGCTGAGCTAATCCTCCGAATAAAAACACTGGTATATATTCTATAAAATGGTGACCCGTACGGGATTCGAACCCGTGTTACCGCCGTGAAAGGGCGGTGTCTTAACCGCTTGACCAACGGGCCCTTTAATATGTAAATTGTGGCGGAGAGCAAGGGATTCGAACCCTTGAGACGGGGTTACCGCCTACACGATTTCCAATCGTGCTCCTTCGGCCACTCGGACAGCTCTCCAAATTGGCTCCGCAGGTAGGATTCGAACCTACGACCGATCGGTTAACAGCCGATAGCTCTACCACTGAGCTACTGCGGAATGAAGAAAGCCTGGCGATGTCCTACTCTCACAGGGGGAGACCCCCAACTACCATCGGCGCTGAAGAGCTTAACTTCCGTGTTCGGCATGGGAACGGGTGTGACCTCTTCGCCATCATCACCAGACAATTTAGTGACAAAAGATATTATACTATGTATTGAAAATAAATCAAGAGATATTTTAAAAATGTTCTCTCAAAACTAGATAACAATGTTCATGCTTCACATTAGAATAAAGGTTAAGTCCTCGATCTATTAGTATCTGTCAGCTCCACGTGTCACCACGCTTCCACCTCAGACCTATCAACCTGATCATCTTTCAGGGATCTTACTTCCTTGCGGAATGGGAAATCTCATCTTGAGGGGGGCTTCATGCTTAGATGCTTTCAGCACTTATCCCGTCCGCACATAGCTACCCAGCGATGCCCTTGGCAGAACAACTGGTACACCAGCGGTGCGTCCATCCCGGTCCTCTCGTACTAAGGACAGCTCCTCTCAAATTTCCTGCGCCCGCGACGGATAGGGACCGAACTGTCTCACGACGTTCTGAACCCAGCTCGCGTACCGCTTTAATGGGCGAACAGCCCAACCCTTGGGACCGACTACAGCCCCAGGATGCGATGAGCCGACATCGAGGTGCCAAACCTCCCCGTCGATGTGGACTCTTGGGGGAGATAAGCCTGTTATCCCCGGGGTAGCTTTTATCCGTTGAGCGATGGCCCTTCCATGCGGAACCACCGGATCACTAAGCCCGACTTTCGTCCCTGCTCGACTTGTAGGTCTCGCAGTCAAGCTCCCTTGTGCCTTTACACTCTGCGAATGATTTCCAACCATTCTGAGGGAACCTTTGGGCGCCTCCGTTACATTTTAGGAGGCGACCGCCCCAGTCAAACTGCCCACCTGACACTGTCTCCCTGCCCGATAAGGGCAGCGGGTTAGAAGGTCAATACAGCCAGGGTAGTATCCCACCGATGCCTCCACCGAAGCTAGCGCTCCGGTTTCCAAGGCTCCTACCTATCCTGTACAAGCTGTACCAACATTCAATATCAGGCTGCAGTAAAGCTCCACGGGGTCTTTCCGTCCTGTCGCGGGTAACCTGCATCTTCACAGGTACTATAATTTCACCGAGTCTCTCGTTGAGACAGTGCCCAGATCGTTGCGCCTTTCGTGCGGGTCGGAACTTACCCGACAAGGAATTTCGCTACCTTAGGACCGTTATAGTTACGGCCGCCGTTTACTGGGGCTTCAATTCGCACCTTCGCTTACGCTAAGCGCTCCTCTTAACCTTCCAGCACCGGGCAGGCGTCAGCCCCTATACTTCGCCTTACGGCTTCGCAGAGACCTGTGTTTTTGCTAAACAGTCGCCTGGGCCTATTCACTGCGGCTTCTCGGGGCTTTAACACCCTAAGAAGCACCCCTTCTCCCGAAGTTACGGGGTCATTTTGCCGAGTTCCTTAACGAGAGTTCTCTCGATCACCTTAGGATTCTCTCCTCGCCTACCTGTGTCGGTTTGCGGTACGGGCACCTCTCACCTCGCTAGAGGCTTTTCTTGGCAGTGTGGAATCAGGAACTTCGCTACTAAATTTCGCTCGCCATCACAGCTCAGCCTTTACGGGAAACGGATTTGCCTATTTCCCAGCCTAACTGCTTGGACGCGGATATCCAATACCGCGCTTACCCTATCCTCCTGCGTCCCCCCATTGCTCAAATGGTGAGGAGGTGGTACAGGAATATCAACCTGTTGTCCATCGCCTACGCCTTTCGGCCTCGGCTTAGGTCCCGACTAACCCTGAGCGGACGAGCCTTCCTCAGGAAACCTTAGGCATTCGGTGGACGGGATTCTCACCCGTCTTTCGCTACTCATACCGGCATTCTCACTTCTAAGCGCTCCACCAGTCCTTCCGGTCTGACTTCACTGCACTTAGAACGCTCTCCTACCACTGTTCGTTAGAACAGTCCGCAGCTTCGGTGATACGTTTAGCCCCGGTACATTTTCGGCGCAGAGTCACTCGACCAGTGAGCTATTACGCACTCTTTAAATGGTGGCTGCTTCTAAGCCAACATCCTGGTTGTCTAAGCAACTCCACATCCTTTTCCACTTAACGTATACTTTGGGACCTTAGCTGGCGGTCTGGGCTGTTTCCCTTTCGACTACGGATCTTATCACTCGCAGTCTGACTCCCAAGGATAAGTCATCGGCATTCGGAGTTTGACTGAATTCGGTAACCCGGTAGGGGCCCCTAGTCCAATCAGTGCTCTACCTCCGAGACTCTTACCTTGAGGCTAGCCCTAAAGCTATTTCGGAGAGAACCAGCTATCTCCAGGTTCGATTGGCATTTCACCCCTACCCACACCTCATCCCCGCACTTTTCAACGTGCGTGGGTTCGGGCCTCCATTCAGTGTTACCTGAACTTCACCCTGGACATGGGTAGATCACCTGGTTTCGGGTCTACGACCACGTACTCATGCGCCCTATTCAGACTCGCTTTCGCTGCGGCTCCGCATCTTCTGCTTAACCTTGCACGGGATCGTAACTCGCCGGTTCATTCTACAAAAGGCACGCCATCACCCGTTAACGGGCTCTGACTACTTGTAGGCACACGGTTTCAGGATCTATTTCACTCCCCTTCCGGGGTGCTTTTCACCTTTCCCTCACGGTACTGGTTCACTATCGGTCACTAGGGAGTATTTAGCCTTGGGAGATGGTCCTCCCGGATTCCGACGGAATTTCACGTGTTCCGCCGTACTCAGGATCCACTCTGGAGAGAACAACATTTCAGTTACAGGGCTGTTACCTTCTTTGGCGGGCCTTTCCAGACCTCTTCGCTTATATCGTTCCTTTGTAACTCCGTATAGAGTGTCCTACAACCCCAAGAGGCAAGCCTCTTGGTTTGGGCTGTTCCCGTTTCGCTCGCCGCTACTCAGGGAATCGCATTTGCTTTCTCTTCCTCCGGGTACTTAGATGTTTCAGTTCCCCGGGTATGCCTTCTCATACTCTATGTATTCAAGTATGGATACTACTCCATTACGAGCAGTGGGTTTCCCCATTCGGAAATCTCCGGATCAAAGCTTGCTTACAGCTCCCCGAAGCATATCGGTGTTCGTCCCGTCCTTCATCGGCTCCTAGTGCCAAGGCATCCACCGTGCGCCCTTTCTAACTTAACCATTTCTTACTTTAGAAAGAATCACTATGTGTGATGAACTTTGCATTGCATTCAATGTGAATGTATTACTTATTGTTATCTAGTTTTCAAAGAACAATCCTGTCTCGCTAGAGACATGTCTTGAAGGAATGATCCTTCAAAACTAAACAAGACGAAAACGCACACTGCTCCATATATCCTTAGAAAGGAGGTGATCCAGCCGCACCTTCCGATACGGCTACCTTGTTACGACTTCACCCCAATCATCTGCCCCACCTTCGGCGGCTGGCTCCATAAAGGTTACCTCACCGACTTCGGGTGTTGCAAACTCTCGTGGTGTGACGGGCGGTGTGTACAAGGCCCGGGAACGTATTCACCGCGGCATGCTGATCCGCGATTACTAGCGATTCCAGCTTCACGCAGTCGAGTTGCAGACTGCGATCCGAACTGAGAACAGATTTATGGGATTGGCTAAACCTTGCGGTCTCGCAGCCCTTTGTTCTGTCCATTGTAGCACGTGTGTAGCCCAGGTCATAAGGGGCATGATGATTTGACGTCATCCCCACCTTCCTCCGGTTTGTCACCGGCAGTCACCTTAGAGTGCCCAACTAAATGCTGGCAACTAAGATCAAGGGTTGCGCTCGTTGCGGGACTTAACCCAACATCTCACGACACGAGCTGACGACAACCATGCACCACCTGTCACTCTGTCCCCGAAGGGAAAGCCCTATCTCTAGGGTTGTCAGAGGATGTCAAGACCTGGTAAGGTTCTTCGCGTTGCTTCGAATTAAACCACATGCTCCACCGCTTGTGCGGGCCCCCGTCAATTCCTTTGAGTTTCAGTCTTGCGACCGTACTCCCCAGGCGGAGTGCTTAATGCGTTAGCTGCAGCACTAAGGGGCGGAAACCCCCTAACACTTAGCACTCATCGTTTACGGCGTGGACTACCAGGGTATCTAATCCTGTTCGCTCCCCACGCTTTCGCTCCTCAGCGTCAGTTACAGACCAGAGAGTCGCCTTCGCCACTGGTGTTCCTCCACATCTCTACGCATTTCACCGCTACACGTGGAATTCCACTCTCCTCTTCTGCACTCAAGTTTCCCAGTTTCCAATGACCCTCCCCGGTTGAGCCGGGGGCTTTCACATCAGACTTAAGAAACCGCCTGCGAGCCCTTTACGCCCAATAATTCCGGACAACGCTTGCCACCTACGTATTACCGCGGCTGCTGGCACGTAGTTAGCCGTGGCTTTCTGGTTAGGTACCGTCAAGGTGCGAGCAGTTACTCTCGCACTTGTTCTTCCCTAACAACAGAGCTTTACGATCCGAAAACCTTCATCACTCACGCGGCGTTGCTCCGTCAGACTTTCGTCCATTGCGGAAGATTCCCTACTGCTGCCTCCCGTAGGAGTCTGGGCCGTGTCTCAGTCCCAGTGTGGCCGATCACCCTCTCAGGTCGGCTACGCATCGTCGCCTTGGTGAGCCATTACCCCACCAACTAGCTAATGCGCCGCGGGTCCATCTGTAAGTGACAGCCGAAACCGTCTTTCATCCTTGAACCATGCGGTTCAAGGAACTATCCGGTATTAGCTCCGGTTTCCCGGAGTTATCCCAGTCTTACAGGCAGGTTACCCACGTGTTACTCACCCGTCCGCCGCTAACATCCGGGAGCAAGCTCCCTTCTGTTCGCTCGACTTGCATGTATTAGGCACGCCGCCAGCGTTCGTCCTGAGCCAGGATCAAACTCTCCGAAAAAGTACAAAACCGAAGTTTTGTTTTTCGTCAGCGTTTGACTGACTACCTATGATGTATCATAGGATTTTTTTATAAAAACTCGAATTAACAGGTACGTTTTGTCTTGTTTAGTTTTCAAAGATCATCTTCGTTATCGCTCAGAAGCGACTTTCTCAATATAACATTTGAGCACCGTGTGCGTCAAGTGTTTTTTGGAATTTCTTTTTGTCAGCTTTTCTTTCAAAGCAACTTGGTTGCTCGTTAGCGACGTTTAATAATATACCATCATAATATTCATGCGTCAATATCTTTTTTCACAAAATATCCTCGATGATAGATTTTTTGCCCCTTTGTCTCGATCGGCTCTACTTGGACAATGCCTTTTTCCACAAAGAAATCAATCATGACGCTAAGGTCAGGCGTGAAGTGCTTGAGATCAGGATGCGCAAGTAGCTCGCCAAAAAGCCATATATCTTGCTGTTCCATGACATGACGTAAATGAGCGGCACCAATTTCTGCTTTTGAATGGATCAAAAAATCATTTGCTAAAAATAAGAGTTCTAATCGCTTATGCAGACTTTCGTGACTTTCAATGAGTTCTGAATAAAGTTTATATACTTCCGGCTCCATATGACGCACCTGGTTCCAAACCGTCACTTCTGGATGGAAGCCTTTATCAATCACTTCAATACGTGCCAGGTGATGCAGAGCATGCACAATGGAATTATATGCATCAAGGAATTGATTTGACTCAAAAAATGCTTTTCCTTCTATATATCTACGAATGAGCTTACCGTATTCTAAACCGATTTTAAGTTTACGGTCTGAAAACGGGAATGTACTCAGTTCATCAATCAAGTTGAAAATATATTCATTCCGATCAAATAGGACTTTCCCATTCAAAATCCAATCAATGATTCGGCGGTTAGTGCCTAGGGTAATCCATTCCTTCAGCTGTTCATCTGTGACAACATTTAAAGAAGCTGTTTGAAGATCGGATTCATAGTGCTTAATAAATAACGGCTCTTCCGCTTCCTTTACAATGACAAGGAGTGCTGCATCAAAGTTATCCGTCTCAGAAGATACTTTGTGTCTTCTTTCTACTATAATCACAGCTAATGTGTCTGGATGGCTTGCTCTCTCTTGATAAATAGGACGGAGAAGATTTTCCATAGTGATTCCTCCAATACTCGGGTGTAAAGTTCTTCTCTAATGCTATGTATTTCTCCTCATAGAATCAAAATTCCTTCAATTCAAGAAAAAAGATCATTGAATCATTATAAGCAATTTATTCACAAAACTCTATAACTAATTCAAACAGAAAGGTAAAATGTGCTATATTGGAGATAAGGGGGACTAGGGATGGCGAAATACTCCAGTAAGATTAATAAAATCAGAACATTTGCACTGAGTTTGGTTTTTGTTGGCTTTCTAATCATGTATATTGGTGTGTTCTTTAAGGAATCGATCTGGCTGTCGACTTTCTTTATGCTGCTCGGCGTCTTATCGATCGGATTGAGTACAGCGGTTTACTTTTGGATCGGTATGCTTTCTACGAAAGCGGTGCGTGTCGTTTGTCCAGGCTGTCAGAAGGAAACAAAAGTGCTTGGGCGGGTGGACATGTGCATGCATTGCAGAGAGCCGCTTACACTTGATCCATCATTAGAAGGTAAAGAGTTTGATGAATCCTACAATCGAAAAAAGTCATAAAAATAAGCTGACCATTTAACAGGTCAGCTTTTTCATTAATGATTTTCTTTTTTCGCACATTCTTGACAAGTTCCATAGATCTCCAAGCGATGATGACTCACTTTAAAGCCCGTCACATGTGATGCAAGCTGTTCAACTTCATCAAGGCCAGGATAATGAAAGTCCACAATTTTACCGCAGTTTTCACAGATCGCATGGTAATGGTCAGATGTCGCAAAATCAAATCGGCTTGAGGAATCACCGTACGTTAATTCCTTTACTAATCCAGATTCCCGGAAGACTCGTAAATTGTTGTAAACCGTTGCGACACTCATGTTTGGAAATTTCCCTTCAAGTGCTTTATATATATCGTCCGCGGTTGGGTGGGTCATAGAATTTACGAGAAACTCCAAGATGGCATGGCGCTGCGGAGTAATTCGAACACCGGTTTCTTTTAAAGCATCTAAAGCGTCTTTTAGTTCGTGAGCAGCCATTTCATCATGCACCTCTCTTCAAAAATATTCTTATATTATAATCTTTATAAATAGTGTACCCCCAGAGCCGAATCTTTGTCAATTACAATCCTCTTTTTTACCTATTCTTCTTTACAAAAAAGACCGGCATGTCTGCCGATCTTATCCTATGATGATATTAAGCTTGAGCTTTCAATTCCTCAAGCGCTTCCTCTACATGGTCTTTCACCTTGACTTTTCGCCATTCTTTCACAAGCGTTCCCTCTTTATTAATAAGAAACGTTGATCGTTCGATGCCCATGTATTCTTTGCCAAAGTTCTTCTTCAGTTTCCATACTCCAAAGGCTTCAGACAATTTCTGTTCATCATCTACAAGCAGCAAGAACGGTAAATCATGTTTTTCTTTAAACTTTTGGTGCTTGTCCTGACTGTCTGGGCTTACGCCGATAATGACAGCATCTAATTCTGCAAAGCTTTGATGGCGATCGCGGAAATCACATGCTTCTGTTGTACAGCCTGGTGTCATATCTTTTGGATAGAAATAAAGGACAATATGCTTTCCTTTAAAGTCAGAAAGCTTTACTTTCTCCCCGTTGTCACCGGTTAATTCGATTTCAGGTACTTGCTGACCTACTTCGATTGTCATCACACAATCCCTCCAACCTATTTTTTAAATAGCCTATCCAATTTTGAGAGGATATTCAACTAAGGACGCTTGCATTGGCATGTTAAAATAATGATAGACGACGTGATACGTTGAGATAGGAGGCTATTTATGAAATTCACAGAATCAGAAACATTACATCAAGAGGCGCTGGAGCATATTGTTGGAGGTGTCAACAGCCCGTCTCGTTCATATAAGGCAGTAGGCGGCGGTTCACCCGTTGCTATGGAAAGAGGAGAAGGCGCTTATTTCTGGGATGTTGATGGAAACCGCTATATCGATTTCCTGGCAGCATACGGTCCTATTATTACAGGACATGCCCACCCGCATATTACAAAAGCCATTACGAAAGCGGCTGAATCAGGAGTTCTTTACGGAACGCCAACGAAGCATGAAGTCACTTTTGCTAAAATGCTGAAGGAAGCCATGCCTGCTTTGGACAAGGTCCGCTTTGTTAATTCAGGTACAGAAGCAGTGATGACAACGATTCGTGTCGCGCGCGCATATACAGGCAGAACAAAGATCATTAAGTTTGCTGGATGCTATCACGGGCACTCTGATCTTGTACTTGTGGCAGCTGGCTCTGGTCCTTCTACATTAGGAACACCTGATTCAGCGGGCGTACCAAAAAGCATCGCCAATGAAGTCATCACCGTTCCGTTTAATGATATTGACAGCTACAAAGAAGCATTAGATCGATGGGGCGATGAAGTCGCCGCAGTCCTTGTGGAGCCAATTGTCGGTAACTTCGGCATCGTGGAGCCTAAGGACGGTTTCTTGCAGCAGGTCAATGACCTCACTCATGAAAAGGGCGCACTGGTGATCTATGATGAAGTGATTACAGCGTTCCGCTTTATGTACGGAGGAGCACAGGACTTGCTTCAAGTAAAACCGGACCTCACTGCATTAGGCAAAATCATTGGCGGCGGACTTCCGATCGGTGCTTACAGCGGTAAAAAAGAAATAATGGAGCAAGTCGCTCCTCTTGGGCCAGCCTATCAAGCTGGAACGATGGCAGGAAACCCTGCATCTATTCTTTCGGGCATTGCATGCTTGGAAGTGTTAAAAGAAGACGGTGTATACGAGCGTCTTGATCAGCTTGGCGCTATGTTAGAAGAAGGCATTTTAGCCCATGCAAAAAAACATCAAGTAGATATTACAGTGAACCGCTTAAAAGGGGCTCTTACTGTCTATTTCACAAAAGAAACCATTGTGAACTATGAGCAAGCTGAAAATACGGATGGCGAAATGTTCGCCCGCTTCTTCAAATTAATGCTTTCGCAAGGAATTAACCTCGCTCCTTCTAAATATGAAGCTTGGTTCTTAACGATCGCACATACTGAAAAAGATATTTCTGAGACGCTACAAGCAGTAGATCATGCGTTTGAACAGTTGAAACAATCATAATAAGGTCAAAAAACAGGTGTAAAAAAATGCACCTGTTTTTTTATTTACCAGCTCTTGTTTGTCAAAAGCGTGGGAATCTGTTACATTTCTTCTCAATACCTTCTTTTGATGTTTTCATGAACTTTCAAAAATCACTTGAATATTTCGGAAGACCGCTGTATATTACTTAATTGTTCATCAAAATATTTATAATAAATGACGAGTGATCATCTATTATCAAAAAGAAAGGAATGCAGGGACAAAACCAATGAAACTTGGAGCCCGTATTTTAAAAACTGGTATTGCCATTGTACTCGCGCTTTACCTGGCAACATGGCTTGGGTTGCCAACACCCGTCTTTGCGGGGATTGCAGCTGTATTCGCTATCCAGCCATCTATTTACCGATCTTTTTTAACGATTATTGATCAAGTGCAAGCCAATATTATTGGAGCAGCACTTGCTATTACGTTCGGTCTGCTTTTTGGCACAGGACCAGTCATTATCGGTTTAACCGCCGTCATGGTTATCGCCATTAATTTAAAGCTGAAGATTGAACACACGATTCCAATTGCACTTGTAACCGTCATTGCGATTTTAGAAAGTGCAGGGGATCATTTCCTTTCCTTTGCCTTAATTCGAACAGCAACTGTGGTGTTAGGAGTACTTTCTTCATTTTTAGTGAATTTAATCTTCCTGCCGCCAAAGTATGAAACAAAGCTTGTTCATCACATTATGGAAAATACGGAGGAGATTTTAAAATGGATCCGTCTGAGCTCCAGACAGTCTACTGATCATTCCACTTTAAAGGATGACATCGATCAAATAAAAGAACGCATGATCAAATTAGATCACATTTACTTGTTATACAAAGAAGAACGAAGCTATTTAAAGAAAACAACTTATGTTAAATCTAGAAAGCTTGTTTTATTCAGACAGGCAATCATGACGTCTAATCGAGCACTGTACTTGCTGAAAAAGCTTCATAAATTAGAAAATGAAATTCATTTGATGCCAGAGCATTTCCAGGAAAGCTTAACGGATGAGATCGATTATTTACTGTATTGGCATGAGCGTACCTTGATGAAGTTTGTTGGAAAAATGAAACCGCAGGACGATGAATTTCAAAACGAATGCTCTCTTCGCCTTGAAACGTTAACGAAATCATTTATTCAGCATCAGCAAAACCAAGAAAACGACTTGCTTGATTACAATATGCTGAATGTCATGTCTAGCATTATCGAATATCGTGATGAACTAGAGCATTTAGATACATTGATTACAAGCTTCCAGACGTATCACCCAAAAGACAGTGAAATTGAGACAGAAGAAAAAGAAGCATAAACAGAAAAGACCAATTCCTAGAATTGGTTTCAGGTTGTTGACAAAGGGCTAAAATGATCTTTATTTTAGCCCTTTGTCTTCTTTTCAGCGTGATAGAAAACCTTTGAAGTCTAGGAAGGGCGAGCACTGGCGCGGAGCGAATTGAACATTCGTGAGCACCAGCGCGCAGACCTGACAAAGAATGCGAGGGTTTGTCTACACGCTGAGACCAATTCCTAGAATTGGTCTTATTTTATTTTCTTCATTTTAGGATCTAGTGTGTCTCGTAATCCATCTCCCATCAGGTTAAAACCTAAAACTGTCAGCATGATCGCTACGCCTGGGAAAATTAATGTCCAAGGGGCTTGAACGAGATAGGGTCTCGCATCGGCGAGCATTTTCCCCCACTCTGGGCTTGGTGCCTGTGCCCCCAATCCTAAAAAGCCTAAAGCGGCTGCCTCGATAATCGCAGTTCCGATCGCAAGCGTCGCCTGTACGATGACCGGCACCATACTATTTGGCAGGATATGTCGCAGCACGATGCGGCGGTGAGACATCCCAACCGCCTTTGCTGCCAGCACGTATTCTTCTTGTTTAATACTCAGCACCTTTGAACGAACGAGTCGTCCGAAGGTTGGGACATTAATAATCGCAATGGCAATAAGGGCATTTTGTAAGGAGGGACCTAAGATGGAGACGATCGCAATCGCCAGTAGAATGCTAGGAAAAGCAAGTAAAATATCAAACAATCTTGAGATCACAGCATCTAGCACTCTTCCCCCATAGCCTGCTATCAATCCAAGCAGTGTGCCTAAAATGACAGACCCGAGAACTGAGAAGAAACCGACCCATAAGGAAATCCGCGCACCATGCACAACTCTTGAAAATATATCTCTGCCGAAATCATCCGTACCAAACCAGTGCGCAGCTGAAGGGGCACTAAATCGCTCACCGAGAGATTGTTCATTGATTCCAAAGGGAGCAATGAGCGGTGCGAATATCGCTAGAATGAGAAATAAAAAGACAATCACACTGCCAATGACCGCTAGCTTGTGCTGAAAGAACTGCTTCATCGATTCGAGAATCAATGATTGAGAGCGTTCTTCTTTTGGTTGAGGTGGTTCAAGCTCTTTTTGCGCTTCCATGTTGTCACTCTCCTTCCCTAATACTTAATCCTTGGATCAATGACCGCATACAAGATGTCCACAATGAAATTGATCAGGACAAATATGAGCGCAACGACGAGAATGCCTGTTTGAATGACTGGGTAATCACGATAGCTGATGGCGTCGTATATATACCGACCAATTCCCGGCCAAGCAAAGATGGTCTCTGTTAAAATCGCTCCGCCAAGCAAGAGGCCTGTCTGAAGACCAATAATCGTCAAGATCGGAATAAGCGCATTTTTCAGCCCATGCTGATAAATGATGAAAAATGAACGTACCCCTTTTGCTTTTGCTGTTCGAATAAAGTCTGAATGAAGCACTTCTAGCATACTTGCCCTCGTAATCCTCGCAATAATCGCAGCAGGAATTGTGGCAAGTGCTGTGCTTGGCAAGATCAAATGCTTGATGCTGTCAGTGAATTGATCAAACTGGCCTTGTAAAAGCGTGTCCAGCGTATGAATATAGGTAATCGATTCCACTGGATTCCTTACGTTTTCACGGCCCGTTGTCGGCAAAATACCTAATTCGATTGAAAACAGCCACTGTCCCATCAGGCCTAACCAGAAAATTGGCATGGACACTCCAATGAGTGCAATAAACATCGCGACATAATCAAAGAAAGAATGTTTAAACCAAGCACTGATGATTCCGGCATTCACTCCTACAACGATCGCCAGCACCATGGCAAAAAAGGTCAATTCTAACGTCGCAAATAAGTAAGGCTTCATTTCCTGGGCAATAGCCGCTCCTGTTCGTATCGAAGTCCCTAAATCTCCTTTTAAAAGGCCCAGCATGTAATGTCCGTATTGAACATACCACGGCTCATTTAAACCTAGCTGGATGGTTAATTGTTCTACTGCCTCTTTTGTTGCCCGCTGTCCTAAGATAACTTGTGCTGGGTTCCCTGGAATAAACCGTATAATTGAAAACACGACCAACGTCATTCCGATCAGTACTGGGATGAGCATTCCTGCCCGCTTCATACAATAAGCAAACAAACAGCTTTCACCGCCTTTTCTTTGTTTGAATAAGGGAGATACAAGATCTCCCTTACTTGCTTATTCGAAATGCACGTCAGTCAAAGCTTCTGAACCAGTTGGATGCGGCTGGTAGCCTTTTAAATCACTAGATGCTGCTAGCATTGGGATCGAATGCACCAATGGAATCCAAGGTGCTTCATCATGAATGATTTCTTGTGCTTTTTTATATAGTTCGTTTCGTTTCTTTTGATCTGTGTCTGTCTGCGCTTCAATGAGGATGTCGTGCATTTTATCGTTTTCGAAGAATGTATAGTTGTTGCCGCCAATGCTGTCTTTGTCCAAAAGTGTGTAGATGAAATTATCAGGATCGCCATTGTCCCCTGTCCAGCCTAACAAGAACACATCCGCTTCTCCTTTACTTGCCTTATCTAAATAGGTCGCCCAGTCATATGTCACAATTTCTGCTTTGACGCCGACCTTTTCAAAGTTTGATTGAATGACTTCTGCTACCTTCATCCCATCTGGCATATATGGACGCGGTACAGGCATTGCCCAAAGCTTGATACGAAAGCCGTCAGGAAAGCCCGCTTCTTTTAAAAGTTTCTTCGCTTTTTCAGGATCATACGGATACGGATCAATGTCGTCATTGTAGCCTTCTAAAGCTGGCGGAAGAGGGTTTTTTGCTGGCTCGGCAAGTCCGCCATAAAATGACTCAATGATGGATTCTTTGTCAACTGCATAATTGAGTGCCTGACGAACGAGCTTGTTATCAAGCGGCTTTCTTGTGACGGTCAGTCCGATATAGCCTACGTTCATTGATGGTCTTTCAATGAGCTGGAGCGCTTTGTCGGTTTTAATGCCCTCTAAATCTGACGGATTCACCCCATCCATCAAATCGATCTCACCTGTTTTCAAGGCATTTAAACGAGCCGAGTTTTCTGGAATGGAGCGGAAGATAATTTGGTTCAACTTTGGTTTATCCTTCTGCCAGTAATCTTTGTTCTTTTCTAACACAATACGGTCGTTTTGCTTCCACTCTTTAAATTTGAATGGTCCTGTACCTACTGGATTTTCACGAAATGAATTGCCGCTCTTTTCAACAGCCGCAGGACTTGCAATGCCAAATGGTGACATGGCTATGTTTTTGAGGAATGTCGCCTGCGGGCGTTTTAGCTGAAATTCAACTTCATGCTCCCCTTTAACGATAATGTCTTTAATGACATGTCCTTTATCTTTTTTATAGCCGCCAAACATGCCGTAGTAAGGAAATTTTTCTGCATCACCATTCATCCAGCGGTCAAAGTTGAATTTCACTGCTTCTGCGTTAAAGTCTGTGCCATCGTGAAATTTCACACCTTCTCTTAAGTAGAATGTGTACGATTTTCCGTCCTTTGCTACATCCCAATCTGTTGCGAGACCGGGGTGGATGGTCGTGTCTTTCTCACCATAATTCAGTAGTTTTTCAAATATATTTTCCGTGACCTTGAAGGTTTCACCTTCTGTCGTTGTGATCGGATCAAGTGAAGTGGAGTCTCCTCCTCTGCCAAATACGAGGGTGTCTTTTGTTGCTTTTTCTTCTGATGACGGAGCGGACGAGCATCCCCCCAAAAATAGTGCAAGCGCCAGCACAAAAATGAAACTACTGAATAACCATGTCTTCTTCATTGTGTTCCTCCTTTTGATATAAGTAACACGCCGCCGCATGCCCGGGTTCCTCTTCATACAAAGCAGGTACTGCTTTTAGGCATTTTCCCCACCTTTTTGGACACCTTTTGTAGAAAGGACAGCCACCGCTTGACGTGATGGTAGACTCCTCTGCTGACACATCTTGTGTCTCTAGCACGTGATCCATATGTGGAATGGATTTCAGAAGCAGTGACGTATAAGGATGAAGCGGGCTGTGAAACACGTCTTCGGCAGGCCCCATCTCGACAATTCGGCCAGCATACATGACTGCGATTCGGTCGCTCATATACCTGACAACACCAAGATCGTGGGAAATAAACAGGTACGTCAGAGAAAGCGTCTTTTGCAATTCAAGCATCAAATTCAAAATTTGGGCTTGAACGGATACATCTAAAGCCGAAACGGGTTCATCGGCAATGACAAGACTTGGATGGGTAATAAGTGCTCTAGCGATACCAATACGCTGCCTTTGTCCGCCGCTGAATTGATGTGCATAACGTTCTCCGAAAGAAGGATCAAACCCGACAATGTGTAACATCTCTTTTACCCGTTTCCGCCTTTCTGCTTTCGTCCCGTGCCGATGAACAATGAGCGGTTCCTCTAAAATATCTTTGATTTTCATTCGTGGATTTAATGAAGCGTATGGATCTTGAAAAATCATTTGAATGTCTTTTCTTAAAGAACGCATCTCTCTTTCTTTCAAAAGAGTGACCTCTTGCCCGTTCAGTTGAATAGAGCCTGACGTCGGTTCAGTTAATCTCATTAAGCTTTTGCCAAGTGTTGATTTTCCGCAGCCTGATTCACCAACAATGCCAAGTGTTTCCCCTTCCTTCACATGAAAGGACACTTGATTTAAAGCCAGAGTTGAATGTTTGTGTTTTGAAAAAAAAGCAGCAGTGTCATACCGTTTTGTCAGCTGATTCACTTGCAAGAGTGGGGGACTCAGTGTCTTCTCCTCCTTCCATTAGAAAGCATGCGACGCGGTGATCTTGTTCAATGGATTGTAAGGCTGGATCTTTTTCAAGACATTGCGCCATTTGATAAGGGCAGCGCGCGGCAAATTGACAGCCGGATCGAATGGCTCCCGGCTTAGGTACATGACCTGAAATTGAGATGAGCTTTTCTTTTTTCTCTTTAAACGATGGAACTGAGGCGAAAAGACCTTTTGTGTAGGGGTGCAGAGGCTTTTGAAAAATACGGTCAACGGTTCCTTCTTCTACAATTCGGCCAGCGTACATGATCATGACTCGCTGGCATATTTGCCGCACGACGCCTAGATCATGGGTAATAAATAAAATAGCGGTGTCCATCTCTTCGTTCAGCTTTTTGAGCAACCGAAGGATTTGTGCTTGGATGGTCACATCGAGTGCAGTTGTTGGTTCATCTGCGATCATGAGCTTTGGATGACAAAGCATCGCCATCGCAATCATGACTCGCTGGCGCATGCCGCCTGATAATTCATGCGGGTATTTTTTAAGCAACGATTCTGCTTGCTTCAATCCGACTGTCTGAAGCAGATCAACCGCCTTCGCTTTTGCTTCTTTCTGACCGATTGCTTGATGTGTGAAAAGGGCTTCCGTCATTTGTTTGCCGATGGTCATTAATGGGTTGAGAGAGGTCATCGGCTCTTGGAAAATCATCGAAATGTCATTTCCTCTTATCTCTCGCCACTGTTTTTCTGAAAGCGACAGCAGATTTTGCCCTTCGAATTGGATCTCTCCCGTTGTCTCTGTTTGCTGGTTCAGCCCCATTAATGACATAGATGTGATACTTTTCCCGCAGCCAGATTCGCCAACAATTCCTAAGGTTTCCCCTTTTTGAATCGAGAACGATATGTGATGGACGATGGGTACTTTTTGCTTTTTTTGCTGAAATGCAATGGACAGCTGTTTGACATCTAGCAGCACGTCTTGTTCTTTCACATATTCACCACCCCGTCTTACTTTTTAAAATTGTATTGAGACAAGCTGGGAAATATGTCATGTTTTTGACAAGCATAAAAAAGCCTATCCGCTAGAATCGGATAGGCTTCTACTAATTTAATGTTTGAATGGTAAATAGATGGCGATAGTGGCTGTCTCTGTTCATTAATTCTTCGTGTGTTCCTTTTTCCACAATCTCGCCTTGCTCCATGACCACAATGAGGTCCGCATGTGTAATTGTCGATAAGCGGTGCGCGACAATGAAGGTCGTGCGATCCTTCGCTAGTTTTTGCATCGCTTCTTGAATGTAATGTTCACTTTCTAAATCTAGTGCAGACGTTGCTTCATCTAAAATCAAAAGCGGTGGATTTTTTAGAAAGACCCTTGCAATGGAAATCCGTTGTTTTTGACCACCTGACAGCTTCACACCCCGTTCTCCTACCTTCGTGTCATATCCTTCAGGAAGAGACATAATAAAATCATGGGCATTTGCCGCTTTTGCAGCCGAAACAATTTTTTCAAAAGACGCTTCTGGATCTCCAACCGCAATATTTTCTTTAATCGTGTCACTAAATAGGAAGGTATCTTGCAGCACCATTCCAACTTGATTTCGAAGGCTTCTTGCTTTGTATTCTTTTATATCAATGCCATCAATTTCAAGTGACCCGTTTGTCACATCATAAAATCTTGGAATTAAGCTGACGAGAGTGGACTTACCCCCACCGCTCATTCCTACAAGTGCAACCGTTTGCCCTTTTTCTACCTTCAAGGAGATATTGTGCAAAATCTCTTCCTGGGTGTGTTCATAACGAAACGACACATTTTTAAATTCGACCTCTCCTTTTAAATGAATGGCTTCTTTTGCATTCGGCCGATCTGTTACCTCATACGGCTCATCAATAAATTCAAAGATACGATCCATTGACGCTACCGACTGAGTTAAAGTCGTGGATGAGTTAATAAGGCGGCGAATCGGGTTGTACATCCGGTCAATATAACCAACAAAGGCAATCATCGTCCCGATCGAAAGTGATCCATTAATCACGGTGTAGCCAGCAAATGCAATGATTAAGAGCGGTGCAATGTCAGTGATGGTATTGACGACGGCAAATGTTTTGGCGTTCCAATTCGTGTGGTTGATTGCTTTGTTTAAGAAATTTTTGTTTTCATCATGAAAATTTTCTTGTTCATATTTTTCAATAGCAAAGCTCCGAATGACTGGCATTCCTTGTACCCGCTCATGCAGATGCCCTTGTACTTCAGCAAGCGCCTGCGACCGTTCTTTAGTCAGCCTGCGGAGCCTGCCGTAAAAATACTTCACTGCAAACGCATATAATGGAAAAATAATGACAGACACGATGGTGAGCTTGATATCCAGTGTACACATAATGGCGATCACGATCAGCACGGTCATCAAATCAAGCCAAATGTTCATAAGACCTGTGATGACAAACTCTTTTGTCTGCTCCACATCGTTGATGACCCTTGAAATAATTTCCCCTGTTCTCGTGTTGGCATAATAACGAAGGCTGAGCTTTTGAATATGCGAAAACAACTTTTCTCGTATATCAAATAATACCTTACTGCCTGTCCACTGCGCATAGTATTGTCTATAGTATTCAACAGGCGGTCTCATCACTAAAAATAAGACGAGCATGATTCCCATAATCATTAGTAGAGATGATGTCTTTTCTTCAGCCGACCCCGAGCCTTGAATGACATCATCTATGACATACTTTAAAAGCAGAGGCAATGTTAAGGGAATCGAGAACTTGATCATCCCGATTACCATTGTCAATGCAATCTGTTTTTTATACGGTGTAACAAAAGCCATGTAGCGTTTAATGACCCCCATGTAAATCTCCTTCCCAATCTATCAGTGCCTCTTATCCGTACGCAGTCAAAAACCTGTTAGCCTAAAAAGCTAAACAGGTTTTTGCTGTTCTTGCTTATTTTGTATAATGTAAAAAACGTTCATACCACATATCTACAAATTCAGGAGCAAACGGACCTTTCCGCTGGTGAATCCAATGCAATAATGTATTCAGATGCTCTCTTAAGATACTATCGATTTCCTTTGGATAATTCATCTGCCTCTTATGATCTGCATATTCGTCCTCATCCAAAATATTGTACGTCATGTCTGGAAAGACTTTGACATCTAAATCGTAATCAATATACTTAATTGCCTCTTCATCTGTCGCAAAAGGAGAGCTGATGTTGCAGTAATAATATACCCCATCATCTCTAAGCATCCCAATTACATTAAACCATTGTTTTGCATGGAAATAGCAAATAGCCGGTTCTCTCGTCATCCAAGTACGGCCGTCGGATTCAGTCACCATTGTTCGGTCGTTTGCACCAATGATACACAATTCCGTTGCTTTCAGAATGGTGGTTTCATTCCAAATCCTGTGGATCAAGCCATTGTGTTTATAGCTTTGAATTTGGATGGTTTCTCCTTCCTTGGGATAGCCCATATTTTCTCCCCTACTTTCTATAACAAACAAACCTAACAGTCCAAAGACCTAATTTCCAAACTAAACATGTCTCTATTATATTATACCGTTACATCATTAAAAAATGAAATGAAAAAGCCATTCAACCCAATTGAACGGCACACTCTTTTACATCACAGTTGAGCTTTTCTCCATTTGTTTATACGAATTGATGACTTGTTCTGTCTGTTTTGTAAATAAGGTTTGGACTTTTTGCAGTTCCTCTCGCTTCTGTTTGATTTGATCGTGAAGCCTTGTCCACTCTTCTTTTTTTTCATCCTGCAGCAATTGTTTTTCTGTTTCTAAGCATAGATCGAGTTCTCCCTGTACATCAAGTAGCTGATCCATGAGCTGCATTTGTTCTTTTACAAGCTGATCAAAATCAGACATCTAACTCCTCCCTTTGATTTGAATCCACTTTTTGTCTGTATACCATTTCTTGAAAGAACAAGGAAATCCTTTGACTGTTTATGTAGAGGTTTTACAGGTTTTGTCGGATGGTGGTGAGAGGCAAAAAGAAAAGCACTTCATTCGTAGATGAAGTGCTTTCCTCTGTTTCAGTGATTAGCTGTTTTGTTGTTTGTTTTGCTCAGCTTTTTGGTTGTATTTTTTTACGTGCTGTGCGTCAGTCTCGCTAGCAAATTCAGTGCCATATTGACCGCCTTGTGCAGCAGCTTGGTTTTGTTTTTTCACTTGTTGTGCGTTTGTTTTGTTTTGTTGTTTATCCATCATTATCACCTCCACGCACATTAATTTGTGCAGAAGGTGTACATCTTATTCATGATTTTTTTAAACGAGCAACGAACGTCCGCCATCCACGATAATCGTCTGTCCTCTTATCATATCTGCTTTGCCTGATACAAGGAATTCTACACTGTCGACCATATCTTTAATTTCCACCATTCGGCCAGCTGGTGTATTTTTCTTGGCGTCTTCTAATAGCTCTTCTCGGTTCGGGAAGTGCTTTAGTGCATCTGTATCAATCGCGCCGCCAGATACGGCATTCACGACGATATTTTTTTGTGAAAGCTCAACGGATAGGTAGCGTGTCAAAGCTTCTAGTGCTGCTTTAGATACACCGACCACCGTGTAATTTTCAAGGTAGCGGATGGAGCCTAGTGAGCTAATGCTGACGATATGTCCGCCCCCGTTTTTCTCCATTAATTTGGCCGCTTCTTGTCCGCAGAATAATAAAGCTTTCGCATTGATGTTCATCGTCCAGTCCCAATGATTTTCTTCAAGGTCCATGATTGGACGCTGAACGCCTGATGCCGCATTGTTCACAAATACATCTAAACGGCCAAAGGTTTCGTCGATTTGCTGGAACATATCTTTGATTTTTTCTGGTTGTCCTACGTTGGCTTTGACAACCAATGTTTTAACACCCATCGCTTCAATTTCTTCAGCTGTTTCAAGTGCTGCTTTTTTGCTTCTTGCATAGTTAATGACAATGTCATATCCTTTTTCAGCTAGGCGAAGGGCTACTTCTTTCCCTACTCCCCTGCTGCTTCCTGTAATTAATGCACATTTACGTTGACTCATTATGGTTCATCTCCTGATTTGAATAGTTTTCGTCCATTCGCTTCACACTAATAGGAAAGTTCCTATTAGGAGGTTACATTCATGTATGTCGGACGCGATTTAAGCCAGCTTGGCATGATGTCAAAGGATCAATGGAAAGATACTGAGCTTGCTTTTTTTCATCATGCTTTCCAACAAATTTTACCTTATTTAAACGAAGAAGGGCAATCTAAGTATCGAGAAATCATTTCTGAAATTGAAAACCGTGGGGGTCTGCACCGAAATGAAGCCGATTATACCCACGGTACAACGGTTAAATACGACTAGGCTCTTCAAGTGCCATCTTCCAAATTTTTTGATGTGAGACTGGCAAAGCATATGCCTCAAATTCTTCTCGTGTGACTTTTTTTAATGCAGTGTCATCTGATACAGACGTGACACGTCCAAAGAAAACAGAAATATTCCAAATGAGGTGGGTAAATACATGCTGAATGGTGCCTTCTAAGTCACCAAGCTCTGCTTGTACACCTGCCTCCTCTTTTAAGAAATCCATCAGCTGCTCTTTTTCCGTTTTTCTTCCCTTTATGGTTTCTAAATTAGGGAATTCCCATAAATTAGCAAGCAGACCTGTACTTGGACGCTTATGAATATAGAAGTGGCCTGCGTCATCAAATAATACCGCTGCTGCCATTGATTTTGCAGTCGGCTTTTTCTTTTTACTTTTCACTGGAAGCTCATGCTGAACGCCTTCTTCAAGTGCCGAGCAATGCATGTTTACAGGGCAAATAAGGCAGGCAGGTGAGGTTGGGGTGCAAATGAGCGCACCTAGCTCCATCAACCCTTGATTGAATTCTGACGGCTTTTCCCGGGAAATGAGCTGATCCACCGCAAACTCGAAAATATTTCTCGTTTTTGGTTTTGCAATATCATCCCATATGGACAAAATACGGGAAATGACCCTCATGACGTTGCCATCTACCGCAGGGTACGGCTTGTTATAGGCGATACTCAGTACTGCGCCGCTCGTATACGGACCTACACCTTTGAGCTTTGAAAATTGTTCTTTCGTATCAGGGACAATACCGTCATAGGTTTCATATACTTCTTTCACGGCTGCCTGTAAATTACGCACTCTTGAGTAGTAGCCAAGACCTTCCCATGCTTTCATGACCTTTTCTTCATCAGCTAAAGCGAGATCTTTCACCGTCGGGAATTGCTCCATAAACCGGTTGAAGTACGGAATGACCGTATCTACTCTCGTCTGCTGAAGCATCACTTCTGATACCCAGACGCGGTATGGATCTTGATTTTCACGCCATGGCAATGTTCGTTGTTCTTTTTCATACCAATCAATTAAATCATGCTGAAAACCCGCAATATCTTTGCGGTCCAGCTTTTCTTGAATGTCTTTCATATCTATACTCCTTCTCATTGGACCGAGGGCTAACGTTCTGAAAAGAACCTTATTTGTTGTATACTGTTTGTAGATACGTTAACATGTTACATTAAATCGGGATAAAGCAAAAGTGATTTTGCACATAGTCTTGATTGGAGACGTATACTTTGTATGATTGTTCCTAAGCATGACAACTAGGAGGTAATCAATTGGACACTGGTACTCATGTAGTAATGGGCATTTCTCTTGGGGGACTTGCACTTTTAGATCCAGCCGTCAGCGCAGATCCACACATGGCACACGCCGTGATGATCGCGACCATCGCCGGCTCCCAAGCACCAGACATTGATACTGTGCTAAAACTAAAAAATAATGCGGTTTATATAAGAAATCACCGAGGATTTACACATTCCATTCCGGCTGTACTGTTTTGGTCATTGCTGATTCCGGCTGTGATTTTCCCATTTGTGCCAGGGGCGAATATACTTCACCTTTGGCTATGGACCCTATTAGCCGTTGTGCTTCATGTGTTTGTCGATATATTCAATGCATACGGCACACAGGCCATTCGTCCATTTTCAAAGAAATGGGTAGCGCTTGGGATTATTAACACGTTTGATCCGTTCATCTTTTTTACACATCTTGTCGCCATTGTCGTTTGGGCGATTGGCGGGCATCCCGGCTATACGTTCATCTCGCTGTACACCGTGATTTTCTGTTACTATATCGTCAGGGTCATCATGCAGCTTCAGATTAAACGTGAGCTGCGTGCGCGATTCGATGAGATTGAAGACATTATTATTTCGCCTACGATGAAGTTCAGACAATGGCGTATTGCAGTGAAATGTAAATCCTCCTTCCATGTTGGACGCAGCATGAATGGCGAAATTGTCATTTTAGACACCTTTAACCGTGTGCCGGTCCCTGATACTGACATTATGAAAATTGCCAAACAAGATGAAAACATTTCAGCCTTTCTCTCCTTCTCCCCTGTCTACCGGTGGGAAGTAGATAAATACAAGGATCATTATGAAGTGCGGTTCATTGATTTGCGCTACCGTAGCAAAGGTCACTACCCTTTCGTCGCGATCTGCCATATCGACATGGATCATCAAATCAAAAATTCCTATACCGGCTGGATTTTCAGTGAAGAAAAACTGCAAAAAAAATTAAGACTCGGCTCAGTGTGAGCGAGTCTTTTTTTGTTTAACTCTCTTACAACTTCGTCATATATTCCACAATAAACTCCCAGAAGCCAGGTCCCTCCTGATAAATCAGCCAGTCCACTTTTTCGATGAGTTTGATATAGAGTTCTTGTTCGAGGTCTTCTCTTTCTTGATATGCCGTGTTTTGTAGTTTCTTTTTGATCATGGGTGTGAAGGTTTCAATGAGTTCTTCCATCTCTCCATTGGTCATTTTGTCTTCTTGCACGGACATCTCCCCCTGTTTCTTCTTTTAGTTTGTTGAGCGCTTTTTTGTGGATGTTTGAGATGTTTTGTCTTGTTTCGCCTAACTGATCGGCTATTTCCTTCATCGTTTGGCCTTCGACATAAATTTGGGTCAAGACCATTTTTTGTTTGTCTGTGAGCTGCTGGTAGACCTTGTACAACGTTTGATCTTGCAGGTGCTCTCCTAAGTCTTGCTGGTTGAAGAGCACGGCTTCATACGCATCTGTTTGAACAGGGTCTTTCACTTCTTGATGATCAGGATGATCGAGTATGAGCGGAAAACGTTGCTGCTTTTTTTTGACTCGTTTATCAAAGTCGACTGAAAAGATGCGGATCATTGTGGAAATATACTTGATGATGCGGATTTTTTGATAAAACTGCTTGAACTCAGAATCTAGTTTTTTCGCATTTTCTTCGTTTGGCTCTTCCATGACTTGCCTAAGCAGCTGCTGGTTTTTAGGATTGCTTAAAAATTGCTGAATGAGCGGGTGATCAACGATTTCATTCCATTTTGCTTTCAATAACAGCCGATAATCCATGTGCATCCTCCCCTTTGTTCTCTCTACTTGCATTAAGTGGACAAAAGTTAAAAAAAGTAAACTTTGTGAAACGGGTCTAATGGTTCATTTTCTCCCCCTTTGATTTCCTATTTCTTCTTTCATACCACTTATAGAGAAGACGAGCATCTACTGGGAGGTGAGACAAATGGAGACCTTTTTTTCGGAGGAATGGCTGAAGCAGCTCGGTCAGGCTGGCTTTCCAGCCATTTTGACGGTTTATTTGCTGACACGTTTTGAACGAAAGTTTGATGAATTAAGCAAGCTCATCCAACGATTGGTCGCTGTTCAAAAAAATGATGAATCAGATTGACATCTTCTTGATTCGTTTCACCTTATGAAAACGAGGGCGAAATGAAAGGCCTTTTGTCACCTCACACAAGACGATGTTGAAAGGGGATTTTATCATGAGTGAAAAGCAAAATGGTGTACCACAGCCGATTCGAGGAGAAAAAGGAGCAACGGTCAAAATTCCACGTAATCTCGAGCGAGACAGACAAAACCCAGATATGCTCACGCCACCAGAAACCGATCATGGAACGGTTCCCAACATGAAATATTCTTTTTCTGATACGCACAACCGTTTAGAAAAAGGCGGTTACGCCAGAGAAGTCACAGTACGTGAACTGCCCATTTCTAAAAGTCTTGCCTCTGTGAACATGCGGCTAAAGCCTGGTGCAATTCGCGAGCTGCACTGGCATAAGGAAGCAGAATGGGCGTACATGATTTATGGGGAAGCCCGAATTACATCAGTTGATGCAGAGGGGCGCAATTTTACAGAGGATGTGACCGAGGGCGATTTGTGGTACTTCCCTTCAGGCTTGCCGCATTCTATTCAAGCACTTGAACCGGGAGCGGAATTCTTGCTTGTGTTTGATGATGGGTCTTTCTCTGAAAATAGTACGTTCCAAGTGACTGATTGGCTTGTCCATACACCAGAGGAAGTTGTGCTCCAAAACTTTGGAATGACAAAGGAGCAATTTAACAAGCTGCCAGAGAAAGAGAAGTATATTTTCCAAACAGGAATTCCTGGTTCCCTTGAATGTGACAAGGTAAAAACAGAGCAAGGAGAAGTCCCGAATTCCTTTAAATATGAGCTGTTAAAGCAAGAGCCGATTACGTCAAGCGGCGGACAAGTGTGGATTGCGGATTCTACCAATTTCAAAGCGTCTAAAACGATTGCCTCTGCTCTTGTGAAAGTTGATCCAGGTGCCATCCGTGAGCTGCACTGGCATCCAAATACGGATGAATGGCAATATTTCATTTCTGGAAAGGCACGAATGACGGTATTTGCTTCTGATGGACATGCGAGAACCTTCAACTATCAGGCGGGAGACGTTGGCTATGTGCCATTTGCGATGGGGCATTATGTAGAAAATACAGGTGACGAACCGCTTTATTTCTTAGAAATCTTCAAGAGCGACCATTATGCAGATATCTCACTGAATCAGTGGCTTGCGGTCACACCGAAACAGCTTGTTCTTGATCATTTAGATCAAGGCGAAGAATTCTTGAAATTGCTTGATACTGAAAAACATCCTGTCATCGCTGCACCTAAAAAAGAGGATTAATTCCACCTTCCTGCAAAAGGGCTGTCCTTTTTGCAGGTATCTTCATGTAAAGGAGTGTTGTTTACCATGCAGCAATCTGTTCACGCTTTATGGCAAGGGCTGAAATGGCTCATGGCAGCGTCGGCTATCTGTTACATATTTTTGTTGTTTTGTGTACTGTTCTTTCATTTGACGGGCGCTTTTTATCAATCAATTTTATCGATGCTTCTGTTTATGGGCATCTATGTCGTACTTGGGATATCCTTTGAACATGTTGAGCATGCGCTCATGTGTTTTGTCAGAAAGTGCCGCTCCAAAAAAAGAGCCATCGTTTTCTATGCCATTTTATTTCACCTTTTGTTTATTTGGGGTGCTGTCTATTTATCAGACGAATTGGTTGACGGCATTTGGCTGTCCACTTCTGAGGAAATTCTCTTCGCCCTGAGTCTTTGGTTGTTTCATTTTTTGTTTGATTATGCGACGTTTCCATTTGAGAAGGAAGCTTCGTGAGTCTCTATCATGTTTCTGGAGAGAGTGTTTCTTGACAGCAATAAACCGTCCAATCGTCTCGCTTCATGTCTCATATCAATTAGACGAAATGAACGATAAGAAACACCACTTATGATAAAAAGTGGTGTTTCTTGTGTTTTCTCCGTGCATAGACGATTGCACCAATCAAACTGACGAGTGAAATCAATGCGAGAATTCTGATATAAGGCGGATAGTAGGTTAGTACAATCTCGTTTTCGCCTTTTTCTATTGGAAAACCAATAAAAGTGTAGTTGGCTTTTTCAATATCGGTTTTGTGTCCGTTCACCGTGAGCTCCCAGCCTTTTTCATATGGAACAGGCAGAATCATGTAGTCATCACTGCGCTTATTATCATACGAAATCGTAAAGCGGTTATTTTTAAGCTTTACTTTTTGGCTACCATCATCCTGTTTTTCTTTTTCATATGCTTTCTCTAGGACGCGGTAAGGCTCTTGATACAGCTTTAATTGACTCAGCTCATACGTCCCTTTTGGTACTCGTATGGAGAGGATCTTTTCCGCAGGGACCCGAATCGTCACTTCATTTACGCCTGTTTTATAGATGGATGTATTGCTTTTTCGTGATGTGACGTAGTCGTCAACGGATAACTGAAATCCTTCGTTGCGGTCAGTTCGCTTTACATAAAAGCTCACATACACATCCCCGGCACGAGCGATATCATCTGGAAGGGTGATATTCAGACCGCCCTTTTCCCCGTAAACATTAAGCACACCATTTTCGTATACGGCTTGTTCAGTATGAATATTTGTATCCTTCACTCGATCTGCCACATGCTCGATTTCAGCGTTTCCTTTTTTGTCTAAAATGACGCCTTGAAGCATCGCATGCTCTTTATCAAGTGCTGAGGCATCCTTTAAGGATTGTTCTGAATAAACAGTGCTCGTTGTTCTTGCAAATGGCAGCGGCCGTGTATTTTCATACACCTCATAATGCTCGCTTTCTAATATTGGCTTAAAATAAGCTGGTGGTGAGTAAGACATCATTTTGTCTCTCATATAATACTTTCCGTAGGTCAGGCTGTATAAATTCACCCTGTCCCCCATTGTTGCATACCGGCTGACACTTTCCCTTCCCATATCGATTTGCAGGTCATTCCAGTAGAAATTGAGCAAATGCTGATTCAATATGCTTGAATACGCACTCATGCCTTGAAAGCCTTCAAATAATGGGGTATTGTTTCGCACGCCATTCATCCAATCAATCCGAGCAAGCGGGTCTTTTGAACGACTTTGAATCTGCTGAATGAGCTTCATTTGCTCATGTCCAGCATATGCCTCACTATTCAGATACGTATCGGATACGCTCTTTATATTGCTTCTTTCAGATAAGTAGCCCTGCTGATACACGCCTGCTGTCAGTAGGCTAATGGCAATAAGGACAGCTGAAAAGAGACGAAGATGCTGGCGTTTTTCCGCATGCATCCATAGGAAAAACAAGCTGATGACAAGCAGTCCTATGCCTGTAAACACAACGACATCCATGTTTCCCTTTGCTCGTTCTGAAAGGACGACAGCGAGAAGGAACACGATCCAAGCGCCTAAGACCGCACGCTTTTTCCACTTCCACTCGATTTGCGGGAAATGCTTGATCGTGATGGCTACGACCGCTCCAACTGTAAAGGCGAGTATGTATTCAAACCTGTACTGCGGTGCAGAAAAACCATTAAACACGCTCGCCATCTTTGGACTGTAATGAAAAATGATCAGCAGAACACTGATGGATGTAAACATGAAAAACCATCTGTTCCGGTAAAGCGGTACGAGAAACAGACAAATCAGAAACATCACAGGTAATAAATACACCCTGCTCGTAAACAGCAGATGATCATGCAGCTCGAACCAAGGAATGGCCTGTTCATACGGCGGTCTTATATTGTTAAGAAAGCCATAAACAGACGGGATAAAAAAGGCGGCACTGATCCCAAAAGATAACAGTGTAGAGATCGCAAGCGTCCAGAACACTTTCCACCCGCGCTCCTCACTTCGCAGCTTGATCATATATCTGAAGACAAGATAGATCGCTAAAAAGATAAAGTGAATATAAGCAAAGTAAAAGTTGTTGATCAGCATCAGACTGCAACTCGCAATAAACCAAGCGGGCTTACCCGTTTTGAATATCCGCTCAACCCCAAGCACAAGTACCGGAAGCCACATCATGCTATCGGTGAAAAATTCCCAAAACGTTTGATGGCGGAAATATACAATAGATAATCCATAGATTGCCGCTCCTGTCAGTGCACCCAATCTATTTTGAACCATTGAAAGAAGCACACGGTAAGCGATGAATAGAATGAGCGTCAACTTGATCACGCTCAACCAAACCACGGCATTTGCCCAGAAATGAATGTCCATTGACTGTATGAGATGAAGTGCATTCAACAGCCAGACGACAGCGACTGTCATCATAAAGACCGTCGACGTTGTGAAATAATACCCTAATTGCGTGTATGTACCACCGCCTAGTCCGAATTGATAGGAATAAAAGAAATTCCCTTTGACATATTCGTCGTAAAGCAGTTTTTTAAATGGGAGCATTTGCGAGATGCCATCCCCATCTCCTGTCATGTACCGGCCTTGCGTATATTCATATAAGAAAAAGGAGTGGCCTAATAATGCAAGAATGAGGCACATTCCAATGATTATCCATCTACGTTTCATCATCTAAATCCTTTCCACAAAAGATCCATTGTTCCTTGAAACAAAACAACCCAGCAAGCGATTCGTGCTTGCCGGTTATTTGACTCCACGTTATTTAAATAACTGTGTTAACACTCGGTCTTGTTCCTTAGAGCTTGTCTCTTGCTGCATGACATTTGATTCTTGGATCAAATAATGCGGCCTCTTTTTCGTTTCATAATAAATGCGGCCAATATATTCTCCAATCACACCTAGACTCAAAAGCTGGACACCTCCGAGGAAAAGCACAGCCGATATTAAAGTGAAATAACCAGGTACCATCACACCCGTTCTGACAATTTGAATAAAGGTGGCCACGATGTAAATCAAAGAGAGGAATAAGATCAGTATGCCAGTATAAAAACAAATACGAAGCGGGCGGTTGTTAAAAGAAATGACGCCATCTATGCCATAGTTAAACAACTTCTTCAGTGACCATTTTGTATCACCGTGCTGTCTTTCAACATTTTCATAGTAGATGACCTTTTCTTCAAACCCAATCCAGCAAAAAAGCCCTTTTGAAAAACGATTTCCCTCTTTTAACTGAAGCAATGCATCGATTGCCTGGCGGGAAATTAAACGGAAGTCTCCGACACCATCACGCAAGTCCACTTCGACTACCTTGTTCATCACTTTATAGTACAACGATGATAAGTAAGAGCGAAGCTTGCTGTCTCCTTTACGGTTCCGTTTGGCGATGACTTGATGATAGCCTTCTTCATACCCTCTGACAAAGTCTTGAATTAAATACGTCGGGTGCTGCAAGTCGGCGTCCATGATGATCGCAGCTTCTCCCTTGACATGTTCCAGTCCTGCCAGAATGGCGGCTTCCTTCCCAAAGTTACGTGAGAAGGAAATGTATTTCACCTTTGCACTTTTGCGAGAGAGCTCTCTCATGTATTGAAGTGTGTTGTCCTTGCTTCCATCATTAATAAAGATGATTTCAAAGTCATAATGAAAATCGCGAAACTCTTCCTCGAGTGCCTCAAAGATTCTTCTGATGTTTTCACCTTCATTGTAAGAAGGAATTATAACAGAGAGCAATTCCCGTTCCATATCGCACCTTCTCTTCACTTTTTTCACATAGTCTGATATGTTCATTATTCCTTTTTTGTCAGGAAACGAAACCCTTTTTTATTATCCATAAATTACATATCTCTTTAATCGTTCCATTATATCAAAGTTTTATTTCCAATGATTTTCAGCAAGATGAATTTAATGTAATTTTAAGTTTAACCATTGTAAAAAGCCTGTAATTTCAATCACAGACTGGGTATTGTATCATAAAATTGTTTGCTCATTTATATATTTACCTATTTATTGAAAAAAATGAGCGGGGCCCTTCTTTTAATGAAGCAGCCCTTTGTTCTGCCCTTGAAGATGCTCGTTTGCCTTTGATTGTTTATTTTGAAATAGATGCAGCTGCGCACCGTAGCTCTCAATCCACTCTTGGACAATTCGTTCGGTTGTTTCCTGCCCTTTATACTTACGGCCAGCCTTTGCATAGGTCGTTTCAAAATCACTCCAAAGCAGCTCTACCCATGTACGGGCTTCGTCATATGTGAGCATATTGTTTTTTTCCATGAGTTGTTCTGTTAGTCGTTCAAAGTATTGTTCCATGTCGGTTCCTCCTTCATCTAGCAGAAAGTGCCTTTTTAAAAAAACCTCTTTTTTCATATACTACCCTTACGTCTTCAAAAGACGCAAATGATTTGTATTGTTTGGAGGGAATCGATATGCGTAATAAAGCAAAAGGCTTTCCAAATCAAGTGAATCACAAGTTTGAAGGCGAGCCAGGCGCCACAGATGCTTTTGTGTCTAAAAGGCCGAATGGTGAGACGAATACACGTCCACAGGAACGAATGAGGGCATCAGGGAAACGCTAATTTTTCCAAAGGGAGTGCTTGAGATATGAGTTCAAATGGGAAATCGTATATGGAAGACTTTGTTCAATTAAGGACAACTGCTTACCCTCAACCATGGGCGAATGCAAAGCATTCTGCCTCTCAGGTCAACGGAGAAACGCAGCAAACGCAGCACGACATCGTACTTCAGAACAACGTCCGTAAACAGCGTTCGAAGTAAAGAAAAGGACTGATCCTAGAGATCAGTCCTTTTTCGTAAGCATTGAAATCGGCAGTGCATCTTCCTTATTTGGAGCTGATACTCTGTATCCCCACGCAAATACGCCATTTAAATATTCCACGTAAAACTCTTCGTCTGTATCTTTGATTTGATAGGTCGTTTTGGTTTGAATGAGTGCTGGATCTAATAAGTAGGCTTTGGCCATATCGATCTTCCGTTCTAAAACGGCATATTCATTCACAATGCCAAGCTGCTCAGCCTTTCGTGCTTTTTCAGAAAGAGAGGCAATCTCCTGCTTCAATTCGTATTCCGTCATTTCACTATAACGTTTGTCCATCTGTCATTCCCCTTTGTCTAAAACGTGATCAATTGCGTCAAGATCAAAGCCTTTTCTGAATAAAAATTGCTTCACTTTCATCTTCTTTTCAAATGAGCCGTCATATCCTACCTTGCGTTTTGCCTTCTCCATCATATAGAGGAGGGCTTCTTCTTCCTTTTCCTCTTCTTGTCCATCATAGGCTTCTTGAAGGGCTTTATCAATCATCTCAAACGAAAATCCCTTTCGTTGTAGCTGCAGCTTGATGCGCTGCTCGATCTCTTTTGCGGAACGATTTTTTTCTTTTCTCACAAGCTTCTGGACCTGCTTCACAGCTTCCTCCAGCTGTAAATCATCAGGGTATTGCGATAGGGCTTGTTCAATGGTGTCATCGTCTATCCCTTTAAGCTTTAGCTCTTTTTTGAGGACGGACGGCCCTTTACTATTCGTTTTACGATGGGTGCTTACATAGGCTTCCGCAAATTCAAGATCGTTTACATACTTGTAATCCTTTAATTTGTGTATAATTTCACTAATAGCAGGTGCTGGAATTTCTTTTTTCGTCAAATAATCAGCCACTTCTTTTACTGATCTCATCCGGTAGGATAAATAATCGACAGCCTGGTGAAATCCTTTTTTCACAGCATCACCGAATTGAATTTCAATGATATCTGCTTCGTCCAGCTCTTTCCCTTTTTTCAAATCGTGCTGAACGAGCACATCTAGATCAACGCTAAAGGCGTACTTTTCATCAAGAAAAATGTTCACTCGCTCCGTATTTTTTTTCTGAGCGGAGATTTTTGTAATATAAGGCATCCTGTGATCACCCCTTTTTTTAAACAGTCAGGATGTTTCTTCTGATTCAAAATCGTGAAAGATATAAGTATGTATATGAGAGGAGAGATGTCAATTGAATATCGCCATCACCGGAGGAACCGGTTTTATCGGCCAGCACGTCACTAAAGTGCTCGCTGCTGAAGGACATCATCTATATATTTTAACAAGAAATCCAAAGGAATCCGAACAAAATCATTTACACTATGTGCAGTGGCTGACAGAAGGTGCTGCGCCCGAGCATGAATTGCCTGCGATTGATGTCTGGATTAACCTTGCTGGAAAATCCATTTTCACACGCTGGACAGACAAGGCAAAAGAAGGCATCCTCTCCAGCCGCATTCAATCCACACAAGAAGTAAGGCGCATTATAGAAGCGCAGGAATCGAAACCATCTGTGCTCATTCAAGCAAGTGCTGTCGGAATTTATGGCACGTCTCAAACAGGAGATTTTACGGAGGAATCACCTCCTGCGGATACTGATTTCTTAAGTCATACATCTAAACTTTGGGAAGCTGAGGGGCAAAAGATTGAAACACTCGGCATTCGTACCGTCTACACACGCTTCGGCGTCGTATTAGGAGAAAAAGGGACACTGCCACTGATGACACTACCATATAAACTGTTTGCCGGTGGAACGATTGGCCCCGGCTCGCAATGGGTTTCATGGGTTCATGTCGAAGATGTAGCACATCTTATTGCTTATGCCATACACAATGACAACATCTCAGGTCCACTCAATGTCACATCACCGAATCCTGTTCAAATGAAGCAGCTCGGACAAACGATTGCGTCTGCCCTTCACCGCCCCCACTGGCTGAAGGTTCCATCCTTTGTCATTCAAACGGCACTTGGCGAAATGTCATTACTTGTTTTAGAAGGACAGCGTGCGCTTCCGAAGAAGGCTTTGCTTTCTTCTTATGACTTTTTGTATCCTGAATTAAAAGAAGCGATTTTGCATTCAGAGGAATAATTTTTGTCAAAAACACCCATCCTATTAGAAATGAGATGAGGGGGCGATTTTGATGAAGAAAAAAGAACACCAGCCAACTTCAAAGCTGAAAAAAACCCAGGAAGTCCTGTATCAGCAGGAATTCAAAAAAGCGGAAAGAGCAGCAGAAAAAAGAAACAAATAAGATGGATATTCCACTCCAACAAGCACATAACTAAGGTGATCTTGTAAAGGAGGGAAAAGCTTTGAAAAAAGACCAACACCAAAAAACCAACCACGAGCTTGCAGCACAAGAGTCGGATGGCGAATATGTTGAATTTTCCAAAGAACTTGCAGATCCGAATGACGTAAAAGCAATGGCACGTATGAAAGCAGCCGACCAGCGCGCCAAAAAACAATAAGTAAAAAAGCAGACCCTCTAGCGGTCTGCTTTTCTTTATTTAATTTCAGTTAAAAGACTTGATGCTTTCTGACGTGATTTTTCCTCAGGTACCTCTTCTGGATAACCAATGTGAAGGATTGCAGCAAATCGCTCATTTTCCTTTAAGCCCATGTCCTGTTGAAAGCCTTTGTCGTATAAGATGCGGCCACTCTTCCAGACCATACCGATCCCTTGATCCCAAGCAAGCAGCTGGAAGTTTTGAATAAGCGTGCTCACAGCGGCAAAATCATCATTTCTCACAACTGGATTTTCGTCTTCTTTTAGAACAACAAGTAAAAGTGCTGGTACTTTAGAAAAATAATCTCTGTACTGATTGATCTTTTCTTCTTTTGCGTCTGGGTTGTTGCGCTTAAAGAAAGCAATGAACCGCTCAACAAATACCGCTTTCGCTTCATCCGTCACCGCATATAGAAAGCGCCATGGCTCCGTGATTTTATGATTCGGTGCATAGACCGCATCCTCTAATAACGGCTGAAGCTGCTCAACGGTCACCGGTGTTTCTTTGAATTTTCGAATGGATCGTCTATATCTGACAGCGTCTCGAACTGTTAACGCTTCTGTTTGTTGTTTGATTTCTGGCATATATGTCATCCTTTCAATCAATTTTAATTGAAATTGATTCTCATTCACATTATAAACATCATTTCGAGCAGTTGCAAATGGTGTTACCCTTCCGGTCTGCTAAAAAGTTGTTTGAGTTTTTCAAGTAATGTTACAATCATATTACGTTTTAAACAAATTTTGAGAAAAAAACCAAGATGATGAAATGATATCAGGTATTCCCATTTTGTCTGATTCGGTTCTTTTGTCAAAAGGCTTTCAACCCATGATTGGAAGGGAGGCTTCTGGATGGAATGAAAATCAATATCGGGCAAATCATCAAGCTCTACCGTTATAAACAAAATATGACTCAATCTGAATTGGCAGAAGGAGTTTGTTCTGTCTCTCATTTAAGTAAAATCGAAAATGGCTCAAAGGAGGCCAATCAAGATACGATCAATTTACTGCTTGAACGGCTGGGCATCAGCCAAGAAACGCTCTCACAGAAGGCCCGTCACTTGCTGTCACTTTTGGATGAGTTTCAAATGAATATGTATTTCTATGCACTCGATCAAGCAGAACAAAATGCAGAAATGATCATTCAGCACGAGGAACAGTTCTTTTCGCTTGATTTAGGCATTCAGTATCATTTGTCCTTATTTCAATTTTATTTATTAACAGACAAGCAGCCACTCGCTTTAAAAACACACCGCGTGCTTAAAAAATTTGAAAAAACCTTTATTGAAACGGAAAAAGAAATTTTTGAATATCTAGATGGCATTCATATCATTAAAAATGGTCAGCTTGAAGAAGGCTTAAAAAAGCTTGAAAGCTGCTTCTCTTACGCTTCCATTGAACAAAGCGACCTATATTATCACTATGCAAAAGCACTTGGAAACATGGGACATCTTGGTGATGCACTTGAAGCGACACATCAAGCGATGGATTTATATAGACAAAAGAACAATTTCAAGCGGATTATTCATTGTACACTCATTCATGGTGTGATTTCACTGGAACTAAAAGCCTTTCAAACAGCGAAAAAATATTTAAAAGAGGTGATTTTGCACACTTCCCTATATCCTGATGCCTATATTAAAATGACGGCTTATTTTTATTATGGGGTGCTCTTAAAACGGGAAGGTGATTTCTCTTCAGCTGTACCTTATTTACTAGATTCACTCAATTACTTTAATCAAGAACAAATAGAAGAACGTTACTGTGAAACACTTTATGAGATTGCTACATTATATGCTGAATATGACCGCAAAAAAGCACTTCCCTACATACATGAGCTATTAAAACAGCCTCGTATTCAGCCAAACTGTTTATATTTGATCAAAATCTATAAATTGATGATTGAGGAAAACCCTCTTGATTTGAAAACCTATTTGATCGAAGCAGCCCTTCCTTACTTTAAGCACAATGAGCTGCACAGTGAGTACTTGTTTGCTCTGAGAACCTTGCTTTCCTATGCGGCTTCTGAGCTTGACGAACGTGCCTATATGTCTTATACGAAAACGCTGCTTGATCACTTAGCGTCTTACGTCCCCTATTACAAAAAAGCATGACCTTCGGCCGATCGAAGGTCATGCTTTTTCTCTTCATTATATGGTCTTCTGTTGATCTGTATCAGGACGGGTGACTTTTTCGACAGAATGAATGTACCGTTTTCTCGCAAAATAATCGTACGCATGCTGCCCAAAGCCTAACCAAATGCTGAGCACGATGAATGGGATCGTTCCCCATAGTGCAGGGATGTTGCAGGCAATTTTCAGCCAAGTATAGATCCCTGAATTTTTTTGATTTTTGGCTAAAGAAATAGACACGATTCGTTTTTCTGCTTTCTCTTCACTCATTTTATTCAGTCTGAGCAGCTGCGAATGCCTAAAGCATTCAAAGTGAATACGGTTCTTCCAATCAAGAGATTTTAACAAGTCAATTGCTTTTGCACACGAAGGACTTTGCCCGTCATAAAACACAAGCAGCCTAAGTGATTTGATGGAACGCTGTTCTCTTTTTTTCGATTCAGCGAGCTTCTTCTTTTCTTGATCGAGATAAATGATTTTTTTCATAGATTGATCGCCAGCCCTTTTCCGTCATTTGTTTTTTAGTTCGTTCAAAGGAGATTACAACTAGATTACTATAGTTGCTGGGCCTCTTGTATTGGGAAAAAGCAAACCAACGTGCGTTATATGAGCCTTTAGATAAGGGCAAAATTGAGGTTTTCATGGCATATATGAGGTTTTTCAACTAAAAGTGGTTGGGAAAATCGAGATGCTTTGCGGTTTTCTGCGGTATTTGATAGAATTCTGCGGTTTTTCTACATCTTTATGCGGCGTTTTGTAGGTGACACGCAAAAACAAGATAAAAAAAGACTACTTCCCGTTGCGGCGAAGTAGTCTTTTGGTTTATATTTTTGCCAAAACTTCTACTATTTCTTTCTCAATATCTTTCCATAAGTACCGATCTGTCGTATAGTGATGTGCGGCTTCTTTCGCAAATACTTGGAAAGCTTCTTCAAAATCAGGTGCATCTTTGTCTGGTTTTTTCTCATCAACAAAGCGCTGTGCTTCTGTTGAGCGTGGTCCCCATTTCCCCACTTCATTCCCGTCCTGATCAATAAAGACAATAATCGGAATCGATCTTGCGGTCCCGTTCGTTAAATACTGATCCATCAGGTCTAGATGCTCGTCCCGAATGAAATAGCGCGCATCGATGAGTGCTTCGCTTGCGATCCGCATGAAAATCGGTACATTGACCATTGCATCTCCGCACCAATCCGCAGTGATGACAAGCGCTCTAAGCTTTTTCTTTTGCAGCTTATGAAACAGCTCTTTTTCTTTTTGATGAATTGCGTACTGGTTGTACACAGTGAGTAGATTTTCCCGGTTTTTCTCCATGTTGTGTACGTATGTACGTTCAGCTAATCCCTTTGTAAACCATTCATTTAATGTCATATTTACATCCCCCTTACCTTTCAACTTTACCACTTTTGCTGTTCTTTTGTCTAAAAAAACCTTCACCTAGTGAAAGGTAAAGGTTTTGGATCTATGGACGCCTGCTGCGATTCGGGTCCATCCCAATCAGCTTGGTGACAAGCACCATTGTGACAGGCAGTGACGTATTTTTTTTATACGCTAAATATTTACCATGCCATTCAGGTTTATATTTCTGCTTAAACGACCGTAACCCGCTGAAGCTGTACATATATCTGACGTTGTTGAAAATAACACTGGCCAAACGCTCCGTGAGAAAGGACTGATGAAATGTTCCTACATTTGATAAAGGGGCCATTCCCATGTTAAAGGATTTATAGCCTTTTTCTTTCGCCCATTGAAATAGGTGGATAAACAGCGCATCCATCATCCCGTTCGGGGCATCATGCATATGACGCATTAAGTCGATGGAAATCTCCCCTTCTTGATACATCGGCATTAACGACACAAAAGAAATCATCACCCCTTGTTCATCCTTCAGAATTGCAATCGGTGCTTTTTGAAGATAGTCTTCTTGAAAGTAGCCGAGCGAAAACCCTTTTTCTTTTTTCTTTCCGAGCCAGCTGTCAGAGATTTGTTTTAAGGTTGCGATCAGCTCATCTGAATAAGGTGGTTCCAGCATTTCAAACGTATAGCCTTCTCGTTCAAACTTATTGGCAACAGCTCGTAAATTTGATTTTTTCTTACCAGAGAGAGAAAACGTTTCTAAATCGACCATAGCTTCTTCTCCAAGCTTAAAGAAGTGAAACCCTAAGTCATGATAGAGCGCCATCCCTTCCCGTTCCACTTGATAAAAAGCGACGCGATACCCTGCTTTTTCTGTCTGCTGTAAAAATTCCTCAAGTACAAGCGGAAAGGACGATTTACGTCCAGTTGGATCTCCAAGCACAATGACGCAGCGGCCGATTCGTCCAAACTGAAGCATCGCCTCTCCATCACTTGAGAAGAATAGTTTTTTGTCGCCTAAAAAGCCAAGATGACTGAGGGCATTTCCACCCTTTTCTTCTAAAAACGTTTTTAATTTTTCCTCATCTGCTTCTTCTCCAATAGGAAATGCTTTTTTATTAAAAATCAATTTACTAATGAAAAAGAAAAGTGGTACACCAATGAGAGCAATCATGCTCGTCATCGTAATATGCCGTTCATTATGCACCAAGTAATCCTTACTCAAGAAATGCCCGATTTTCGTCCAAATAAAATTGCCAATGACATTATAGTTGAACAAAACGAGTAAATATCCAGCAGCAGCCGCTACAAACTGATACAAGGAATAAGGTGCCTGCTGCTTCACAAATTGATTTCGAAGAGAGACAAACACTGCCATGATGACTGGCAGAATAAAGATGAGACTCAGGTTAAACCCTTTTAACAAAGTAAACACAAATCCGCCTGCAAGGGCGATCATCGTCAATACGTACGATCTTTTCGTTCGTTTATACACTTCAATGGACAAAACCATCAAGATAATGCCGAACATTAAAGAAAGACCATTAAATCCTGATAATAGAAAACGCGGAATGCTCGTAATCACGCCTAATCGATCGACAGGAAGCACAACAGACGCCATAATGAGCAACCCGCTTCCAAAGGTTAAGATCGATAAAGATCCGTACAATAGACGGATTAATAGAGCACGGTGCAACACAATTAAGACGTTCGTTGTTTCTACGGCAGGTGCCATTCTCGGATTGCCTTCAAGACGTCTAAGCGTCGTTCCCGTTAAGTCGTAAGCGGCTAAGCAAAGCCCGAGAATAAACGGGAAAATCGAGTAAACGAAGCGGTACAAAACGAGCGCCGTCAGTACCATCTCTTTATCAAACCCAATGTACTGCATGCTCAGTAAGAAGATGAGATCAAATGAACCAAATCCGCCTGGAACCATACTGATTAAACCGCCGATTGATGCAATCGCAAATACCCCTAATACAATCCGGACATCGACATTCATCCCCATAGAGACGACAGCCATGTACATGACAAGACCAGCTGCCAGCCATTCTAAAAACGATGCACCGATATAAGCGTAAATCGGATGCTTCAGACCACTTTCACCGCTCTCAATCGAGCTTTTTCGAATGGATGCCATAATGATATAAATGGGCACAATACAGGCAAAGATAATCACAAAGGCCCATAGCCACGGCTCTTGGCTAATAATACTTTCTACAGGAAGAACCCTCACCAAGATCAGATCACTGAAAATAGATAACCCTAAAAGAACCGAGGAAGTCAAAAGGGCGATGCCTTTCAACAGTTTTTTTGTATCAGTTATGTACTCCTTATATAGAAGCGTTCTTAGCCCTGCTCCTGATAGACCGCCGAATCCAAGGACACTGTTAAAGGAGTTCGCAATCCAAGAAATGCGAATCGTTTTCCAGCCGCTAATGGGCATATCAAGACTTCTTCTTAAAATAAAATCATATAAGGACATTGATAACACTGCGACAAGTCCAAGAAAGACAAGAATAAACAAGTCCATTCGATTCAAGCTGTCAATAATATAAAAGGTTTTTTTAATGGAAAGGCCGCTCAGCTCTTGCTTGGCGACAAAAATTAAGACAAGGATAATGACGATCGGAAAAAGCATTTTTAAAATCGTCATACCCGTTTTTTTGTTCCACATGTTTTTCCCAACTTTCTAAGTTGCTTCATTTATTTCGACTGAACATTATTATACAACAAATACCACTTGATTCATGCAGTTTAACATTCAAAAGCTTGACGAACCTTTCAATTAGAAGTGAAAATCAGTAATATAGAGAAAAGAGCCGCTTAAAGGAAGTGAACAAGCGTGGAATATAATATTCATGACACCACCGTATTAAAAGAAGAGATTCTATCTCCGGAGGAAAAAAAGACATGGGTGCTTTATATGAAAGTCCTCACAGCTGCAGGTCTTGGAGATGTTTCAGAATGGATGAAGCTCGATATGAGTATGCCTCAAATGAAGGTGCTCATGCTGCTCAATAACCATGGCTCTCTCAAGGTATCCGAAATTGCTGAAAAAATGGGCGCTTCTTTGTCCAATATGACAGGTCTGCTTGACCGTTTAGAACAGTCTAACTTTGTTGAACGGAAACACTCTGAGCGTGACCGGAGAATGATTGTCGTAGAACTGACAGAGGAAGCGAAGAATATTTTCAGAAGCATTTATCAAAAAGGACACGAAAAAATCAAAAATTCCCTGCAACGGCTCAATGACGAGGAAAAAGAAAAAGTCAACGAAGGCCTAGCCATTTTGGAAAAAGCACTGCGTCCTGAACGCGGCTAAACATGAATAGGAAAAAAGACGGTCACTTGAGGTCCGTCTTTTTTATGTCTTCTTCTACTTGTTTATCTGAGAGGATGAACGTTTTTTGAAGAACTTCCCTGTCATCCCATAAAAGATAAGCTAGACCGATGATGAGAAAAAGGATACTAATCCACGTACCACCAGGCAGCAGCTGTTCAAGTTCCTCTATCGTTCTTTCTGAGCCTAAGCTGTTACTATAACGGATCTCAAAAAGCACATATTTCGCTAAATAAAACAATGCCGCCATACAGATGAACATAGCGCCGACAATTCTTCTACCAGACATGTGTTTACTTCTTTAATTCCACTGATTTCTTTTGATTAATTCCGTGATATGAGCAAGATGATGCTTTGAATGCCAGACATACATGCCTGTTGCATCATATAAGGAAACGGTTTGTTGATCGGCTGGATGATAATAAGTTGCGTTGAAATCTTCCTCTGACATCCCTCGAAGTAACGTGACCCATCTGTGATGCAGACTGCTGATCAAGGGCAGTGATACACTGATGGGCGCCTTGCTGTCTGGAAGCTCGGCGAATCCCTGCTGATCATATGGACGTATGTCCGGTGTTTCTTCTGTGAGCGCCAGTTTGAATCGCAGATAAGCATTCAGGTGACTGTCTGCAACGTGGTGAATGAGCTGACGGACAGTCCATCCCCCGGCCGATAAGGTGTATCCAGCTGAACATCTGTCAAATGATTGGTGACCGCTTCATATTGTTGTGGAATTGCGGCCAACTGATCAATCCATGCCTCAAGCTGTTCCTTTGTTTTATTTTCAACCGGTTCATATAAGCCAATCGGATATTGTAAGGACGTCATACGCTCTCCCCTTTCTCAAATCCTTCTAGCACAAATTTGCCAATCATCTTTCCTTGCTCAAGTGTTTGATGTGCCTGCTTCAAATGAGCAGCATTGATCGGACTGAGCACCTTTGTTAAGGTATGCGTTAATGTTCCCTGTTCAAATAACTCAGCCGCCTCTGTCAAAAGCTCATGCTGTTTGATCATGTCCGCTGTTTTGTACATAGGTCGTGTGAACATGAACTCCCATACAAATGCAGCACTTTTATTTTTGAGTAATTGGATGTCTAGGTTGTGCTGATTCTCAACAATCGTACAGATCGTGCCTTGGGGTTTTATGGCTTCTGCCATGCCTTTGAAATGTCCGTCTGTATCATTCAAGCATAAAATAAAATCCACTTCACCTATTCCTTTTTCAGTGAGTTGCGCGAGAAGCGGCTGATGATGGTCAATGATATGATCAGCACCTAATGACAGACACCACTTTTTTGTTTCAGGTCTTGATGCAGTGGCGATCACAGTGGCATTCGCTAATTTGGCTAGTTGAATGGCGATAGAACCTACTCCGCCTGCACCACCGATGATCAGCAGTGTTGCCCCTTCTGCATTTCTCTTCATATGCATCCGGTCAAATAGCGCTTCATATGCCGTAATGGTCGTAAGCGGCATCGCCGCAGCTTCTGCAAAGGAGAGATTGGCAGGCTTTTTCGCCACAATCCGTTCATCCACAAGCTGATACTCACTATTAGAGCCTTGACGCGTGATATCTCCCGCATAGTACACGTGGTCACCAGGCTGAAACAATGTACAAGATTCGCCGACTTCAACAACCGTGCCGCTTGCATCGTAGCCAAGAATTTTCAGCTTTTCTTCTTTCTGATCCTTCGGTGACCTCACCTTTGTATCAACTGGATTCACTGACACAGCCTCTACCTTCACCAGTACATCCCTGCCCGTTGCTTTAGGCTTTTCTACTTCCTGATCCATCAGGCTTTGCTCATGCTCAATCGGTAAGTACTCCAATAGTCCAACAGCTTTCACTCACTCGCACTCCCTTTCTCCATTCTTTCTTTCCACATTTTATCATAATTTTCTGATGTTTATAGATAGATCAAACGAGTGATTGCACATTTAGGATCTCTTTAATGCCTTCCTCTCCCTCGCTATATAAGAAGGACGAGCCCTTTGCAATGAAGGAACATAGGAGAACCAGCTTTTGGATTTAAAGAATAGCTGAACGTAATAAAACTGGATGTGTTGCAGGAAAACAATGATGAAGAAAAAAGAAATGAAGAAGAGGTTAGACATATTTGCTATCCCCTGTATCCATTCGTTTATAAAAAACACCACAAAACTGATCATCATCAGCTGTTCAAGCCTTTGCACGATCTGGGTCAAAACATGTCCTCGTTTCGATAGATCACCAGACTGGTGCTTTCTGATCTTTCTTGATTTATAAAACCAAATGATACTTTCGGCTAAGTTATGAGTGATAAAAAGTGTAATGAGCGTAATGAATAAAAACGATGGGCGATAAAAGAATGGGATCAAAAATGGGATGACAAGAAAATATATGGCAACACAAGCGTGTCTCACTGATAAGAGAAATAGTTCTTTTTCTATGTATGGTTTCATCTGTTTCACCTCCATATGTACTACGCCTTATCTGTCAAAAAGTTCCCTCTGACTATCAAAAAAGGATGCCAAAAGGCATCCTCAGGCTGTCGAGAAAATCTCGACAGCTTTATTTTTCCCCTTAAACTTTCCATCTCCTCATTTTATAATAGAGAAAAACCCACTTAAGGAAGGTGTTTTTTCTCATGTTCCACACTAGAAATTCTTCTCAGCACGAAGCCGAATTTGTATTGCTAGATCAACTGGTCGAAGAGGATCACCTGCTTCGTAAAATTGATCAATACATTGATTTTTCATTTATCGTAGATAAAGTAAAACCCTATTATAGTGAAAATAAAGGTCGTCCTTCTCTTGATCCGCTTATTTTGTTCAAAATGATGTTTATCGGATACCTGTACGGTATCCGTTCTGAAAGACAACTCGAAAAAGAAATTTACTATAACATGGCGTATAGATGGTTTTTAGGTTTGAACATCAATGATCCCGTTCCCCATCACTCCACTATTAGTTGGAATCGTCGTACTCGATTTAAAAATACAACGATTTTTCAAGACATTTTCGATGAGATTGTGCTTCAAGCTATCAATCATGATATGGTAGGAGGTCGCGTTCTTTTTACTGATTCAACTCATCTTAAAGCCAATGCTAATAAACATAAATATACGAGAAAAACGATTGAACAAGATACCCAGAACTATATCAATGATTTAGAAGAAGCAGTCCAAGAAGATCGGGTGGCACATGGAAAAAAGCTCTTAAAGGTAAAAGAGGAGGTGAAAACAGAAAAAGACATTCGTCAAAGTATGACTGATCCTGAAAGTGGCTATCTATATCGCGAAAACAAGCCAGAAGGCTTTTTCTATCTAGATCATCGTACAACGGATATGAAGTACAATATCATCACTGATGCTCATGTCACACCTGGAAATGTCCATGATTCTGTCCCGTATCTTGATCGATTAGATCACCAAATCGCACGATTTGGTTTTCAAGTAGAAGCTGTTGCGCTTGATTCAGGTTATTTGACAACACCAATCTGTAAAGGTTTATCTGATCGACATGTTTTTGGTGTCATTGCCCATAGACGTTTTCATCCAACAAGAGGGTTATTTGAGAAGTGGAAATTTCAGTATGATTCTGAACATGATCATTACATATGCCCACAGGGTGAGAAGCTTTTATATACGACAACTGATCGAAAAGGTTATCGATTCTACAAATCAGATCCTAAAAAATGTGCATCGTGTCCTTTCCTTGAAAGATGCACAAGGTCGAAAAATCATCAAAAGGTCATCTCAAGACACATATGGGAAGAACATAAAGAAAAGATCAGACAGAATCGGTTAACTGTCTCTGGAAAAGAGCTATATAAAAAAAGAAAAGAAAAAATAGAGCGAAGCTTTGCAGATTCAAAACAACTGCATGGGCTTCGCTACTGCCGGTTGAGGGGAAAACAAAACGTGAGTGAGCAAGTTCTCCTCACAGCTGCGTGCCAGAACATGAAAAAGATTGCCACACACCTAGCGAAGCTAGGCTAGGTGTGTGGGAAGCCTTTTTCATTAATTTTCATCCATCATACTTACGCTAAAAATAAAAAAGATTGTAGAAAAACATGAGTTTCTCTACAATCTGAGGATGCCAAAAGGCATCCTTCCTGAATCATATTTAAAATGCAGCGCTTAGTACGACAGGTCCTTGCGGCAGCTTGTTATCCTTTTTTGGTTCAAGGGTGACTGCCACGGTATCCCATGATTCGCTCGCTTCTTTTTCAGATAACGCATAGGTGACAGTTCCTTCTCCTTTGTTATCTGTTTTAAAGGCACCAGCTGGCACGGGCTGATCTCCTTTAATGAGCCATACTTGATAAACAGCAGATGAATCAAGCTGACCCTTTAATCCGTCTGCACTCACAACTAGTTCTTTTTTGCCGTTATGCTCAATCACTGAAAAAGCACCTGCTGTTTTTGGTGATTCGGCTGATGTCAGTGATTTTGTCGCAACAACCCTTACAGGTTCTTCCGCTTGTTCTTTTCCATTTGTTAAGAAATACACGTTTCCAGCTGCTGAAATGAGAAGCAGTGCGGCAACAAGCGGCAACAGCCATTGCTTTCGTTTCTTTTGCATCGGTCTGACCTCATTTGGTTCACGTGCGACCTTGAGCTCTTTCTTCTGGTCATTCTTTTCTTCGACGGTCTCTGATGTCTCTTCTTCAAACACCTGGGATAAAATGCGGCCCTTCATCCCTGCCGGAGGTGCTTGGTCATCTGCTAGAAATGGAATGTCAGACATGAGCGATGTCAATTCTTCAAGCTCTTCTTTGCAAGCTGAACAGTGCTTGATGTGCTCTTCAAATTGCGCTTTTTCTTCTCCTTGTAAATGCCCGTTGAAATAATCAATCACTTGATGTTTACACTGAGTCATGCCTCTTCCTCCTTTCCTCCGCGAGACAGTCTCGTCCGTAAGTGCTTCAATGACAATCGAACCCTTCCCTTCACCGTTCCAATGGGGATGCCTAGCTTTTCTGCAATGCTTTTTTGTGTCATTCCTTTAAAATAGACATCTTCTATGATGGTTTGCTGTTCTTTTGACAGTGTAGATACTGCTTCACGTATGATTTGTTTTTCCTCGTTCCATTCGACTTCCTTTGATACATCTTCTTGATGATCAGCTAAATATTCAATATGCTCATCTTCAAGTGCCGTTTCGTTCCGGTGCTTTCTTAGGAGATCAATGGCTGTGTTCCGTGACATCATGAATAACCACGAGGAGAATTTCCCTTTATCCGTATGGTATTCTCCTATGCCGCGCCAGAGCTTGATAAAGACTTCTTGAAGCACTTCCTCCGCAAGCTCACGGCTTCCAGTCATTTTATAAATAAACGAATATAACACACGTTCATAACGATCATACAGCACTTCAAGCGAAGGCTTATGACGATCAAATTTGATCTTGTGATATAGCTCAGAATCTTTCAGTGTATCCATGGTCATCTCCTCCCTTTTTCATGAGAAAGAGCATGCTGCATTCATCATGAAATCCTTCACGTATTGCTTATCACTCGATTTGCTGAAATAAGCCTACTTTGTACTTTACTCTTTTTCCAAGGAGAAAAAAAGAGCGCCGAAAAAGGAAGTGTGCTCCCATGAGAATGTACTTACTATACGAAAGGAAAGATCATTTGGATCACCTATATCCAAAAAGTCAAGAATCCATGTGTTTCCATTCTCTGTTCAGTTGATTTTAGCAAACTCTCCTTTCCCTCACAATGTAAATGAAGTAGCACGCATTTTTTCAGCATGTCATAATAGAAGACAATGAATCGAATTGGAGTGTCCTTACATGATGTTGACGATCGTTCTTTTTTTATTAGCAGGAATAGCAGAAATTGGCGGCGGCTATCTTGTGTGGCTTTGGCTGCGTGAAGCCAAACCTGTCAGCTTTGGGATCGCTGGCAGCCTCATCCTCGTCGCTTATGGGGTCATCCCTACCTTCCAGCAGTTCCCCGCCTTTGGACGGGTTTATGCGGCATATGGCGGCATATTTGTGGTTCTTGCTGTGTTTTGGGGCTGGTGGGTCGATCGAAAAACGCCTGATTTCTATGACTGGATGGGTGCTTTGATCTGTTTGGCTGGGGTCAGTGTGATGTTATTTGCGCCTCGCAATTAATGTAATGAGCTGAATCAGGGGTCATTGTGAGTAATGGGTTTCAGGACTAGGAACCGATGCGATGGTTTGTCTATACACTGAAAGCCGGCAATATGCCGGCTTTTCTCTTCTATATTCTAAATTGTGTTTCATATAACCGCCGATACATTCCGTCCATTTGAAGAAGGTCTTCGTGCCTTCCTTGCTCTTTTATGCCTTCTTTTGTTAAAACAACAATGCGATCGGCATGTTGTATAGTGGCTAGACGATGCGCAATGATAAACGTTGTTCGTCCTTCAGCCAGTTCTTCAAGTGATGCTTGGATAAAGGACTCTGTCTCCGTATCAAGCGAAGATGTAGCTTCGTCTAAGATAAAAATTGGCGGATTTTTAAGGAAAATACGCGCAATGGAAATCCGCTGCTTTTGTCCGCCAGATAACATCATCCCGCGCTCACCTATGATCGTATCCAGCCCTTTTGGCAAGCTATTCACAAGATCTTTCAATTGAGCCTTCTCTACTGCCTCCCATACTTCCTCATCAGATGCCTGTAGTTTTCCATATAAGATGTTTTCGCGAATTGTTCCATGGAATAAATAGATATCTTGCTGCACGACACCAATTTGACTGCGAAGTGACGGGAGTGTCATCTTTCTTGTCTCAATACCATCAATCGTAATGGTCCCTTCCTGCCATTCGTAAAAACGAGGCAGCAGACTGCAAAGCGTAGATTTTCCAGCACCAGAAGGACCTACGATGGCAATCGTCTCCCCCTGTTTGACCTCAAGGTTGATGTCATGCAGAACAGGTTTCCCTGATTCATATTGGAAAGACACATGCTCAAATACAATATCGCCTTTTAAATGATTGACTTTGATTGCATCATCAACATCCTTTTCATCTGGCGATTGATCGATGAGTGATGCGAATCGTTTAAAGCCCGCTGCACCTTTTGGATACATTTCAATGACAGCATTGATTTGTTGAATAGGTCCTAAGAAGATGCCTGTTAAAAGAACAAATGAAACAAATTCTCCATACGTCATATTTTTTTGCAATACGAACCATGCACCACATACAAGACCAAAAACTGTAACACTTTTAATGAGAAAATGGCTTACAGCTGTGTGGACTGCCATCATTTGATAAGTGGCTAGTTTTGTTTCTCTAAACTGCTGGTTATGTTCAATAAAACGATCCATTTCATGTGTCTCATTCCCGAATGCTTTCACAACACGTATTCCACTAATATTGTTTTCAACACGTGAGTGGAATCGTCCAATACTTGAGAACATTTTATCAAAAGCAGCGGACATCTTTTTCGTAAAATAGACGGATAATCCTATAAGGAATGGAACGACAATAAAGGTGAGAACCGCAAGCTGCCAGTTAATAGATAGCATAAGCCCAAAGGCACCAGTCAGTGTCATCACCGCAATAAATAAATCCTCTGGACCATGATGAGCGATTTCTCCAATATCCATTAAATCATTTGTCATACGAGAGACGAGCTTTCCCGTTTTCTTTTGGTCAAAGAAGCGAAAGGACATTCTTTGCACATGAGAAAATAACTGGTTCCTCATATCCGTTTCAATATTGATGCCTAATTTATGGCCAAAATAAGTGACAACGTAATGCATAGTGGAGCTGATGACATATAAAATGAGGAGCATGCTTCCCCAGAACCAAATGGCTTCCCAATCCCCATTTGGCAGCAAGTCGTCCATGACTTTACTTATTGCGAGTGGAAAGGATAATTCGAGTAACGCAGCCAGCACCGCACAGGAAAAATCTACGATAAACAGACCCATATATGGTTTGTAGTATGATAAGAAACGCTTTAACAATGGACGGACCTCCTACCGCTCGGACAATTCTGTCAATATGTCGGCAAACTTTTCAGCTTGGTTCGCTACTGCAATCGGGTCATACGGCCAAAAGAACTCTGCATCCAGTTGGTAGGTTTGCTCTTTTTTGACAGCTTTTAAACTCTTCCAGATGGAATTATTTTTATCAAATGTCCCGCCATTGGATTCATCAATGAATATATAATCTCCAGCATATTTCGGAAGGGTTTCATAAGAGAGTACTTCGTAGCCTGTCTTGCTGTTTAAAATTGTATCTTCGACCTCTTTTGGTGGGTTCATTTTCAATTGTTGATATAGCGCCTGTCCACCTCGGTAAATTCCGTTCCCATACACATACACATCATTTTTAAATGCGCCCATGATGGAGACTGTTTCATTTTTCTTTAATGCAGAATTTACTTTTTTTCGAGCTGCTTCAATTCGTCGATCAAAGGAGGCGAGAAACGTCTTTCCTTCCTCTTCTTTGTTTAACACCTTTGCCAAAGCCGTGATTTCTTCGTGTGCGTCTTTGAATGAATTGTAAGGATATACAAGTGTTGGCGCTATTTTTTTATACACATCATAGACCTTTTCATCCTGTACGGCTGTGATAATCAGATCAGGCTTTAGACTAAGAACTTTTTCAGCTGAACGTTCGTCACTGATATCCTCAATTCCTTTGATCTTGTCCTTCAAATGGACATTCTTTAAATCTTGTGTCGTTGCACCTACAGGGTGAACATCCAATGCAATTGCACTGCCTAAATATCCATCTATAAGAATGCGTTTTGGGTTCGCTGGAATGTCGATTTTCCCTTTTACAGTCTCAATGGTTTTTGTTTGCTGCTTTGTTTCTGCCGTTTTGTCTTCTTCTTTTTTACCACAGGCTGACAATACCAGGATTAAGATGACAGCACATATCCAATATGTTTTTTTCATATGAGTATTCCTCCTTCATTTCCCTGACACAAATGAGAATAGTTATCAATTACTAGTCTCATGTATTCTATCAACCTCATGGGAAGCGGTCTATGGAGGATTCTCTCAACTTACATATGGACAATTGTTGGATAGGTTTTCTGTGTCAATTTGGAGACGAAACGATTGATTAAAAGAAGCGCCCGCTCCCCTTCATCAAATCGAAATTCCTCTAGCTTTAGCGGATAGAAGGTTCCGTTTTTTACAGCAGACAATTGACGGAGAACATCGCTTTCCTCCAGCCGTTTATCCATTTGTTCATACCACCCATGTTGAACCCCTGCAATAAAAAACATATGATCCGCCTCGTATTCTCTTAGCCTCTCTAAAGGAATAACTGTATGTTGATTCGGGCGAAGAACTTCTTCTTGAATCGCCTTTGGAGGCTTTAAGCCAAGCGTTTCGTAAAGATAGAAGGAACCTCTTGCCTGATAAGACCAAATGTACACTTTGTCATGTCCTCTCATTTCATAAATCGCGACTGTCTCTCCTTTTTCCCTAAAGGAAGATAAATCATCTCTCGCTTTTTGACTCAGATATTCGAAGCGTCTCACCCAATCATCTGCCTCTTTCTCTCTTCCTAACAGACGCCCTGTAAATAAGACCTCTTGTACAGCATGACCACCACCATATGGCAGAACAAGTACAGGTGCAATCCGCTCCAACCGTTTGATCAATGCAGGCTTTGAATAATAATAGTTAGGGATGATGATTAAATCTAATTGAAGTGATTTGAATATGTCATCTGGCGTGTGTTCATCTATGACCAGAGAACCGGGCAACTGATCTTTGAGTATATCTGAATGAAGAAAGGTTTCTCGGTCAATGCAGACAGGTCGAATGCCTAATGCGACCAATGATCCGGCAAATTGAAAAGCTGCAATCCGCTCTGGTCTTCGATTGTTTCTGAACTGACTAGGGGACCTCCCTGTCTTCTGCTTGAATATCCTGCTGAAATATAAACTGTCTGTATAGCCCACTTGCCGCGCAATCATTTGAATTTGATCATCTGTTTGCAGAAGACGTTTTTTTGCTTCATCTATTCGAATTTGTGCAATATAGTCAGTCACACTCTGTCCCATACTTTGTTTGAAAAAAGTCGAAAAATAACTCTCATGAAAGCCCATCTTATGGGCTAAGTCTTTTCTTGTTAGCTTTTGCTCATAATGCTCAGCCATATACTGCAAAATCATTTCAATAGAATAATGCACCTTTTCAGTGTATGGCTTGGATTGACGCTGAAAAATGCGCATGATGTCCTCCAGCCACTTCACCTGTTCTTGAATGCTTTGACTCCTCTTCATTTGTTTGATGTAGGAAAAAAGGGTGGCAGAGCCTTTAACGATTTCTCCATTATCCGGGAGATCATCATAATTCACCTTATAGACCAATTCATTTTGTGCATCATTTGCCAAGGTAAATTGGTCAAATATGACAGTATGAATCACCACCTGTTCGCTGGATAAAGATTGGATAATGACGTTTATACCTGAGCGGATCAACATGCTATCTTTTGCGTTTAGCTCATATTCCAATCCTTCCATCTCAATTAACACAGATCCATCACTTGTCAAGAACATAGGTGAAGCTGTCAGCCAGGAGACCGTTTGTTTGACAGAAAGAGATCGCTCTCTGCTCTCTTTCATGCGCAGAATGGTATGAGTACGGGTTGTCATTTTCTCTTTCTCCTTCCATATAAAAAAAGTGCTAAAATAAACGACATTTTAGCACTTCAATGGTTGACTGAAGGGTGTTTAACGAGCTCCAGCCGTTTGCAATTCTTTGTTTTTCTCTTTAAAGCGTTCGTTATGTGAGGAAACGTATGCCACTTTTTCAGCTTCTGGTTCGATGTAAAGCTTTGCGCTATTAAGCGCATTGACTCCGTCAACAAACGTCCCAGCAATTAAGCGAACCTTGCTTTTATGTGTACATAAATCGCCTACTGCATAGACGCCGGGTAAATTGGTTTCCATTTTTTCATTGACCTCGATCAGTCCCCATTCACCTTGCTTGAGTCCCCATTCGGATAGAATACTTAAATCGCCTTTCATGCCATGGTTGACGATGACAGCGTCTGTTTCCATTCGCTCGATTTCGCCTGTCTCTATGTTTTGGATGGACACAGCATCAATTTTATCGCCTTGACCGTGAAGCTCTGTCAGTTCATGCGGGGTTAAAATTCGTGTGCAAGATGCCTTCATGTGGGCGACATTTTTCTCATGTCCGCCAAACATATCACGGCGATGCACGACGGTGACACTTTCAGCAATTGGAACAAGGGCATTTGCCCAGTCAACCGCAGAATCGCCGCCTCCAGAGATGACCACACGCTTTCCTGCAAAAGTCTTTAGCTCCTGCACGGTGTAATAAAGGTTTGTCACTTCATAGCGGTCTGCATGCTCGATTTCAAGTTTCCGCTGGACAGGAATGCCGTGGCCCATCGCTAAAATGAGGGTCTTCGTCAAATGGCGATCACCATTTTCAGCCGTCAACAAAATATTATGATGTTCATCGCGCTCAAATGTCGTGATTTTCTGATTCAGTGCAATCTCTGGTTCAAATGTTTTCGCCTGCGTCTCCAGCTGCTGAATGAGCTGTTCTCCTCTTGTTGGCGGCAAACCGCCTACATCCCAAATGACCTTTTCAGGATACAGTAGGATTTTTCCTCCAAGGCTTTCGTTATACTCCAGTACCTTGGTCTTTAAGTCCCGCATCCCACTATAAAAGGCGGTGTACATTCCTGCTGGACCGCCGCCAATAATGGTGACGTCAAACAATTCAAGCTGATCTGTCATTTGAGTCCCTCCAGTTTTTCATCGATTGATCTATTTTTAAGTGATATTGATTCTCATTATCATATGTATCTATTGTAGTCTACACTGATGAAGGGAATCAATAGCTTTCTGCAAAAAAAGAACAGGACGAGCGCTCACTCGTCCTGTCATCCATCACACAATCGTTAACCCAAGGTCTTTTAATTCAAGAGAAACAAGTCGTGCGATCGCATCTGCTCCTTCTTTTGTAAAGTGCGTACGATCCTCTATGCCAGTTGATAGCATAAAGTAAGAAGTCGTTTTCTCGATACCGGAAATTTGATAAAACTGAAGGCTTGCCGTATTTAAATCGACGAGAAGGACCTCTTCTTCATCAGCTAATTCCTTCATAGCGGCACAGTAATCAGGGAAATCATTGATATATTCTCCGTCTTTTTCATGAAATCGCCCGACTGGCGTTAATAAAAGCGGTGTTGCTCCTTTTGCTCTTGCTCCATGAATATATTGAGACAAATAGCTTTTATACGTCGTGAAAGGATCTGTATGTCGTTCGGGCTTCTCCGTTGAAGCATCATTGTGACCCATTTGTGTGAACAGCCAGTCCCCAGGCTGAATGTCAGCCAATATGTCATCAAGCCGTCCTTCTTCAATGAATGTTTTTGAGCTTCTTCCACCGATTGCACGGTTTTCGGCGCTTACGCCGTGCGCTGTATAGCGATGTAAAAACTCTCCCCATCCTCCTTGAACAGGACGATCAGGGTAAGATGAAACGGTTGAATCACCAGCTAAATAGATGGTAGTCATGTTCATACGCCCCCTTTTTCATATAGCCACTTTTTATAAGCGATGCGGACACCCAAATGGCTGATGAAAAGATATGAAACAATTAGCACCGCTCCTTCATTCATTCTCTTTTTGATGATCAAAACCCTGCTTATTAGTAGATGTGAATGCGTTAAATATGCGGCGGAAGTTCTATTTTTGTCTCAACGGCTTGTTTTAACGCCTGAAGCATATAGCCTATTCCTTTATACGGAGCTAGCGGATAAATCGTTGTTTGATGAGGATGTAATAAAGGGTCGATCACCTTTCGATATTTCTTTCCACCTAGTACCACTAATTCATCATATGCAGAGAGATGTTTTTCATGAAATTGCTGTCTTAGTGCTTCTCGTGTCATCTGATCAGCGTTCGGTGTACCGAAAGCCACATCATAATTTTCATGAATGATATCATCTGCCTTTAAGAATCCGTGCTTCGCTGATAAGATGAGCCAGTCTGAAAAGAACGTTTGGGCGTAGCTTTTCGTACGCTGATGCAGCGGACTTAAATAAACAAGATTTGCCGGCTGGCTCCCTGCATCTGGATGGACGTCCCAGATTTTCTTCGCTCCACATGGAATGATACAAACTCGCTTCACTTAATTTTCTCCTTCCTTCGTCGATACATCCAAAACAAAATACAACCTAGTGCAGTGCCAAGTGTATTTAAAAGGATATCATCAACATCACTGCTTCTTGTAATGATACCAGATTGCGAGAACATCCATTGAAGCAATTCAATCATCGTTGACGAGAAAAAGCCAGCAAGAATCGCCTTTTGCCAGCGCATGGTGCGGAAGGCTTGATAAAGAAAAAAGCCAAGAGGCACAAACAACAAAATGTTCCCTGCCAAATTTAAAAAAACAAGATTTGGGTAGCCATGGTGGTAGGCGTGGAGATTTTGATAAATGGATTGCAAAGGTATGAGGTTGACACTCACCTGATCCTTTGGTGCCGAAAAACGATTTGGAAAGACCGTCAAATATAATAAAACATTTGTATAAATAAACAGACAGGCAAGAACCATTTCTGTTCGCAAGTAAATAAAGCGTTTGTGCTTTTTCGCCTGTTTGTATCTCATATGAAGATAGAGCGGGACGAGCAGGAGAAAATAAACAATGGAAACGATAGCACTGGATGTCATAGAGAGAGCTGCCCCTTTCTCACATAATGCTTGACCATATTGACAGCTTATTCAGGCTTGCCCGTATCTATTCATCACTTATTCTCACATTCAATGAGAGAATACCATATTGACAAATCGTCATTTTTAAGCTAAACTGACTGACATTCAGTCATTTAAGGTCGGTGATGATGTGTCGAAACGAGAAAAGATTATGCTTGCTGCCATTGACGCGTTTAAAGAAAAAGGAATTGAAAAGACGACCATATCGGATATTGTGAAAACAGCAGGAGTGGCGCAAGGAACGTATTATTTATATTTTCCTTCAAAGCTGTCTGTCATGCCTGCTATTGCAGAACATCTGATCTCGCAGATGGTGCCTGCCATTGAAAAAGAACTCACTCAGCATGCGGATGTCCTCGATCAAGCAGATGCGCTTGTTGAATTTATCTTCTCTTTTACAAGACAATACCGTGATGTCCTTGCGCTAACCTACTCCGGCTTAGCTGCCACGGAGCATTTAAAGGAATGGGAAGATATTTATGAACCGATCTACAAATGGGTCGCTGCTTTTTTAGAAAAAGCAAAGCAGGACAAAAGAGTGCGGGCAAACTTGAACTGTCAATATGCAGCGAAATTCATTATCGGTTTACTTGAATCATCTGCTGAGCAAATGTACTTATTTACAGAAACAGATACAGAAGAGGTTCTGATTCAAAAGCGAGAGGTAAAGCAATTTCTTCTTTACGCTCTTGGCATAGAGACACCTTAACTTAGTACAGCACTTGCTGTACGCAGCGTGTAGACAAACCCTCGCATTCGTTGTCAGTCCTGCGTGCTGGTGCTCACGAATGTCAAATTCGCTCCGCGCCAGTACTCGTCCTTCCTAGACTGCAAAGGTTTTCTATCACACTGAAAAGAAGACAAAGGGCTAAAATAAAGTTCATTTTAGCCCTTTGTCGACAATCTGAGTACAGCATTTGCTGTACGCTCTTTTTTGGTTTCAAAATGACGAATCGTCAGTTTTAAGTTTTAGGAGGAAATAGGATGAAAAAAAGCTGGATGTATGTCGCACTCACTTGTTTATTTGAATTACTTTGGGTGTTTGGTTTAAATAAAGCTGATGCGGTGTGGGAATGGGCGATCATTATCTGTCTGATCCCCGTTGATTTTTATTTTTTAATGAAAGCTTGCGAGAAGCTGCCGACAGGGACCGTGTACGCCGTGTTTGCCGGAGTTGGAACGATTGGTACGTCTTTGATGGATTATGCGCTGTTCGGCGGTTCGTTTTCATTAGAAAAGCTCTTATTTATGGGCATTTTAATTCTCGGCATTATTGGACTGAAAGTGTCTGATGGAGAAGCACATGAACAGAAAGGAGAAGCGGTATAAATGGGCTGGTTTTTTGTACTGTTAGCCTCTGCCTGCGAAATCGGCGGAACCATTGGCCTCAATATGTTTAGTAAGAAAAAGCAAATCACGACAGGCATTTTATTTGTTGGCGGGTTTGCCTTATCCTTTTTGTTTTTATACGCCTCGTTCTCTTCCGTTCAAGTATCCGTTGCCTATACGGTCTGGATTGGTCTTGGAACGGCGGGCTCTGTCTTATTTAATATGATTCTATTTAAAGAGCCGAAAAACATGATTCGTATCCTCAGCCTGCTGCTGATTGTGATTGGTGTGGTTGGGCTGAAGTTGTTCGCTTGATTAAATGACGAAAAAGGAAGGGAGTCAAACTCCCTTCCAGCATGTAGACAAACCCTCGCATTCTTTGTCAGTCCTGCGCGCCGGTACTCACGAATGTCAAATTCGCTCCGTTCCGGTGCTCGTCCTTCCTAGAATGCAAAGGTTTTCTATCACACTGAAAAGAAGACAAAGGGCTAAAATAAACATCATTTCAGCCCTTTGTCAACAATCTGAAAGGAAGGGAGTCAAACTCCCTTCCTTTTTATTTCTCGTTTAATGGGTATCTTGCTGCTCGAGCAAGAGATCCATTGCGTAAATCATTTCGCCTTTTTCATCTAATAAAAAGTACACAATCAAAGGTTCGCCAAAAGCTGCTGTTTGCTGCGTGAACAAAACACAGGTGAATTTTTCGATACCAATTGGAAGCTTTCTTTTTAATATAGGGTGAAGAATAGGCGAAGTCCGGATTGTATCTACATCAACATCCCAACGTTCGTTTTTTAAAGTTGGATAATGCTCTGATAACAATTGGTGTAACATGTCGGTCGTGAGCGCTGCTTTTCCATCATCTATTATGTTGGTGTTATACATCCGACGGTTGCTCACCCTTTAAAGCATTGATTCGTATTCCTTTTAAGACAAATCGTTTCTGGCCATCAAGAGTACAAGTGATCAATGTCAGTTCATTTTTACCACGATCCTTTAGTACATCCACATCCGTCGGTTCAATTGTAGCTGAGCTGACAATTTTATATTCGTATGTTTCCGCTTGATGATGTAAGACGACTTTTTCTCCTTTCGGCACCTCTGGCAGCTGCCTGAAAAGCCGATCGCCTCTATACCCTCTATGGCCTGCAATCGTGAAATTCCCTTCACCTGGCATTTGATGAGATTTGATCTGAGTCAGTGCAATACCTAAATTTTCTTTTGTTGTAACAGGAAGCACTTTTTCGTTTAAATCAATTGACGGGATCTCTAGCTCCATTACATCTCGAAGGTCTTCTTCTGACACAGTGAGATGTGGAATAGAAGAAAGGGCATCACTGTCATTTTCTTCTATCATCTTTAATGCCTGTTCCATTGCCGCTGTCTCTTGAGAAGTTCGCCACTCATATATATAAGGAACGGAAATGAGCATTAGCCCCGTAACCACCAAAAAGCTGCCTAATAAGGTTCTTTTTTTCATTAATACACTCGTTCCTTCCTTTTACTGAATGGTTCTTCTTCTAACAACAAGCAGAACAGCTCCAGACACTACTAGTAAAATCCCTGCATACATCATATAACGCAGCCATTCTTCTCCAGTCTTTGGCAGTTCACCGTTTGAGTCATGAGGCGGATGTTGATCCCCTTTATCTGAGGCTGGAGGATTCGTGTGGTACACTTCATTCTTCATTGGAGCATTTTTCACAATCAATGTCTTGATCTCCACTTCGCCCATTTGAATTGTAAAAGCGAGTGGTTTTTTTAAAGCTACATAACCATTTGGAGCTTTCGTCTCTGTGAGTGTATATTCACCAGGTTTAAGCCCTTTGACAATGGCTTCTCCGTCTTTTCCTGTTGTCACAGATTTTATCGTTTTCCCAGCTTTTGTACGAATGTCAAAGGCTGCACCTTTTAAGGTTCTATCTGTCTGCTGATCTACCTTTATGATACGCAGACTCCCTAAGATCAAGTGATTCTTCGCTGTTAATTGAAGTGGCTTCTGCTGATTTTTCTCAATGGTAAACAGGATCGGCTGATCATCCAATTTGTAGCCATGAGGTGCTTTCGTTTCAACGAATTGATATTCTCCCGGTTTTAAATCGTTGATGTGAAGCTTTCCTTTTTGGTCGGTTACAAGTGATTTCTTCAACATTTTCCCTTCTTTACTCAGAAGAGCAAACTCTGCATGTTCGAGCGTATGTCCCTCAGCATCCACTTTGGTCAGTTCGACTGCTCCAGGCGTCAGTTTGTTGATCATTTCTACTTTTGCTGGTTTGTCTTGACCTAATCGAATCGTAAATGAGACAGGTGTCTGATCCAATTCATAGCCGGCAATGCTTGCTGTTTCAACAAATTGGTAGGTTCCTGGCTTCAGTTGATCGACTGTCAGTTGACCGTTTTTGTCTGTCTTTAAGTCTTTCTTCACACGCTGACCGTGCGCATCAATCAGGTCAAAGGTCACGCCAGCGAGCAACTGACCATCTTCCCCTTTTTTCTGAAGCTTCACAGCACTTGTCGTCCGAATATTTTCTTTTGTCACTTTCACCAGTTGATTTGGATTGAAATCAATCTTGAAGTCTACTGGTTCTGCATCAAGTTGATGTCCAAAAGGAGCCTTCGTTTCAACCAATTGGTAAGCGCCTGGTTTCAAATCGTTGACAGTGATGATGCCTTTTTCGTTTGTTGTTAAACCTGACATCAATTCTTTACCATCGTCATTGAAAAGTGTAAATTCTGCGCCTTTCAATCTTTCTTTTTCTTCCCCTATTTTTGTTAGTTCTACAGAACCTTTCTTGAGCTGATTGATGGCCTCCACTTGAATCAATTCTTTTTGACCTAATTCAACTTCAAAGACAAGTGGTGTCGCACTCAATTCATAACCTTCAAGACTCTTTCTTTCAACAAATTGATAGGTTCCTGGTTTTAGACCTGTGAAGGTAATCTTTCCACCCTGATTGGTTGTGATTCCTTCTCCTCCTGCCACTATTTTTCCTTTGGCATCAGATAGATCAAAGACAACCCCTTCTAATGATTTCCCATCTTCGCCTTTTTTGTGTAACAGCACTCCGCCTGTTGTGCGGCTATTTTCTTTTGTCACACTGATCAGCTTCTGAGGGTTAAATGGTATAGCAAAAGTGACAGGTGTTTCGTCAAGCTCATGACCGAATGGAGCCTTCGTTTCAACAAACTGATAGGTTCCAGGTTTAAGATCGTTGACGATGATCTTCCCGTTCTCATCTGTGACAAGACCTGTTTTCATCTCTTTTCCATTTGCATCTACAAGCTTGAATTCTGCTCCTTCAAGCACATCATTGTTCTCACCAAGCTTCGTGAGCTGGACAGCTCCAGTTTTAAGATCATTGATCACTTTGATCTCTGTCGGTGTTTTTTGTGCTACTTCGATAGTAAAAGGAACAGGTTTATTTTTCTTTTGATAACCATCAATACTCTCTGTCTCCACAAGCTGATATTTGCCCGGTTTGAGGTTATCGACCAAAAGCTTCCCATCTTCATCTGTTGTCAAATCTTTACGCACAACTTCGTCATGTTGATCCATCACTTCAAAATGAACACCTTGAAGCTTGTTGCCATCTTCTCCTTCTTTTATCACTTCTAATGCACTTGTTTCATATAGGTTCTTTTGTGAAATGATGACTGGTTCTGTTGGATCGAGTGGTACTTCAAATGTGATGGGTGTTTCATCTAATACATAACCATCAGGTGCTTTTGTTTCAATGAGCTGATACGTACCCGGTCTTAGTTCGCTTATCGTGATTTTGCCATTTTCTCCTGTGACGAGCGAACCATTTAGCTCATGCCCGTTTTGATCTAAGAGCTTGAACTGTGCACCTTCTAGTCTCTCTCCGCCTTCACCTATTTTGCTCAATTCAGCAGAGCCTTTGACGATGTCATTTACTGCGGTGACAATCGTTGTTTCTGTTTGATTTTCTTTAATGGTGAAAGGCCATTTTTGCTGATTTAATTGATAGCCTTTCGGTGCGTTTGTCTCCACAAAATAATAGGAACCTGGGTCAAGACGTTTGAAAAGAATTTCTCCTTTTTCGTCCGTTTTCAAATGGGTTTGGACGGTATCTCCAGATTCATTTTTCAGTTCAAATTCTGCATTCTCTAATGCAGCACCTGTCTCTTTGTCTTTTTTCGTTAGCTTGACATGCTGGCGGATTTCTTGGTTCTGCACCGTCATGCTATTTCCTGTTTTCGTTTGATCTCCTGATTCGTAAGGCTGATCAATCGTGACATTGATTGGTTCTTTCGTCTTAATATAACCATCTGGTGCTTTCTCTTCTGTCACAATATAGTCACCATACAGAAGACGATCAAATCGAAGAGCTCCTTCTTCATCTGTTGTCTTTGTTCCAATGACGATACCGCTCGCCGCATCTGTCAGAGAAAAGCTTGCTCCTTTTAGCGCTTTTCCACTACTCGCATCTACCTTTTTAATGGTTAAATCGCCAATCGCTCCTGTGCCATCTCCCATGCCAGCGGTACGTTTGACCACAATGGAGGCTTCGGATTCCTTTTTGATTTCTTTTACATTTTCACCTCTAAACGTTACTTCGTTTTGTAGTGTACTTCCCACCTTATCTAAAATGAGAGATTGGTATTCTAAAATATATGGTCTCGTGATTTCTTCTTTAAATTTGATTTGAAAAGAATCTGGATCGAATTCAAGGTCTAGCTCATAATCCTTCCCTTTTTCCAGCTCCTCCTTTTTGGTCACTTGCCCCTTTTCATCTATTGCCGTCGAATACAGATGAAATGAGTTTTCTATTATGGCTTGGTTACTACTCGGATGGTCTATAATCGTCGCATCTTGGACTGTTGATTGACCAAAGTTGATATTTAGTTTCCATTCAATGACTTTCCCTTGCTGATTTCCTGATTTGCTCGTGTATTTCCCTCCATTTGGAATGGACACCACAGCATTCACATCAGATTCTTTTGTCTTTCCATCATAAAGGGTTGCTTTGTTTTCGTAGTTTTTTTGTACTAAGTCCATTCCTTCAACACTTGTTTGATAAGTGATTTTGTATGGGGAATCAATGGCTTCTTTGAACGTCACCTCGAACCCTGATTCTCCCTTTTCATTTTCAAGGAATTTGATGTCATAATGTTCTTTCGCTAAAACCTCTTTTTCTTCTGCACCATTTTCCCCGCCATGTAAATCAAGTGAGTAGATAGTAATTGAATCTTCAAGCAAACGCTGATTTCCTTGAATGAAATCCTCGATTTTCGCCTCTTCTAAATGTTTCAAGTTATAGTTCACACCGATATTCCATGTGATCTCTTTTTTCTTTGCATCATATGTTCCATTTTTGAAACCATTTGACTGCGTGTATGTGTCAGGCGTGAAAACAGATTGATTTTCCTTCGTCAATGCCTTCCCATCTTCATTGATCCATTCAAGTTTTACATGATTACGCAGATTGTTTTGATCTTTATCTGCTCTTTTTTCATAATCAAAAGACGTTGTATATGTGACGGTATGCTCTGTCTTAATTTCTTTCGTAAATTGAATATCAAATCCATTTGCATGTTCAACGATTTGATAATCTGTGCCTTCTTCAAGCACTGTATTACCTGTCGTCACTTTTAAACTATCTTTTTGCAGCGTCAATCCTTCGTTTGTAAACGTATCTTTTAATATTAGATTTTTCATGGTTTGTTGATCTTTGTTGAAGATGATACGCCATGGAATGGTCTTGTTCTTGTAATTCGGTGTTCCATGATTTTTCGTGAGGATTTGTTGATCAATTCTTTGCTTTCCTTGTTTGTTCTCTTTGCCAGCTGTTACAGTATTGATAATGTCTTCAGCTTCGAAAATCCGCTCGGTTGCTTTTGTTTGATATGTGATGAGATAAGCCGATTGGATATCTTGATTGAATTGCAAGGTAAACCCGTTTTGTTCATCCTTTTTTTGAGGTTGAACCACATAATCTTCAAACGCTTTTGTTCCTGATTCTTTGCCATTCTGATCAATTGTGACTTCCTTGACTTGGAATGAATCAGAAATCAGCGCCTGTGTACCATTAAAGAAGTCTTCTAACAAAGCATCCTTTTCAGCAATCTTTTTTTCGTTATAGTTATAACGAATTTCCCACGTAATTGTTTGTGTGACTGGGTCGTAGTGGGCGGCTTTTTTATTTAAAGGACTGCCTCTTGTCACATTCACTGTTCCTTCTGCTGAACTAATCACTTTATCAGCAGAAACAAGGGACGCTTTATTACGAAACACAGACTGATCTTGATCCGTAATGTCCGTTTCATACATTAAACGGTAGGCTAGATGCACGTCATCTTTAAATTCAATCGTGAAATCTTGACCATCTGCTGTTTGGCCGATTGTGTAGTGATTTTCGTCAAGCAGCTGACCAATCGATGTGTCACCATTTAGCTTTGTATCAACACGATAAAGCTTGATTGAGTCTTTTTTCAACGCTTGACCTTCTTGAATCGGATCTAACAGTTTCGCTTGTTTCACATCGTCTAAGTCCATATTAAAATCAACTGTCCATTGAATGGTTTCAGCATTGTAAGATCGATTTGGTTCTCCCTTTTTCGAGACGTTTGGACCATTTGGAAGGTATTGAATCGGGATTGATACGGTATCCTTGCCTTCAATCGGGGTAATGATTACTTCTTTTTCTTCAGTGATGATTGTTTGTTGATCTAATTGTGTCCACACTTGAAGTGTTCCATGGATATTTGAATATTGTTTAATAAAATCCGTGAATTCGATGGAAGCATTTCCGCTCTCATCTACAGAAAAATAACCAATGGTTGCCTGATTAAATTTCATCTCAAGACGATCGATTTTTTCATAAATCACTAATTCCTCTGGAACCTTGAAATGGAATTCATCCCCGCCATTATAGCTATGACCATTTGGGATCGCCCACTCATAGTTAATGGAAATAAGCGAGTTGATGTCAGGCTTATCAACTGAATTTCCTTCCTGGTCTTCAAAAATTAATTTTGCATCAGTGAGGAGATTTTCTTGTATTTGCATTTGTTTTGAAACACTTTGCAGCCCTACACGCTTAGTTACGCTCACTTTGTTTTTTAGTAATTCATCTTCATCTCTTTGTTTCGTTTGAGCGGCTTCTTGATTCTTATCGTCTTTTTCAGATGAGGTTGAGTCTTCTTTTGGAAGGCTTTCTTCACGCTCATCTTGCTTTGTTTTCTCTTTTTGCTCAGCTATACTGGTGACATCGATGTCTATTGATCCTTCTAAATTTGGATCAAGCTCAACATCTTCTTTAAATATGACCGTCACTTCATTTTGTTTTGAAACAGTATACTCACCAACAATTATGTCACCCACTGTAATGGGTTCCTTCTGCTCCTTCTCTACCTGTATGGCTGAAGGAAGAGTGAGAACATACGGATATTGTTTTTTTAGATCTATTCCTTTTATCGACCAATGAACAATTGCCTTTCTAACTTGCTGATCTTCTATATTTGATAACTTGTTTCCTTCGCTATCAGCAAACTCAATATCCCCATAAATGTTTTCTTGGCTTTCTTTCGCTTGTGCCCCTGCTAAAGGCAAAATTCCTAATATACTAGACTGTATGACTAACACCGCGATGAGAGCCAATGACAATATTCTTTTCAATACATCCACCCTTTTCTAAAATTAATTTTCAACAACGATAAAAAATTCATCTGTATACTGTCAGATCAATCACTCCGCTTCTGATCAAATATTTTCTAAAACATTGCACCTTAAGACCCTATGAATAAAATGAGTTGATCAATCATGAGCTTGAAAGCAAATCATGAGTAGTAGGCATATTAATTGGTTAGGGGTCTATAGAAATGGGGAATAGTGAGAGGATCGTGAAAAAATTAAATGTGAATGTTTCTATTTATACTGGAATGAATAATAAATTATGTGTACATGCATATATAAGCATGTACTCACATATGGTTCGTTCATATGAAACAAGCATGTATCATATGGTATGTATGGTTAGACAGTTCAGCATCATATAGATCGCATTCCTTTCTACTCCCTTTCATATGGTAATCAAAAAGCTGCTGTGTTTTATTCTTACATTTACCGTTTCAACAGCAAAAAAATAAACAAAATAACTAAAATGATCCATTTTTATAGGATTCATGGCTTACTTATCACCTCTTAAATGAAAAATATGGAGAATCAGGGCATAACATTTGTTTTCGTCTAATTTTTTTCTCTTTTATCATGAAAAGTGAAGACAAAACGAATTAGCCTAAACATTACAATCATTTCATGCCTATTTTGAGAATTAAATGTTCTATAAGTGAACTTCATAATATAGAGGCAAGCCGAGGGAAGGAGTTCGTTGTTTGATGGAGCTCATTGATAATAAATCAAAGAGATGGATAAACATTTTAAAACTGCTTGTATCCAAAAATAAGTGGTGGAGCCTTCAAGAGATATCGAATGAACATATCGGTTCGGTTCGTGCCATTCAAAGCGATTTAGAACAAATGAAATCGTTCAAAACAGAGAATGGAGAGCCATTAATCCACATAAAGCCGAGACAAGGCATATCCATTTGTTTCACGCAGACGATACGAGTGGATTACTATATCAAAGAAATTTTAAAAGATGCGATTGAAATTCGATTGATTGACGGCATTTTTTTCGAACAAAACAGGTCTTTCTATGAATGGATGGACACGCTTAATATCAGTAGATCCACATTGTATAACACCATTCATAAAATCAATTCCATTCTTATCTCTTATGACATTGAGTTACGCCCAGATAGTATGCAGTTCCATGGAAATGAGAAGGAGATTCGTCAATTCTTTGTTGAGTTCTTATTTGAAGTGTATGGAAGCCGGCTTTGGCCATTCGATGATATTCAAAAGCAAGACGCAGTCAATTTATTACAAGAGCTATTTCAGGTGCTTGAAGTCAATGTGCCAGATGTGGCGATAGATAAATACTGCCTGTGGTTCGGCGTTTCTATTCACCGAATGAGGAAAAATTTCACAATAAGCCGTAAATATACATACTCAATGAAAGAGGAAAAACAAAGTTCTGTAGCCAAAGGGGTCTATAATCAAATCAAAACATGGGAAGAGCATATTTGCCGAATGACCAAAGACGTATTTGATGTGACGCTGGATCATCATGAATTTGTCTTTTTGCTATTGATCGAACCAGCTATTGGACACTTTAAATCAATTGAAACTGTCGAAGAAAAATTGACGTTCTTTCAGTCACATACACCACGACTCTATGATGCCATTCATTCATTTATCAACCAATTGGAGTCGATTTTTCATCAAGAAATAGCGAATCGCAAGGTGATGAAACTCGTTCTTCTCCAATATTATGTGTATTCCAATGAAATTACCGTGAGAGATGGCTTCCTTTTCAAAAAGAAATCGAGCTATTTATCAGAGGTGAAAAAACAGTTTCCTTACTTCTATTCGAGGATTACTCATATCATCCAAGAGTTAAAAACAGACGATATCCTCGGTTCTTTTGTGAAAAATGAACGGGAATTGATTCGTATGATTACGTCTACATGGAGAGGGCTTGCTCAACTGGAGATGGAACGGAGAAACACGCTGAACATTTTTGTTATTTCAACATTAGGCTATTATCATAGCTTGTTTATTGCTGATTTAATTAAGTTAAGCGTGCCTCCTCTCATTCACATTTTTACAAGTCCAGAGAATACATTAAATGATGTCACTATGGAGGAACTTCGGATCGATATGATTGTGACCGATACTGAGCTGCCTCTTCAATTCGGACAATCTACGCTGCTGATCAGCTCTTTTCCAACAAAGAAAGAATTGGACAACTTGCACTCAAGATTGGTTGATATGATCGACTAATGTTCATCAAAAAAAGCTGCTGAGGAGCTCTCAAGCAGCTTTTTGCTTCTATATTAATGAAGCACTATTTGTTCATTCATCAAATCAATGGCATAAAGTGATTGCTCATATTCATCTAATAGAAGGTATACTTTGAGCGGTGCAGCCGTTTGATCTGTCTGTTGCGTGAATAGGACACAAGTGAATTTTTCGATCCCCTCTGGCAGCTTGCTTTTCAGAAAAGGATGAAGAATAGGAGAGATTCGAAGGGTATCAACATCTTTTAGCCAAAGTTCATCTTGTAACGCAGGATAATGGTCAACCAAAAACTGACGAAACACTTCCAATGTACTCAAGATAGATATCCTCACTTTCTTCTATTATGGGTGTAAGCTTACCTAAAAACAAACATGCTCAACTCATCCTATGATCTCAGTCCGCCTATTTTCGCTTATTACTAGAGACACGATTTCATTTTTGTTCTAAAAGTATTGTAGATCAACTTTCCTGTTAGGGGTGTTCTATATGTATGACGTTTACTATATTCAAAACGAATTCCAACCGATGGACCTATGATCATATTCTTATCTGTTTCTTTCGTGATGAAACGACAACTTCCTGCTACAAAATTCCAAATTTCTTCAAAAAATTGGTGCAATGAGACAAAAAAGAACAGCTCCTCACTGTTCTTTCAGACATTATGAGAGGTCTTTCAAAGAAAACACTTCGCCGCTCTCTGCATCAACACCATTATGGCAATCGAGCTTTCCGCATAGAACATATTGTTTTTGCGCTTCGTCATAGACGTAGATAGGTGTAAGTTCAAGATGTTCTCTCAATTTTTCAAAGGCTTCTTTCTGAGATACAGAAATTTCACTTGCTGCTTGAGAGGGATTCAGTATCCCGCACACTTGAAACATTTCTTTTTTGTCTATGTAATTAACGGCTTCAAACGAGCTGGCGTCAATGAAGACCTTAATCTTGTCCATAAACCCACTGCCTTCTTGCCCGTTCGTTTTTAATATCGCATGGATGTATCCGTGATCACGTTGGAGTGTTTTTAGGACCCACTTTCCTGTATCCTTTGAATATTTTTGCGCCAAGAAGGTTCGGACTGCTTCGATACACTTATTCTGCTCTTCTTTTGATATCCGGATGGTATCTGGTGAAGGCTCCAATGAGAAGGCTTGTTCAGCTGAGATGTTCTCATGAATATTCATTTCCTTTTTTTCAAAGGGTTTGTTTATCGGTTCATTCCACTCGATGACCTCATTCATGTGTATACAATGCGTTTCTTCACGCCCAAGTTCAAACGGAAGCGTGCCTGTTCCATCGTTCTTCACATAGATTTCTTCTAATGCATAAATGGTTCGAATTCGATTGTGCTCGAAGGAAGGCCATTCAAACCGCTGCACTTGCTGCTCAGCTAAGTTCTCCACCTGATCAATAGAAAGCGAAAATTCCTCAGCTCTCAGTAATGTTTTGGCTGAAAAAGGGCCGTGGTGTGTAAAGTACATGAGCTGTCCATGTTCATTCCATTTCACTTCGATTCTGCCTGAAGGTGTTACTTTCACACCGTCTATTGCTTCTTCGAAAGAAAGTTCCCCTTTCTCCTTCTGATGCATATGAAAATGCTCTCCATAGATCAACCCTGTTTCTTGTTCGATCCATCGAATGACATGAGCTGGATAAGGTCTCTTAAACGTGACACCCTGCTGCGCATGGGTTTTGTCCATGACAAAAATAACCGATTCGATCTGTCCTGTATTCAAATTCACTTCAATCACGGCTGTGCCGTCTGGGTTGACATCGTCGTCCTCAGGTTCAGCTTCATGAGAGGGGAACCATTCCATATTCAATGTATAAATCGTTTCATTGAACATGTTGACGTAACGATGAAAGCTGTGTCTTTTTAGATAGTAAAGATCTAAACCAAATTTCGCCTTTGTCTGTTCTATTAGTTGTTGAATGTTTGTGTTTGCATTCAATGGTTTCACCTCAAAAAAATAATGTTTTATGGGAGAAGAAAGGTGACAATAAAGCCGACTATGATGATCGCTGATAATAATCCTAAAACCAATGACATCATGTTTGATTCCTTTGTGAAGCCTTTTAACTCACCTTCAGTCGATCGGTCGATTTTTCTAAAGCGATAAAGCAAGCTTAAATTAATAAGGACTAGAGTTACAAATAATAAGAAAAGTAAAAGTATAGGTTGTATGTTTAAGAATGGATTCGTTACATCTTGGAAACTAAATGACTGGAGAAACATCAGACCACTCAATACCACTCTCGAAATATTTTCTAACCTCTTTTCTTTCTCCCACTCTTCCCCCAATTTTTCTTTTTCATAAATAGCTATTTGCTCGAAAATAGGAAAGAATGACTTTGTTGAGCCTTTCTTAATAAAACCATAAATACTTAGAAAGAGCATGATAAATCCTAAACAAAGAAAGAAATGTGTAAATCGAATGTCAGACATTTGAAACAAGATAAAAAAAGCGACGATCATGATGCAGACTATTAAATTAGAGACAGCTATTTGTTTTCTTCTCATCTTTTTCAGTGCAGCTTGTTCCATGTAATACTCCTCTCCGTTTCAAAGGTTTCTGTTGAACGCTCTATCTTTATTACGATTTTACTGAAAAAATGTTTCAATATTTTCCCTTTCTACTGTCAATTCGGCTTTTTTCGCAAATGAAAAGACGCCCATCATTCAATGAACGTCTTATCCTTCATTATGAAATCAGCACATCATATTTGAGCAGCTGTTCTTTCTTTTATTTGCTGAGCTGCCAAGTGTTTAAAGTCGTCAATAGACAGCTGTCTAGATGTCTGTTCTCCATGCTGTCTGATGTTCATTGTTTTTTCTTGCATTTCTGTATCGCCAATGACAGCGATATAAGGGATTTTTTGCATTTGTGCTTCTCTCATTCTATAGCCGAGTTTTTCATCCCGTTCATCGATTGTGACTCTGATTCCAATCTTTCTTAATTGCTGCTGCACCTCAAGGCAGTGGTCGAGGTGAACCTTTGAGACAGGGATGATTTGTACTTGTACTGGAGCCAGCCATAACGGGAAGGCGCCTGCAAAATGCTCGATGAGAATGCCAAGGAAACGATCAAGAGAACCAAAAATGGCACTGTGAATGACAACTGGCCGTACCTTTTCATTCTTTTCATTGATATATGTTAAATCAAATTTCTCAGGCATTTGAAAATCCAGCTGAATTGTGGCGCACTGGTGGCTCCGCTGCAAGGCATCTTTTATATGAAAATCAATCTTCGGGCCATAAAATGCCCCATCTCCTTCATTTAGCTGGTAATCGACCTTTAGCCGATCAAGCACATTTATCAGCGCTGCTTCAGATATATCCCAAATGGCATCATCTCCTAACGCTTTTTCTGGACGAGTGGATAGTTCGACGGAGTACTCAAACCCAAATGTCCGATACACATGATCAACTAATTGGAAAATCTGTTTGATTTCAGCTTCAATTTGATCTTCTCTCAAAAAAATATGAGCGTCATCTTGGCAAAAAGTTCTGACCCTGAACAATCCATTTAATGCGCCGCTAAATTCATGCCGATGCACTTGACCAAATTCAGCCATTCTGATCGGAAGGTCTCTGTATGAATATAGGCTGTTTTTAAATAGGAGCATATGCCCAGGACAATTCATCGGTTTTAAAGCAAAGCTTGTATGATCTACTTCTGAGAAATACATATTTTCATGATAGTGATCCCAGTGCCCCGACTTTTCCCAAAGCTCTTGGTTCATCATAAACGGTGTGCTCACTTCTTCATATTGCGCTTTGTTTCGCACTTCTCTTGAAAAGGCCTTTAATTCATTTCTGACAAGCTGACCTTTTGGTAAATAAAACGGCATACCTGGCGCTTCTTCTGAAAACATAAATAGAGATAATTGCTTTCCTAATTTTCGGTGATCACGCTTGTTTGCTTCTTCCACGAAATGAAGATACTCAGCTAGATGTTTTGGCTGTTGAAATGAGACACCATACACCCGCTGCAATACATCTTGATGACTGTCACCGCGCCAATAAGCCCCTGCCACACGTGTTAATTTAAATGATTTCACGTACCCAGTAGAAGGTAAATGAGGCCCGCGGCATAAGTCGATAAATTCACCCTGCTGATACACTGTGATGGCTTCTTCTGAGGGGAGTCGTTTTAAGATATCCAGCTTATATGGGTCATGTGCAAACAACGATTCAGCTTCTTTGTAAGAGACCTCCATTCTTTGGATGAAATGATTTTCGTTTATGATGTTTTCCATTTCTTTTTCAATTGCAGCCAAATCCTCTACACTCAATGTTTGATTGAGCTTCATATCATAGTAAAATCCATTTTCGATAACAGGTCCGATTCCAAGTGTGACATTGTCATATAACCTTTTCACCGCTTGGGCTAATACGTGTGCAGATGTGTGGCGCAGCACTTCAAGCCCTTCTTTTGAATCAAGTGTGACAATGGATAGCCGAGCATCCCTTTCCAGCTGATGACTTACATCCACTAATTGATCATTCACCTTTCCCGCCACTGCTTTTCTCCTTAAGCTCGGGCTAATATGGGAGGCAACATCCGCGACAGTCGTACCTGCAAAAAACTCCTTTATCTTTCCATCTGGAAATTGAATCTTCACCATTTTTTCTCTCATCACTGACACACCTTTCTTTTTTTGAAATAAAAAAACACATCCATCCCTCATAGAGGGACGAATGTGTAATCCGTGGTTCCACCCAAATTCCCATAATGCGTATTCGCTTTATGGCTCTGGTGCCGTAACGTGGCATTGACGGTATTGGATACTATGATTTCCCCAATACAGCTCAAAGGCGGTAAGACCAATTTTCTGCGTTAGGAAGATTTCAGCGTGACTTCCCTCTCTGGTAACGAGTAAAAATGGCTCATGTCCTTTTCAAAGCAATAACATATGTGAGTGAACAAAAAAAACACACCCATCCCTCATAAAGGGACGAATGTGTAATCCGTGGTTCCACCCAAATTCCCATAATGCGTATTCGCTTTATGGCTCTGGTGCCGTAACGTGGCGTAGACGGTATTGGATACTATGATTTCCCCAATACAGCTCAAAGGCGGTAAGACCATTTCCTGCGTTAGGAAGATTTCAGCGTGACTTCCCTCTCTGGTAACGAGTAAAAATGGCTCATGTCCTTTTCTTCGCTTTTAATTTCTCCATATCTTACATGAAGATGACGGATTATGTAAAGCTTTATTTTGTGTAGTGATACCGAAATTTATTCTTTAAATGAAATGCTGAGTGTATTCACTTGGACTGTATTCAACTTGAAATGCAGGGGAGAAGGCTCGTTTCACTTCTTCGGTGATACGCTCCCCTTCTTGATTGAATTTCTTTTCCATGTCTGCGCCATTTGGCACCAAATCATCTGTCTCTTCGTCAAACCAGCGGCCATACTGTATGTTCCAATTCCAAATCTTCGAGAAAAGTGTATCGTTTATTGGTACATCATCTCTTTCTAAATGACATTGACAATGCCCACAATGAAAAGGTTCACCACCATAATCTCCTTCAATTTTCACAAAAGGATGATCCTCGAATTCTCGACAGCACACCCATTTTTTGAAGCGCTGACCGAATTCTGTCAGTTTAATTGAGTAATAACGCATGGAGGTGCGCCTTCCTTTCATGTCGAAAATCCCTTGGTCAATTAATGACTTAATTCGATACTCAATAAAATCATCACCGATATACTGTTCTAAATGACCGATGACCTCCCCAATTAAGCGTGGAGTTACGATGTACTTCTCTTCTTGCTCGGACTGATGAAGTCGCTTAGCCATCTTCACTAAATAAGCATCAAATTCATCTTCTGGTACGCTGATCGTTTTTCCTTTTTGCCATATCCGCAGCGTATGATTTTCTTTAGTAAATGAAAGCCATTCATTTTGTAATTTTTCTCTTTTTTCTTTTGTCACTGAATGAATATGCTCTTTACTCTCGTACAAAACCTTCAATTTTTCAGATGTGATTTCCCCAGCATGCCGAATATCCATTCGTCTCGTATTTGTATTAAATAGCTGATCAAATGCGATCGTTGTATTGATGAAAGATAATTCAATGTTTTTTTCTTTTAATAAATAGATGGCATATCGCAAGCCAATTTGCTCATGTGCATTAAAGCCTGTCCAGATGAGAATTCGCGTACCGTCTTTTATCTCTTTTATTTGCTGAAGCATTCTATGCTGATCGATGACCACATCATCAAAATAGCCATATTCATTTGACATCACGTGACGAAGCCATTCTATACGCTTCTCCTGTCCTTCATGTTCATGCAAATGGAGAAGGGGTCCAATCGAATAAATGTCATTAAAAGCGATGATCTCATTTACTTGGTCTTGCTTCATTTCACGTAATGCTTGTTTTAAACTACCGGCAGTTGCTGCCCCGAATACGATATGTATCATTATTTTTTCTCCCTTTATCTTACAGTTTATTTCATCTTCACCTATTCATGGTTCCTTCGTCAATTCTATTGAGTCAATTTCATTCAAAAGTATGACAATGAGAGGATAAGATAAAAGATATGTAGAAGACAGAATCGAGGAGACTACATTTTTTAACAAAAAACGAACAACCCCACGAAATGGGGTCATTTGCGTACAAAAATGGAGCTAGCTTTAAGACTTTCTTTTTGAATGTTTGATTGATAGGAAGCCCCTCAAATTATTCACAAATTCCCCTTCACAATCGTTCTTTTGGCTTTCTTAACAATTCTTCTAGTTGCTTTTGTGTCAGAATCCTTTGACCACTGGTCGCACAGGTTCTTTATCTCCAAGTGTTAATTTCACAGTTGGCTTGATTGGTTGATGCATAGCTATTTCCCCTTTCTTTCGTTCCGTTACTTGATCATCTGTGCAAGTCCTTCACCAAAAGACCAATTCTCCAAGCCTGTCTCAATCAGCATAATGAATATATTTTCTTTCCGTATATTGAGTTTGCAATACAATTGATCAGCTATTTCCTTATATAAAGACTGCTTTTGTTCCTGAGTTCTTCCCGAACCACATGTAATTTGGATATATAAAAGACAATGATCTCTCTCGTGACGAAGAAGATAATGGGGATCATAATAAAATTCTTCTTTCTTATGTGAACTGAACACATGAAAGTAGTCTTTTTCAGGTACATGAAACTCTTTCATCAGAGCCTTCATGATCGTTTGGCTAACAGAAGCTAGGCTATCTTTATCGTAAGCATTTTCCATATAACTGACTTTTACAAATGGCATGAATGTCATCTCCCTTTTTCTGACTCACTTCATTTTACATCTCAATATTCGTTTTATATAATTGAATATTATATAAATTTGTATTCATATATCGAATGGAGATTATTAGGAATGGACTTAAAAGAGTTAAAAGCATTTCAAGCCGTGATTCAAGAAGGGACATTCTCAAAAGCCGCTCATAAATTGAATTATGCGCAGTCGACCATAACGAATCAGATCAAACGATTAGAACAGGAGTTAGGTTTTCAATTGTTTGTAAGAGGATGGGAGGCTGAATTAACCCCTTCAGGACAATTGTTTGCCAAAGAGATTGATCAGCTGATTCTCCATTGGAACTTTGTATTAGATCAGTCACAAAAACTCCAAAAGGAAGAGGTCGGAACCTTGAATATAGGCGTCATAGAACCAATCTCTGCCTCTATTCTTCCTTCTGTTCTTCAAACATTCAGGAGTCAAAAACCCAATATCACATGCCACTTTATCATCGGTAATACAGACTTTCTTCACAAACAGCTGCTCAAGGGAGAGATTGATTTCGCCATTGCAGGAGAACCAGTGATGAATACACTTCCGTTTGAAGAGTTGTACAAAGAGGAAATATCTTTTATTATCTCAAAACAGCAGGCAGATCAAGTTGGAACGATTTCTTTGATCAAAGATCTCTATAAACATCCTTTGATCATAGGCGGGGAAAGTTGTTTATATCACATAAAGTTACAAAAGGAGCTCTCAAGGTTAAATGTTGAGCCATTCACTTATACCATCAGCCAGATGTCAGCGATCCCACCATTTCTAAAGGAATTCCCCTCTGTCGGAGTCGTCCTTTCCTCTACCTCATTGTCAGACGAATTTGTGAAAGTTCCAATTGAAATGGAGGACCCTTTTATCCCAATAGGCATCTTATCTCATAAGGAACCACATCTATCTCTGAAAAACACTAAGCAGTTATTGCTTGATCTATTTCGTCAAGAAGCTAAGAAAATACGCATGTGAGCTTATTTCAAAACAGAAGAAATGATTCAAAAAAACCTAGATTTCATTTCATCTAGGTTTTTTAGTGTTTCAATCCATTTATGTTTAAGTTTTTTAGACGCATCCATTTCTTAACCCAAACAATCCAATCTTTCCAGGCATTTGACAATAGCTCCACTTTTTAAAAAATTGAATAGCGCACCCTCGCAAAATCGTTCGGCTCTCACAGCGCCCATCATGAGAGCAAGAACACACTGCGCATTTAAATTAGAGATGTCCACATTCTCCATATCATTCATTTCGGATTCGATGCCGTTTTCTTTGAGGATCTCTCTGTAGCGGGTAAGCTCCAGCTCTTGATGTTGTTCTGCAAAGGTATAGACATCTTCGATAAAGTGACGGACCGTTTCGGAATAATTCACAAAGGGCATCTGGATTGGGTGTTCCGCTGTTCCGTCATTTTCATGATCGATCACCCATTCTCCGATATGGTCTTCGTGAAGCATCGGTATGTATTTTGTTAGGATCTCGAATTGACTCATCGTTATCCTCCTCTATTTTTTTAGAATGTTTTCAAGCCAAACAATATTAGAAGGACACATATGATGAATCGTACGTTTTATTATTTTTCAGCTCATGTATCGTGCATACAGAAGTGGCATTAGTTCAGAATTAAGCTGGAGCCTTCAAATATATCCAAGGCTCCATTTCCAACTAAACTGCTTTAGCTAAAATAATAAACCGGTGTTGTTTTGCGTCAAAATACCCCTTTTGTTCAATGGTTTTATGAATGGTGTATAATTCATCCTTGACATTACTTATTTCAAAACCTGGCACTTGCCAAGGAATTGCTTTCAGATAATACACCAATGCTCCAATATCATAAAATCTTAGAATTGGAAACTCTTCAGCACTTTTCAAAACCTCAAAATTACTCTCCTGTATTTCTTTTAAAGCTAGCTCTAAGTTCCAATCAATAAATTCCTCATTTATTGATACCCCTAGATTCTCATTAATCTCTATGCAATCGAGTCCACCAACTTGTTGAGTTAGAAAAATACCTTCTTTCGAGATAATTCTTCTCACCTCTTTAGATGAAAATGACTCATGTTGATTGATGATAAGATCAAATTTTCCAGCCTCAAACGGAAGAGTTTCATCCTGATCAATTTGAACTACCTTAACGCCTAAAGGTGTTAATCGTTCTTTTGCGATAGGTACATTAGGCTTGTAACCTTCTGTAGCATAAACTGATGTTGGAAAAGGTCTTAACTTTGATAAAAACTCTCCACCACCTGTCCCCATATCTAGCATTGATTTTGCACTTTGAACAAGAGAAGTAGCTACACTACCATATGACCATGAAAGCATCTCACTTTTCATTCTCCCAGTTTCAGATATGAATGAGAAATCCCACCCAACAAAAGGTTCATCTGCTTGTTTTATCAATGAAGAAAACTGTTTGTCATTCATCATAATCCCTCCAATTATCATTTTGCAGTTTTTAATGATGAAATATTTGGCGGGCCTCTTACGAATGTATAAAGTTGTTATATTTCATGTTCTTTCAGTCTCATATTTAATCACTCCCTTTAAAAATACTTAAAATTATATTTAAAGAGTCCTTGCCGAAGACCTTGTTTTTTGACATTTATTTTATATTCATTCAGCTGATATATGAGTGAATCAATAAAATAGGAAAAAATAAGTAGATTGTTAGTTAAAGTAAAACCCCTCCTGTTGGAAGGGTTTTTTCATTTAGTTACTGAACTTTTCTATTGCTGTTTTCGGTCCACCAATTTCGTCTGCTGTGGATCCATATATATCTGGAATCGTTTGACTGCTATTTTGCCCTTCATAGCTGTCATTCCTTTTTATTTAAGGACTAAAGACACCACACACTCCACATGCGCCGTATGTGGGAACATATCGACTGGCTGCATGTATTCGATTTTGTAGTCTTTTGACATGGATTCGAGGTCTTTTGCTAGTGTTGATGGGTTGCAAGAGACGTAGACAAGGCGTTTTGGTTTGACTTGTTTGACGGTGTCTAAGAAGGTGCGTTCGCAGCCTGTTCTTGGTGGGTCGACGACGATGACTTCAGGACGGAAGCCTTCTTTGACCCATTTTGGCAGCCAGTGTTCGGCTGTTCCTGTCACATAGGTCGCGTTTTTCATGCCGTGTTTTTTGGCATTTTTCTTGGCATCATCAATTGATTCTTTGATGACATCCATTCCTCTTACTTCTTTTGCGCCATCTGACAGCCACATACCAATCGTTCCAACGCCGCAATATGCATCGACAACCTTTTCTTTGCCAGTCAGTTTGGCCGCTTTTTTCGCTTCGTCATAAAGCTTCAGTGTTTGCTTCGGATTCAATTGGAAGAAAGCACGTGCACTCAGTTCAAAGGAAACGTCTCCTAAAAATTCTTGGATGACCATGTTGCCAGCTAGATGAGATGTCTTATGACCAAAAATAACTGACGTTTTTTCACCGTTGATATTGTGCATAATGGATGTCACTTCTGGCAGACGTTTTTGAATGGCTTCAGCGATTTCTTTTTTCTTTGGAAATTCAGGCTTTGATGTCACAAGGACGACCTGTACTTCACCTGTTTCAAAGCCGACACGTACGACAATCGAGCGTACGTCGCCTTTTCTTGTCCGTTCATTGTAGACCGATACACCGAATTTCTCTAAAATTTTGCGGACAACGCCCGTTGTTTTATTCGTTTTCGGATGCTGGACGATACATTCCTTGATTGGGACAAGCTTGTGAGAGTTCAGTCCGTAAAGCCCTGCGATGATGTCGCCGCTGTGAGAACGCCCTACTTGGAACTGACTTTTATTCCGATAGTGCCACGGATCTTCCATGCCGATCGTTGGTCTAATGTCGATCTTTTCAACCGACAGTTTTGTATGACGCTCCATTGATTGAATGACAATATCTCGTTTTTCCTTTAGCTGCTGCTCGTATGCCAAATGCTGAAGCTGACAGCCGCCGCACTCTTCGTATACTGGGCATGGCGGTTTCACTCGATGCTCGGAACGTTTTCGTACTTTTCTCACTGTACCTTCTGCATATTTTGCTTGGACATTTGTTGCTTCCACAACCACTTCCTCACCTGGAAGCGCACCCGGGACAAAGACTACTTGCTTTTTAAAATAACCGACCCCTTCCCCATTAATGCCAAGGCGTTTAATGGTAAGCGGGAACTGCTGTCCCTTTTGCAAAAGGGCACCTTGCTGTTTTTCTTTCAATTCATTCTCTCCGTTCTATTTGAAACCTTGATAGGTTGTCTTCATTTTATTCCATCTCATTAGTATATCATGACTTGGACAAAGAGAGAAAATCCCTTTCAATTATTTATCTGTCTCAATACTTCTCCATAAATATAAGGAAGCGTAGCTTAAATAAGGAGTCCACTCCTCGCTTAGTGCTGCCATTTCTTCTTTTGTCGGTTTTTCAGACAGGTCAAAGTGCCGCTTGATGGCGTTTTGAATCCCGATATCTGCCATCGGAAAGAGATTTGGCCTTCCAAGTCCATTCATGAGCACATTTTGAACCGTCCAAGGGCCAATCCCTCTAATTGGAAGAAGACGTTCTTCCACCTCCAGATCAGTTAAATCGGTTAATTCCTCTAAACAAAGAGAACCGCTCACAATTCGTTTTGATACATCAATGACATATTCCGCTTTACGCTGACTAAATTGAAGCTTTCTCAAATCCTCTGTTTCAAGTGAAGCGATGGTATCCGGTAAAGGATCAAACCAAACGCCTTCTATTTGCTCACCGTACGTATGAACAAACCGTTTCGTGAGCTCATAAGCAAACGCCAGATTGAGCTGCTGATGAATGATGCATTTCATCAAACAATGATATAAATGAAAATCCAGCATAAGCGGCGTCCCGATATGGCGCTCAAAAATGGGGGCAAGATTTGTTTGAGAAAAATGCTCGTGCACAGCTTGTAATTGATGCTCCATACCAAATATCCGCTTCACCTCAGATATGAGAGGTTCCTCTGGGCCGTTTGCCTGCACCCGGAACGTGGGCACTTCTTTTGTTCCCGTAGCTTGAACGACGACAACGTATGGTTTTTGTTCTAATCTCATCGGCACTTTGATTTCTCGTTTATTCAAATCGACTGCTTTTAATGGATCACTCGATAAGCGTCTGAGCACTTGATCAAAGTGATATGGCGGTTCAACGGTCAGCTCTTTTTCCCACATGTTGTCCTCTTCCTTTCTGCACACTCGCAGATGTGATTGTTTCACTTTGCATGAATGATTCTCTAGATTGAATACTTTTAAATATAAAGAGTACAAGAATTTATCAGTTATATCTTCCTTATTTACGGTCATTTTCCTTTTGAATCAAGGAACATTTTTAGTCGAATTCAGCTAACATTCGACAATCATCTTCAAAATTTTAGGATCATCTTCCTTAAATTAGAAATAAAACCTTTGGTCGATATCTTCCTATTTAAAAATATTTGTATAATTATGACATATCAAGGAGGTGAACAAAGGAATTAGCGGATTAGGCAATCATTTGTTATATCTTGCAGGAACATATTTACCTCATTGATCACCGGCTTCACCTAGTTTCACTTTTTACGAAAAAGAAGACCCGAAATTTTAAAACAAAGGAGATCCGACCAATGAAAAAAACCATTCTTTCTGTAGCCCTTGCCACTGCTGTTTCTTCGACACTGCCAGTATTTGCTGATGCTGCTGAACAAAAAACGTCAACACCCGTTTCTACTACACTTCAGCAAACCGTTTTAAACAAAGCTGCTGAAGGTAAAGCTGGGACGACAGCTAGTCCTAATGTTAATGTAAACTTCGATGTTCTTGGGATTGCCAATGCGATTGTTAACGCGGTAAACTCAAATGCAAACCGTCCTGGATTCGTTAAAGGCGTGATGGAGAGCACATTCTATGCCGCTGGCGGCAGATATAACGTCATGGTCTTTAACCTAAGCCAAAATTATGAAGACCGTTTTAACGGTGTTAAAACTTTCGCCACTGCTAACCTTGGTAACGTTGTTTACGGTATTTGGGTATTTGAAAGCGGTACCTTTAAAAACAACGGCGATGGCGGCTGGGATAACTGGGCGTTCAGAGGCTGGTTTGACCGTCAAGATAAATTTGTTACGTTCCGTCGTCCTTAATTCTCGATTTTATCCATCAATCATACACGCACATTGGACCGATCTCAGTGATGAGATCGGCTTTTTTTATGGAGAACACGTATAAGTTCACCCGCACTGCTTCATGATATAATGCAAGTCTGGAGGGGTGCACATGCTGAAAAAAATTGCAGTGACAAAAAACGGTGACTTGATTGAACATGCAACATTGCAGCAGCTTTCAAGCCCCGATATCGCCTGGTATTGGATTGATTTTCATGCGCCAACAGAAAAGGAAGCAGCACTTTTGAAGGAATACTTTCAGTTCCATCCGCTTGCGATTGAGGATTGTTTCCATTATTTACAGCGGCCGAAGCTTGATTTTTATGAAGGGTATTTATTTTTCGTGCTTCATGCCCTAAATCAAAAAACGCTTCGATATGAGGAAGTCGATCTGTTTGTTGGCGAAAACTATATCGTGACCTTTCATTTGAAGGAAGCGCCCTACATTGATCGCGTCATTCGAAAGCTCAAAGGGTCTGATAAAGCACGGCAGAGCGGACCAGAGCATATGGCTTATATGCTGATTGATCAGCTTGTCGATGATTATTTCCCTATTATTTATCAAATTGAGGACAGGCTGAATGAAATCGAGGATGAAGAAGGTCATAAAACATACGGAACGCTGATGAACGAAGTATTTGGAATTCGATCCGATTTGCTCAAGCTGCGCAGAACGATTATCCCAATGAGAGACCTTTTATATCGTATTGTGAACACAAATATGATGAAAAGCGATACGAATCGGCAAGCGTATTTTAATGATATTTATGATCACCTTTTGAAACTAACCGAGATCGTCGAGTCAAACCGTGATATGACGGCCGATTTACGAGACAGCTATCAAACGCTGAATTCCAATCGAATGAATGCGATCATGATGACATTGACCATTGTGTCGACCATTTTTATCCCACTGACCTTTATTGTGGGAGTATACGGAATGAACTTTGATAATATGCCTGAATTACACTGGAAATATGGTTATTTTGGCGTGCTGATTTTCATGGGTCTGCTCGTTTCGAGTATGCTTTTATGGTTTAAGCATAAAGGGTGGTTCCGCATATTCAAATAATGTGTAGAGAGAATGGTTGAGGAGGCGGTTAGATGAAAAACTGGATTCCATTGTCTCATCAAGAACAAAAGCTCGTATGGGAGACGCTCTATCGAGATTTCAAATTTCATCCGAGTCTCTCTCGATTTCCCTCATTTCGGGTACCTTCTCCTTTCGTTACATATGATATTTCTGCTTATTTTGAGGACTCTTCCCTTCTACATGCTGATGAAGACCTTGAAGAGAAAGCATTACTTGTTTTTCAAGAGCTTATCAGAACAGACGAATATATGCTGGCACTTGATTGGCAGCACGAATGCTACTGGATCACACCATACGGCTCATTTGAAAAAGATGAATTTGGAGAATGGACAGTGCCTGTGCTTCCGAACGGGGATTATTATTTCTTTTTATCAAAAGAGATGCATTGGGGCTTGCTAGGACATCCTTGGGAGCAAAGTATCACAATTTTTGGTGAGGGCTTGATTGATTCTTTCTCGCGCCATCATCCGATTTTGTTTCAGCGTAAAATAAGAGAAGGATAAAGAAAAAGCTCGCAGGTGTTCTGCAAGCTTTTTTTCTATAGCTGAGGGAGATGCCATACTTTTTCAAGCATGAGATCGTCTAGGCTTTTAAAGGAATATCCTTGTTTTTTCAGTGCCGTGATGGCATCATCCAATGCCTCGGCATTGTCCCTTGAGACGGTATGCAGTAAGTAAATGGCACCTGGGTGGGCCTGCTTCATCATTTGATCGTAGGCATACTGTTTTCCTTTTTGATGATGGATATGCCAGTCCACAAACGCCACTGACCAAAAAACGGTTTGGTAGCCAAGCTCTTTTGTTTCCTTCAGCACCCTTTCACTGAATACACCACGAGGCGGACGAAGATAGAGGTTATCTTGTTTTCCTGTGATTTTGTACACGGCTTCATTGACACGATCCAGCTCTTCTTTGACTTCTTTCGTACTCTTAGTTGTTAAATCTGGATGGTGATAGGAATGGTTGCCAATAATATGCCCTTCTTCTGCCATACGTTTAACAAGCTCAGGCTGGTCCTTGACAAAGTGACCTGTCACAAAAAAGGTGGCTGGCACTTGATGTTTTTTCAGCACATTTAAAATCTTCGGCGTGTATCCATTTTCATAGCCATTGTCGAAGGTAAAATATATCTCTTTCTTTTTCGTGTTTCCTAAATAGAAGGCATCATACTTTTTTAAAAGGGCGTTCAGTTCTTTACCAGCATCTGCCGGCTGATGTTCTTTACTTTTCGCAAATCCCCAGTGAACGGGCTGGTTAGACACGGCTTCCGCTTCTGAGAGAGGCATCGATACAAAGAGCGCACATAAACAGATGAGCATGCATTTTTTCATTTACGTCACTTCCCTGTTTTTCTTCTATTGTGCAGAATTAGACCGAGACTCATACACTGAATCACCTGCCAATTTAAAGAAAAAAGCCCGCACTGCGCGAGCTATTCTTCCTTCCAATCGGTTTTAAACCGCTCATATTTCGCTTCTAGGTCATCAATCATCTGGATCAGTCTGTCTATATCCTCAACGTCTGTGGATTCAGGATCTAATGAATCAATCACATTCATAAACATATCTAATCGGTTCTTTAAATAATCAACCTGCTGTTCTTTGTTGTCTACTGCCTTGCCCATAGGTACACTCCCTTTAGCATTTGTTTCTAGCTTATCTTTTTTTCCTTTGTAAATCAATGATGCCCCACTTGCGTATAACGGTGATGGGGCTTAAAATTAACTGTTGGCGGGTCTACGTTTGCCCGAATGAAAAGGAGATAGATACCATGAACCAAAAAACAGCACTTCGTCCGATTACACCTGCATTTGACCCTTGGGAAGCCTATCTCGATGTGCAGGATTACGGAGAGATGAAGCTGACAAATATTGAATTTACAACCACGACGTTGTGTAACATGAGATGTGAGCATTGCGCGGTCGGCTATACTTTGCAGCCTAAAGACCCGAATGCACTGCCGCTTGATTTACTGCTTCGCCGTTTAGATGAAGTTCCGCTTCTGCGCTCAATCAGTATTACAGGCGGAGAGCCGATGCTTTCTCTTAAATCGGTGCGAGAATATGTGGTCCCTTTATTAAAGTATGCCCACGAACGCGGCGTCCGAACACAGATTAATTCAAATTTAACACTTGATTTGGCTCGATATGAAGAGATCATTCCATACTTGGATGTCCTTCACATTTCACATAACTGGGGAACTGTTGAAGAGTTTGCTACGGTCGGCTTTGCAATGATGGACAGAAAGCCAACCTTTGAGCAGCGTGAGAAACTATTTAACCGTATGATTGAAAATAGCCAGGCACTTGTGAAAGCCGGTGTTACCGTATCCGCTGAAACCATGCTCAATAAGCGCACACTTCCATATATGGAACACATCCACCGGCAAATCGTGGAGGAAATGAAATGCCAGCGCCACGAAGTGCATCCGATGTACCCAAGTGATTTTGCCAGCGCCCTTGAATCATTGACGCTTCCGCAAATGCGTGATGCGATTCATCAGCTGCTTGATATTCGTGATCAAGATACATGGATGCTGTTTGGCACATTGCCATTTTATTCTTGCAGCACAGATGAAGAAGACCAGCGCCTCCTCAAGCGATTACGCCAGGAGAAAAATATCACGGTACGAAATGACCCTGACGGTCGCTCACGTTTGAATGTGAATATTTTTGATGGGAATATTATTGTGACAGACTTTGGTGATACACCGCCACTTGGAAACATCGCTAACGATACATTACAATCTGCTTATTCACGCTGGATGGACACAAAATTGGCGAAAGAGCTGAATTGTCATTGCCCAAGCGTACAATGCCTCGGTCCGAATGTTCTTGTGAAAAACAGCTATTATCAAGATGTTGATTTTACTTCTCGTACAGCCAGGGGGTAACCGATAGATGGACGATACTTTTCTAACAATAATCAAGAACAAATACATTGAAATTCTCCTTGTTGGACTCATTCTTTGGCTTGCCGTCTTTATGATTAACAAGGCACTTCAAATTTTCTTTAAGCGAACGGAGTTTATAGAGGACAAGAAGAAGCAAACGATCGAGAGCTTGGTCAAGTCTGTCACGAAATACACTGCTTCGATTTGCTTTGTGTTCTATGTCATCTCTCTCTTCTTTCATGACTTCGGAAAAATTCTTGCGGGTGCTGGTGTTGCTGGGATCGTCATCGGTTTTGGCGCCCAGACGCTGATTCGCGATATTTTAGCAGGGATTTTTCTCATCTATGAACGTCAGATTCATAAAGGGGATTATGTAACAGTGAATAACCTCTTTAATGGAACGATTGAAGAGATTGGTCTCCGCTCTTTGCAAATTAGAGAATGGAGCGGCAAGCTGTTAACCATTTCTAATGGAGACATCCGGCAAATTCAAAACTATAACATACACTACATGCGGATAACGGAATCTGTGTTAATGAGTGTGAATCAAAACCCAGACACAGCCTTTCAAGCACTCGAAACAGCTTGTGACAATCTCAATCAGATGCATCATGATTTTCTCAAAAAAGATGAATTTCAAAACGCCATCGAACCCTTTCAAGTCCATGGTATTATGGGCCTTAACAAGCTGAACCGCGGGATTGAGATTACAGTGAAAGGAATGGTCGAAGACGAAAAATACTTCGATGCTGCCCTCGCTGTCCGAAAAGAAATGATCAAACAACTTCATCAGCATGATGTCAAATTGCTTGAAGATCTCGTTTATCCCCAGACTGCAAAATAACCTCATTCGTGATGGGGTTATTTTTTTTGATTGTTTTTTGTTAACTGGTTAATTATAATGAAATATAGTTAACCAGTTAATATAAAAGAAAGGATGTTGATTCATGACAAAAAAAGAGGCGCTATCATTTATTAAAGAGATGTATGAAGAGGTTTTAATCAAATTCAATATCGAAAAAGTAGAGGCTTATTTTTCACCTGATTATCAGCAAGTAACAGATGGAAAGGTTTCGACACTTGATGAGTTTAAAAAGCATCTATCCACATTAAAAGAAGTGACAAAACAGCTTGAGATCCCCGCTTTTTATGATGTGTTATTTGATGAAGAAACGCAGCAAGGGTGTTTTCGTTACACTGTACATGTGGAACTGGCAAGCGGAGACGAGGGTTTCATTGATGTCATGGCTCTTTTCACGTTATTAGATGACAGGATCATTCGATGTGACGAGCTGACCCGGGCTCATGAAAAACATGAAACGCTTGAACAGCTTGGCCACATCAGCTAACAATTCTCTTCATTTCAGCCCTCTGACTTCTATCCTCTTGACTGATTCATGTATAATAGAAAGCAGAATGATTTCATGCAGCATGGGGACCCTCATACTGTGTATTTTCTAAGTGAAAGAGAGTGAATAGGATGGGTCGTAAGTGGAACAACATTAAAGAAAAGAAAGCATCAAAGGATGCCAGTACAAGTCGTATTTACGCAAAATTCGGGCGTGAAATCTATGTGGCTGCCAAACAAGGTGAGCCAAACCCAGAATCAAACCAAGCACTTCGTTTTGTCCTAGAACGTGCAAAAACATATAGTGTCCCAAAACACATTGTAGACCGTGCCATTGAAAAAGCCAAAGGCGGTGCGGAAGAGAATTTCGATGAGCTGCGCTACGAAGGATTTGGTCCAAACGGGTCGATGGTAATCGTTGATGCCCTCACTAATAACGTGAACCGTACAGCGTCAGATGTTCGTGCGGCCTTCGGGAAAAACGGTGGAAACATGGGCGTAAGCGGCTCTGTTGCCTACATGTTTGACGAAACAGCTGTCATCGGTGTCGAAGGAAAAAGTGAAGAAGAGACGCTTGAGCTTTTAATGGAAGCAGACGTTGATGTACGTGACATCATGGAAGAAGATGAAACAGTGATTGTATACGCTGAACCAGATCAATTCCATCAAGTACAAGAAGCATTCAAACAAGCCGGCGTCGAAGAATTTACTGTCGCTGAAATCACAATGCTTCCTCAAAATGAAGTGACATTAGATGATGAATCTAAAGAACAATTCGAGAAACTAATCGATGTATTAGAAGAGCTTGAAGATGTGCAGCAGGTTTATCATAATGTGGATTTAGGGGAATAAAACAATGAAGCCGTAGTAGAAGTTGTTCGATTTGATCAACTTCTACTACGGCTTTTTTATTTTCCAAAAACATGTAATATATAAATAGAATGACAATTTATACAACTCTTTAAGGAGCTGAGTGATTTATGATCATTCCTATGATTGGGCTAAGTTTTATTTCCAGCAACTTCATGATATTAACAACAATTATCTTCATTCTCTTCATCCCATGGTATTTATATAACATCTTTGACTTTTACAAAAGTGAATTGAAAGGGAAAAAAGATAAATCCAATTAACAAAAAACAGTCATCTCCTCTCTTAATAAGAGGAGATGACTGTTTTAGTTCATCCCTTGAAACCCAAACGTCAGATGATCCTGAACAGGAATCCAAGCGCCGATTCCTTGCGAGGTCACATTTTTTACGACGAGTTTTCGTTTATTTCCTTTTAGTACAAGGTACACTTCTCCGTATGTCACCTTCCCTTTTTCATTAATCGCTGGTGCATAGGCATGAAGCGACGCTGCTTTTTTCGGGGAGACATGGTATGACTGATCTCGTTTTGTTCCTGCGCCAATCACGGTGTCAAAAGCGAGGGGCAGCTTTGTCTTTTGAATGGCTTTTTGCATCATTAATGTTTTTACATCTTCTGGGCTTGGCACCTTTGCTGTGAGCCCGCCGCTCACTTTTACTTGCTGCTTTTGAACGTATTTGCCAATAGCCGTTTTGTTGCCGCCTCTGTTATCAATGTGATTCGTATTTACTTTTTTGTATTCCCAGTTGGCGACCGTTTCGTTTGAATCGTAGCTCAGTGCCCATCTTCCAAGGAAAATGGTCGCCCGGTAACCAACAGCTAATGGCGTCCCTGAAATGCTGGACTCATTCAGCATTTTGATCAAATGGGTATTTTCAATCGGCACATTCGTTGTTTTAAATAATTCGGCTGTCAGCTCGCTCGGCTGGAGCAGCGGTTGATCCTGTGACGCGTTCGGATACGTATTCTCCTTGGAGATACTAGCGACAGAGGAAGGCACTTTAAATGGCTTCGCCGCCTCTAGCGGAGAGCTGTATAGAAAACTTAAGGATAAGAGAACAACAAACATGATGCGGGGCATCTTTTTCATATCATCACTCTTTCTCATTCATTTTCCATAGTATTTTCCGCAAAGACGTCCCTTATCCACAAAAGATTATAAAAGGAAAAATCCAATCGCCATAATGAAATAGGCAGCAAGTAATGTGGCGCCTTCAAACCAATTGGTATCTCCGTCATTTGATAAAATGACTGTGAGTAATACAGCGGATGCCATCGCAATGAGCTCTGGCAAAGAGAAAATGAGCGGCATCTGCTTGTCAAAAAATAGCGAGCTGATGACAAGGATTGGCGCCACCATCATCGCAACTTGAAGCGTAGAGCCAAAAGCAATTTCCACTGCGACATCCATTTTGTTTTTATACGCCATAATGACAGCAGAGGCATGTTCTGCGGCGTTTCCGACAATGGCCACAATAATGACTCCGATAAACAGCTCACTCCAGCCAAATTGTTCTCCCACCGTATCAAATGTATGAACGAGACGCTCTGAAATGTACGCAACGGCAATCGTCGCCAGCAGCAAAATCAAAGTGGCAAACTTACCTGACCATTCAGGTGTTTCTTCCGTCTCCGCTTCCCCGTCCATGCTCTCCTGCTTGGCAACATAGACTCCGCGGTGGCTGACCAGTTTGAAATAGAGCGCTGCAACATAAAGCAAAATCATCACAATGCTAATTCCAATACTTAAAACAAATTGCCTCCCCTCTTCCATCTCCACCGAAAACACTTCTGGGATGACAAACGCCACAATAATGGCAAACATAAGCAAGCCCGAGTTGTGCCTTGCATCGTGGACATTGAACACTTGGCGCTTATATTTTAATCCGCCAACGAAAAAAGACAGCCCGGCTACAAGCAGTAAGTTACCGATGACTGATCCAGTTAAGGACGCAAGTACGATTGCCGTCAGCCCTTGCTTTAATGCAAAAAACGAAATAATTAACTCCACCGCATTTCCAAATGTGGCGTTTAAAAGTCCACCAATTCTAGGTCCCGCTATGATGGCAAGACTTTCTGTAGCTCTTCCCATAAAACTAGCAAGACCAATAATCGCGATGCAATACACAGTAAACATGATGACTTGCGGGAAATGAAGGAAACTCCCAATCACCGAAAGCGGTACACCAATTGCGACAATCACAAGAAACAAACGATTCATACAGCCATTCTCCTTTACATATGTCTGACTGTTATTCTTTCGTGAGTGCCGGCTTCATATACATTTAGATTCGCTCGTGGGAGAAGGTGACTTCAATACTTCCTTTCACGGACTGCACCATCGAACAATGCTTCAAAGCAAGTGTAAGAACTTTATTTATTTGTTCATCAGAAGTACTGATGTGTCCAAAAACGATATGTAAATGAATGCGAGTGATTTTATTTACAGTACCTCCTCTAGTCGTTTCAGGTATGATCGTCAGCCCTTCATAGGATATTCGCTTTTTCTGGCATACATGAATGAGTATTTCTCCAAAGCAGCCTGCAATAGCTGAGGTGAACAATTGATATGGCCTGTACCCAGTTTCTTCTTTCCCTGAGATAGACAGCTGCCTGTCACCTGTACCTGCGATCCACCGTTCAGATTCGTATATTAGTTTCATTCCTTATCCACCTTTCTATTGAAACCCCTATGGTTCCATTGTACGATGAAAATATGAACTTGTAAGGAGCTTCTTATGTCGAGAATTCACTTTATGATTTTAATTTTACTTGTATCCGTATCTGGTTTTTCACAAGGAGCATTACTGCCTGTTATTTCGATTATTTTTGAACATGCCGGCACTTCTCCTACGTTAAACGGACTGCATGCCACTGGCTTATATCTCGGCGTACTGCTTGCGTCTCCTTTTATGGAAGCACCGCTTCGCCGGTTTGGGTTTAAACCGTTAATTGTCATTGGGGGCGCTGCTGTCTTTTTGAGCTTGTTTAGCTTTGTGTTTATAGAATCTTATGTCGTCTGGTTCTTTTTGCGGCTCATGATCGGGATCGGTGATCACATGCTGCATTTCTCTACACAGACGTGGGTAACTTATGCTTCGTCATCGAGAAATCGCGGGCGAAATATTTCATTGTACGGGTTATCCTTTGGACTCGGTTTTGCTGCCGGACCTTTTTTAACACCACTGATTGAGATCAATCCATCGTTGCCTTTTATTGTTTCAGGAGCCGTTAGTTTATGTATTTGGCTGCTTGTTTTCGTGTTGAAAAATACATATCCAGATACAGGAGAAGTGCAGACGTCAGAGCAGACAAATAGTTTGAAGCGCTTTAAGAAAGCCTTTCAATTTGGCTGGGTCGCTTTTATGATGCCGTTTTGCTATGGTTTTTTAGAAACGACACTCAATAGTAACTTTCCTGTATATGCACTTAGAAGCGGGGTGACAGTAGATGCAGTGGCGTTTATTTTACCTGCGTTCGCCATTGGAAGCATTGTCTTTCAGCTGCCTCTCGGGATGCTCAGCGACCGGTTTGGGAGACGCCGCATCATTTTATGTGTCACACTCGTTGGATCATTCTTTTTCCTATTAGCAGGGATTTTTATTCAATCGATTTTGGCTGTGGCGATTTGTTTCTTTATTGCTGGAATGGCTGTAGGCTCAACTTTCTCACTTGGCATCAGCTATATGACCGACTTGTTGCCGAAGCATCTGCTTCCTGCTGGGAATTTGATGTGCGGGATGGCATTTAGCGCAGGGAGTATTCTCGGACCGGTTCTCGGAGGATTCTTTGTGCAAACGTTTGAAGGAATGAATTTACTTTACCTTGTCAGCATCGTCATTTTATTCGTATTTTGCTGCGTTCGGTTCGGTCGGACGAAAGCAGTGGTTGAAAGTCATTAAAATGGAGGGCGACCTTTGTTTACTTACGCTGTCACAAAAGAATTGACTTTGGCATCACTACTATTAGATGATGCAGACACTTTATTGAAACTAATTCAAGAGAACGAGGCTCATTTAGGACAATGGCTTCCATGGGTCCATCAATGCAAAACCATAGTTAAGCGATATAGACGATCGTAAGCTAAAAACTCCCCTGCACCTATTGCAGAGGAGTTTTTTTCATTTAATGATATCCATTTTGCCCGTTCGCACTGCCGCTTGTTTTGTGCTTAGGCTGATGGCCTTTGTTTTGTTTCGTATTGCTTCCGCCTTTTTTCGATTGTTTGGACATATGTGATTTCCCCCATCCATTCAGATTGAACTTGTTCGTTCTTCTTTAGGATGCCCGGATTTCTTTATAGCTTGCCTGGTACGATTTTACGCTTATGTAAAAGCGCATTGAGCTCGCCGCCAAGGATAATCATGATGCCGGTTAAATAAAACCAGATCATTAAAATAATGATTCCTCCAATGCTTCCGTACATCGCACTGTAGTTGGCAAATTCGCCGACGTAAAATGAGAACAGCATGCTGACCAAGATCCATCCAATCGATGCAAAAATGGCGCCTGGCAGAACAAATTTCAATTTCAGCCTGATGTTTGGAGCAAAATAGTACAAGGATGTAAATACAATCAATAAGATCAGCGGACTAATGATCCATCTCATTGCCGTCCATATCGTGAGAAAGGCATCTGACTGCCCGACTAAATTAGAGACAAATAAACCAAGTTCTTTGCCAAAGACAGGAAGCATCAAGGCAAAAATAATGGTCAACACCATCGCGATCGTTAAGATGATCGATGTTAAACGTACGAGAATGAAGGAACGATTCTCCTCAACTTCGTAAGCATGGTTAAATGCTCTGACGACAGCATTAATGCCGTTAGATGCGGACCAGAGGGCGGCAATAATCCCGAACGACAATAACCCGCCATTACGATTATTCAGCGTCTGCTCGGCAATGGATTCAATCATTGAAAGCGCTCCTTCTGGCGCATAACCAGAAATCACATTCAAGACATCCTTTGACGTCAGCGGTAAATACCCAACGAGTGTCAACACGAAGATGAGAAACGGAAATAAAGAAAGCAAGAAAAAATACGCAAGCTCAGCAGATTTTGCCGGTCCTTCATGTAGCAAAAAGCGTTCAATTAACGCTTTAATAAAACCCATACGCCTCATCTCCAATGATCAATCTGTCTATTTCGATTGAAAGTGATCCTTTGTTTCTTCAATAATTTCTAATACCCTTGGGGTTGTTTCCTTTAACTGATTAACCTGCTCATTTAAAAATGACAAATCATCTGAGACTGTTCGCATCAGCTGCTTCGTTTCTTCCATCTTTTCTTTCATGCAAGCCGATATTCTGCCTGGCTCCTGGCGGTATTCATCCAGCTTTTGCTGGCAGTCATTCCATTTGTCTTTAAGTGCAATTCTTGTTGGTCGATGAAATAAAGTGAGCAATGCACCACAAGCTGCTCCTATGACTGCTCCTCGAAGCATGATTTGATTTTTTTTCCATCTCATCTGATCTCCTTTCAGTTAAAGGTCGTTCTCTTTCTTTACATACGTCAAAAATCGGTCAATTCCTGTTTTAATTAATTCATGGACTTCCTCGAAATTCCCGGTGTAATAAGGATCTGGCACATCATCTCGATCGTCGTCTTCTACAAAATCAAGAAGACGGCCAATAAAGTGATGTTTCCCATAGCCGGCTATACTGCGAAGTGCCCCTACATTTTCTGCATCCATCGCAAGGATATAGTCGTATGTGGTGATATCCTTCTCCATGATTTGTCTTGCAGTTATTCCTTCATAGCTGATGCCTTTTTCATCAAGTAGTTTTCGCGTTCCCTCATGTGGAGGATTGCCTTGATGCCAGCCGCCAATGCCTGCTGAGTCAATCACAAAGTGTTCGCTCAGTCCCTCATCTTCTACTCGTTTTCTAAACATCGCCTCTGCCATCGGTGACCTGCAAATATTGCCAAGGCACACAAATAATACATGAATCATTCTTCATTCTCCTCCTATCTTTTCCCTAAGACTCCTTTTTGAAAACCTTGACTTCATCATATCAAGTCCCTTTTCTTTTGGAAACTTTGCAAGAAAAGCTCTCATCGCCATTGACAAAATACACAAAAACAGGAGAAACTTTAGGAGAATTACACAAACAAAGGGGGATATTAGATGGGAATAATTGAGCAGTTTGTCACGACGATGAACAATTTTTTGTGGGGACCTCCCCTGTTGATTTTAATTGTTGGTACTGGAATATACCTCACCTTTCGCGTTCTCTTCATTCAAATTAGATTACTTCCTTATTCTTTAAAGCTCGCTTTTTCAAAACAAGATAAAATGTCAGAAGGAGATATTTCTCATTTCCAAGCATTAATGACGGCTCTTGCCGCAACTGTCGGTACAGGGAATATCGTAGGTGTGGCATCGGCTGTTATAGCGGGTGGTCCTGGAGCAGTATTCTGGATGTGGTTTGCTGCATTTTTCGGGATGGCCACTAAGTTTGCAGAAGCTGTTCTTGCTGTGAAATACAGGGTCAAAAACGAAAAAGGCGAAATGTCTGGTGGACCTATGTATTATTTAGAGCATGGCTTAAAGCAGAAATGGCTGGGGGTGCTATTTGCTGTTTTCGGCGCCAGTGCTGCCTTTGGGATCGGCAACCTGGTACAATCTAATTCCATTTCAGGCGTCATGAATTCCACTTTTCAAATTCCAACATGGGTAACAGGTATCATTATTACGGCTTTTACGGCACTTGTGATTTTAGGTGGAATTAAAAGCATCGGCCGGGTTACATCTATTTTTGTACCCGTTATGGCTTTATTTTACGTCATTTGCGGTCTGATCATTCTTGTTATGAATGCTGATCTTGTTCCAGGCGCAGTACGGCTTATTTTCTCAGATGCCTTTACAGGTCAAGCTGTGGCCGGTGGTGCAATAGGGACTGTCATTCGCTGGGGTGTCGCACGAGGAGTCTTTTCCAATGAAGCAGGACTTGGATCAGCACCAATTGCGGCTGCGGCTGCGAAAACGGATATGCCTGCCCGTCAAGCCCTCGTCTCTATGACGCAAGTGTTTATTGATACAATCATTGTTTGTTCTATCACTGGCATTACCATTGTCATGGCAGATATGTATCTAACAGTGAAAAGTGATGCGCTGACCTCGTTATCCTTTGCTCACTTCCTCGGCCCAGTTGGCTCAACCATTGTGGCAATCGGTCTGCTCTTGTTTGCCTATTCTACCATCATTGGCTGGTCCTATTATGGAGAGAAATGCTTTACATATTTAGCGAAGGATTCGTACGTCATGTATTATCGCATCGTGTTTGTCATAGCTGTCTTTTTCGGTGCCGTGTTTAAAAATGACTTCGTATGGGGCGTAGCAGATATGCTTAATGGACTGATGGCCATCCCAAACTTAATTGGTCTCATCGGTTTATCGGGCGTTGTCGTATTTGAATCAAAACGAATCATTGATAAAATCAAACAGGAGAAAAAAGAGAAAAACATCTCTGTCTCGTCTTAATAGCCCTTTTATTCTTTTGCATTTCTGTTAAAATAGACATGTTATTCGACACATATGCAGGAAAGGACGTGCCGCCCTTGTCAGAGCAAAAAGCGGCTGAAGTCAATCAGCTGATTGAAGACATTTCGCAAAAGTTAAATATGCTGAACATTGGAGTCATCAAAGCCGAAGACTTCAGTCCAGATAAGTACGAAGATATTGAATTTCTTCACCAAATGGTGATGAAAAAATCTTCATTCAGCCCAAGTGAAATGCAAGCCATCGCAAGCGAACTAAAAAGCTTAAGAAAATAATGGTGCATGTGAAAGCTGCTTTGCAGTCTACACGCAGGTTTCCTACATCGTGCACAGAAAAAGTCAGCACCCCTTTAGGTGCTGACTTTTTATATCCTGTCATAACTGCGGTTTATTTCTCAAGCAGTTTTAATGATTCACGGTTAAATGCTGGAATGTCATCAGGTGTACGGCTTGTCACAAGCTGATCCTGACAAACGACGACTTCTTCGTCTTTGAATTTGGCGCCTGCGTTTTCCATATCGACTTGAATGGATGTATACCCAGTTGCTCCTCTGCCTTCAAGCGTCTTCGCTGTAATAAGCAATTGCGGTCCGTGGCAGATTGCAAATACTGGTTTTTTATCATCCATAAATGCTTTTGTGAATTGGACGTAGCGATCATCCGCACGTAAAATATCTGGTGAGAAACCGCCAGGAATGAGAAGCGCATCAAAGTCTTCGGGCTTCACGTGATCAATGGACGCATCCACTTTCACTTCTGCCTCTCCCTGCTTCCCTTTGACTGTTTTTCCTTCTTCATTTTCAATGACTGTGATCTCATGGCCTGCATCTTTAAAGGCTTTTGCAGGCTCGGTGAATTCAACATCCTCAAAGTAATCTGTTAATACAACTGCAATTTTCTTACCCATGTAGAAACCCTCCTGCTTGATTATCGTTTACACTACACAATATACCCGGACTCCTTGAAATCAAACATCCTATCCTTATCAGAAAACCCTTTATGATAAAAATAAGCATTTAGGCTCATTCACATTCTCTTAACAAGGTAATTTGTATGATTTATGTTATCTTTACAATAATCTGCAAAAAATAACTACAAAAGTTAACGAAACATTTCTACAATAGGTATTGTGGACAAAAAAATTAGAAAGGCGGAGATCAGGTGAAGAAGCAAGCACATAGGTCTAAACGAAGGAAAAACCTGTCTATTCTGCTCACTTCCATTATGATGATTAGTCTCATTCTCCCAGCAGTACCTATTCATGCAGAAACAGAAAGCGGCAATGCCGTAAAGGTCAGCATTTTAGCCACAACCGATATTCATGCGAACATGATGAATTATGATTATTACAGCGACAAAGAAACAAATGAATTTGGTTTGGCGAAAACAGCCGAGCTGATTGACAAGCACCGTTCACAAAATCCAAATACACTCCTTGTTGATAATGGAGACCTGATTCAAGGAACCCCTCTTGGAGAATACGTTTACAAACATGAGAAAGACAGCATCATCAATCAAACAAAGGTTCACCCCATTATTCATACACTCAACAAACTAAAATACGATGCAGGAACACTTGGCAATCATGAATTTAACTACGGATTATCCTTTCTTGATGGGACCATTGCGGGCGCTAACTTCCCGATTGTCAATGCGAACGTCAAAAAGTTAAATGGAGAACACCGTTTTACGCCTTATGTGATCCAAGATAAAACCTTTAAAGATGAAAACGGAGCCTCACAAACTGTAAAAGTTGGTTACATAGGATTCGTTCCACCACAAATCATGACGTGGGATAAGAAGCATTTAGATGGACAAGTTCAAGTGCAGGACATCGTCGAATCTGCTAATGAAACCATTCCTGAAATGAAGGCAAAAGGCGCGGATGTCATTGTCGCTCTTGCCCATACAGGAATTGAAAAAACCGCTTCACCTAAAGGATCAGAAAATATGATCTTTGACCTTGCTACAAAAACAAAAGGCATCGATGCCATTGTGTCCGGCCACCAGCACGGCTCATTCCCAAGTGCTGAATATAGCGGTGTCGACAAATTCAATGTCTCAAAAGGGACCATCAACGGCATCCCAGTCGTCATGTCAAAAAACTGGGGCAGCTACCTTGGAGTCATTGATTTAACATTAGAGCCTGACGGCAGCAACTGGAAGGTCACAGACGGAACCGGAAAAATAGAATCTGTTACTGGCGTGTCATCTCAAAACAGCACAGTGAAAGATGCCATTCAAACTACGCACCAAAACACACTTGATTACGTGAGAAAGCCTGTTGGCAAAACAGAAGCAGATATTAATAGCTTTTTTGCACAAGTGATGGATGACCCTTCCATTCAAGTCGTCACAGATGCACAAAAATGGTATGCACAAGAAAAAATGAAGGATACCTCTTACAAAAACTTGCCGATTCTATCTGCAGGTGCGCCGTTTAAAGCCGGCGGACGAAACGGTGTGAATTATTATACAAATATCGGAAAAGGGGATTTAGCGATTAAGAATATCGGCGATCTCTACCTTTACGATAACACTGTGCAGATTGTGAAACTGAAAGGCAGTGAAGTAAAAGACTGGTTAGAGATGTCTGCCGGACAATTTCATCAGATCAAACCAAACGATTCAAAAGAGCAGCCGATTTTAAACGAGGAATACCGCTCGTATAATTTTGATGTGATTGATGGCGTGACATACCAAGTCGATGTGACGCAGCCTGCTAAATACAGCACAACAGGCACAATTGTCAACGCCAATGCAAACCGCATCAAAAACCTGTCTTACAACGGGAAACCAGTCTCTGACAATCAAGAATTTTTAGTCGTAACGAATAACTATCGTGCTTCTGGCGGCGGAGGCTTCCCGCACCTGACGCAAGATAAAGTCGTACTTGCTTCAGCAGATGAGAACCGTCAAGTGCTGATGGATTATATTATCGAACAAAAGACGATCAACCCAAGCGCCGATCAAAACTGGTCCATCGCACCGGTAAAGGGCGCAACCTTAACATTTGAATCTTCTCTTTTAGCCAAACCATTTGCAGAGAAATCAAGCAGCGTAGACTTTGTTCGTAACGCAAGCACAAATGGTCTTGGTGTGTACAAGCTAGCCTTTAAAGAGGATGGCACAACAGAACCGCCTGCATCAGACAACTGGAATTTAACAGTGATGCATACGAACGATACACACGCACACCTTGATGATGCGGCAAGGCGCGCAACAAAGATCAAGGAAGTCCGTGCTGAAAGTAAGAACAATATATTATTAGACGCTGGTGATGTCTTCTCTGGTGATCTATATTTCACAAAATGGCAAGGACTTGCCGATTTGAAATTAATGAATTTAATGAAATACGATGCCATGACATTTGGTAATCATGAATTTGATAAAGGTCCCTCTGTCCTTCGTCAATTCCTAACAGGCGATGCGTCAAATGTTGATGCGAAAAACCGTCATCAATTTGAAAAACCTCAATTCCCGATTGTGTCATCAAACGTGGATGTCTCGAAGGAAAAACAATTGAGCGACTTAGTAAAAAAACCAGCCTCATTTAAAGCTGGAGAGAAAAAAGAAGCCGGGATTTACCCTTACATCCTGCTCGATGTAAACGGTGAAAAGGTGGCCGTATTCGGCTTAACCACTGAAGATACAGCCATTACATCCAGCAGCGGCCCTAACGTTCAATTTAAAGATGCTTACAAGAAAGCAAAAGAAACAGTCAACACCATTCAAACAGAAGAAAAAATCAATAAAATCATTGCGTTAACTCACATTGGCTATAACCGTGATCTTGAGCTCGCTCAAAAAGTCGATGGGATTGATTTAATCATTGGCGGTCACACGCACACCCTTGTTGAAAAATTAAAGGTCGTCAATAAACAAGAACCTACGATCGTCGCTCAAGTGAAAGACTACGGACAATTTTTAGGGAAAGTAGACGTGTCCTTTGACAAAAAAGGAGTCGTACAGCCAAAAGAATCCTCTTTTGACCTAATCCCCATCGATGACTCTGTCAAAGAAGATGCGGATGCTAAAGCGATCCTTGATGGGTACAAAGCAGATATTCAAGATTTAAAGACAGAAAAAGTTGGCCATACAGATGTCCTTTTAGACGGTCAACGTGAGCACGTCCGCGCGAAGGAAACGAATCTTGGAAACTTTATTGCGGACGGCATGCTGCAGAAAGCGCAAGAATCTGCCGGTGCTGACCTTGCCATTACAAACGGTGGCGGTATTCGTGGAAGTATCGAAAAAGGTGATATCACTTTAGGTGATATTTTAACGGTCATGCCTTTCGGAAATACACTTTATGTCGCAGATTTAAAAGGCAGTCAAATTAAAAAAGCACTCGAGCAGGGGCTGTCAGGCATTGAGGAAGGCGGAGGCGCATTCCCACATGTCGCTGGCATTGAATATACGTTTACACTCAGTAAACCAGCTGGCAGCAGACTGATTGATGTGAAACTGAAAGACCAAAAAGGTCAATTGACAGACCTTGATGATGAGAAAACATACCGCGTGGCGACGAACGCATTTGTTGGCACAGGTGGGGATGGCTACAGCGTCTTTACAGAAGCGTCTCATGGTGAAGATTTAGGCTATGTTGATTATGAAATCTTCAAAGAGCAAATTGAAAAGGCAGACGGTCAAATTTCCCCTGTCATCGATCACAGGGTGAAAGAAGTGTTCCTTCCTCGCATGAAAGGCAAGGGCGCTTATGACATTCAAGATGACGAGAAATTCCAAACGTATGTGCAGCATACAAACAAAGCATTGCTCTATTTAGACAAAGCAAGCGAAGCGAAAAACGTTCAATTGTCTCTATCAAAAGCGCAAGTAGCCGAGCTAAAGAAGAGAGAGCAAGATCCAAACGTCACCATCTATCATGACAAAGTGGGTCTCACATTGCCGCTCTCCAATCTATCAGACACAAGTGCAGATATTGGAATGACAAAGACGGATAAGGTGAAAAACGCATTAACAGATACGTATGATTTCCAAATCAAACAAGACGAGAAAAAGGTTTCTACCTTTAAAGACCCTGTCACACTATCCTTTACACTAGACGAGCCTCAAAAGGCGAAAAAACCTGGTGTATATTATGTAGATCGCAAGAAGAATCGTTACGCCAAAACAAGTAACGGATCGTTCGAAAACGGTGTCGTATCAGGTCAAACTGAGCACTTCAGTGAATACACCGTCCTCAACCAGAGTGTTGCAGCTGGAACAACCCCAGATCAAACTGGTGGAGACGGCGGAACAACAGCACCAGGCGGAGGCACAGATCCAAACCAAGATGGAACCGGCCTCCCAGGCGGCACACTGCCGAATACAGCCACAATGATGTATACAGCTGTACTCATCGGTGTGCTCATGCTCGCTGCTGGCGGTATCCTTTATTACTACCAGCGTAAGCGCACAAGAAAAAATGTATCATCTTAAAGGAAAAGGACAGGGCCTATGCTCTGTCCTCTTTTCTTGGAATAAGTTATTAATCTTGAGATAAATAGATCCAATTGCGGTCGTCGAATTTTTTTACATCATCTGATCCTATATGACGAAGCATTCTATTAAAGAACGTGATGTCATTTTCATCATCGACATCATATAAATCCTTTAAAACATAATCTCTCGTAATAAAATTCGTTAAGTTCGTATTATTTACTAAATCAGCAAAAAAACTTTTTACCATCATTAAATCTGCTTCACTTAATTTTTCATCATTGATTATGGAAATATGAAACACATTCAAAATCGCTTGAATGTCTTCTTCATCCATATAACATAACGGCTCTAATTTTCTATCTTCTGCCGTAAACGGTTTTCGCGTATCTTCAATGATGACATAACATAAAATCCTGTGATCTTTCATCACGCTAAAAATTTCTACATCTCTTAACTTTAATGGTCTATTCAGTCTGATCATTTGTCCTCCTAGAATGTTGCTCTAATTGTTCCCCTCGTTTCCCTAAAACCTGAAATAGACAGAGCCTCGGCCCTGTCTACTTCTCTCTTCTAGCAAAATCCACGAACCTGAAACGATCTAGCCGGTGGCGGCTTTCTGTGTATTGGAATAGACTCGTATCCTCCAAGAACACATAATTCTTCACCACCACCACATGATCAAACCCGTCCAAATCGAGATACTTCTCATCTTCTTCTGTACATGGCTCGACCACAAATTCCTTTTGTGCGTAGCTGATTGATACACCAAGCTCTCCTTCAATATACTCGTAGATGGATCCTTCGCATATGTCCTTCGATAAGACCGGTACATGCTTTTGCAAAAAGTAATCCTTATCTAAAATCACTTCTTCTCCGCTAATATTGCGAGAGCGAATGACTTCCCAAACATCCTCCTGCCCGCTTATTTTCAGCTGAGACTGAATAGACTGATCCGGTTTGATTAAACCAAATTCGTGAACTGTCGTGACTGTCTTTCGGCCAAGCGTTTGGGAAAGCTCTTTAAAGCTGACAAGACCTGAGACTGGGAATTGCATTTTCTCACGATTGAGCAAGACAGAGCCTTTCCCGCGGATTTTTTGGATATAGCCATTTTGCACAAGGATATTCAATGCCTTTCTCACCGTCTCACGGGACGTGTCGTACATCAAGGACAGCTCATGCTCTGATGGCAGAATGCCTTTATCCTGCCATTCACCTTGTTCAATTCGTCTTGCGAGCTGATCATAAATCACTCGAAACTTATTCTCTTTCATTTTCCCTCCGCCCCATTTTCTAGCGTTTGGTTAAATGATAAACGATTGACTCATATGGACGCAACGTAAATCCCTTCACATCTGCCGGCACATCCTCATAATTGGATAACAGCACTTGCCCCTCCATCTCATCTACAGCTTGCACAAGATCATCAGGAAGCGTAAAATCCGCCTCCCCAGCATAAAAGTGATTGATCACAAGCAGCTTCTCCTCATCACTTTCTCTCACATAAGCAAAAATCTTTGGATCTTCTACTAACAGTAAAGTGAAGCTTCCATATGTGATCACGTCAAGTTCTTTACGCAGCCTGCAAAGGGCTTGATAATGATAGAAAATAGACGTCCGGTCTTTTAGTGATGCTTCCACTGAAATATCATTGTTGGCTGGCTCAATCCAAGGTGTTCCTTTTGAGAAACCTGCATTTTTTTCTGAGGTCCACTGCATAGGTGTTCGTGCATTATCTCTTGACTTGGCCTGTAAAATGGCGAGTGCGTCTTCCTTTGATTTCCCTTTTTCAAGCATGGCTTCATACATATTGAGTGATTCAATATCACGGTAAGACGAGATGTCCTCAAATTGAGGATTCTTCATGCCAATCTCTTCCCCTTGATAAATATATGGCGTCCCTTGCATGAGATGAATGGTGGTCGCCAGCATCTTCGCTGATTGCTGATGATACGTACCATCATCACCGTATCTTGAGACGATACGCGGCTGATCATGATTGCACCAGAAGAGCGCATTCCAGCCACCGCCCTCATGCATTTTCGTCTGCCACTCAGATAGAATCGACTTCAATTCCTGAAAATCAAATGGTGCGAGTGCCCATTTTTCTCCATTTGGATAATCGACCTTTAAATGATGGAAGTTAAACGTCATATCCAGTTCCTGCCGATCCGGTCTTGTATACCGAATGCAGTCTGCGATATTCGTTGAAGACATTTCCCCAACTGTCATGCTGTCATATTTCGAAAAAACCTCTTGGTTCATTTCGTGCAGGAACTCATGAATTCTTGGACCATCTGTATAATACATTCGGCCGTCGCCCTGTACAGATTGACCAGCGTCATCTAAGAAACGTTGATCCTTTGAAATGTTGTTGATGACATCCAGCCGGAATCCATCAATTCCTTTTTCAAACCAAAAGTGCATGATGTCATATACTTGCCTGCGCACCTCATCCTTCTCCCAATTGAGATCCGCTTGGGTGACATCGTATAAATGAAGATAATACTCTCCCGCTGCTTCATCTAGCTCCCATGCTGGACCGCCGAATTTTGACTGCCAATCATTCGGCGGAGAGCCATCCGCTTTAGGCTCCTTCCAAATATAATAGTCTCGATAAGGGTTATCCTTTGACTTGCGTGAGAATTGAAACCACTCATGGAAAATGGATGTATGATTGACGGCTAAATCCATGATGACTCGTATGCCTCGATCATGCGCTTCCTTCAGCATGTGTTCAAAATCTGCCATTGTGCCGTACATGTCATGGATTTTTGTATAATCACTAATATCATAACCGTTGTCATGCTGCGGGGACTCATACATTGGCGTGAGCCAAATACAATCCGCCCCCAACTCTTTGATATAATCGAGCTTTTTTGTCACGCCATTGATATCGCCTGTACCAGAGCCTGTTGTATCTAAAAAGCTCTTCGGATAAATTTGGTAAACCACCGCTTTTTTCCACCACGGTTCGTTCGTTTGTTGTTTCAATTTCCTCCACCACCACTAGTTAAGTTCTTGTGAAACATCTTTTTTCTTTTTCAGCTTTGCATACAAAAGGGTGCCGATGAATGGGACGATGAGTACAATGACCATCCCTATCGCAAATGCGCCCCAATATTTCGGGATAATAGAGAAGATTCCAGGAATGCCTCCAACACCAACTGAGCTTGCCAGCACCCCTTGAGAGGCGATAAACATACCGGCTAAACCAGAGCTAATGAGCGCAAAAATAAATGGGAATCGATAGCGCAAATTGACACCAAACATCGCTGGCTCGGTAATTCCTAAGTAAGCGGAAATACTTGATGTGAGCGAGAGACCTTTTTGCTTTTCATCTTTCAATACAAACATCATCGCAAGTGCGGCTGATCCTTGTGCAATATTAGACAGTGCGAGCATCGGCCATAGAAACGTGCCATGCAGTTTTGAATTAATTAATTGAATATCAACAGCGAGGAAAGTATGGTGCATCCCTGTAATCACTAACGCTGCATACAAACCGCCATATAATAGACCGCCTAGTGCTGCGAACTGCTGGAATACAGCGACAAGTCCAGATGTTAACACGTTACCGATTGCAAATGTAATAGGTCCGATGACGATAAAGGATAAAAAGCCAATGACTAATAACGTAATCGGTGCAACCACTAATAGCTGAATGCTTTCAGGTGTTCGTTTTGTAATAAACAATTCGAGCTTCGCTAATAAATACGAGGCAACGAGTATCGGAAGGACCTGTCCTTGATAGCCTACCTTTTGCACTTCAAGTCCAAACAAATTCCAGACAGGAATCTCACCGGACTTTTCAGCCGCTCCATAGCCCCACGCATTTAATAAATCTGGATGTACGAGCATGAGTCCAAGGACCATCCCTAAAAGCGGATTTCCCCCAAACCGCTTCACGGCTGACCAGCCGATTAATGCGGGCAGGAATGTGAAGGCAGTGCCTGCAATCAAGTTGATCATATTCGCTAAATCTGCCCATGCCGGATACACATCTACAATCGATTTTTGATCAAAGAAAATATCAGGAGCAGTTAAAATATTATTAATCCCCATTAATAAACCGGCGGTGACGATGGCAGGAAGAATCGGAATAAAAATATCCGCAAGCGTTTTCACAGCACGCTGCAATGGATTTAATTTTTGATCAGAGGCACGCTTCACGTCCTCTTTTGTGGCTTCCCCAATCCCTGTCTGTTTCACCATTTCGGCATATATCCGATTGACGACCCCTTGGCCGATCACCACTTGGTATTGACCGTTCGCTGAGAAAGATCCCTTTACTTCTTCTATTTGTTCAAGTGCTTTCTCATCAACCTTTCCTTCATCCTTCAGCACAAAGCGCAGCCTTGTCACACAATGTGTCGCTTGATCAATATTTTCTTTGCCGCCGATGGCTTTCACAATCTGATCTGCTGCTGCCTGGTATTCAGCCATGCTATCCCCTCCGAGATCGTTTTTTATAAGAAAAAAGAACCAAAAACTTGTATATACATGTTTGATTCTTATTTTATATTTGTATATACATGTAGTCAACAACAAAATGTAGCGCTTTCATAAAAAAAGCCCCCTCAATGTGCTCAGGAGAGGCTTCGTGTCATCATCTTTTTTTATGCTCCGTTAATTTTTCGTAGACCCTGTTTTTATAAAAGGAGGAGGCTGGACGGGCAAAAGTTTGGCGCTTAGATGTGAGTTCATCCAGTCGTTTTTGTTTTTCTTCACATATGAGAGAAAGTCTCTTTCTTTCCTCTCCATCTATACTTGCATGAAGTAACTCTTTGACGGTCATAAGCTCTTTTTTTAGTGCCGTTTCTTCCCCAGCAAAGCCAGCATTTTTCATCATCCGGTAGCCCATTCTTAGTTCTTCAGGCACATGAGCAGCGTCATCTTTAGGCAGAGGTTTGCCAAAGCCAGATAATCCTTCAAAAGCCCCGTTATCCATCGCTTTTTTGATCCGTTCTTCTGATAATCTCTGCGCAAAATCCATGGCGTTTCTCCTTTCGCCTGCAACAATTTGTTTAAGCATAGCAAAAAAGCTGACTCTCTCACAAGAGTCAGCTTTCTCGTTATTTATTGTCGATTTTGAAGGTAGAAACCATATGTGCTAAGTCCTCTGACATATCAGAGAGTTGTTCAATCGCACTTGAAATTTGCTGCATGCCAGCACTTTGCTGTTCTGTTGCTGCCGCTACTTCTTGGGAGCTGGCCGCATGTTCTTCTGATACAACCGAAATTTGTTCAATTGATGTAGAAATCGTTTGATATGCTCGTTCTACTTGCTTAATAGAAGCAAGTAAATTGTTCGTTCTTGTTGCAAACTGAGACACGCCGTCGTAAATCACAGCGAAGTTTTGTGACGTGCCTTCCATTTGCTCACGTCCCTCTTCCACTGCTTTACCACTTTCCTCTACACTTTCAAGAACGCGCTGACTGTTTTCCTGTGTGCCGATAACGAGGTCTGAAACGGTTTTAGCTGCATCTGCTGATTGCTCTGCTAATTTACGCACCTCATCTGCCACAACCGCAAACCCTTTTCCTTCTTCTCCAACACGTGCCGCTTCAATTGAAGCATTCAGTGCAAGAAGATTCGTTTGCGCTGAAATGTCCGTAATAATCGAGATGACACTTTCAATCTCCGTTGAATGGGATTGTAATTCTTCTGCTGCCTGCTTTGAGTTGGTCATCTTGTCATGTAGCATATTCAGATGATCGAGCACATGATTCACTAGTTTTTGCCCAGATTCTGATTGCTCTTGTACGTCAGATGAAACAGATTTCATTTCATCAACTTCTTTTGTGACGCCTTCGATTTGAGTATCGATCTCTGCAACAGATGTCGTACAATCGTTAATATTTGCGACAGAATCATTGATTCCTTCACTCATATTCGTCATGGCTTCTGACACTTGCTGCGCACTTTGACTTGATTCGGTCGTCACCGTACGAAGCTGTGAAGACATTTTCGACACTTCACTAGATGAGTGTGAGATTTTCGAAATGAGCTCTTTAATCCGTCCCTGCATCTTTTGGAAGGATGCGGCAAGTTGACCGATCTCATCTTTACTTTCAATCTCTACCATACCGGTTAAATCCCCATCTGCAATTCGGTTCGCTGATTCCATCAACGAACGAGCTGGTTTCGCAATTCGTCTTCCCATGAAGTATGAGAAGAGTAATCCACCGATAAGCACAATGGCAGATGCCACTGTGATATAGATCATCAATTTCTGCGTTGTTTGAGGCACGACAGAGGCATCTAAATCAATGCCTAAAATCCCCGTCAGCTCACCACCTGAATCCTTGATTGGCAAAAAGACCGATTTATGTGTACCAAATGAATCTTTGTAAATATCACTTTTGACCATTTTATCTTCAGAGAGCGCTTGTTTCATCTCTTCTGAAAAAGCATAATCTTGATCAAAATCATTTTCTTCCCCGGTTAATATAATAATTCTTTCTTTGCCGCCTTTATTAGATAGCACGTATAAGTTCTCAAGCGTATGATCTTCTTGAAGCTCTGTGAATTTCTTTTTGACCTCCACATAAAGGGGATCATCTTTCCCGCTCATACCAAGGACGTTTCCATCCATATTATCGATCTCTTTCTTCGCTGTATCAATATCTGTTGTTAATCGATAATCAAATTGTTTTAATAACTGGGATGATAAATCCTGGCTGACTAGATAAAATGTTAGAACGAATAGTGCCACGGTTGCGAGTAATGTTACGACAACGACTGACATGATTTTAGAGGATATCGTGTATCCTCCAAATTTCCTTTGTTTCGCCATTTTTTCCTACATCTCCACTCTCAGATTTGATTTAAGCATGTACATGTTCAAATTGTCCACAAACAGATGCAATGACATCTTTTAAATAAGATACGATATGCGGGATATGCTCTGGTAACGTATAAGGTGAGATGACAAAAAACTTACTAACACTTAGATAGAATTCTTGTCCTTCTTTTGCATGAACAAGTAAAAACTTCGTTGTATCGCCAAAGAACATTTCGTCTCTTTTCTCTCCAAGTTTTTCAAACAGCATTTTGTTTAATTCATTGTTACGCTCAATTTCCATTGCCGTCGCTTCACCTGAAATTTCTTCTTGAAAACGAGGTGAGCCGTCCAGGTAAATTCTAAATAATGTAGCCATTCCAACGTTGTCATCATTCACGACTTCTGCTTGCGGTATTTCTTGGCTGAGTGCTTCTCTGAAGGCAAGGTTCACTTCTAAGAATTGACCGAGCAAGCGCTGATAGCCTTCAACTCCAAACGTTAATAGCACACTCAGCATACTGATAGAGCTCCCCATTCTCGAGCACTCCAGTGTATAACCCGTATGGTATTCGCCGTAGCCTCTATGACCAACGTATGGTGTCTCTTGTTCTTCCAGATCTAAACGCTTTAGGTCTACTGCGTTTTTCACTAAGAATAAACTAGATGTGTAAGGTGTTTGGCCGAGCTTTTGAAAGTCAAAGCACATCGTGTCAGCAAGAGAAAGATGCTGGAATTTCGCTTTGATTTCTTTTAGCATACGAAGAACACCGTCTGAGAATTGCAACGGGTTTTCAGCTAGATCATACTCATTAAAGAAAGCAAAGAATCCGCCGAGCGCTGAATCCGCATGAATATGCGGCACCTTTAGACCATACTCCTCAGCAATGGCTTCTGCTGTTTCACGTACCCCTTTTACATCATCAATTGCAATGGCATCTGTTGTTCCGGTTGTTGCGACAATATAAACGGGAATTCCGCCATTTTGTGCAACACGTTCCATTTGACAACGCAAATCTTCCATATCCATCGAATGATCTTTATTCGTTTTAATTCTGATCAAGTTGTCTGTGCCAAGTCCTGTTGCTTCCATTGACTTAAATAAGCTGTAATGTGCCGCATCAGAACAAAACGCATAAAGGTTTTGCGGAACTCCTTTTCGCAGTGACTCTGGCGCAACTTTTGCAATCGCTAAACGCAGTCCTGAGAAAATGGCTCCTTGACCTCCCCATGTTGTATATCCCCCGCTCACACTTGGATCATATCCGATGAGCTTAGACATCATTGAGACCACTCTGACCTCAGCTTCCGCTCCTGCTGGTCCATACACATCCCATAGGTTGTTTCCATTTACCAGCATAGCTGTCAGCATGCCTAGAATTCCTGGTGTACTTGCCATCGGCAAAATGTTCGTGAAGAAATACTTTGTGTGGTAAGGATGGTTATGTAAAAGCTTCAGTAATTCTTCATTCACAAGTTCCGCTTGCTGCCCGTTCATCGGAATTTGACTTGTTTCAGTGAGCTTTTGGTAAAAATCCTCCTCACGATTCTTTTCACCCTTTAGGTGTGCACGGTTCGGATCTTTTAGGTGATCGACCCCTGAAACAATCTGCTCCATCAATTTGATGAGTTCTTTACGCTCTGCTGCATTTCCGTCCTCACTCGGAAACCAGTTCTGAACGAGGTTGTTTGCTCGTACAGTCATATACTATCAATCCTTTCAATGGAAGATTTCCTGTCAAAGTCTATATCGACCCCAATTCAAAAGTTTATAGTCTCGAAATGCTCACTTAAGTATATTTAGATAATTTGTTCATTCATCAAAATAAATAAAACCCTTACAAAACACATCAAAACCATTATGTTAATGAAACGAAAAAATATATCAATATATTTTATTACAGGAAGATTTATCCACGTTATTTCCCTACTCATATGCTCATTTTTTTTACTTAACCTGCATAAACATTAAGAAACAATGGAAATACCCTTTAAATCACCATTGTAGAAACCAAATTAATTCTTTAGACTTGTGTCTTTTTACCTGTTTTATTGATATAGCAACTGGAAAATAACAGAATCTTCTGTCAATATTAGGATGAATTTCATAAAAAGTTTTTCGAAGAGCGAATATTTTCGTTTTCATCCCTTTTATTGCTCGGACAGGCTGCTAATGCTCTTCGCCGGTTATCACTTTTCTATTTGAGCATTTCATGGTATATTCTAATGGTTCGTTTTCTTTCGTTCCGCCTCTTCCGTGTATCGGAGAAAAGGAGTGTTTCAATGAAAACATTTATTCAAAAACGAGGCCTCGGCTTCTTTGTCATTGCAGCCATCTTATTGTGGCTCAAAACGTATTCTGCTTATTTAATTGAATTTAAACTTGGTATATCTAATGTGCTTCAGCATATTTTGCTTTTCGTGAATCCTATTAGCTCCAGCTTGTTCTTTCTTGGCTTTGCTTTATTGTTCAAGAAAAAATGGCAGCCTGCCGCTATCATTGTGATTCACTTTTTCATGTCTTTTTTGCTTTACGCAAACATCGTGTACTATCGATTCTTTAATGACTTTATCACGCTGCCTACCGTGATGCAGGCAGGAACGAATGGCGGACAATTAGGTGATAGTGCATTTTCACTCATGCGTTGGACTGATATGTTTTACTTTATGGATACAATCATTTTGATCGTACTCGCAGTTCGCATGAGAAGGCAGCAACAAACAAGTAGTACAACTACTGTACCTGTTCAAAAGTCAAAATCGTTTAGACTCGTCCTTGTGTCCTCTGTTGTGATCTTTGTGATGAACTTAATCGCTGCAGAGATTGATCGTCCAGAACTTTTATCAAGATCGTTCGACCGCAATTATTTAGTTAAGTATTTGGGTGCTTATAACTTTACTGTGTTTGATGCCATTCAAAATGTGAAATCAAACAGCCAGCGTGCTCTGGCAAATTCAAATGACGTGACAGACGTAGAGAACTATTTAAAAGCGAACAGCGCTGATCCTAACCCGGCATACTACGGGAAAGCGAAAGGCATGAACGTGATTACCATTTCTCTAGAATCTCTGCAAAACTTTGTTATTGATTATAAAGTGAATGGAAAAGAAGTAACGCCATTTCTCAATTCATTGGCACACGACAATAAAACATTTTATTTTGATAACTTCTTCCATCAAACAGGACAAGGAAAGACGTCAGATGCTGAATTTATGATGGATACCGGGCTATTCCCATTATCACAAGGCTCTGTTTTTATTAACAAAGCGCAAAACACGTATCAAGCCATTCCTGGCATTCTGAAGAAGGATCAGTACACGTCAGCGGAATTCCATGGCAATACGAAAACCTTCTGGAACCGTAATGAAATGTTTAAGTCCTTTGGATATGACAGATTTTACGATTCTGAATACTACGATATGAACGAGCAAGATACGAAGAACTATGGGCTGAAAGACAAACCGTTCTTCAAAGAATCTATGCCAATGCTTGAAAACTTGAAGCAGCCGTTTTATTCGAAATTCATTTCGTTATCAAACCATTTCCCATTTGGAATGGATGAAGGTGATACTGATTTCGAGCCTGGTGACTTCGGAGACTCTGTCGTCGATAACTACTTCCAATCCGCTCATTACTTAGACGAAGCGATTGAACAGTTCTTCAACGACTTGAAAAAGTCTGGTCTCTATGACAATACAGTCGTTATTATGTATGGTGACCATTACGGCATTTCTGAAAATCATAACGAAGCGATGGAAAAAGTGACAGGACAAAAAATTGGAGATTATGAAAATGCGCAGCTCATGCGTGTACCGCTCTTTATTCATGTACCAGGCGTAAAAGGCGGACAGATTCATAAATACTCTGGTGAAGTCGATGTCGCACCAACCCTTCTGCACCTGCTTGGCGATGATACGAAGAACTATTTAATGTCGGGTTCTGATATCTTATCGAAAAATTTCAAGGAGCTAGTGCCATTTAGAAATGGTGACTTTGTCTCTAAGGATTACACAAAAGTAGGCAATAACTATTACAGCAACAAAACAGGCGAGAAAATTGAGCCGACTGATAAGGCATCACAAGAAAATGAAACGGTGAAAAAGATGCTTGAGACATCTGATAAGATTGTCACCGAAGATTTACTCCGTTTCTACAAGCCTAAAGGCTTTACACCGATTGACCGCAATCAATATGACTATACAAAGAAAGTACAGGATGAAGAAGATTCCTCTTCCGCCAAAGGTGAATCCAGCTCTTCATCAAAATAACTTTCTCATATAAAAAACCAGCCGATCGTTGATCAGCTGGTTTTTTTCACGTTTGACTGGAATTGCACCGGGTATAACAAGAAGAAGGAGGAATTTATCATGAAAAAAACAACAGCTTTTGTCGTGACTGCATCACTCGCTTCTTTCGCCCTAATCGGTTTCAGCCCTACAGACTCAGCACACGCCATGACCAAAACGGCAGTTGAACAATCCGTTCCTCAAGGTCCAAAAACTGCATTAAATCATATTTATAAGCTGGCACATAAAGGGCAAATGCCGTACTATGCAGAAGGATTAAAAATGGGTGTTCAAACAAAAAAAGATGTTCATCATAAACTGGGAAATCCATACCCAGAAACAGGTCAAAGCAGCTTTGATATCTACCATGCTGAAATGGGGAATCCGGGATTTGCTTTTCATTATGATACAAAAGGCAAAATTGACGAAATCCGTTATTTCGGTACAAATGTAGAAAAAGAAACGAATATCGGCGGAATGACCCCTTCCCTATTAAAGAAACAACTTGGACAAGCTGATTCGGTCAGTACCATCCCACAGACAAAAGAGAAAAAATACGTGTATCGAACCGGGGATTATGAGCTTGAATTCATCGTCGGCCATGACCCAGATGTGAATCAGCAGGAGCTCACTGTCCTGCATATTAATTTGGTGAAAGCTCATTCCTAAATAAAAAAGCATCCTGAGCTTCTGCTCAAGGATGCTTTCTCTTTATGATGAAGCCACTTCTAAATGCGGCTTTCTTTTCATTTTTCGTTTCAAGACTGGACCTGCGACATAATCAAGTCCAAATTTGCCAGCATTCCCTTTCGCTGCCATGATGACGATAGCAATGAGCAAGAGAAGCGGGTTAACAGAGACGGTACCAGCTAGTAAGAAAGAGACATTCATCATGCTTCCGAAAAAGGCTGCCGTTGTTGTGAACAAACCAACGATTAATCCTAGACCTACTAAGATTTCTCCCCACATGACCATGGCACTGAATAGTCCAGCATTCGGCAAAGCGACATTTTCTAAAAACCATACATAAAACGGATACACGAGATGGCCATCTTTGACAACGGGTTCAGCTATCGCAAATTGTAAATAGCCTGATGCATCGAATCCGCCTGTTAGTTTTCCTATACCAGATGTCAGCCAAGTCCATCCGATATAAAGTCTTGCTGCCAAAAGGATAATCGCTGCCCATACATTCGTTTGTAAGAATTTTGTAAACATGATGATGCCTCCCTTTTAATTTATGTGAATTTTTTCACATTTTATTTATGATCTTATTATACTACGTTAAAACTAATTTGTGATCTTTTTCACATATGTATTCACAAATTGTTCATGAATATCTAGTTGAGGTAAACTTTCCCCTTGCTAAATCCGTCTAAGTCATTTAAGACAATGAAAAGAGGTTTTATTTTGTATGAAAACATTGTTGCATTTTGCTTACTTACAGGCGATATCGTGTCTATTCCCCGTTATGATCTTTGCGGCGCTCGCCCTATCGAAGTTGGTGGCTATTCCTTTTCTTCACCGGTATGATTTTATTCTACTGCTTTGCCTTATAGCCCAGATCCTCATGCTGACACTGCGGCTGGAGACATTGAATGAACTAAAGGTGATTTGTCTATTTCACCTGATAGGAATTGCCTTAGAAATGTATAAAGTTCATATGGGTTCTTGGTCCTATCCTGAAGAAGCTTATACGAAGTTCTTTGGGGTCCCACTCTATAGCGGGTTTATGTATGCGAGTGTAGCAAGCTATATTTATCAGGCACTGTCCCGGCTGCGCGTGCGGGTCACTTCATGGCCCCATCCGTTTCTTTCAATCGGGATCAGTATGTGCATTTATCTCAACTTCTTTACGCATCACTGGCTATATGATCTCAGGTGGTGGCTGACATTGCTGCTTGTTGTCGTGTTTCGAAAAACGTCCGTTTCGTTTCAGGTTGGCTCTTCTACCTTTCGAATGCCGCTTATCATCTCATTTTTGCTAATTGGTTTTTTCATTTGGATTGCTGAAAATGTCACGACATTTTTAGGGGCATGGCAATATCCAAATCAACAGCATGCGTGGTCTCTCGTACATCTTGGGAAAATTAGCTCTTGGTTTTTACTTGTTGTGATCAGTATTGTGCTAGTCATCGAACAGCGTAAACAAAAAAACGTTCAGCCCATTTGACCTGGCTGAACGCTTTTTTTAATCTCGATCGACTTCCTTGCGGAGATCATCTGCGACAAATTCTACATTCGTTCCAATGATGATTTGTACGGAGGTTTTCCCAGAAGTCAGTACCCCTTTGGCACCTGCTTTTTTCAATGTTCCTTCATTTAATAATTGAGTATCTTCTACTGTTAAACGTAGACGAGTGGCACAATGATCAATGGTGGTGATATTGTCTTTGCCACCAAGTCCCTCTACAAGCATACTTGCACCTTCCGTCTTCGCATCATCGGCTGCAATATCTTCAATGTCATCATCTTCCCTGCCTGGTGTTTTGAGCTTTAACAGTTTAATGAGGAAATAGAAAACAACAAAGTACACAATGCCATAAAGCACCCCAACGCCAAGCAGCATAAGTGGTTTTTGTGCGATGCCAAAGCTTAAAATATAATCAATCGCTCCTGCTGAAAAAGCGAAGCCGCTATGAATCCCGAGGGTGTTCACAATAAAAAGCGAAAGACCTGTTAATACAGCATGGACACCATATAAAAGTGGAGATAAAAACATAAATGAGAATTCAATTGGCTCAGTGATCCCTGTAATAAATGACGTCAATGCCATCCCAATCATCAGGCCAGCGGTTGCTTTTCGTTTTTCAGGCTTTGCGGTCACAATCATGGCTAAACATGCCGCTGGTAGACCGAACATCATGACTGGGAAGAAACCAGTCATAAAGACACCTGCACTTGGATCGCCTTTAAAGAATCGTGCTAAATCCCCTGTTGCTCCGCCAAATTCCCCAAATTGAAACCAAAATAAGTTATTCAGCACATGATGAAGCCCCAATGGAATGAGCAAACGGTTAAAGAAACCAAACAGCCCTGCACCCGTTGCGCCAAGACTTAAAATCCATTCCCCTAAACCATTGATCCCGGTTTGAATCGGAGGCCATACATATCCGAAAACGGCTGCTAATAAAATGGTGAAAAGTGCGGTCATAATCGGCACAAGCCGTCTTCCGCTAAAGAACCCTAAGTATTCGGGCAATTTCGTATCCTTGAATCGATTGTACACATAACCTGCCAATAGTCCGCATAAAATACCGCCCAATATCCCCATATTGTTCGTTGAATGAATCGACGTTGTACCAGCTGATAAAATAAAATAAGAGATCGCACCTGATAATGCTGCTGCCCCGTTACCATCCTTTGCAATGCCAATCGCTATTCCCATTGCAAAAATTAAAGCCAAATTCGCAAAAATTGCATTTCCCGCCGCATGAATAAACGGGATATCCAATACATCCTCCCGCCCAATAGCCAAGATGATCCCTGCTGCTGGAAGCACAGCGATTGGAAGCATAAATGATTTGCCTAGCTTTTGAAAAAACTGAAACACCATTTGCTTTCTCCCCCTTTGTCATCATCATGACCTCATCGTTTCGTTCATGATGTTCATAAAAAATATATCATATGCACGTCTAGTTATCTATACCAATTTGTCCACATTCATTTGAAATTCTGCTCTTTACTCTTTTCGCGTAAAATGTGGTAAGCTATTGAATAGAATGAAGTTATAGAAAGCGGGAATGAACAGTGATTGTCAAACATGATCATGAGTTAGAAGCCTTAAAAAAAGTCGGCCGAATTGTCGCTTTGGCAAGAGAAGAAATGAAAAGCCAAGCGAAACCAGGCATGTCTACAAAAGAATTAGACTTGATTGGGAAAAAAATATTAGAAGAGCATGGGGCCAATTCAGCACCTGAAAAAGAATACGACTTCCCTGGGACGACTTGTATCAGCGTGAACGATGAAGTAGCACATGGAATCCCGAGTGAAAAAACCATTTTACAAGAGGGCGACCTCATTAATATTGATATCTCAGCAGAGCTGGACGGCTATTATTCCGATACCGGAATTTCATTCGTATTAAGTACTGGTGATGCTCGTCTTGAAGCATTATGCCAGTGTGCAGAAGATGCATTCCTTGAAGGATTAAAGCATGCAAAAGCCGGTAAAAGACAAAACCAAATTGGTCGTGCGGTCTACAATACTGCTAAAGAACAAGGTTTTACCGTCATTAAAAACCTGACAGGACATGGCATTGGGAAAAATCTGCATGAAGCACCTAACCATATTTTGAACTATTATGATCCATTCGATAATGCTTTGTTTAAGAATGGTACCGTGATCGCCTTCGAACCTTTTATTTCAACAAATGCTGAATCGATTTATCAAGCTGATGACGGCTGGACATTTAAAACACCTGATAAGAGCCTAGTCGCACAGATTGAACATACCATTGTGATTACAAAAGACGAACCGATTATTTTAACGAAGCTGTAAGTCAGCTGCCCCCTTCTTCATTGAAGGGGGTTTTTCGTTTTCCTTTCACGAATCTGTAACGACTAAACAAAAATGCCTGTGGTAAAATAGGCAAAGATATGCGAAAGGGGTCTTATTTGATATGTGGTTCATCATCATCGGCGTTATCTTTTTGATTGAAAGTATTATCTTAACGGTTGTAGGTATTAAGAAAAAACAATCCATGATGACTTATCTTGGTATTGTCATCATGATTATGACGGTTGGCATGATCATCGTTACCCTCAACCCGCCAAATTCATAAATAATGATTTCCAGCATATACATGTATCATAGGCAGATAGAATCAGTTTTCATTTCTTAACACCTGCACACTTTTCACGTCCTTTTTTGTAATGTTACAATGCAGGCAGTTCCAATTGAAAGGAGTTTTCTATCATGCATTATGGTAGCAAAGGCTGGTATGTCGAAGAATTAAAGAAGCTTGGTGTGACCAAGCATGAAGGAAGAAAGCTTCAAAGCTTAAAAACCTATTTCCTTGCAAATCTACTTGAGCAAAAGAAACCTAGCTCATAAAGCTTAAAGCCGTACATCAGCATAAGATGTACGGCTTTTTTTAAATTCGTTTTTCTAAAGACTTCCTCACCACATCTGCTAAGGCATCAACCTCTAGAATGGCTTTCAGTCTCTTTGGATCTGTTTGACGATATTTGACTTCGTTCACTTCATGGACCGTAACATGATGAGGTGCTTTTTCTACTAATACAAGGGAAGCATCAGGCGGCACCATGCCTTCTTTCAGCACCCGTAAATAAAAGCCAGTATACCCTGTTTGCTGTACTTCTTTGACTAGCTTCATGTTGCCATGCTTAAGAGAGAGTTTCACACACGGCTGTCTTGGCTGGCTCACTTCCACAAGTGCTTCTCCAAGCTGAAACACATCGCCAATACGCACTTCTGTTTCGACTAGCTCATGCACTGTCACATTCTCGCCAAACGCAGCTTCCTGTAACGGAACCCCTAAAAATTGCTCGAAATAAGCATAATGATCATAGGGAAAGACGCATACGGCTTTATCATAGCCTCCATGATGAACCAAATCACCTTGTCCATCTCCCTTAAAATTGACCTTACTCAAATACACAGGCTCATGAATACGCTTTTTGTTGATAGCTGTTTTGATTTCTTTTCCGTTCGCATAGGTCGTGATGGGTTGCCCTACTTGGATTCCTACTATGTCATAACTCTTCTTCCCCACGATGACCATCTCCTTTGTGTGTCTCATGACTATTATTTTACATCGTTCAACAATGAAATCATAGTCGATGCGTGAAGGTCAGAAACAGCTATGGTACGATGAGAAAAAAAGGAGAGATGACATTGATTCATTATCACGCCATTGTCACAGGACGGGTTCAGGGAGTCGGTTTTCGCTATTTTGTTCAAGGAGAAGCCGTCAATCTTGGGATGAAAGGCTGGGTACGCAACACAGATGAAGGTCATGTTGAGTTAAAGGTGGAGGGTGAAAAGCAGGCAGTGCTTGATTTCTTAAAAACTGTTCGAAAAGGAAGTCCTTTTTCAAAAGTGACAGATATGAAGATGGAGCCGCTCACAGCATTAGCCCATTATCAGGATTTTCGAATAAGGTAATCAAAAAACCTAGCTTGCGCTAGGCTTTTTCTGTCCCATGATAGGGCTTTTCCTGATAAAAATAATTCGGCTTCACAATGGTATTGTCGTAATGCTTGTGGAAGATGTGGGTAGCAGCTGGTGATACTGGCGGAATCAGCCATGTCCAGTCCCCAGTCAGCTTGCGGTCAGCCTTTTCTTCCTGCTTTTCAAACTGCTTGAATTGATGTGCTGCTGTATGGTGATCAACAATCGTCACCCCTGCTTCTCGGTAAGAATGGAGAACCGCCACATTCAACTCGACGATGGCTTTATCCTTCCAAAGCGACGCATTCTTTGTCGTGTCCAGTCCTAATATAGAAGCGACTTTTTTCAGCATATTGTAGCGATTTTCATCGGCTAGGTTACGTGCACCAATTTCTGTGCCCATATACCAGCCATTGAACGGTGCCGCATTGTAATGAATACCACCAATTTCTAATTTCATATCAGCAATAATCGGTACCGCATACCATTTCAGTCCTAAATCACGAAATCCTTCATATTCAGGATGGGTGATCTCAACTTCTTTGACGATTTCTTTCGGAAGCTCATACAGAACAGGTGGCTGATCCTTTAGCTGAAACATGAGAGGCAGAATGTCAAAATGCGTGCCCTCCCCTTTCCAGCCATGAGCTTCACACAACTTTGTTAATTCAAGAGATGCCTCGTCGCCAATGATGCCATACTCCGTCTCATAGCCTGCATAACGAACGAGCTGATGATTATAAATGACGACTTCTTTTTGTGAATGATTTTCTGGAGGAAAGATCGTAATGGATGGTTTGATTTTCCCACCATTTGTTGCATACTCAAGATGATGAAAGAGTGCGTCTTTCACCTCTTCTTCTGTCTTCACATGACGGCAGTCGTGTACATGCAAAGATGACCAAAACAAACGACCAATACAGCGGTTGCTATTGCGCCACGCCATTTTCGCCCCGTGCGCTAACTCCTCTTGCGTATGAGTATACATCCCTTTAGCGTCAATTTCTTGTTTTATTTCATGCAGCCGTGCTGCTTTCTCTTCATTTGATTTGCTCAATTCTTCATAGCATAAAGAAATAAAAGCTTCTGCTTCATTCCATAACGCTTCTTGATTACTCAAACATACTCGCCTCACTTTAATACGAATATATCCATTGTAGCGGTTTCTATTAATAAATTCACTAGTTTCAAACCATTTTTTATCATATCATCCGACCATTGTCCTTAGTGCGTGGATGAATCAATACGTGAAAGGGTTTGTTCAAGCCAGCGGACATAGCCTTTTTCTCTTTCAATTGCCCTTGTCAGCACTAAGTAATGCCCGAATTGTGCTGAATGAAGCGATTCAGCAGCAGGATCTTCCTCTGTTAAAGCGTGCAGCTTCTGCTTTAGCATGTCTACTTTCTTCGTGCGCTCTAACAATTGATGTGTAAAAAGGTCAGCCGCCTCTTTTTTGTCCATCGAAGAGATGAAAAATGTTTTCAGCATGAATTCATCCTTTGTCGTTTCAGGTATCGGGTCTTTTGTCCTTAGCCACTGATGCAATGCTGCTTTCCCTGCCTCTGTGATTTGATAGACCTTCTTCTCTAGCTTCTTTCCTTGTATACGAACATCGAATTCAATGAACCCTTCTTCTGTGAGCCGCTTCAGCTCAGGGTAAATTTGGCTATGCTTCGCACTCCAAAACTGCCCAAGGGAATCCTTAAAATGTTTGGTTATATCGTATCCTGTCAGCTCACACTGATCTAGTAAGCCAAGAATGACATATTTCAAAACTCTCATAATGTGCCTCCAACGCTTATTCTTTGACAATAGTATATCATAGACTTTAAAATAAACATGTAAATCACGACATGTTTGAAACAACATTATTCTAATGAAAGAAGGAATAGACATGGATCAATTCGTTGGACTTCATATGATTTATACGTATGAAAATGGCTGGGAATATGAGATTTACATTAAAAATGATCACACCATTGATTACCGTATCCATAGCGGAATGGTTGGAGGCCGCTGGGTCCGTGATCAAGAAGTGAATATTGTGAAACTGACAAAAGGCGTTTACAAAGTCTCTTGGACAGAACCGACTGGGACAGACGTCTCTCTGAACTTTATGCCTGAAGAGAAACGCATGCATGGCGTCATCTTCTTCCCAAAATGGGTGCATGAACGTCCAGATATTACCGTTTGCTATCAAAATGACTACATTGATCTCATGAAAGAATCTCGGGAGAAATACGACACCTATCCGAAATATGTCGTTCCAGAATTTGCGGACATTACGTATATTCATCATGCAGGTGTAAATGACGAAACCATTATCTCCGAAGCACCATACGAAGGCATGACAGATGAAATAAGAGCTGGACGAAAATAAAAAAGCAGCACGCACTGTGCCGCTTCTAGATTGTAGACAAAGGGCTAAAATGATGTTGATTTTAGCCCTTTGTCTTTTTTTTCAGCGTGATAGAAAACCTTTGCAGCCCTAGGAAGGACGAGCACAGAAGCCGAGCGAATTTAAACATTCATGAGCATCCGCGCACAGGACTGACACTGAATGCGAGGGTTTGACTACACGCTGAGGGATAAAATCCTTTTAGCCCTTTTTATCGAATACCTAACGTCTTTTGAGATAACAAGAATCGGTAAACTGGCAGTTCATCCCCTACTTTTGAAGCAATAAATCCAGATGACATATAGCTGTCTTTTGATTCTGGTTCAAGGGCAAGTGACAACAAATTGGTTTGCGGCTGCGCCGTGACATATACCTTTGTTCCTTTTGGCAGCTGACGTTTCTTTTGGGTGAGCTCTGTTTCAAGCTGAATATCTGTTTTGCTTTTTTCGTCTCGTTTTGTTACCTGATAGGCTTGTACTGGCACTTTTACACTGGCAGGCAATGTGATGCTTTTTAACCCTAAGGTTTTCAGTTTCCGTTCTACCCCTTCATGGCCAGGTAAAACGAGATAAGCTGTCGGTCGTTCTCTCGACAGTACAGGGACAGCATCGCTCGCACTGTGAAAGTGTACAGGGACATTGATCGTCTGTCCTTTTTCAATATCCACCATTTCCAGCGAGTCATCAACCGGCGCTTTGAAATCATCTTGAATGATCACTTGATCGTCATCATTTGACTGAAGCCCTTTTTTCACCAGCTTCAAACGCTCCTTCACTAATTGCTGCTTCACCTGCTTCGCATGTTTCACCGTTGTTTCAATGATTTTTTCATGAGTGGTAACTTGTGCTGCGACGCGGCGGGTAAAATCCTCTCTTCCAATCCCAATCCCTCTGCTTTCTACAAGAAATGACAGAGCTGGCGATAATGCCAAGGCATTTCGGCCAATTCTCGCATCAGTTCCGCCTTCATAGAGATCAATCTTTCCATCCTTTCCTCTTGTGCTTGTGTAATATAAATCATTAGAAAACCCTTGATTCGTCAATGTTTCACGGACGCCGCTCACGTATAATTCATTTGACGCCAGCCGGATGCTTTCAGGAATATTTAAGTTTTTCCCTGATAATATTAGTAAATCGTGATATTTGAGGGCACCTGCTGAACCGATATCTTCAAAATTCTTTTGGCCTACATCGTATTCATGGGCATCAATGACCACTTCTGGTGCATACCGATTAAATTCTTGATGCAGAGCTGTGAGTTCTGGAGATTCTAAGGTCATATGATCACGGTTTCCATCCATTCCATTTGCAAGCCTGCGGTCAAACGCATAAGAACCGTCAGGATTTATTCTCGGAACAATGATGATATTGACATGGTTGAGTATACGCTCCCCTTGATCACCTGCTAACCGTTTTGCGATGACGAGAGCAGATTCACCGGAGGCTGGTTCATTTCCATGTATTTGTGCTTGAAGCCAGATCGTTGGCTTTTTTGAAAGTGGAGAGATTTGACGATCCTTTGTAAAGTAGAGGGCTGGAATGGATCGTCCTTCAATGGATGTTCCAATCTGTTTCTGCGTAGCGTAAGGACTTTTGCGGACAATATCACGTAAAAATGCTTGAAGCTCTTCTTGTGTGGTAAAGGCTTCTCCTTTTTTCTGAAAGGCAGGGGTATCGAACGTCTCATCCGGCTCAGGGTATAGCTTTTTCACTGAGGCTGGCTGTTCATAATTCTTTCCATAATAAGGGGTATCTGCATGAGCTGAAGCTGGGCTCATCATCGACAAACTTCCTGCTATGAGGCATACGGTAGCAAAAAGAATCGTGCCTTTTCGTTTGGACATGCTATCCTCTCCCTTCGTTGATTTGCATTATAAAGAAAAAAACAGTAAAAGTGTCAGTATTTTTCAAAAATATATCTTTTGGAGGAACAAGAGTGACTTTGTATAGGGCAAATGAATCGAGCCTGCCCGGCAATATGACCTAAAAAAAATGCCTGCTCAGATAGCAGACACTCTTTTATTTACCAAATGGAGATGGCCCCAATGAGTACCGACATGACCGTCATGGCAACGACTGCAAGCACAGCCCATTTCATACCAAATTTCTGATGCTGATCCAGTGATACGCCAACAAGTCCAACAAGTAAATGAGTCGATGGAACAAGTGGGCTTAACATATGAATCGGCTGACCAATAATAGAAGCTCTCGCAATCTCAATTTGATCGACACCATATGCTGCCGCTGTTTCTGATAGGATCGGCAGTACCCCGTAAAAGTATGCATCATTTGGCATAAAGAACGTAAATATCCCGCTTGTTAACGCAACAATGACTGGAATAAAGCCGCCAAGCTGCTCTGGAATCGCAGATACAATCGAAATCGCCATTTCATCGACCATTTTCGTCCCCGTTAAGATACCTGTAAAAACACCTGCCGCAAATATCATCGAAGCTATGGCTAAAACGTTGGTTGAATGAGCCGCAATCCGCTCACGCTGCTGTTCAAGGTTCGGATAGTTCACGATAATCGCCACACAGAATGCAAGTACAAATAGAACCGTTAAGCTGACCTTTCCTGAGACAAGAAGAAGCACCAATAACAACGTAAGTGTCAGGTTAAACCACCAAAGTTTTGGTCGTTTGATATCATCCTGTAGTGCCGCTGCCATTTCATTTGCATGAATCGGCTGTTCGAGTTCAATGACACCAAGCCGTTTTCTTTCAGACTTCCCAAGAAAGTATGCCACAACAATCATACTCAAAACCCCTGCACCAACGACCGGAATCATCGGACCAAATAAAAGTGACGGGTCAACGCCAAGTGCACTCGCCGCTCTAGGTGTAGCTCCTCCCCATGGAATCGTATTCATAATTCCCATGCCGACTCCAGCAATTCCCGCTAAAATAATCGGCCGGATGCCAAGCAGCGTAAATAACGGAAGCATCGCTGTTGTTGTAATCATATACGTTGTGGTTCCGTCACCATCAAGTGCGACAAGCATGGTCAGGACAGCTGTGCCGACAACAATTTTTAATGGATCGCCTTTCACAATGTTTAAAATTTTTGCCACCATTGGATCAAATAAACCTGCATCAATCATAATGCCAAAATACAAAATCGCAAACATAATCATGACCGCTGTCGGTGCAACTTGCTGTACACCTTTGACAATCATGTCTGAAATTTCAGTAAAATGAAATCCAGCAATAAGAGCAAATGCAATTGGTGTTAACACCAATGCCGTTAAAACAGACATACGTTTCGTCATAATCAAAACCATAAATACAACCATCATAAGAAATCCTAAGATTGCTAGCACTTTGTTCACCCCTTATGTTGTATACGCTTTCATTAAATGTTGGTATCCCATTTCCAACCCTTTCTGTCATGATATCTGACGCCTGAATTGAAGTAAATATTATGAATTTTAATTCTTTTTCGGTCGATAAATGCTTTTTGTTCATTTTGTTCAACCTGTGGTTTTGATTGATTCCATGAAAAAAAGCGGTCTCACTCGACCGCTTGTTCTCCTTGAATAAACTGCTCATATCGTCTTAATTGATCTTCCATAAAAACCTTAGCCTCTTTGCTGTTCCTGTAACGACTTGTCCAGCCCTTTTGCTTCATTTGCTTTTTCCAAGACTTCGTTTGTGTCATTTGATAAAGAAGCTGATCCCATTCACGAATGTCGTGCTGATCCATCTGTTTTGGTCCCATCACACCACGCCAATGAGAAAAGATGAGCGGGATGCCTTGCTCTTTCCAAGTCGGCACATCTTCAAATCCCTCTAAACGCTGATTCGTTGTGGTTGCCACAAGCTTTAGCCTTTTCTTTTCATAATCATGACGAACCTCTGTGATCGTGGTCGTGGCTGCATCCACCTCATGGTCAATCAGCGCTTGAAACAAATCATCTGCACTGTCAAATTTCAAAAACTGAATGCGGTATGGATCAATTTCTGCCATTTCGGCAGCTCGTGCGAATGAGATTTGATCATCGTTTCCAAAGTCAGGGGCAAACCCAATCTTTAAGGAATCTGGTTTTTTCTTTAGTGTGTGTAATAACTCCTTCCCATTTGCGAAAGGAGAGTCAACAGGGACTGCAACAACCTGCCACTCTTCAGCAAGAATGGCGAGCGGGGTGACATCGTTCATGGTCACGTTACTGCTGCCTAGTAAATTACGGCTTAATAATAAGCTTGAATTCAAACTAATATAATGGGCATCTCGCTCCATCATATAAGTCCATCCTTTATCCACCGTTCCGCCTCTTTGATAGAGGATATTCACCGGCCGTTTCACTAGCTTCTCTTGTTCAAGCACTGATTTCATTACCTGAGCTGTTTGATCAAAGCCGCCGTCAGGGACACCAGACACCACAATATATAATGGATTCTGATTCAGAAAAGACTCTCCTGCTCTTTTTTCATTAAAGGTGAGCGATAGACAAAGGCAGATCATGATAACAAGGCATATTCCTTTTTTCATTTTTATGACTCCGCTTGCTTTTTGGCAGGATAATATTTTCGTTCTGGTCTGCCAATGATTCCGTACGCAAGCTCTGCCCGGCATTCTCCTGTTGTCACGAGATACTCGACGTACCGCCTTGCTGTTGTGCGTGATGCCCCCATTTTTTCACCGATCTCTTCCGCTGTAACCCCGCTATTCTCTGATGCCATCAATGTTTTCACCTTGTCCAAAGTCAGTGAATTGATGCCTGTAGGCAGGTCCTTGTCATCCTTTTCCTTTGGTTCATCCTGCATCTGTCCAAAAAACAAATCAATCAACGTTTGATTGACTTCATCCTTAGAATTAATGATGTCTTTCTTCTGCTTATATTCGGTTAAAACTTGTTCAAACTTTTGTGCGGTTACGGGTTTGATTAAATAATGAACCACTCCGTATTGCAGGGCTTCTCTTAATAGTGTCGTTTCCGTTGCAGCCGTGATGATGATCACATCTACTTCTGGATAGCGTTCTCTTAACAGCGGCAAAAGGTTCGTACCGAGCTCATCAGGCATATACACATCGAGTAAAATGAGATCAACCTGTTCTTTTTGAAGTGCCGCCCATATATCCTTTGCACTCTTTGCCTTTCCGGCAACTTGAAAGCCTTGTACCTTTTGTATATAAGATTCATGAATCGCAGCGATTCGAAAATCATCCTCCGCAATGAGTACCTTCATCACCATTTATTCCCCCTCTGTGCCTTTCGGTATGTATGCAGTGAAGATCGCACCGCCTTCTTTTTGATTCGTCACTTCAATCCAGCCCCCGAGTTCGTCCAGCACTTCTTTGACATTGGCAAGTCCATAACCTCGTCCTTCTCCCTTAGATGAATGGCCTCTTGTGAAAAGTTGTGAAATGGCTTCGTCATTGACACCATCCCCTGAATCAGACACCTCTATGATAATATCAAATCCAATATCTGTGATGAACAAGCTTACTTCTCTATTCTCCCTATTCAATACAGCCTCAAACGCATTGTCTACGAGATTGCCAATGACGGTGATAAAGTGAGAGAGACTTAAGTGTGCTGGGAGCGGCTCCAATGAACTATTTTCATCAATGTGAAAATGAACCTTTTTCTCAGATGCCTTTCCTAGCTTCCCTAATAAAATGGCCTGTATTTTCGGAGAACGAATTTGCTTCATGAGTAAATCATGCTGGCGATTTTGAAGTGTATATTCTTCTTTAATTAAGTCAATGGCTTCATCCACTTGCTTCAGCTCAAGCAAGCCTAAAATAGCGTACAGCTTATTTGAAAATTCGTGTGTTTGTGCTCTAAGGTCTTCTGAATATTGGCTTACCTCTGTCAATGTATCCAACAGCTTCGTCAGCTCTGTTTTCTCCCTGAAGCTCACAATTCCTCCAAAGACTTGGTGGTCCTGCACCACTTTTTTCACATTCAAGACATAGGTTTTATCATTGACGACGGTTTCGATGTTCGATTCAATCGTCTCTGCCTTTAAATACGAAAGGAGATTGGCTTTTGGCAAGACTTGGTCAATGTGAAGCGGCAGATCAGATGATACGCGCAGCATGTGTTCAGCAGATGTATTCATCATCGTAATCGCACCTTTGCGGTCAAATGCAATAATCCCTTCTTTTATAGCAAGCAGCATCGCTTCTCTTTCTCGAAATAATGATGCAATTTCATGCGGTTCAAGCCCTAATGTATCTTTGCGGATACTCCTTGTTAAAAAAATCGCGCCGAATATGCCAGGCAAAAGCACAAGAAGGGCAATATAGCTAAGCTTGAATAGTTGATGGGCTGTCGCTTGATCGATTTCCTTTTTTAAAAATTCGACGGTAACTGTGCCAATAATTTCTTCATGCTTGCCCGTTTCTTTCATAATCGGAGCACTGCCTCTGACAACGGTTTCACCTTTAGAATGACCCATCGATATAGAGGTTCCTCCAAACAGCAGTGTACTTCTTCCTTCCGAAACACTGATGGTTTTCCCGACATCCTCATGATTCGTATGAAAAAGAACCTTACCTTTTTGATTGGTGATAAAAATGACATGCGCTCTTACTTGCTCCTTCATTTGCTCAAGTACAGCCTGTTCTTCATTTTGGGAATCTCCCGTGGCCACTGATATTTTAATGGGTGGCATATATGATATCGTTCTAGCGGTTTGCACCGCCAGCTGTTCAGCTTGACGCTGCCTTTCTGATGTCTGCAAATAACCAAAACAAATGGTCAATAATGCAATAACAACAAGTAAAAGGCCAATAATTAACCCCAAAATTTTCGTTTGTAAAGTGACTTTCCTTTTGCCCATCCTCACCGCCACAACCCCTAATTCAACTAGATTCATCGACTAGACTCTATGAAAATCATATCACTTTTTCTCACTAAGTTAAGAGAAAATTCATTCAAAACAAAAAAGGACGACCCATGATTGAGTCATCCCTGTGTGCCTATTACGTGATCGATAAACCAGCACTCGCATAGCCTGCTACAGTATTCACTAATGATAGACCTGTAGCTGTTGCAGAGAAGACAACGAGCAATCTTGTTTCTGGTGTAACTGGTACACTCAGGCCAGTCGCAATACCGTTTGAAATAGCACCCAGTGTTAAAACTCCAGTTAAAGCTGGGGCTAATGTGACACTCGCTACTTGTGTAAAACTGTTATTTGGTGTCGGTGAAGCGAATAGACTAGCCGTTACGGTAATACTCGTGCCGACCAAAGAAAGAGCTGCTGTCGTACTGAAATAGCCAGCAAATGAAGTGATCGTTCCAGCTCTCGGAACTGAGAACGCCATGTTGAGTAAAGTGCCTGCAGCACCAGTTAAATCAATAACACCGCCTAAAATACTGACACCTGTGGCTGAGTTACCAAACCCGATCAAGCTGGATGTTCCAACGAGACCGCCCGCAATTGTCGTCAAGACAGCAGGTGTACCTGAAGCAAATGGAATGATTGCACTCGATCCTGTCACACCTGTTGGACCTGTTGGACCTGTTGGACCTGTAGCTCCGGTGGCTCCGGTGACTCCCGTGGCTCCGGTTACTCCGGTCGCACCAGTTTCTCCTGTGGCTCCGGTATCACCCGTTACACCGGTGGCTCCGGTAACACCTGTGACGCCGGTCGCACCAGTTTCTCCTATGGCTCCAGTCACTCCTGTACCCGTGACCCCCGTAGCTCCGGTATCACCCGTTATCCCAGTTGCACCGGTTACTCCTGTGGCTCCGGTAACTCCCGTTCCAGTGGCACCGGTTGGACCGATTTCTCCCGTTGATCCTGTGACGCCAGTTGCGCCAGTTTCTCCCGTTGCACCGGTTGCACCCGTTCCAGTGGCACCGGTTGGACCGATTTCTCCCGTTGGCCCTGTGACGCCAGTTGCGCCAGTTTCTCCCGTTGCACCCGTTCCAGTGGCACCGGTTGGACCGATTTCTCCCGTTGGTCCTGTGACGCCAGTTGCGCCAGTTTCTCCCGTTGCACCGGTTGCACCCGTTCCAGTGGCACCGGTTGGACCGATTTCTCCCGTTGGTCCTGTGACGCCAGTTGCGCCAGTTTCTCCCGTTGCACCAGTTGCACCCGTTCCAGTGGCACCCGTCACTCCTGTCTCACCGGCAGCGGCTAGAAGTGTGTAATCTGGTGATGTATCCGGTGTACCCGTTGGTGATGCTGTGTTTGCAAGATACGTTCCACCTTCATATGTCACCACTTGACCCAATGAATATCCTGGTGCTGCTGCTGCATCAAAAGGAACGACTCCAGTTAGTCCTACACCAGTGGCTCCTGTAGCACCCGTCGGACCTGGATCTCCGGTGACACCTGTTGGTCCTGTACTTGTTGCACCCGCAGCTGCTAAAAGCGTATAATCTGGTGATGTATCAGGCGTACCTGTTGGCGGTGCTGAATTTACCACATATGTACTGCCATCATATGTCGCCACTTGACCTACTGGATACGCCGAAGCTACCGCTGGATCAAATGCTACAATCCCCGTTAACCCTACGCCTGTTGTTGGGCCTATTGGACCCGCTGGACCTACTGCACCCGCCGGACCTGCTGGACCTCTTCTTCCTCTCCCGCCTGGCGGACCTTGAATCACACAAACACAAGGGTCTTTTCCGCAGCAAGGATTTTTCACTGGTTTTCCTGGCTTACCTGGTCTTCCTTTCTTACAACTATCACATTCCCAGCCATCATCCTTATACGCATCGTACCAGCTTCCTTTTTGGTAGTGGCCATTAGAATGAGAGGGATAGGTTTTTCCGCATTGTCTACATCTTTTCATAGAATCACCCCCATCCATCGTATTCAACCTCATGGTGAAAGGTGTATGTACATTTTTATTTTTATTTGGAAAAGTTGAGAAGACCTTATGCTCCATGCACAAGGTCTTCTTTTCATTGAAATCTCATCGTCATTTTTAAATCTTTTCCTATCATACTATATTCAATATCCGCTGGACGGATCGCCTCTTTTAGTTTTTTCACACCCTCTCCTTCAAAGAAAGTAGGTGCGTCTTTCCCTCCGATCAGTAAAGGTGCCATATAGATAACAGCTTCGTTCACAAGGGATGCTTCTAAAAATGACGCGCTCACACTACCTCCTGCCTCTACAAGAACTGACATGACAGAACGTTCCTTCAGCATTCTTAACACGTCGTGAATGTCTGTCTGGTGTTCTCCGCTTGTGACAAATACTTGATGTCCTTTTTTTATCAACTGATGATACTTTTTTTGATCGTAGCTTTGTGACGTACAAATAATGGTTTCTGCCATGTGATCTGTTAAGCATTTGGCATGAAGCGGAATCCTTAATGTTGAATCTAAAATGACACGAATGGGCTGATGATTGAATGAACCTTTCACAATTAAGCCTGCATCATCTTGAATAATCGTTTCCACTCCTGTCAGCACCACATCTGCTTCTTGACGTAAACGCTGCACTTCTGTTCTCGCTTCTGTTCCAGTGATCCATTTGCTTTCTTGATCAGCCGTTGCAATTTTCCCATCTATTGAAATCGCTGATTTTAATATGACATAAGGAAGATTTGTTTGCATCAAATGAAAAAAAGGCTCATTTAAGTGATCTGCTTCCTGCTTACATATTCCTCGTTCTACTTCTATTCCTGCCTTCTTCAAAAAGGCAATTCCTTTACCTGCTACCACCGGATTTGGATCTTGGGTGGCAATAAACACTTTCTTCACACCACTGTTGATAATCGCTTCTGTGCAAGGGCCTGTTTTCCCATGATGTGCACAAGGTTCAAGCGTCACATACATGTCTGCTCCCTTCGCCTTTTCTCCTGCCATGTGCAGTGCATGAATTTCAGCATGAGGCTCTCCCGCCTTCATATGAGCACCAATCCCAACGATTTCACCTTCCTGTACAATAACTGCACCGACAAGCGGGTTTGGGGAGGTTTGCCCTTTCATGGCCTTTGCATTGGCAATCGCTAGCTTCATATAAAAAACATCGTCTTTCATGTGAATCTCCTTTCCTCTCTTTCAAGGGAAAGAACTCCTTCAGGAAATGAAGGAGTTCTATTCTCATGTGCTATATTTTTTCCATCCGTCTCTTTTCAGATCGATCATAGTAAGGCAAGGAATAAAAAAGTTTATATGAGGCTCGTTGTTTACAAAAACAGCATTTGCGACATTCATATTTATTAATGAGGAGCACATGCGGACAATTGAGTACCGTCAGGCCTTTTTTCATATGTTCCTTGCAAACACTTATCATGAGAATCCCCCGCTTACATTCTTTTTCTTAATGAGAGATTACTTCTTTCGGAAATTGTTCAAATAAGCGCAGTACTTCTGTATGCGTACCATCTTCTCGAATGTGATAAATACCACCGTCATATGAGCTTGCGTATACATCATTGCCCAATTGTCTGATGGCACTAATGCCATTTTTCGCAATTCTAATTGGACCGGTATTGACATCTAGCTCTGGATTCCACACAACGATATAGCCCCAATAATCACCACTCACAATATAACCAGAGTCTGTGACAGAGACCGATTTAATCGAATACTGGTGTTCATTATGCTGGTCTAAAATTCTCCCTGTATGCAAATCAAACAATCTCACATTCTTGTCACGGCTGACAATGGCAATACGGTCTCTTTTACTATCAATGAAGACGTCATTTAACAGCTCTGTCGCCCCGATATATTTCGCTTTTAAAGACAAGCTCTTCTTATCTAAAAGACAGATGGTTCCTTCTACCGCAGCTGTGATGATATGATCACCTTCTACTTTTAACGCTTTAACAGCACAATCGTGGGCTTTGGAGCGCCCGATTTCCTTTAAATGCTCTGTCGAAATGACATGTACATAACCGCCGTAAGTTCCAATATAGAATTGACGATCCTCCTCGTGGAAATACACGCTGTTGACTGGACCTGTGTTCAGGTCAAACGAAACCATTTGCTGCAATGATTCATGAACAATATGCACCTGACTTGCATGATCTCCCCACGCATAATAGCTTCCATCTCGTGCGACAGCCACTCCATTTGTTAAAACGCCTGTCGATTTAGCGATTTCAATTCCATTCTTTCTGAATTTTCCGTCATCTGATGCTGTGATAATATCTCCCGCATCAGTCAGCGCAATATCATTAATAGAGGGAGTCGCCATTTCGATCTCATCTGATACCACTTTTCCCTCTTCAATAGACCATTCACAATACGTTTTTCCAAAGCTGGCTCCTAGGATGGACTTCTCATCCTCCGTCCAGACAAGCGAGCGCTCCCACTGATATTTATGAGGCAGCAGTGTATCGACTAAATCCCCAGTTTCATAATTCCACAATTTAATTAAATGGTCATAGCCTGCTGTCAGCAAGTAATTGCCGCTTGGAGAAAAATTCACCCGCTTGACACCCTGTAAATGGGCTTTGATGATTTTCTTCTCTTGTAAAGTAGCCGCATCATAAATAATAACGGTGCCATCGTCTCTGCCAAGTGCGAACACTTCTTTCTGATTGCTGCCGCTGATGGTATCCAGTTCATAATCAAACGGACCGATTTCACCTACAATTTCACCTGTATCATACAGCCATACAAGCACATAGCCATCATCACCTGTTGTATAGGCTTTATCGCCATGTATCCATACCGCTAATACATCTTTGCTATGTCCATGAAATTCTCTTAAAATGGCTCCCGTTTCGATATCCCAAACTAAGCATCTTCTATCTCTCGATACCGATACAAGCAAGGTATCCTGCTTTGCAAAAGCGACGGCTTCTACATCATCCGCATGTCCGAATAAGGTGCGAATGTGGGTATGAGTGCGTGTATCATACAATTGAATAGTATAGTCTGACGATGCACTCGCTAAATACTTTCCGTTTTCAGAAAGAGATAAAGAGTTAATGATGTGCTCATGACTTCCAATAAACGTTCCTTCTCCTGTCGCCCGGTTCCACTGATAAATACAGCGGTCATAGCCGCCAGTGTAAACAATTTGATCCTGCTGAGTTGATAAAACAGATGTAATTGGTCCTCTATGCATGGTTTTACACTCCCACCTTTATATGTTGTTTTTGACGAGTCACTACACGAAAACCAGTAAATCGGAAAACTGGATCTGGGTGCTTCCCGTGTCTTCTGGCGACTCTGCATAAATCTCCACCTCTAGCAAAGGAGCCGCCTTTTAAAATGTAGTAATCATTGCCAAGCGATTCCGTTAAATCATCTACGACCTCGATGCCGCCTTCGTACACATGATATTTGGTATTAACCCATTCCTCGACGTTGCCCCCCATATCATAAAGACCAAATAAGGATCTGCCCTTTTCGTATTGACGGACAGGCGTCGTTTTTTCGATATTTGATTCGTGTGTATTACAGTAAGAGGGATCAAACTCATTTCCCCACGGGTATTGATTTCTCGTGTTTCCCCGGGCAGCATATTCCCATTCTTCTTCAGTAGGAATCGACACGTCTATCCCAAGTTTCCCGCTCAGCCACTGGCAGAAGGAGAAGGCTTCCTCGATCTCCATGCCCCAAGCCGGATGAGCCTTCCCCCGCCAAGCGCTTTGCTTGTTAAGCTCTCTGGGTACGACTGACCTGTTTCATCACAATAGCTTTGATACCATTCATTGGTGACGACCGTATCTGAAATGAAAAATTCATTGATATACGGCTGATAGGATGGAAATTCTTTGTACAGCCATTTTTGAAATTTTTTCTCACGGCCGTAAGTTGGATTGAGAAGCTTGTCCTTCCAAAATTCTGATGCCTTTTTCATATCTTCTTCATTACTTCCGATTGTTGCATAGCCGCTTGGGATTTGAATCCAATTGATTTCAGGTTTCACGCTATTCTCCCGCCTTCTTTAAAGTAAACTCATCTACTGATTAATTAATTTTTTCTCATCGACCATATGCCCTGAGGCTGCTTTTGCTTTTAAATAGGCTTCATTATAGAGAGAGGCTTCGACCGTATGATCAAATCGCAAAACAGGAAGACCATAGGCAGCAATGGAATCGACTTTATCTGGATTGTTCGTTAGAAGGTGCATTGGTTTCCCTTTGTTTAAATAGTGCAGGACTGCCGCTGCCTCCTCGTAATTCCGGTCATCATCTCCGCAGCCAATCAGACGGTTCGCTTCAAATGTATCCAGCTTCATTTCCTGCAATTTATACGTCAATGCTTTCGCCATCAGCCCAATTGACCGCCCTTCTTGATTGGCCATATAGACGAGCATCCCTTTACCGTAATTGGTGATTTTCTTCAGCGATAACGCAAGCTGTGGACCGCAATCACACTTCAGTGACCCAAACACATCCCCTGTTTGGCAAACACTATGAATTCGCACAAGAGGCGGCACCTCATTTTCAAAATCGCCAAATAAGAGACAAGAGGAAAAGGTTTGCTGTGCGGTACTCATTTGGACAATAGATTCGATCGTTGGTTTTGTCTCTTCTTCAACAGGTGCGAAGGCGTACCATTGAAATGGCACTTCTTCATGTTGAATGGAGATTGGCAAATTCACTGGTCCCACGAGCAAATAGTTTTTTTCTTGAAAGGTAAATGGATGAATCATTGCTTGTAATTCATCTACAAACTTGTTCATTTGTTTCCCCCTATTCATCTCTGCACCCAAACCGACTCAGGCAGCGCAGTGATGGAGTGATGAATATGTGTACGCACTCATGGCTTAAAAGAACATGGATGTGCGATGCCTTTCATCGTTCAGACCTTGATTTTCGTCTTCATTCCACCTCTTCAGGCGATGTTTCAACCTAGGTCTTGTCCAGTACAAAGGAGCAGAAATTTTGGTTCATCAGGTCAACACCCTTCGATTATTCCTTGATGCGCATACGCTTTTTCTTAAAATGAACATCTCTGCTAGCTTTGAGTGATCACCTTTGTACTAGATTTTGACGGCAATGACATGATGCTGGCTAATGCCGGCCTTTGCTTTTAATGGTGTAATTGATACAAGCTCCAGTCCTGATGTACAAATTTTTTCTCCCAGCTGCGAATCTGAAAATGAAAAGTGGAAACGACCGTCTTCTCCGATTAACCCCGTTCTCCACTCTTCTCCCCATACAACAAGTGAGAAGACGCCACCTTCATGAAGCAAAGGTGAGACTTGTTTTAAGTAACGCTCGTGATCATCAGGGTGCTGGTGATGAAAGCAGCCATGATCTAAAATCAGATCAAACTGCATCCCTTGACCCTGACCCATCGACCAGGACATAAAATCTTGATGAACAAAGTGGACAGGTATCGTTTCTCTTTTCTGTAAACCTTCCCATTCCTCATGCTCATACAGGTCGATGCCGACATAAGCGGAAAGCCCGCTTAAATGTTCAAGTGCCCGGCCATTCCCACATCCGATATCGAGCACAGAAGCAAGTTCATTCTGTTCCCTTGAACGCCATGCCTTTAAAGACATGACAGCTGCATCGGTTAAGGATGGATCAGTAGACCACATATCTGTTCTTTTCTCATAATGTTCTTGAAATGTCATACGCATTTTTTCTAGATACAATCCACTGTCTTCATGGTATAAAGCCTTTTTCATCACAGAACCTCCTTCTATTCAAAATCGGCTTTTCGATCAAAGGTCGTTTTCAAGCCAAAAACCTTATGTTAAAATAAAAGATGGATTTTTTAGGAAATCTGTTTTTCTGAAAAAGGAGAGAAGCATCCCACATGTTCACTCTTCTTTTTCAGCATGCATCCTCATATGCAGCCAATTGACAACTACGGCGCCTCAGCTTGTTCTCTCTTTTTTTCATATGAGCTCACCTCCTTCACCGTTCGATCCGCTCACAGCCTTCATTGGAACCGCTTTCTCTTTTATTCAAAAATGTAACGTCTTTTTCATATCTCTTCCAAAGCGATCATAGTAGAAAGATCAATCTACTGTTTAGGTCAGCTACCATTTCTTCAAGTAAAAGCTCATTTCTTCTGATATAGCAGGAATTTTTCGAGTTGTTTTTATATTAGAATCGCTTGTACCTTGGTTTTATACCACCACCTCTCACTAGAATATACCTCGAAAATCCCACCAGAAATTTAACAACTACTTCCATAATGACTGGATTAAGCCAAATATATTGTTTTTAGATTATTTTGTCAACAAATTATTTCCTAAACATTAAAATGAATTTTCTAATTGAAAATACAGGTATTTTTCGTGGTTTTTTGACCTTAAAATGCTTATTTCTACACAAAAATGCAACGTAAACCAATAGAACTAAGAAATTTATCTACTAAATTACACAAGATTTTTATTACATTTTGAAGCAAAATTGAAAGATACAATGATTATTTCCCGAAAGATTTTTTGTGATATTTTGACTATTCTTTACTGATCACTGATGATTCCCTTTGGTATATCTACATTTTCAATTAGATGATTTACTGTTTATTCCAATCTATATTTTTACCTTATTATAGTAAAAAGGATGTACCATCTCCTTCAGACATGCAGACATGAAAAAAAGCCCCTTACGAAAGTAAGAGGCTCCAGATTGTTAGTTGACAAAGGGCTAAAATGATCTTGATTTTAGCCCTTTGTCTTCTTTTCAGCGTGATAGAAAACCTTTGCATTTTAGGAAGGACGAGCACCGGAACGGAGCGAATTTGACATTCGTGAGTACCGGCGCGCAGGACTGACACCGAATGCGAGGGTTTGTCTACACGCTGAAGCCCCTTACGAAAGTAAGAGGCTTTTCAGTTGGGGTTTATGCCCAAGTTTTCACTTTTTCATGGTCTGTCACAAAAAGAAGGACTTTTCCTTCGTCTAAATGTTCTTCAAATGTTTCTGCTTCTTCTTTAGAGAAACCAATTTCATGTATTTTATTGCGGAGCTCATCGCCCTTTTTACTAAAGATGTTCCCAACAGCATGTTTCAGCCCAACTTCTCTTGAACCGATCTTATTCGCATCTGCATTGCTTGCAATACGCTCTGTTCGGTCATCGTCATGGGACAGAACATAAATGTCCTCTCTTGCAACACCGAGTTCTTTTAATTGCTCTACATCTCTTTGAAGTGTTTCGTCATTTGAATACTCTCTTACAACAGGTTTCATTTTATATTCCTCCTTTAACGTCTTACGAATCTTTTACCCGGCATTTTTGTCATTAAACCTTCCTTGAGCACATCCATTTTGCTTCCTGTACTTACCGTGCCGATTGACTTATTTTTGACAAAAAGACCGCTTAAATGACTAAATTTTCTGAAATTTTATGTTCATCCTTGGTGATTTGTTGTACAATTCTTATACTGGAGGCTAGAAATGAGGTAGAACTGATGTATTACTTTTCAGTTGAACAACAGTTTAATGCTTGGGTTGTCAGTGATTTGGTGAAACAGCTTTTTCAAAAGTGGCATCCTGAAGAAGCAAAAGCAAAGCCGCTTACATTGTTTGCTGAACAGCACTTTCGCATCTCCATTGATTATCTCTTTTCCATCATTATTAACATTGGAGATATCGAGTCGATTGAACAAGATCCACAAGACCTGTTGTCCTCATACTTGAATATCCTTTATCCTTATGTGACGCGCGATATGATGAAAGCCTCCATGCAAAATGCGAACGAATATTTGTTAAAAGATCGTGATGCGGACGTGTATCAGCTTTTTGTTACTCTACCTCCGCTTCTCTCTGTTTCTCTTCAAAAAAGCAGCCCCATTCTATAAGATGGCGGCTGCTTTTTTGTATGTGTTTTGAAAAGACCGTATGTTTTGAATGAAAAGAAGCATCATGTTAATGTAAACCTAGGTTGTAAGTGAAAGGGAGGATTTTACATGAGTCAGCAAAAGCAAATTCAATTAGCCAAGCGTCCAAAAGGATTACCTACAAAAGATGTTTTTCATTTTGAAACAGTCGATATACCTGTGCCGCAAGATGGCGAAGTCTTGATTCAAACGAAATATGTTTCTGTAGATCCTTATATGAGAGGACGAATGCAGGATACAAAATCCTATACACCTCCATTCAAGCTAAATGAAGTGATTCAGGGCGGTGTTGTCGGAGAAGTTGTTGAGTCTAAATCACCTCAATTTGAAAAAGGTGATTTTGTTCTTGGATTCCTTGGCTGGCAAGAATATTCCACGGCCAAAGCCGAATCTCTAACTAAAATTGATCCATCCATTGCGCCATTGTCCTATTATTTAGGCATTTTGGGCATGCCGGGACAAACCGCTTATTTCGGACTTCTTGCGATTGGCCAGCCAAAAGAAGGCGAGACTGTTGTCATTTCTGGAGCCGCAGGTGCCGTTGGTTCCGTCGTTGGACAAATTGCAAAAATCAAAGGCGCACACGTTGTTGGAATTGCCGGTTCTGATGATAAACTGGCTTACTTAAAAGAACTGGGCTTTGATGAAACGATTAATTATAAAACAACAAATGACTTAGATGATGCGATTGCAAAGGCGTGCCCTAACGGCGTCGATGTCTATTTTGACAATGTAGGCGGCGAAATATCTGATGCCGTGATGAATCATTTGAACCGCTTTGCACGTATTCCAGTGTGCGGCGCGATTTCGTCTTATAATATTAGCGCAAGCGAGGACGTCGGACCGCGTGTGCAAACAAAACTGATTAAAACAAGCGCATTGATGCAAGGCTTCATTGTTGCTAACTATTCAGATCGTTTTGAAGAAGCAGCGAAGGATCTCGCACAATGGGTAAAAGAAGATAAACTGACTTATAAAGAAACAATCATTGAAGGCTTTGACAACATTCCGGATGCATTCCTTGGACTATTCAAAGGGGAAAATGTCGGGAAACAGCTTGTCAAAATTTCATAATAAGAAAGGGCTAAAATGATCTTTATTTTAGCCCTTTGTCTTCTTTTCAGCGTGATAGAAAACCTTTGAAGTCTAGGAAGGACGAGTACCGGAGCGAATTTGACATTCGTGAGCACCGGCAGGACTGACAAAGAATGCGAGGGTTTGTCTACACGCTGAAAGGACCCCTCCGTGTGGAAGGGTCCTTTTTTTATGCCTGCTTAGGCGCAAGATGCAGTTGGCCTTGCTTATAAACAATTTCCTGAAGCGAAAGATTTAGCTTTTTCGCCATTTTTTTGAGCATCGAATGCTCTTGTGGTGTGACTAGGCTGATGACAGCTCCTTCTTTTCCTGCACGACCGGTTCTGCCTGAACGGTGGATATAACCTTCTTCGTTTGGCAGGTCGGCATGGATGACATATGGCAGATCGTCAATATCGATCCCTCTTGCTGCGATATCCGTTGCAAGAAGAAGCGGGAATTCACGCTGTTCAAATTCCTTTAAGATGATAGCTCGCTCGGCTTTTTTCGCTTCACTATGAAGAACACCGAGGTCGACATGGTGATACGCTAATTTCTCTGCATAAATGCTTAAATTTGTAATATCACGCACAAAGACGAGCGCATGCATGTCCTCAAGCCGTGATAGCTTTTGCAGTAGTTTTACTTTGTCACGCTGGTCACATAACAGATAATAGTGGCCTACTTTCTGCGCTTCTTCCTCACTTCTCGCAATTTTCAGCACTTCTGGTTCAGACGTCATTTCTTTAATCAGTTGAACGGTTTCCTCTTTCAACGTCGCCGAAAAACAGAGGATTTGTCTTTCTTTTAGTGTAGATTTAATGATCGCTTGGATCGTTTTCATATGCTCTGGCACAAGAAGCTGATCTGCTTCGTCTAGAACGACCGTTTTCACTTCATGCATTTTCAGTTTCTTGATTTTAATTAATTCTTGTACACGTCCTGGTGTCGCGACAACGATATTCGGGTGTTTCTTTAGTTTTTCTTGCTGCTTTTTGATGTTTGCGCCACCAATCAAGGAAACTGCTTTGATATCTGATCCTTGTTTAAACTCTTGCACGACATCAAAAATTTGCATCACAAGCTCTCTTGAAGGTGCCAAGATTAAGACTTGCGGGTGCTTGATTGTGACATCGATTTTATTTAAAAGCGGCAACACATACGCCAGTGTCTTCCCCGTTCCCGTAGGCGATTCTGCGATGACATCACGCTTCTCCGTAATCCATTCTGCTGTTTTTTCTTGTATAGCTGTTGGTATTTCGAAGCCAGCCGCTTGGAAGTTCTCTTGAATAAATGGCTTTGCTTCTTTCAAAAATGCCCAATTTTCTACCATGTCGATCTCCTTTATCCTCATTCAATCTATCCTTTAGTATCTCAAAATCAGCTTTGAAACGCAATTTTTCTTTTGATGCTTTTATCAAGCCGGACAGTTCGATATAATCATGAGAGGCACTAGCCGTTTTGAATCTATTTGAGGTGTAAAAAATGATATTATCTGTTAAAGATTTAAGCCATGGCTTTGGCGACAGAGCCATTTTCCACGAAGTCTCCTTCCGTTTATTAAAAGGCGAGCATGTCGGCTTAATTGGCGCCAACGGTGAAGGAAAATCAACGTTTATGAATATTATTACTGGCAAGCTGGAGCCAGATGCAGGAAAAGTCGAATGGGCGAAAAATGTTCGTGTCGGCTACCTTGATCAGCACACTGTGCTAGAAAAGGGCAGAACAATTCGCGAAGTGCTTCAGGATGCATTCCACTATTTATTTTCCATGGAAGAAGCGATGAATGACATTTACGGCAAAATGGGTGAAGCCGACCCTGATGAGCTTGAAAAGCTGTTAGAGGAAGTGGGCGTTATTCAAGATGCGCTCACAAACAATGATTTCTACATCATTGATTCTAAAGTCGAAGAAATTGCGAGAGGTCTTGGGTTAACAGATCTTGGGCTGGATCGTGATGTGACGGAGCTGAGCGGCGGGCAGCGTACAAAAGTATTGCTTGCGAAATTGCTGTTAGAGAAGCCAGAAATTCTCCTTCTCGATGAGCCGACCAACTATTTAGATGAGCAGCATATTGAGTGGCTGAAGCGCTATTTACAGGAATATGAAAATGCGTTTATCCTCATTTCACATGATATTCCGTTTTTAAACAGTGTCATTAATTTGATTTATCATGTTGAAAATCAAGAGCTCACGCGCTATGTGGGTGATTATGATCAATTTAAACAAGTGTACGAAGTCAAAAAACAGCAGCTTGAAGCAGCTTATAAAAGGCAGCAGCAGGAAGTGGCTGAATTAAAGGATTTTGTCGCAAGAAACAAGGCCCGTGTCAGCACAAGAAATATGGCGATGTCCCGTCAAAAGAAACTGGATAAGATGGATATGATTGAACTCGCAGCCGAAAAGCCAAAGCCTGAATTCCACTTTAAGCCGGCACGAACTTCTGGAAAATTGATTTTTGAAACGAAAGATTTGGTCATTGGTTATGATGAACCCCTCTCTCGTCCATTGAATCTGAAAATGGAACGAGGGCAAAAAATTGCGTTATACGGCGCTAACGGGATCGGAAAAACGACATTGCTACGAAGTCTCCTTGGAGAAATCACGCCAATTTCTGGTGAGGTAGAACGCGGAGAATTCTTGCATATAGGCTATTTTGAGCAAGAAGTAAAAGAGCAAAACAGCAACACCTGTATCGAAGAGGTGTGGAGTACCTTCCCTTCTTACACGCAATATGAAGTGAGAGCCGCTCTTGCAAAATGCGGATTAACGACGAAACATATTGAAAGCCGCGTGTCTGTTTTAAGCGGTGGAGAAAAAGCAAAGGTCCGTCTTTGTAAGCTGATCAACGAAGAAACCAACCTACTGGTTCTCGATGAGCCGACCAACCATTTGGATGTCGATGCAAAAGAAGAACTAAAACGTGCATTAAAAGCATATAAAGGGAGCGTCTTATTGATCTCTCACGAACCTGAATTTTATCAAGATGTAGCCACTGAAACTTGGAATTGCGAATCTTGGACGACCAAAGTATTATAGGGTTCAGATTGTTGACAAAGGGCTAAAATGATCTTTATTTTAGCCCTTTGTCTTCTTTTCAGCGTAATAGAAAACCTTTGAAGTCTAGGAAGGACGAGCACCGGAGCGCAGACCTGACAAAGAATGCGAGGGTTTGTCTACACGCTGAGCCTTATATCTAATGCAGATATAAGGCTTTTTCTATTTAATGACCTGCTTGAATATTGATGAGATGTTTCCGGCCAATTAGCAGGATGATCATGCCTAACAGAACGACAGCTGCCCCAACATAGTAAGGGGTGCTCGCTGTATAAGATTCAGCAAGTATTCCGGCAATCCAAGGAGCAATCGCGCCCCCAATAAACCGCACGGCACTGTAAGAGGATGAAGCAATGGAACGCTCAACCGGTGCTGATCCCATCACTGCGGTCGTGAGCACAGTATTGATCATACCAAGAATACCCCCAGCAATGACAATTCCGCAGATGACGACTACAACATGTGAAGTCCAGATTCCAATACCGAATAAAATCAAAGCAAACGAAGCAAACAGAACCACAAGAGAAGTCAATGTCCCAAGCTTGCGATGAATGACCGGGGCTGAAAAGACGGAAGTCACAGCTAAAAATAGTCCCCATCCAAAAAAGACATAACCAAGACCATGCTCATCCAAATGAAGCACAAATGGCGAATACGCTAAAAGCACAAAGAAACCAAAATTGTATAAGAAAGCGGCAGAAGCCATCGTTAAAAGACCTTTATATTTTAACGCCCCGACAGCCTCGAATAATTTCACCTTTTTCTGAGGCTTCTGCATGGGTGGAAGCATAAACGTAATGGCTAAAAGAGCGACGAGCATTAACACCGCAACACCAAAGAATGGGCCGCGCCAAGAGATCGTCCCAAGCTCTCCGCCAAGCAGCGGTCCAACTGAAATCCCAAGACCTAGTGCAGCCTCGTATAAAATAATGGCCTTCGCACTTCCTCCAACAGACACGCCAACAATGACAGAAAGGGCGGTTGAAATAAATAAGGCATTCCCGATGCCCCATCCGCCTCTAAAGCCAATTAATTCATTAATGGTTGAAGAGGTACCCCCTAAAGCAGAGAAGACAATAATAAAAATAAGTCCTACTAATAACGTCCATTTCGCACCAATCCGGCTAGAGATAAAGCCAGTGAAAAACATGACAAAGCCGGTCACAAGTAAGTAGCTTGTAAATAAAAGTGAGACCTGACTTGGAGATGCATGTAATTGTGATGCGATAGCTGGCAAGATCGGGTCCACAAGTCCTATTCCCATAAACGAAATCACGCACGCAAAGGCAACAGCCCAAACGGCCTTTGGCTGCCTAAGTAGACTTGTACGCTGTTTTAACACTTCTTCTTCCTTCATTCCATCAGAACCTTTCCTTCATATGTTCACAAAATAAAATAAACACACTGAGGTGTTTATTTTTGTAATTGCTCAATCGCATGAGCCGCTTTATCTTTCATCTTTTCAAGATCCTTTTTAAAGGATTGAATCGTTTCAAGCTTTTTTGTAATCAATTGATGCTGCACAGTCAGCTGCGCATCCATATCTAACAGCTTCTCTAATCGTTCCTTCGGATCAAGCGACAGCAAGTAGCCTTCTTTATTTAGCTCAAGCTGTTTTCCTATTTCCATAAACGATTGAAGCTCTTGTAAAGAAAATCCGAGGACCTCTTTTGCCTGCATCACTTTCTCTAGTTCTTCCATGTCGTCCTCTGAGTAAAGTCTGACGCCACCCTCTGTCCGCTTTGGTGCTGATAATAAACCAATCTCTTCATAGAAACGAATTGTCCGTTTGGTGAGTCCGCTTCTTTTCGCCACTTGATCAATTTTCATCCATTCCATCACCAGTGCCTCCTGCTCATCAATTCATATTTTATTATACACCTTTATTACCTTAACGTAAACGTTAGTGTTTGTGCTCTTGATTTCTTTTGTTCTATGATGCAAAATAAATAAGAATAATTACGATTTAAAGGAGGGATCTCATGTTTTCTTTTCCATCAAAAAAAGAACGGCACAAACAATTCGGATCTGTACAGCCAAGCCTCGGCACAAAGCCTTGTCAAAAAGAGAACATGACTGACATTCAAAAGACAGAGCAGGACTTTTATTTTCCTCTTGAACAAGTCGGCATCTGCCGTGTATCTTACCCTGTACGACTCTTGTCTAAAACGGCGCCCCAGGAGCAAACAACTTCTGCTGACTTTGCACTGAGTACCTCCCTGTCAGCTCATGAAAAAGGCATTCATATGAGCCGACTCACTGAGCAGCTGCACTCATTTTATGAAAGCGGCAAGCCGCTTGATGTGAACAGCTTAAAAGAATTGACAGCTGCACTCGCCCGGCAAATGAATCAGCCATCTGCCTCGGTTCAAGTTTCCTTCCCGTGGTACAAGGAAAAGCAAAGCCCAGTATCAGGAAAAGCAGGTTTGATGCATGCGACGATCACATATGACATTCATTTTCATGAAAAAGATGGATGGATCTGTCATGTTGGCTGCGATGCACAGGTCACGACATTATGTCCTTGTTCTAAAGAAATAAGTGAATATGGTGCCCATAATCAGCGCGGCTCTGTTTCCATTCAGGTAGAGTTGTTTGAACAAGTATTACTTTCAGGCGACATGAAAGAAGCACTTTTACATATCATTGAGTCCAATGCGAGCGCCCAGCTGTATCCTGTGCTCAAAAGACCTGATGAAAAGAAAGTAACAGAAGAAGCTTATGAAAATCCTCGCTTTGTAGAAGATCTCTCAAGGTTAATGGCCATGGAATTATATGAACAGCCATGGATCAAAGGATTTCAAGTCGAGTGTCGTAACGAGGAATCCATTCATCAGCACGATGCCTATGCGAAATGCTCTTATCAAAAAAAGCTGTAGACAAACCCTCGTTTACTAACTGAAAGGACAAAAAAACCTGTAGAAAATTTCTACAGGTTTTTAATTCAATTTTATTAACCTTCTAATTCCTCAATCATTAACGACAGTTCTGTCCAGCGGTCCATGGCTTGTTCTAGTTCTTCAGCAACGGCTTTTTGTTCGTCCATTAGTTCTTGAATTTTTCCAAAATCACTGCCGGCCTCCGCAATGCTGGCTTCAAGCTGCTGATGTTTTTCTTCTAATACCTGTATTCGGTCTTCAATCCCGTCCCATTCAAGCTGGTCTTTATAAGAAAGTTTTTTTCTCTTTTTTGGCGCCGCTTCTACTTGTTTCTCAGCAGGCTTTGTCTCTGTCCGTTTCTGTTCTTTTTCCTGCTCCATATAATCGCTGTAAGCGCCTTGGTAGTGTGAAATGCGCCCATTTCCTTCAAAGACAAGCAGACGGTGAACCACTCGGTCTAAGAAATACCGATCATGGGATACGGTCATGACAACGCCAGGAAACTGTTCTAAATAATCCTCTAAAATGCTGAGGGTCTCCGTATCAAGATCGTTCGTCGGCTCATCTAAAAAGAGAACATTCGGTTCTTCCATTAAGACTTTCAATAAATACAATCTGCGGCGTTCTCCCCCTGACAGCTTGCGAATAAACGTCCTCTGCATGGATCTTGTGAATAAGAACCGTTCCAGCATTTGCTCTGCTGTCACAACGGTACCATCAGCAGTCTTGACGATCTCAGCTGTTTCCTTGATGTACTCAACGATGGTCAGCTCTTCATTCATTTCCTTGTGATCCTGCGTGTAATAGCCAATGCGAACAGTTTGTCCAATGGTCAGTTGTCCTGTCGTCGGCTCTATTTTACCCGCTAAACAGTTAAGAAGAGTTGTTTTGCCGACTCCATTCGGTCCGATAAAACCGATTCGGTCGCCCGGCACGACTAAGTCTGTAAACCGATCGACAAGGGTCTGGCCAGCAAATGAAATCGTCAAGTCCTCTGCCTCTATGACTTGTTTTCCAAGGCGATGGGAGCCGATGGCAAAATCCAGCTCTCCCTTCGCATCAAGTCCTTTTTGATCCTTTAGCTCTTCAACTCGGCCAATGCGTGCTTTCTGCTTCGTCGTTCTTGCTTTTGCCCCTCTTCTCAGCCATGCAAGCTCTCGTCTGAGTAAGTTTTGACGCTTCGTTTCCTTCACCTGAGCTTCTGCTTCACGTTCCGCTCTTTTTTCTAAAAAGACTTCATAATTTCCTTTATACGTATAGAGCTGTCCTTGATTCAATTCATAAATTCGATTGGCTACACGGTTTAGGAAATAACGATCATGCGTTACCAAAATGACTGCACCGCTGTATTGACTCAAATATCCCTCGAGCCATTCAATGGTTGCATTATCGAGATGGTTGGTTGGCTCATCTAAAATGAGCAGTCCCGCGGGCTGAATTAAATTTTTAGCAATCGCGACACGCTTTTTTTGTCCACCTGATAAAGCTTGAACAGAGCGGCTCACATCTTTGACGCCTAGCTTTGTCAAAATTGTTTTTGCTGACAGATTCGCATCCCATGCGTCTTCCTGATCCATTCGATTTTGCATGCGCATAAGCGCCTCTTGTTTTGCTTCATTTTGCGGATCATGCTCTAAATCGGCTAGAGCCTGTTCATAGGCCTTCATCGTTTGAATCATGGGTGCCGTTCCAGAAAAAATGTAGTCAAGAATTGTTTCATTCCCGCTCATTTCAGGATCTTGCTCAAGGAATTCAATATCAAGCGTCCCTGCTTTCGTGATGTCACCTTCCTCAAACGATTCCAGTCCAGCAATGACCTTTAGGAGTGTTGACTTTCCAGTTCCGTTTGGTCCAATCAACCCGATGCGTTCCTTTGGTTCTATATGAAAAGAAATATGATCAAACAGCGTTTTCTCGCCATAGGTTTTATATAAGCCTTCAACATTCAATAAACTCATTTTTATCAGCCCTTACATAGATTCTTCCTTTATTTTAAATCAGCCAGTAGCAGAAAACTAGTTTTAAAAAAACCGTTGCTGAAAAGAATGTTTCCTTTTGATGCTCGATACACTATGAAGAGGTGATCTAAAGATGGTAACCATTAGCTTATGTATGATTGTGAAAAATGAAGAGGAAGTATTGGCGGACTGCCTTTCCTCTGTTCAGGACATTGTAGATGAGATGATCATCGTTGATACAGGATCAACAGATCGTACGAAGGAGATTGCTCAATCGTTTTCAGCACAGGTGCTTGATTTTGAATGGATTCAGCACTTTGCCAAAGCCCGTAATTTCGCTTTCTCACATGCAACGAAAGAGTATATTTTATGGCTGGATGCTGATGATGTTCTGCTTGAAGAAGACCGGCAAAAACTTCTCCAGCTCAAAGAGACACTTGATCCTTCGGTGGATGCCGTTTCGATGTTTTATCATGTGGGATTTGATGAAGACGGTCGGGTGAATTTTAAATATAGAAGAAATCGTCTTGTGAAGCGTGCCTTAAACTTTCAATGGTACGGAGCCGTTCATGAATTTCTTCAAGTGTATGGCAACATCTTCCCAGCCGATATCGCCGTCACACACCAAAAACGAAAAAAAACAACCGTTGGTGAGCCTGGTCGCAATCTGCGCATTTATGAAGACATGCTGGCAAAAGGCGAAGAGATGACACCCCGCGATCTCTTTTACTTTGCCAATGAATTAAGAGATAACAAGCAGCATGTCAGGGCGATTCGCTTTTATCATGAATTTTTAGCCACAAAACAATGCTGGATTGAGGATGAAATTCGCACATGCCAAAATTTAGCTGACTGCTATTATGCAGTCGGTTTCGAGGAAGCCGCCTTATCCTCATTATTGCGATCCTTCTTATATGATCAGCCTCGGCCAGAATTTTGCTGCCGGATCGGGGATCATCTAAAAATTCAAAGTAAACATCAAGCAGCAATCTTTTGGTATGAGCAGGCGCTCGAGGCTCCTGAAATCGAGACAGCCTTCACACTCACACAGTACAAAACGTGGTATCCTCACCTTCAGCTTTGCTATTGTTATTATCAGCTCGGCGATTTGGAGAAAGCCAAAACACATCATCTTGCCTCCTCCGCACATTACCCCACTCATCCAAGTGTGCTTTACAATGAAAAAATATTTGCTGAACAGACATAAACTACCTGTCACCACAATCCGCCTTCCATCTACCGGCGGATGTCTCTTTTTATACATGGATTCGCTTGTGACGTTTAACACTTTAGTGATTTAAAGCGTTTTTCAACCAATTGACTAAATTGTCATTTACGCATATACTAACACTCGTCTTACGAAAAGATTTATCCTTTAGGAGGTCAACATGAGTTCTTTATTTCGAAAAAAATCTCTCGACCAGCTCATGCTTGAAAGTCAAACGAAGCGGCTCAGCCGTTCGTTAAATACGTTTGATTTAATCTTGCTTGGCATTGGCTGTGTGGTCGGGACTGGAATCTTTGTGATTACGGGGGTTGCTGCTGCGAAAGATGCGGGACCTGCGATTATTATATCTTTTATTTTGGCTGCGATCGCATGCGCCCTTGCTGCTTTTTGCTACGCTGAATTCTCCTCGTCCATTCCTGTGTCAGGCAGCGTCTATACGTATTCCTACGCAACACTTGGTGAATTCCTCGCCTTCTTAATGGGCTGGGATCTCATGCTTGAATATGTGATTGCACTCTCTGCTGTAGCAAGTGGATGGTCGTCCTATTTTCAATCACTGCTCAGTGGATTCGGTCTACACATACCGAAGGCTTTATCAGCTGCACCCGGAGCCGCTGATGGGGCCGTCTTTAACCTTCCAGGCGCACTCATTATTTTGCTCATCACCTTTATCGTCTCAAGGGGCGTCAAAGAAAGCACGAAGCTGAATAACATCATTGTGCTGATCAAAATTGCCATCGTCCTTCTCTTTATCATCTCAGGCTTTGCTTACGTCAAACCTGAAAACTGGACACCTTTTATGCCGATGGGCTTTCATGGCGTGATCGCAGGTGCGGCAACAGTCTTTTTTGCTTATCTTGGATTTGATGCGATTGCCAATGCATCTGAAGAGGTCAAAAATCCACAAAAGGCGATGCCGATTGGTATTATCGGAGCGCTCGGTGTTTGTACCATTTTATACATCGGTGTGTCCTTTGTGTTAACTGGCATGGTTCACTATACGAAGCTGAATGTCAGTGACCCTGTCGCATTTGCTCTTCAAGTTGTTGGTCTTAATAGTGTGGCGGGTATCATATCCGCAGGTGCTATTATCGGAATTACGACGGTTTTAATTGCACTTGTTTATGCTCAGGTTCGCCTAACCTTTGCCATGAGCCGCGATGGTCTTATGCCAAAGGTTTTCTCTAATGTCAATCCAAAATCACAAACACCGGTTGCCAACACTTGGCTGACAGGTGCTGTCGCAGCATGTATCGTAGGCTTTGTGAACTTATCGACGCTCGCGAATTTAGTGAGCATCGGTACGCTTGCAGCCTTCACAGTCATTTCAATCGCCGTCATCGTTTTACGGAAAAAACACCCGAATGTCAAAGCAGCGTTTAAAGTGCCATTCGTGCCTGTTCTTCCGATTATCAGTGCGGTTATTTGTATCACACTCGCAACTACCCTTTCATGGGAAACATGGAGAGCCTTCCTGATCTGGGTGGCCATTGGTGTCGTTGTCTATTTCACCTATGCAAGACGAAAAAGCCATCTGAATGAAACACATTAGAAAAGAGACACGGGGATTCCCGGTCTCTTTTTTTGCTTAAACTACGCTGTTTTTGACTGAATTTGAGTCCACCATATCTGGATCTAACACGCTTGAGATCGGAATGACAAGCGGTGAACAATCTCCATTGTCCTCTCCAAATCCTTGGTTCAATTTCATTGAGAGAAAATAATCGACCTGCTGATATGGACCTAGCGTCAGTGATGCACCCTGATCCATTGTATTGATTTTAAAAGCACCGACATTGATGACTGAGGGTGAGAATAACATGACACGTCACTTCCTTTGAATGGGTTTAGCTGCTGGCGAAAAAGAGGCAGGTGAGTCCATTTGATCTCGATCATCTATATGAAATTTTTTCCCGACAAAACCGATGGCATCCCCAAAATTTTGTCCGTACCCTTGATTTCTTTTATCTGAGTTTTACCACTCTGCTAACAAATTTTGTCCGACATTCACCGCCGACGCATTTTCAAAGGAATTAATTTTTAACATGAAAATATTAATATTGATATACGGAGTTGGTTGAACCACAGATAAACCTCCTTTTTATAGATATATTCAAGCACCTATCAAGTATGTTAACAGGAGGTCTTCAGGATCATCCATGACGCTTGGCTCGACGTTTGTTCATCGTCATTGCAGTACGATCAAAAGAAACAATGGTTTTGGGGAACAGAATGCCGATGGCGTGATCACGATCCTGCCGATCGAAACGATCGATGATCGTGATCAAATCGACGCAGTGAGTATCAATATTCGTCATCTATGATAATAGCAGTCGCTTTTTCTTCATCCTTTTGCGATTCGATCAAAACCATCTTCTTAACCCGCTCAGCTTCTAAGCACAACCGGCAACCAGAAATATACCGCAAGAACAATTGCCACAATACTGATGATATTTAACCAAAAGCCCACCTTGACCATATCGGATATTTTCAGCACATCCGCGCTAAAAACAGCGGCGTTTGGCGGTGTGGAGATCGGTAGCATAAACGCACATGAAGAAGCCAAAGCGGCTGCAGCCATTAACCCATAAGGCTCGATTCCAATCGCAAGTCCAAGTCCTACCGTAATCGGAATGATCATATTGGCGACAGCTGTATTCGACATAATTTCAGTCATAAACAGGATCGCTCCCGTTAAAATGATCAACAGCACGATATACGAAAGCCCATTTAAATGCTGTAGATTTTCCCCGATCCATCCTGTTAGGTTGGTTTCTGCAAAGCCTGTAGCGAGCGAAAGCCCGCCTCCAAACAAAAGCAAAAGCCCCCACGGCAGCTGTTTCATATCATGCCATTCTAATATTCTCTCTCCATTTGTTGCTGGAATGAGAAATAAAAGCATAGCACCGAAAATGGCGATAGACGTATCAGATACGGTGACCCCTCCAAACAAAAAGAGCTTAAAAATCCACAAAAATGCCGTCATAAGAAAAACAACAAACACCCATTTTTCCTCTTGTTTCATTTTTCCTAAATCCTCTAACCCCTTTCGGATGAACGCTACACTCATTTCACCTGTGTGCTCCACCTTGAACTGCACCTTCGTCAAATACAGAAATAAGAGGATAAGCAGAATGATCGCAACAGGAAACCCAAACAAAAACCATTCGAAAAACATAATTTCCCGATCCAATAGCTTTTTTGACATCGCCGCAAACACCGCATTTGGCACAGACCCGACAAGCGTTGCCAAACCTCCAATTGACGCTGAATACGCAACCGACAATAAAATGCTTTTACTGAATCGCTCAAGAGATGGACCAGCTAAGATATCATTAGCCTTGACCTCTTTAATCACTGCAAGTGCCACTGGCAGCATCATCAGGGCTGTCGCTGCATTCGAAATCCACATAGATAAAAAAGCAGTCGCGATCATGACACCTAATACAATGCGGTCACTTCTTGTGCCAATCACCCTCAAAATGTGCAAGGCCATTCTTCTATGTAAGTTCCACTTTTCAATGGCAATGGCGATCATAAATCCCCCCATGTACATAAAGACGATCGGATCACCATAAGACCTTGAAGCCTGTTCCATAGAAAGCCCGCCAAGTGTCGGCAGTAGGATGATGGGCAGTAAAGATGTTGCAGGTATAGGCAGTGCTTCTGTCACCCACCATGTTGCCGTCCAAGTCGTAATGCCCAAGACTACCCGAGCAGCATAAGTCAATTCATCTTCAGGTATGAGAAAAAGAACGAGCAAGAAGAATGTCGGTCCAAGAACAAGTCCAATCAAATTCACCTTTTTATAAACGATAAAAATCCCCCCTATTGAAAGCGCTTTTCATTTTTTTCTAATTTTCCACATTCGATGATCTCTTAAAAAATCCTTTAAATCATAAGAAAAAATGAAGATATCTTTCATGAAAACTGGCTGTCCTTTTACCGCTGTTTCCAAAACATGACATGATACCTTGGTCTATATTCATAGGAGAAACTATACAAACCATGTGCAATGACTGTAAAATATAGTAGATCTAATCAAAAATTGAGGTGTTTTCATTGTATACGGATCAAAGAAAATCATTTTGGAAACAAAAAAAATTCATGATTCCTCTTCTTAGCATCATTGTGATAGCAGCTGCTCTCTTTTTCTTAAAAGATACTCTTTTCTCAAAAGAAAAAGAGGCTCTAAAAGCGGCTCAATCCTTTACGAAACAATTGGAGAAGAAAGACTTTACGAAGCTGGCCGATGAGGTAACGAGCTCGTCTTTGAAAGTAAATGACTTCTCAAAAAAACAATTAGCCGAAAAATATGACAATATCTTTAACGGAATTGGTGCTTATGATCTCAACATATCAAAGCTCAGCGTCGAAAAACAGGAAAAAGGAAATGGGTATCAATTCACCTATGATGTCACGATGAAAACGTCTCTTGGCAAGCTGCATCAGCTGTCATATAAGGGCGTTCTTTCTGAAGAAAACGACCAGTGGAAAGTGGACTGGAAGCCTAATCTCATCTTCCCGCAAATGGAGAAGGGAGATACGATCAAGGTCAAATCAGACCCTGCTGTCCGCGGAAACATTGTCGACCGAAAAGGACGTACACTAGCAGAAACAACTGGTGGAAGCGCACTTGGGATCATCCCAGGAAAGCTCGGAACAGGGGAAGAAAAAAAACGCAATATCAAAAAAATCAGCAAGGCTTTTGATATTGAGGAAGAACTGATTAACAATCAGCTGAAACAAGCATGGGTCACAGACGACACGTTTGTCCCGCTCAAATCAATGTTAGAGCAAAAAACGATTCCAAAGGACGTAAAAGGTGTCACCTATCAATCGAAGGAAATGCGCTATTATCCTTATAACGAAGCTGCCGCCCATCTCACCGGCTATGTCGGAAAGGCAAATGCAGATGATATCAAAAGAAATCCGGCATTAAAGGCCGATCAAATCATTGGCAAAACCGGGCTTGAATTCACGTTTGACAAAAACCTGCGTGGACAAGATGGCGGAAGTATTTTAATCGTCCATGATGAAACAGGCATTGAAGAAACATTGCAGAAATCAGATCGACAAGATGGGAAAACAGTGAAGCTGACCATTGACGCTTCTTTACAGAAAAAAGCCTATAATCAGCTGAAAGGCGAAAAAGGGGCCGTTACGATCATGAATCCATCATCGGGGGATTTATTAGCACTTGTCAGTACCCCTTCCTATGATGTCAATCTCATGACAAATGGGATCACGCCTAAGCAATATCAAGCATACAGTGAAAACCCAGACCTTCCATTCCAAGCCCGGTATGCGAGCCGATATGCACCAGGGTCTACATTCAAAACCATTACAGCAGCCATTGGGCTGGAAACAGGTGTTACAAAACCTAATAAAGTACGCACCATTCATGGGCTGAAATGGCAAAAGGATCAATCTTGGGGCAATTATCGAATTACAAGGGTGCACGATAAAGAAAATGTCAATATGGTCGATGCTCTCGTGTACTCAGATAATATTTACTTTGGGCAAGAAGCGCTGGAAATCGGCAAAGACACGTACGAGAAAAAAGTAAAAACATTTGGATTTGGCGAAGATTTGCACATGCCATTTACAATGAAACCAGCACAAGTATCGAATGATGGCATTCAATCAGACATCTTACTTGCTGACTCTGCGTATGGTCAAGGTGAATTACTCATGTCACCGATTGAACAAGTACATGCCTATTCTCCATTTGCAACAGGAGGCAAACTCGTCTATCCACGAGTCGTCCAAGATGAAAAAACAGCATCACCAAAACAAATCATCAAAAAAGACTCAGCAGACACAGTGAAAGACGCACTGACACAGGTCGTGACCAGTCCAAACGGTACAGCTCACTCCTTACAAATTGAAGGAGCTGATATTGCCGCTAAAACGGGAACAGCAGAGCTGAAGAGCAAACAGGGAGCAACAGACGGTTCTGAAAATGGATTTTTACTTGCATTTAACCCTAAAAAAGAAGATTACGTCCTTGTCGGGATGATTGAAGGTGTGAAAAACCGCGGCGGAAGTGGACTCGTCATCCAAAAAATGAAGCCTGTCATCTCAACTTTTTATAAGTAACCATTTAGAGACACAAACGCTTGTGTCTCTTTTTTCTAAATCATGACAATTTGCTATTGTTTTATAGTTCACCTTATGAATAAAATGAGAAGAATGCATTAATCGAAAACAGTTGAATGAAAGGAGGAAGTCTCATTGGCTATTGCTGCTCGTACAAAGGATAAACCACAAAAATCTGTCACTGGAGCAACGGTTTATCCAATTTTATTGATTATTGGTATTTGTCATATGCTGAACGACACATTGCAAGCCGTTATTCCCGCGATGTTCCCTATTTTAGAACGCTCAATGGGGCTGACCTTTACACAATTAGGGCTGATTGCCTTTACATTAAATATGGTCTCCTCCGTGATGCAGCCCGCTATCGGATGGTACACAGATAAACGGCCAATGCCTTATGCACTTCCGATTGCTTTATTTTCAAGTGCTGTCGGTATATTCGGGCTTGCGTTTGCGTCTTCCTTTGCGACCATTTTGCTTTGCGTTGTCTTTATTGGACTCGGCTCAGCCATTTTCCATCCAGAAGGCTCCCGTGTTGCCAACATGGCGGCTGGTCCAAGACGAGGACTTGCACAGTCCATCTATCAAGTCGGCGGAAATACTGGTCAAGCCTTTGCTCCGCTGATCGCTGCATTCATGCTCGTCCCGCTCGGTCAACCAGGCGTGGCTTGGTTCACGATAGTAGGAATGATTGCTGTCGGTTTCCTTCTTTATATTTCAAGATGGTACGCTGGAAAGCTTCAAACCATTCGAGCTCAAGCGAAAAAAGGGCATGCAAAAGCTGCACGATCTGACATTCACCGTAAGTCAGCACTCGCGGCACTCGGCATCATCGTGTTTCTTATTTTTGCCCGATCTTGGTACGGAAATGCGATCTCAAATTTCTATGCGTTTTATGCCATTGAACGATACGGTTTAACGATTAAAGAATCACAGACTTATATTTTCTTATTTCTCATTCTAGGTGCGATTGGAACATTTATAGGCGGACCGCTTGCAGACCGCTTTGGCAAGAAAACCGTGATTTTAATTTCCTTATTGGCATCCTTTCCACTTGCCCTGCTGCTGCCATTTGCCGGACCTGTTTTTGCTTATGTTTTACTTGGACTGGTTGGGATCATTCTGACATCAAGCTTCTCCGTCACAGTCGTTTATGCTCAAGAACTATTTCCCGGGAAAATTGGCACGATGTCTGGTTTAACTGTTGGACTTGCATTTGGTATGGGTGCAATCGGATCGGTCGCCCTCGGCTCATTCATTGATACCTTCGGTTTGACGCCTACCATGATCGGCGTCGCCTTTTTACCGATATTAGGCATCCTAGCCTTCTTACTACCTAGTGATCAAACCATCTCCAAATGGAATGAATCATAAAAAGGAGAAAACCGCTCAATGATTGAGCGGTTTTTCTCATCTTTCATAAAAATGCGTATCAGGAACATGCTTCTTTGCAATAAACCCTTGCTGAAATTCAGGAAAGACCTTTTGCACCTGTTTGATTTTTTGATGAACCAAATCAGCATACGGAATATATAAATGATCCACAAGCTTTTGTTCTGTCATATAGTAATACCAATTAAGGTTAAAGGTATTCTCATCAATGATCGTAAAGGCAGAGAAATGATAGAACAACAGTGGACATTCGTCGAGATACAGGTCCCCTTTCACAACTGAAAACGAGTAGTTTTCAATATTCCAAATCGCGGCATTGGCTCCTTTAGACTTCACCACATGGACCCCTTCAAAATCATCGATCCATCTTTCAACATATCGCTGATCTCCGTATGTCTTTTTTTCTGTATCCATTTCGACTGTACAGTGTGCAAGACAGTTTTCCTTCCATTGCGTGACGGCCTGTTTGGCAACGTCTGTGTTTCGGCAGCCGACAAATCCAGTATTATAGCGGCCAGACAACTCATAATATTGATAGAACCGCTCGGAATTCATATGATCCGTCAAAAATAAATGAGCAAGTGGCTTCTCTGCAAAAATCGCTTCTGGATCATGATAAAAATACAAATCCGTATCCAAATGTGCAAGATAATCCGCATCTGAGGATTCAAGGGTTTTGAGCAGAAAAACAGGCTTTAACGTCCAGCAATACTCATGGAACGTCCGATCATCTTTTGCCTTTCGCAGCGTGTCATCTTCAATGTCTTCAACCTGTTCATATTGAACGTGCGGATGAGGGAATTCACTTAGCACCTTATAAGCCAAAGGGTCTGCACATAAAACTGACAACTTGAATGAATGGGCGGTTTGTTCAAGCGAATGAATGAGCGCCAAAAGCTTAAAAACATGGGTATTCGACACAATGGTTGTAAAATGATAGGACGCCATCTACAACACATCCACTTGGAACAAATCAACACGTAATAGCTCTATCGTCAGCCCTTGAATGGCTTCCACAAGCACCTTACAGCCATATTCCTCCCGTGCAAGCTGCGCCGCCTCTGACAGTTTTTTCAAAGGAACATGCCCTGCTGTCAGCTGATCTTTATGATCACGTTTGATGCCTACATTCCGCTCTGTGATCAAATGTAGCAGCTCTAAAAAATAAGAGAGCAGACCATCAAATGCTGGATTTTCACGCAGCTGGCGGATCTCCTTCATCAGGTCATTTGTGACGGTATGAGAAAATGGACCAGAGAACGCCAAATGGACATCAATGGCATCAATATTGTTGTACTTCTCGCACATATACAAAATGTTATATTTGATGTCATCAAACGATGTTAAATTACTTGGATGCTCCTGGTGCACACTCATGATATCCTCTCGCAATTCAAAGGCGAGACCAAGCTGATGCAGACGAATTCCTAAATCATAATCCTCAAATCCGTACCGAACGATATTTTCATCAAACATCCCAAGTGCCATAACATGCTTGCGTTTGACAGAAGAGTTATTGGTAATAAAAAATCGCCACGGCAGCTCATAAGAACTTAAATCATAGTTGTACGTGTGCAAAATGTCTTTGAGAATATCAATAAATTCAGACTGCAAATCAAAGCTTTTCTCTAGAAATGCACCATTCTCCACTTCTTGCATGGACAATAGAGGCGTTTTATCTTTCATTTTCCGCTTATACAACCCTTGCTTTTTTAGCCGCTTCATATGATCCTGATCAAATGCTTCGTAAAAATAACGATAAATCCGCTTCCAGCATACACCGCAAATGACAAGGTCCTCTTGATCTGCATGTGCCTCTGCATGCTTTTGAATAAATTTCGGCTCTGCTAGCATATCACTGTCATGGAAAATCAACAGGTCTCCTTCCGCCTCGCGAATGGCATGATTACGACCCTTGGCAATCCCTTGATTGACAGGAATACGCACCTTTTTAAAAGGGAAGTTCACCTCAATGTTCTCCAGCATTTCCATCGTGCCATCCGTGGACCCGTTATCAGCGACAATCACCTCAAATGGAATATCCGTATCCTGTAGCGTTAAGGAAAAAAGGCTCCCTTCTAAACGCTCTTTGGCATTATAGCTCGGAATAATGACGCTTACCTTTGGCTTTTCGTTCATGCGTCATCCCCCTCCAATTTGGCATAGCCGTTAAACAACGGATCGACCTGCTCGACAGATTCAATCATATGGCGCAGCACGTCCCGATAGGCTTCTTGGAAAAACGGCAGATCATTTCTCCCTTTTTCATGGATTTGTTGCATCTCATCCTTACTCACGATGCGAAAACCGCTGAAATGATAGCAAATGAGCGGATGCCCATCCTCCAGCAAAATCCGTCCATTTTCTTCCCGATAAGAATGCTGCCCATAATTCCAATGACCAATATTCACGCCTTTTGTTTGAATATCTTCCACTTTTTCAAACAGCTTTGGCATATGATCCAGATATCCTTGGTCGCCAAACTTCCCTTCACCCGGCGCATTTTTGCATTCCTTCAGACATTCTTTTTTCCACCAGCTCAGGCATTTCCGGCCAGCTTCATCTCCTTTAAAATGCAGAAAACCTGAGTTATAGCGACCTAAAAGCTTCTGAAGCATCTTCACTTCCTCAGAATCAAAGCTCGGAATCACAATATCTCCTCTTGATAGAAGCACAGAGGCATCAGGCTGGTTTTGAAAAACAACTTGCGGACTCTCATAAAAGAACAAATCCGCATCAAGATACGTCACTTCCTCTGCCTGCTCCTGTTCAAATAACCACTCAATCCAAATTGGCTTTAAGGTCCAGCAATATTCTGAGGCATCCCGTTCCTCTTTTTTCTCTAGCAGCTCCGGCGTTTCGAGCTCTCGTACATGAACAAGATCGACATGAGGAAAATTCATTTGATGAAGCAGATCAAATGCAGCATCATCCATACATAACGTCTTGATGACAACATCATCTTCTACTTGCTTCAATGATAAGAAAAACGCGATGGCTTGATAAAGTCTTCCACTTGATAGAACCGTACAATATATGCTGTTCATCTACTTACACCTCTATTTTTGAAAGAATTCGCGGTACCATTCAATCGTCTTCTCTAACCCTTCATCAATGGAGTAGTCAGGTTTCCAATCAAGCAGTTTTCTCGCCTTTTCTGCCGACAAATATTGATGCTTAATCTCGTGCGTTCCTTGGTTCAAAATACGCGGCTTCAATTCACTGCCCATCGCCTTTAAAATCTTATCCACAAGCTCTAGCACCGTCAGCTGAATTTCATTACTAAAGTTAAAGGCTTCTCCGGCGAGCCCTTTTTCCTCCATCTTCTCAGCTAGCAGCAAATAAGCCTTAACCGCATCTTCAATGTAGAAATAATCACGAATAAATGTCCCATCACTTCTAATTTCCGGTGCCTCTCCTTCTAACACAAGCTGAATGGTTTGCGGAATGATTCTATTGAAATTTAAATCCCCGCCTCCATATAAATTGCCGCAGCGCGTAATACAAACTGGGAGACCATACGTGTTGTAGTACGTATGTGAAATTAAATCTGCACAGCTCTTCGATACATCATACGGATGCTTCCCATTTAGCGGCATGTCTTCATCGTATGGAAGCTGCTCCTGATCACCGTATGCTTTGTCACTTGATGCCACGATCACTCGTTTGATGAGTGGCTGTCTTCTGCACGCCTCCAGCACATTCCATGTCCCTAAAATATTGGCTTCAAATGTAGAAACAGGGTGTCTATTTGCAACCCCAACAATGGCCTGCGCTGCCAAATGGAAGACAGTATCAATTTCGTATTCTCCTAACGCACGTTCAATCGTTTGCATATCCTCCAATGCACCTTGCACCACATTCATCTTTTCAAATTGACTGCCTTGATATAAATTCGACCTTGGCACCTGATCACGCACAAGTCCCGTCACGTTTGCACCTTGATCAATCAATTCCTTGACGAGATAGCTTCCCAATAGTCCTGTACATCCAGTCACAAATACGTTTTTCCCATTCCAAAATCCGCTCATGCCGTCACCAAACCTTCCATGGTTGTTTTCCATTTGTCCACATGCCATTGATTTCCTTCAAGTTCTTATACGTATCGATCGCTGTCCAAAATCCGTGATGCTCATAAACCGCAAGCTCTCCATCATTCGCCAGATTTTGAAGCGGTTCTTCTTCAAACACACATTGATCATCGTCTGTCAAATAGTCAAATACCTTTGGAGACAACACAAAAAATCCTCCATTGATCATCCCGATACTGTCTGTCTTCTCAGAGAAGGATTGTGCCATCCCGTTATATACCTTCAACGTCCCATACTGTGACTTCTTTTCAATTCCTGTGACAGTCGCTGCAGCGCCAAGATCCTGATGGCGTTTCAGCAAATGAAACATATTGACATTGGCCAGTCCATCACCATACGTCATCATGAATGTCTCATCTCCAATGTAATCCTGTGCCAGCTTTAACCGTCCACCTGTCATCGTATTCTCGCCCGTATCTAAAAAGGTGATTTTCCAGTTCTCTGACTTTCCTAAAAGCTTCATTTCCCCTGTCGCCATATCCAGCTTCATGCTGTGATGCCGCCAGTCGTAGTTCAGGAAATATTCTTTAATCTTCTCTCCTTTATATCCAAGCAACAAGATAAACTCATCTACTCCGTAATACTGATAGATTTTCATAATATGCCAAAGAATAGGCCGATCTCCGATCATAGCAAGTGGTTTAGGAAGCGCTTGTGTGACCTCACTCATTCTCGTTCCCTTTCCTCCGCAGAGAATGACTGCTTTCATCTTCTCCCCTCATCTCTCTATGAAAATTTTTGATTGAAAACCTTATCCTTATGCGGAAAATCAGTACATGTACCCTCATACTTTGTCCAACATCAGGTTTTGAATCTACTCTATTCATATGTCGAAATGAGAGAGGGTGCCACCTAGCATTTAACTATTTTTATAAATAAAAAAAGAGCGAGATTTGTATTCTCGCTCTTTCAAAGTTTAAATTGTATATTATCAGGGTAGATGGTATGATAAACATGTGCATCAACAGCACAAACAGCCTCTTATTATTAAGAGACTACTAGATGGAATGAATCCAAGTGGCAGCTTGCTTCATTCTCAATACAAATCACGGAGGTGAATTCCCATGGCACAAAACGTACTTTGTGAAGTGAACTCATGCCGTTTTTGGGCTGATAACAGCTGTACAGCTTCTACCATTAAAATTGGTAAAAACACAATGACTGACGTGACTCGCAATGCTGACACTGATTGCGAAACATTTGAAACAAAATAAGTCGTTTTTCTGAGATGAAGGAACTGGCAGGTTCCTTCTTTTCTTTTATCATTCTATCAATAATGATAATTATTATCAAGTGTTTTTCACTAAACATTTCTCGGGAAATAATGACACGATCTTTCTCCATTCGTTGACGATTTTCACTCCTTTTTCTATACTCAACATATCCGAAGAAGAAAAAGTGGTGACCAATCAATGGATTTTACGATACGTTTTCTATCATTCTTTGTCGTAGAAATCGAAGGCAAGGATGAACAAGCAAATAAACGGTTCAAGCATTACCAAACATTAGATCAAGAGGAATTTGAACAAAGTGAGCTGAAGGACTTTTTAGATGGTGAACTAAAAAAAATCGTCAAACGAAAAGTGGACAGACACCCTAAATCTGAACAAGTACCGACCAAAATTGGCCGATTTATTGTCGAACCCGGTCATGAGCTCGATTCAAATCCAAACTACAATTTATTTCATCAGACGAGATATGCAGATACAAAAGAAGTATTTAATGAATGCAGTGAACAGTTTGTTCGCACGTATTTAGATACAAGTGCTGTCAGAGGCGGCGTTTTTTTAGTTGCGTCTGCCGTTCCTAAAAAATATTTTGATGACTCCTTTGTCTTTATTATGAAATGCGATTTTGAACAGAAAGTCGCTTCTATCGCTGATACTTCTACCTTGATCAAAAAAGTCGAAATGGCCATTACAACCAAAAACATGAAATCGATTCAATACCCTTTTATGCCAGAAGAAGGCATGACAGAGGAAGCTGAAGTGAAAATTCACCAATCCTCACACGCGCGCTATTTCGAGGACTTTCTGAAATTCGTCGAATACGGTGAATCGATGCCTGAAATCATGAAATCACAGGTCATGAATATGGTGCAGGAGCAGGTTTTTGAAACATTACAGGATGAAAGTGAAGAATTAAAGCAATTTGAAGAGGACCTTGAAATATGGGAAGCAAGTGAAAAGCGAGAAATTAGAGAAACGCTCGATACAGAACAGGTCACACTAGCAGCTTCTCACATTGTGGAACAAACCCCTGATATCACAATGAAAATGCGGCTAGGTGAAACAGAAATCAAAGGACTTCTAGCGGACTTTGGCCACTCGATCCATATTGCGAAGGTCAACAATCGATATGTCGTGCTCATTGAAGCAGATCAAATCGTCTTCGAAAAAGGAAGCACACCTGTTGAATTTCATAAACCAAATGGATTAAAAGAGGTTGTCAGCCAGCTGACGCAAAAAGCCTACGATTCAGAGATAGAATAAGAGAACTTGACTGCCTCCTGCAAACAGCTGCATGAGGCAGTTTTTTATCTTGCTTGATTTTGTGCACTAACATGCAGCTGCCTACCTCTAGCCCACATGCTGACAAGCATTAAGCTTATGATGAGCATCAACCAAAAGACGCTGTTTGTTCCGAAAAACTGAATCATCGTATATCCGCACAAAGGTCCTAAAGCAGCGCCCATATCTTGAACAAAAGAATAGCTGGCGAGAAATCGGTTCTTATCTGTTTGAGCAGAAGCTTTTCGAAAGGCCAGTGTATCGGTAAACGTTGTTACGACCGTTGACAGCAGCTGAATCAGAAGGAGCAACACAAGGAACCAGCCGCTTACTTTCAGCACGCTCCCAAGAAAACTGAGACCTCCAAATGAAAGAAACATCCAGCAAAGCATTTGTTCCTTCTTCACAAGCCGATCAAACCATTTACCTGTTCTCGGGGCGACAAATGGTTCCCAGCCCCACCTGATTGCTTGAATGACCCCGCTTAAAGCCGAAGCTCCGATGACAAAACCAAAAAGAACAAATGCATTCTGATCGATCTTTGCTTCAATGACATGACTCAGCGTTGATGCGAATAAACCTTGTATGATAAGAGCGATCAGCATGCCTGTCATCAGTATTTTTACGACATCTCGTGAAAACCATTTCTGTTTGATGCCCATATACACCTGACCGCCTTCGCTCTTTTCAATTTCTTCTAAAGATACATAAAAAATGCCGCCCATCAATGTGAGTAAACCAAAGACGAGTGTCATAGACTGGAAGCCAATCAAGCTTGCAAAAATCCCGCCAAATAACATGCCAAATAAACTACCAAGCCGGTAAAGCCCATTATATAGACCTGTCAAATGCCCTTGTGAGCCTTCGTCCATTTCAGCCAAAACCCTCATCCCGCTCATTCGGAGTAATGTCCAAGCGAGCCCCCATGCGCAGCGGCAGATCAGCAGCATCCAAAAACCACTCACCCCATATAATATCGTGGTCACTGACGCGATCAAAATAGCCATTAATACCCCGGTCTTCATTGGGATATAACGATAAAGCCACCAAACGACAGGCGCTAGCGGGATGCGAATGAACCGGTTGATAGACAGCAGTAATCCGACCTCCCAAATGGATGATAGACCGATCTCTTTCCAATAGACCGGAAGAACAATATACAGCATGGAATCCCCAATGAGTGCAAATGCTGTGATGAGAGATATTGACACAACTTGCTTTTGACGACGATCCATTTTTTCTTCCCCCTTCACTACCTTTACGATAAGGGATGCCTTATAATAAATCTAATGAATGTTTTTGATTAAACCATCAAAATAATTGATAGGTGGTGCAAAGTTGAATTTACACGCCCTTCGGATTTTTGCAAAGGTCGCAGAGACAAAAAGCGTCACACAAACTGCAGATGCACTATCTTTGACACAGCCTGCTGTAACGGCTCAACTTAGAAGCATTGAACGAGACATCGGTTTTCGCCTTTTTAAACGAAACGGTCGGGGCATTGCGCTCACAGAAATGGGAAAGATGCTGTATCCTTATGCCCGGCAAGTGTTTGAGGCTGAAAAGGAAGTAGAATATCAGATCACGCTATTACAAAACGGGAAGAAGGGGCGCCTCCGCATCGGTTCTACCTATGTACCACTCAACTTTTTACTGCCTGATTGGCTGGCTGCTTTTAAAACGTCATCACCACAGACAGAAATCGAATTAAAAAGCGGAAATTCCGCTCAAGTGATAGAGAGCCTGCTTCAATATGAATCAGATGTCGCCATCGCTGTAATTGAAGATTTGCATCATGAGGAGATCGTTACCTCTCATTTGACGAATTTAAGCTATGATTTTATTGTGCCAGCAGACCATCTGTTGAACGGAAAAACCGTTCCGCTAGAGCACCTGAGTCAGGAGCCCTTTTTAATGCGTGAAGAAGGCAGCTCCACTAGAGATAAGCTCTTTTCCCTGTTCACCTCGAAAGGAATTAAAAAACCGACTGTTGATTTACAATTCAGCGGTGTTCATGAAGCGATTCAAATGATTAAAGCTGGCTATGGGATCACACTTGTTCCCCGTGATGCGGTTCAAGGCAGTCTCAAGCGGAAAGAGATTGGGCGTGTATATATCGAAGGCATAGAAATCGTCAGACCTGTTGTGATCTGCAAACGGGCGAATGACCTTGAAGAAAATAGAACCGTGGATGCCTTCCTGCAAATGAAAGATATCGGTCCATTTAAGGAGCCGGCTGCAAATTAAAAAAGTGCCTGCATGAGAAACAGGCACTTTTTTCTATTCTGCTGGCTGCACGATGTCATACGGTACAGCCTTTGAGGCTTTCACTAATTGTTCTGGTGTGATCAGTATTTCATTTCCCCATTCACCTGCTCCAACACCTAATACTTCTTCCTCTAATAGCGAAGCTTCGATGATGGTGCGGAAGCCTTCTGGCTGCCAGCAAAACGGCGGTATTGAGCCAATTCGGTAGCCTGTCACTTCCAGAACCTTCTCTGGTGATGCCATTTTAATATTACGAGAGCCAGCCGCTTTCTTTAGTTTCCCTGACTTAATATGCTGGTCTGCGCCAACCATCACAAGCAGCTGCTCCCCTTCCCCTGTTTCAAAAATCAATGTCTTAATCATTTGTCTCTCGCGAAAACCAAGGGCTGCTGCTACATTTGCGGCTCCCTTCTCTGTTTCGGAAGAAAATGTTTTGATCTCATATGGGATGCTGTGCTGATTCAAGAATTCATGTGCTGGCAGTACTTTCATTGATTTGAACCCCTTTCCTTACGATGTGTTTCATTTAGCTTATCACAATCCTCTCATACTTAAGATGTATTTTTGAATGGAAATCCTCTGGGTACTTCATCACCATGGTATACTGAACTTGTTTTTGAAAAGAAGGAGTCGATTGGATATGGGAAACAAGTTTTGGTTTTATACAGGCAGTAAAAGCCTTCTCATGCTAAGTGATATTCTATTTTTGATGACGATTACGTTAGTTATTTATCAAGATACACAATCTGTTGCCTATGCTGCTGTATTTCCGCTCATAAGAACACTATGTCAGCTATTGGCTGGGCTCATCTCTCCTGTTTTGACCGCTCACTTTCACGCCGATCTTCTATTGAAATGGGTCCCTCTTTTACGGATTGGGATGCTCGTCGTGTTCACGACACAATTTCATTTCTTTCAGCAGCACCTGATCTGGCTGTTTAGTGCGTTCGTTTTGATTTCCATCACAGGCGGGTTCATCAGCCCTTTATTACAGGCCATCATGCCGATGCTTGTGCCAGCAAATCAGCTTGTGAAAGCGAACAGTACAGCCTCCGTTTTTTATCAATCTGTTCAAATCGCCGGCTATTCGTTTACTGGAATACGAGTTATCAAAGGTGTATTCGGCTCAATACGTTCTCTCTTCTATGTCTGTCAGTTTATCTATTTTCTTTGTTGGAATAATTGCGGATACATTCGGCGCAAGACTTGTGTATTTGTTAGGCGGTTTGTTTGTGTTCGTCTGCTCTGGTATTGCCATCCTCGCTTTTATAAGGCAAAAAAAAATAGAGCAGCTGACTCCTCCAGCGGCTCTTTTACTTTTCTTTTAACATCGCGAACATGACACGCGCCATTGCTTCTAGTATATACACAACGGGTGCCTGTGTCGTGATATTGGCTCTGTGTACCCGTTCGTCTGTCACGTAATACGCAATATTTAAATCAGAAATGCGCGAAACCGTACAGTGCTGATTGTTTGTAATACTAATGATTTTGCTTCCTTCTCTTTTTAACTTCGAAATATGATCAATCGTAATTCGGTTCTCCCCTGATACAGACAGCACAATGGTGACACTATTGTCTAAATACTGCATATTCATCGGGAAAAACGGATCATTGATGTAAAAGGAAAATTTCTCAAGACTTGAAAAATACCTTGCCCCATACTGTGCCAAAATACCAGAGCTGCCAGTGCCGATAAACAGCACATTTTTTGCATCAGCAATGAGCCTTGCCGCCTCTTTAATCTTCCCTTCAAAGTCCCCTTTTAGTGTACGTTCAATAAATTCATACAAAAAGTGCTGGGTGCTTTTTAGAGTAGGTGTCTGCTCTGATTCTAAATACATTTTGAGTTTCACTTTAAACTCTGAAAAGCCTTCACAATTTACTTTTCGGCAAAAGCGAAGGACAGACGAGGTGGAAATATGAGCGGCATCTGCCAAGTCCCGAATTCTCATATAGACGACCTTTTCACTGTTTTCCATGATGTATCGGTATAAAGCGCTTTCTAGTTCATTAAAGCTGGAAATGACCTCACTTGAAAACATCTGACTTCCCCTTTCTCCAACAGCATGTCACAATGTGTTTCTTTTATGTAACAATTCTCTAAATAGGGCACCCTTGCCTAAAGACGCTGAAGTCATTTACGCACGAGATGCTCTCACGATAAGCTATAGATGTACAAACAAAAGAATTAGCTTTTCTCTATTATAACATTGCGCGTTACATTATTCGGAGGTGCAGAACATGGCAAAAGGATTAAAGGTTGTCACAATCGGCGGAGGATCAAGCTATACACCAGAACTTGTCGAAGGATTCATTAAACGGTACGAGGAATTTCCAATAAGCGAACTTTGGCTCGTCGATATCGAAGCAGGTAAAGAAAAGCTTGAGATCGTCGGAAATCTTGCAAAACGCATGGTGAAAAAAGCAGGGCTTCCAATCGAGGTTCATTTAACTTTAGATCGCCGGAAAGCGCTTGTGGACGCTGATTTCGTTACAACACAATTCCGTGTCGGACTTCTTGAAGCACGTATGAAGGATGAACGCATTCCTTTAAAATATGATGTCATTGGTCAAGAAACGAATGGTCCAGGAGGTCTGTTCAAAGGACTTCGCACCATTCCAGTCATTCTTGATATTGTCAAAGATATTGAAGAACTGTGCCCAGACGCATGGCTTGTGAATTTCACAAATCCAGCTGGTATGGTCACAGAAGCCGTTCTTCGCTATTCAAACCATCGCAAAGTCGTTGGTTTATGTAACGTGCCTATCGGCATTCGTATGGGAATCGCCAAAGGCCTTGATGTCGATGCAAGCAGAGTCGAGGTCAGCTTTGCTGGATTAAACCATATGGTCTTCGGACTCAATGTGTTCTTAGACGGCAAAAGCATCATGGATCAAGTCATCGAAGACATGGCAGATCCAAACTCCACGATGTCAATGAACAACATTCAAGCCATTCCATGGAATGCTGATTTCTTAAAAGGGCTTGGCGTGATTCCTTGTCCATATCACCGCTACTACTACAAAACAAGTGATATGCTGGCTGAAGAAAAGAAAGCAGCAGAGAATGAAGGAACTCGTGCAGAAGTCGTTCGTGCCCTAGAAAATGACCTGTTTGAGCTTTACAAAGACCCTGATCTTGATATCAAGCCGCCACAGCTTGAAAAACGAGGCGGTGCCTACTACAGTGATGCCGCTTGTAACTTGATTGCATCGATTTATAACGACAAGCATGATATTCAGCCTGTGAACACCATCAACAATGGTGCCATCAGTGACATTCCAAATGATTCTGCTGTTGAACTGAACTGCGTCATCACAAAAGACGGCCCTAAACCAATCGCTGTTGGCGAGATGCCAGTCGCTGTCAAAGGACTTATTTCTCAAATTAAATCCTTTGAACGTGTAGCCGCTGAAGCAGCCGTGACAGGCGATTACAACACAGCACTTGTCGCAATGACGATCAACCCGCTTGTCCCATCAGATGCCATTGCAAAAAGCATCCTAGATGAAATGCTAGAAGCACACAAGGAATATTTGCCACAGTTTTTCAATAAAGTAGAAGCATAAAAAGGAACCGCACTTGTGAAAAGTGCGGTTTTTCTTATTTACCTGCAAACAGCTGATCAACATATCGTCTTCTGGATCAAAAGCATATCTGACAATGTCTAAAGCACGATCCCCGCTTTTTCTAATACAACTGATTTTTCTCCTAATGACCAATCTGCCACTTCAAAGCGAAGCCCAAAAGGCCACCCATAAAAAAGAGGCGGCGTGAGGATAAGATCAGGAAAATGATGTTTTAAAAATCTATTGGTTTGATGGCTCATTTGCCTTCCTTTCATTGGTTTTATTTCTTATTTTACCGTTGAAACTGACAGGAAAACAATTGGAAATAAACTGTCATTTCTTATATGATGGAAAGAGATGGAGGTGTGACCAATTGAAAAAATCAAAATGGTTTCTACAAGTATTCCTTACAGCTCTGATCACCATGTGGATACAGGCGGGACTGGATCAAGTGAACATCATTCAAATCACCAATGTATGGGTTGATGCCAGCAGCTGGCTTCTGATCTTTTTTGTGATTTACGCACTTTTTGAATGGACTGCTCACGTCTTAACAAAACGGAAAACCGTTCATCGCTGAACATCTCTTTTTATAGAGGTGTTTTTTCTTGAAATTCCTCTTGCACAAGTTCATGGATGACGCCCATTCCTGCCTGACTGCCGGCGGCGGCTGCCAGGACAAGCTGAGCAGGACCACCTAAATTGTCACCGCATGCAAAAACACCGCTAACAGTTGTACGTCCAAGAATATCTGTTTCAATGCCCCCATTTGTCGTCATTTGGCAGCCAAGTTTTTCAGCAAATGGAGTGGACTGCTTGAAATCACTTGCGACAAATCCGCCTCCTCTTTTCACCGTTTCCCCATTCGCAAGGTGAAGAGAGTGCAGCTGTCCATTTTCATGATCAATTGACACAATCGGTACATCAATGACTTGAATAGAATGTGCTGTTAGCAGTGCCTTCTCCTCTTCAGCTAACACTTTCTGTCCATTCGTAAACACGATCAAATCCTTTGTCCAATTGGAAAGAAGTTTAGCCATATGCAGGGTGCGCTGATTTTCTGCAATCAGGGCAAGCGGCTTGTCCTTTAGCTCCCAGCCATCGCAGAAAGGACAGCTAAACACCGTCTTTCCATACACATCATGAATTCCTTTAATCTCTGGCAATATATCTTGAAGTCCTGTTGCCAATATGATTTTCTTCGCTTCATATCTTTCTCCCTCTTGTGTCAGTAACGTAAAGTTGCCCTCATTTTTTTGTATCTCAACAATTCTGCTTCGCTTCATTTGGATATTTGGGTATTTTTGAAGATCTGCCTCTCCCGCTTTTCTGATCTCAAACGGAGCCATTCCGTCGTTTGTAATAAATCCATGTGATTCCTGAGTCACTTGATTTCTTGGCATCTCGTCATCGAATACAATGACCTGTTTTCTGCCCCGTCCCACAACAAGTGCTGCACTTAATCCGGCTGGCCCGCCTCCAATAATGGCACAATCTAATAACATATAAATCTCCCCTTTTTATCAAAGATTTTAAAGACTCTTAATATCTATAATAGATTCAAAAAAAATCACATGTTGTAAAATGGATTCTTTTTTGTCTGCTCAATTTGGCTTGCAATATCAACTAACCGCTTTTGACTTAGTGTTTCCTGCATTTTCGTTTCAACATCCTGCATGGCTTGTTCAATCAAACAGCCATCATGCGGCATGAAAGAATCATGTTCTAGAGAACAACGAAATAAATTGGTTTGACCTTCTACCGCCTGAATGACGTCTAAAAATGAAATGTCCTCCTTCTTTTTCAGAATGGTGTAACCACCTTTTGCGCCAGGTGTTGATTCAATCAATCCTGCCTTCACAAGCTTTGTTAAAATTTTGGATAAATAGGTGGCTGAAAGGTCTTGCATCTTGGCGAGAGGCTCAACGCCAATTGCTTTCCCCTTTGGTGCAAGAGTTAAAAACACCATCGTATGCAGCGCATAGTTGGTCGCTTTAGAATATTTCATCAGATGATTCCCTTTCTATCTATTATAGATCTTTTATATCTGTAATTCATCATAAAAGATTCAAGAAGAAAAAGCAAGTGTTATGGTTCTATCTTCTTTTTCATTCCACATTTCTCATTTCCTTCCGATAATAGAGATAAGCACGAATAAAATTTTGACGAAGACTAGAAGGAGTGAAGAGAAATGTCAGATCAACAGCACAATGCAGCACACGAGGAAGAAGAGGAATTTAATGTATACGACATGCTTCCGCCCGCAGGAACAATCATTGGGGAAGCAACAGAAGAAGAAATGGAAGCTGCGGCAGCATTAGAAGTGAGACATTATGCCTTTATGCGCCTGCAAGACTCGTACATTCAATTTGATGGATCTTCCTATAAAGAATTGCTTAAAGACTTTCAAGAACTAGAATTTGATTCTGCCAAGTTTTGGAGAGCCATCGCAAGACGCCTGCAAGTCCCATATGAATGGCCAATCCGAATCGACCACGCAAACGGCCCTATTTATATTGGTGAAACAGAAGATAGCCGTGAGGTTGAGGAGAGTGCGGAGTAAAGGAAATGTGACCCCCTTTTGGTGAGGGGGTCTTTTTTAGAATGATAGATACTTACTCCTCTAAATCAAATTCCAATGCGATTGATATATTAAAGGCAATGTCGTGCATTTCCTCTATTTTCGAATGACTCAAATGCTTCGCAAAACGACGTGCATTCTCGACAACATCAGCATGCTGTTTAATCATTTCGTCATTCATTATAAAAATCGTATTGATTGCCCAGCCAGCAGTCGTTAACATTTCTTCGTCCTGAAGGGTATCCATACATGTTTCTACTTCAGAAAAAATCCACTTGATATCATCAATTTGTTCCACTTGGAAATTCCCGATTTTTGAAAGCTGTTCAGGGTCTTTGGTTAAGAAGATCTCTTTCACTTCTTCTTTTGATAATGGCGGATTCTGCTTTTCATATTCAGCCTGCCACTCTTCATCTGACATCCCATATTCTTCGCTATCTTCTGCAGTATAATGCCCAGCAAGCAATTCATCAAACGAATCCGCTAATTTGAAATCTGTCTCATATTCTAAATCAAAGTAATGAACCGGTGGATGCTCCTTTGTTTCTCTATAATCCAACGCAATCCACGTATGTCCATCTCCACAAATGAGAACAAGCCCCTCAGGCAATTCCCATTCTTCTATTAAATAGTCACTATCCATGATGCCTTCATTTTTAGCAATTCCTCTTAAATGATCAAATGACACATGATCCTCTGCCCATCCATTCGGCTGATCCGTTGGAAAAGCGTTATGCAGGGTATAACCGCCATTTTGTTCAAGGATAAGTTTTTTATATGTATCCGGCAGTATGACGCCCAGCTTCTTTTCCGCTTTTGCAATGCCTTGCTCGTTGATTTTCTTAAATGTTTCTTCACTTTCTATGTCTTTATCCCAAAATGATTTCAAATAAAATACCTCCAATTGTTATTTCTATCTCATTTTACCATTTAAGCGAACTAGTTTAATAGTCCTATTTAATAAAAAAGAGAAGGGCTCCCCCTCCTCTTGTTGGTCATAATTGTTCTTGATTTCTCGCTTCAAATTCATCCAGCATTGCACGCACTTCATCTGTTGATGATGTGTTCATTAATTGATTTCTTAGGAAACTCGCTCCTCGGAATCCTTTTACATAAATCTTAAAGAAACGATGCAGTGCTTTGAATGGTCGCAGGCCTAGTGATGAGTATTGATCATGAAGATCAAGATGCAATCTTAAAAGACCTAGCAGTTCATCACTCGTATGCTCCTTAGGCTCTTTTTCAAAAGCAAATGGGTTATGGAAAATCCCGCGCCCAATCATCACTCCGTCCACTCCATACTGCTCAGCGAGCTTTAAGCCCGTTTGACGATCAGGAATATCACCATTGATCGTCAAAAGCGTATCAGGTGCTACTTTATCACGAAGTTTTATAATCTCAGGAATGAGCTCCCAATGCGCATCTACCTGGCTCATTTCCTTTCTAGTCCGAAGGTGGATCGATAAGTTCACAATGTCTTGCTCCAAAATGTGTCTGAGCCAATCGTGCCATTCATCAACCTCTGTAAAACCAAGTCTTGTTTTGACGCTAACAGGTAATCCCCCAGCTTTTGCAGCTTGAATCAGTTCTGCGGCAACGTCTGGGCGAAGAATCAAGCCACTGCCCTTCCCGTTTTGCGTGACATTCGGAACAGGACAGCCCATATTAATATCAAGCCCCTGAAATCCTAACTCCGCCATCCCAATGCTCATCTGTCTAAAGTTCTCAGGCTTGTCTCCCCAAATATGAGCAACAATCGGCTGCTCATCCTCTGTAAACGTTAAACGCCCCTTCACACTTTGAATCCCATCAGGATGGCAATAGCTCTCACTGTTCGTAAACTCTGTAAAAAACACATCTGGTCTCGCCGCCTCACTCACAACATGACGAAACACAACATCTGTCACTTCTTCCATTGGTGCTAATATAAAAAATGGCCGCGGTAAATCACGCCAGAAATTTTTACTCATCTTTCATCCAATTCCTCTCATGACATAGCGCCTAAAGGGCATGTCCTTCTATAAAGTCATTCTGCAATTTTTATCATTATATACTTTAATATGAACTAGGCAAAATTGCAAAAAAGGACATTTGGTAATGATTCGCGAGTGAAAATATTAATTCCACTGCCAATTATCATTTTTTGAAGCAGATTGAACAAACAAAAATAAAAATATCCCGATATCGATATTTTTCACGAAATCGGGATGTCTCTCAATACCTTACTGATTAATCACAAGACTTGCCACGCACTCCACATGCGCCGTATGCGGAAACATATCCACAGGCTGTACTTCCTCCGTCACATACCCACTATCTTCAAGAATACGCAAATCACGAGCTAGCGTCCCCGGATTACAGGATACATAAACAACTCGGTTTGGTTTCATCTTTAACATGGTGTCAAGCAATGCTTCGTCGCAGCCTTTTCTTGGCGGATCAACGACAAGCGTATCTGCTTTGATGCCTTCTTTGTACCAGTTTGGGATAACGGTTTCTGCTTCGCCGACTGCGAATTCGACGTTGTTGATTCCGTTTAAGGCAGCGTTGCGTTTTGCGTCTTCAATTGCTTCTGGCACAATTTCTACGCCATATACTCTGCCTGCTTTTTGTGCGAGAAATAAGGAAATCGTACCGATTCCGCAATACGCATCGATCACGGTTTCTTCTCCTTGTAGCTCGGCATATTCAAGGGCTTTATCATAAAGAACCTTTGTTTGAGCTGGATTCACTTGATAAAATGAGCGGGCTGAAATGGCAAATTTGATGTCGCCAATTGTGTCATAAATGTATTCTTCACCCCATAAAACGGTTGTTTCGTCTCCGAAAATGACATTTGTTTTCTTTGAATTCACGTTTTGCACAATTGACCGAACGTGTGGGAAGCGTGCTATAATCTGCTCAATCACTTGCTGCTTTTGCGGAAAGTCAGCCGTTCTAGTAACAAACACAACCATCATTTCACCTGTTGCAATGCCGTAGCGTACCATGACATGGCGCAGCCAGCCTTTGTGCCGCTCTTCGTTATATGCTTTGATGCCAAACGCATTGCATATGTCTTTTACTGCCTGTACCACTTCGTCATTTTCTGACTGCTGGATCAAACATTTTTCCATATCAATGATTTCATGGGTACGCTGCTGATAAAATCCTGCAACAAGTCCGCCTTCCCGTTCGCCAACTGGAACTTGTGCTTTGTTTCGATAATTCCAAGGGTCTTCCATGCCGAGTACAGGATGAACTTTTACACGGCTCATATCAAGCTTGCCGATCCGCTCTAAAACGTCCTTTACTTGTTTCTGTTTAAATAGCAGCTGGCCTTCATAGCTCATATGCTGTATTTGACAGCCGCCGCACTGCTTGTAGATAGGACATGGCGCATCTTGCCTATGCTGACTTTCCTTTGTCAGCTCCATGAGTCGTCCAAAAGCAAATCCTTTTTTGACACGTGTGACTTTGATTTTCCCTTGTTCGTCAGGAAGGGCATTCGGTACAAAGACAGGGAATCCTTCAATCTTCGCTACACCTGCACCTTCGTGCGTTAAGTCTTCGAAGGTTACATTGTAGTATTCATTTTTTTCAACAGGCGGTTTCATTTTCACCAATTTTATCACCTCATTTGCAAAGAAAAACTTGGTGCCATAAGGAACCAAGTTCAATCTCTACCCTATTTTTTCAGCTGTTGCTTTTGGCACAATAAATTCTATATGACGATACAGGTTTTCAAATTCACCTGGCAGCATGCCGCCGTATTCGCCATCTAAATTCAATTGCATTTTATCTTTTACATCTACTTTTACGCGGTTCGCTTTTGCGTAGATGACATTGTTATCATGAATATGCTCGCCTCGTAGTGCAAGGCTAACTACTCGAATGGCTTCTGCTAGGTTGACCTTCTTTAAAATAATCAGGTCAAACATTCCATCATCTAAAATGGAATCTGGCGCTAGCTTTTCAAAGCCGCCTACTGAGTTTGTGAGTGAAACAAGAAACAGCATGATTTCTCCATGAAACAATTTGCCGTCATATTCAATTTCGACTTCTGTCGGGCGGATAGAAGGAAGCATCTCCATGCCTTTTAAATAATAAGCAAGCTGTCCAAGCATTGTCTTCAGCTTACTAGGCACTTCATAAGTGAGCTCTGTTAACCGACCGCCGCCAGCAATATTAATAAAATAATGGCCATTGACTTTACCGATATCAAGCGGCTTCGCTACACCCTCTATAATGGCATCTGTCGCTTTTAAAACACCTTCTCGTGGAATTCCAAGTGCTCTTGCGAAGTCATTTGTTGTTCCAACTGGAATAATTCCGAGTTTCGGTCTTTTTTCAAGCGGTGCTAGTCCGTTGACGACTTCATTGATCGTGCCGTCGCCACCTGCTGCTACAATTAGATCAAAATCTCTCTGTGCAGCTTTTTCAGCTGCTTCTGTCGCATCTCCTGCACATGTCGTTGCATGACAAGATGTTTCATAGCCAGCTTGTTCAAATTTTTGCAAAACCTGCGGTAAATTCTTCTTGAAGAGTTCACGCCCAGATGTCGGATTGTATATAATTCGAGCACGTTTCATTCATCATCATCCTATATTCATTATGCAATCTATTTTCACCACTAACAACCTTTAATTATACTATGAGATTTGAAAATGGCAACAGAACAACACCCTAATATTAGAAATCTCACGCACATCTCCCTGAACAGATAAGCATTCTGATAAGATAAAAGAAAACACTGAAAAGGATGGTATACGATGAAAAAGCCTGTCTATTTCAACCATGATGGCGGTGTTGACGACCTCGTCTCTTTATTTCTTCTCCTTCAAATGGAACATTTAAAAGTAATTGGTACGTCTGTAATTCCTGCTGATTGTTATTTAGAGCCTGCTCTCAGTTCATCTCAAAAAATCATTGATCGATTTAGCCCATATGAAATTGAAATCGCTGCTTCAAATTCTAGAGGTGTCAATCCCTTTCCAAAGGAATGGCGTATGCATGCTTTTTATGTAGACGCCCTGCCGATTTTAAATGAAAAAGGGACTGTTGATACAAAAATATCGAAGCTTCCAGCACACCTTCATTTAATTGAAACAGTTAAAATGGCAACAGAACCTGTCACGCTGCTCTTTACAGGTCCGCTCACAGACCTTGCTCGCGCTTTAGAAGAAGATCCTTCAATTTCTAATAAAATTGAAAAATTGGTGTGGATGGGTGGTACGTTTCTTGAAAAAGGCAATGTTGAGGAACCCGAGCATGATGGGACAGCCGAATGGAATGCATTTTGGGATCCTTATGCAGTCAGTACTGTCTTCAAGGAACACTTCCCTATTGAAATGGTCGCGCTTGAAAGCACGAACCAAGTCCCGCTTACACTCGATGTGCGACAGCGCTGGGCTTCCCTTCGTTCTCACATTGGAATTGATTTTATTGGGCAGTGCTACGCCTTTTGTCCACCGCTCATTCATCATGAAACGAATTCGACTTATTACTTATGGGACGTGCTGACAACGATCACTCTTGCTTCTACATCATTTACCCGTTCAAAAGAAGTAAATGCGATCGCTTATACCGAGACGCCAAAGCAAGGACGCACTGAAGAACACCCAGATGGAAAATCAATACAAGTGATTGACCATGTCGATCGTGATGCCTTTTTCCACGCCTTTGAAAAGCTTATGAGAAAAGCTGCGTGTCAGATTTCAAATAATTGAAAAAGGGCTGAAATGATTTTTTTCAGCCCTTTTTCTTCTTTACAGCGTGATAGAAAACCTTTGCAGTCTAGGAAGGGCGAGCACTGGCGCGGAGCGAATTTGACATTCTTGAGCACCAGCGCACAGGACTGACAACGAATGCGAAGGTTTGTCTACATGCTGAAAACCCCGCCAATGAGCGGGGCTTCCTCTTATTCTTCTTCAGCGTACTTATTCTTACGTCTGAATTTGCTTAAAATTTCATACACGATTGGTACGATGACCAATGTGAGAAGTGTAGAACTTGTTAAACCGCCGATCACGGTCACCCCAAGTCCTTTTGATACGATCTGGCTTCCGCCTTCAAATCCTAATGCGAGTGGCAGCAGTGCACCGATCGTCGCAAGGGCAGTCATTAAGATTGGACGTAATCTTATTGTTCCTGCTTCAAGCAATGCTTCTCTTGTTGAAAGACCTTCTTTTTCTTTATGAATGACGCGGTCAATCAAGACGATGGCATTTGTGACAACGATCCCAATCAACATCAGCAATCCAATCATGGCATTTAAGCTGATGGTTTCTTTTGCTACAAACAGTCCAACGAGTGCACCAATAATCGTAAATGGAAGTGAGAACAGAATCGCAAATGGTGCAAGCCCTCCGCCAAATGTAATGACGAGAACGAGATACACAATGGCAATCGCTGCAAGCATGGCAAGCCCAAGCTGTGTAAAGGATTCCTCAATATCCGCACTTACGCCGCCTGTGTCAATCTTTACGCCAGACTTTACATCAAGCTTGTCAACTTTCTTCTGAACATCCTGCGTTACACTTGAGACGTTGTCTGTTGTCATGTCACCAGACACTTCTGCGTAGATTTTCCCATCACGTTTTGTCACCGTATTTGCTGTCGTACCGTCTTTTACTTTTACGACATCGCCAATTCGGACTTGTTGTCCTGTTGGTGTTGTGATCTTTTTATTTTCTAAATCTTTTTTGCTCTTATATTCGTCTTTTTCGGTTTGAAGCTTCACATCAAGTTCTTTGCCGTCCTCTGTGACTTTCGTTAGTGTTGTTTCACTATTTTGAGGGGCAATCGCTTGAGCGATTTGTGAAGCAGTTAGACCCAGCTTCGCCAGTTTTTCTTGATCTGCATTAAACGTATATTCGTCGTATTTCTCAGATAAGCTTGTGCTGACATTTTTTAAGTTTTTCTCATCTTTTAAGATGTTTTCCACATCTTTTACTGTGCCTTCAATATCGCTGACTTTGTCACCGTAGACATAGTACGTTACCGTATTGCTTGCGCCAGCAGATGAGAAGTCTTGTGATTTCCATTCCCCTTTAGTCGCTTTGTCTTGCAGGGCTTTGACCACTTTATCTTTTTCTTTATCAAAGTTTGGTGTGTCCTCGTCGTATTGTACGAAGAATAATGCACCGTTAGAGTTTCCACCAACACTTGCTGTCAGCGCATTTGAAGAGCCTAATGAATATTGAACTGTATTGACATGGTCACGTTTCATTAAGTATTCTTCTGCCTTTTTCGTTTCATCAATTGCTTGTTCTCTCGTTTGTCCAGGCTCTGGAGTGTAAGTCACCATTGCCGTTTTGTCTGCTTCCTGCGGTAAGAAGCTGACACCGACAAGTGGTGCTAAGAATAAGCTTCCAACGAGCATAAGAACCGCAATTCCTGATGTGATCCATTTATGGTTCAGTGTCCAATTGAGTACACGTCGATAACCACCAGCAAGTTTGCTTGGTTTATGTTCTTTCACTTTTTTCGCTGTGCCGTACAGGTTCTTTTTAAATAGACTGTGTGCCATCATTGGAACAATCGTAATGGCCACAAGCAGTGAAGCAAGTAAAGCAAACACAATCGTCAGGGCAAATGGAATGAATAGTTCACCGATCATTCCGCCTACTAATGCTAATGGTAAGAATACCGCAATTGTGACAATCGTCGAAGACATGATCGGGATAAACATTTCTTTTGTGGCTTCTCTGACGAGTGCTTTGCCTTTTAACGGTTCATCCTTTAATGCCATTCGTCGATAGATATTTTCTATGACCACAATCGAGTCATCGACCACACGCCCAATGGCGACGGTCATGGCACCAAGTGTCATGATATTTAATGTAATATCCAGCTGATTTAATAATAAAACAGCAATCAACAGTGATAACGGAATGGAGATGACCGAAATTAATGTTGATTTGATATCTCGAAGGAACAATAGGATGATAATGATCGCAAAGATTGCTCCGATGATTGCCTTGTTTAGCATTGTGCTGACAGACTCTTTAATCGGCTCAGCTTGATCATATGTCGTACTTACTTTGAATCCTTTGTTGTCTTTTTTGAATTTCTCAAGCTCTTTCGTCACTTCTTCTGCCACACTCACAGTGTTGGCATCAGACCCTTTGACAATTTGCAGACCGATGCTGTCTTTTCCATTTGTTCTAGAAATCGATTCTGCATCTTTTACGACTTTAATATCCGCAATTTCAGAAAGCTTGATCGTCGGCAGCTCTACAGATTGACTGCTTGCTGCACCTCCACCAGTTTGCTGCTGAGCTGCTGCTTGCTGCTGACTTGCATTTCCAGCCTGCTGCTCCGCACCTTGCGCACCTGGGTTTTGAGAGCCGCTAGATGGTGCTCCAGCTCCAGCGCTTCCCGCACTGCCGCTTGCACTTGGTGTGACAGGGATTCGCATATTTTTCAAATCTTTGACGCTTAAAATATTGCCGTCCACGACAACTGATTTTTGATTGTTGCCGAATGTGTATAGACCTAATGGTACATTGACATCAGAGCCTTTGATCATGTTTTGGACAGTTTCTTCATCTAAACCATATTCTTTTAATTTCTTTTGTTTAAAAGAAAATTCCACTTCTTTGATTTGCTGTCCTGAAGCTTCTACGGAAGAGACACCATCTAAGCCTTCAAGTGAAGGAACAAGGTCTTCTTCTACTTTTTGAGTAAGGTCTTCTAGTGATTCTTTATCACCAGAGACACTAAGAGCTAAAATTGGAATCGCGTTGATGCTAAAGCGTGCGATTTTTGGTTTTTCTGCATTTTCCGGAAAATTGATATTGCTAATCGCATCTTCAATTTCCTTCTTTGCTTCATCCATGTCTTTGCTGTAATCGTACTCGACTTGAATTGATGAGGCATTTTCAAATGAGTTGGATGTGACCACATTGACTCCGTTGAGGTTTTGAATAGACTTCTCTATTGGATCGGTCACCTTATCTGATACTTCGTCCGGCGTTGCGCCAGGATACGTTGTAGAAACCGTAATGACTGGAGTGTTGATATTCGGGATTGATTCTTGTTTCATGTTCAATCCGGCATATAGACCAGCAACTGTTACGATAATCGTCATGAGCCATACAGCGAACTTATTCTTTAATACAAAATTGATGATCGAATTCATTATGTCCTCCATTTTCCTTTATGTATTGACTGACTGGTCATTCTATATCATAATAAACGGTGATATACAATGCCGTCAACCATTTCACTTGCGTTTGACGTAACATTCTAAAGCTGAAGGGGCCTTATTTCATGAACGAAAAAAAAGAAAAAATCATTAAAGCAAGCATCCAATTGTTTGCGAAAAAAGGTTTTTCTTCTACGACCATTCAGGAAATTGCAGATGAGTGCGGAATATCAAAAGGCGCATTTTATTTACATTTCAAATCAAAAGAACAGCTTTTCAACCGAGCGTTTGAATATTATATCGACACGTCTATGCAAAGTATTGAAACGATTCGAAAAGAGAATCAGCATCTCGCGCCGAGAGATATCTTTCAGAAACAAATCGCTGAACAGTTCCAGCATTTTGCCGAGAACAAGGATTTTATCATTTTGATCCTCAGCGAGAACATTATTCCGGAAAACCAGCAAATTAAAAAATATTCAAAAACTGTGAAGAAACAAATGCATGATGAAATTCAAATTTCCATCTTGACCACTTATGGACAGGAGATCGAACCCTACATAACTGACCTGTCAGTCATGATCCAAGGTATCATCCAATCGTATGTGCAGGTCTTGCTTTTACAAGATCAGATGCAATTATCATTTGATGAGCTCTCTTCCTTTATACTCGAACGGTTTGATGATTTGGTCCACGGGATGCTTCGTTCTCAGACGAAGCCGATCCTGAAGCAAGCCATTTGGGACGATGAAGCGCCGAGTGCGGCTTCCCTTCAAGAGGAGCTTCGTTTAATAAAACTTGAGCATCTGCTTTCCGATGATACCCTTGTATCCATTGAAGTCATTGAAGAAGAACTGGCGAAAGCTGAGCCTCGTAAACCAGTCATTCAAGGGATGCTGACAAATTTAGAAAAGTGTGAGGAGCCTGCTGTCATAAGAGTAGTAGAACAATTGAAGCTGTTTCTTCCATAACATTACGTGCTATTTTTCGATTTAGTTCACCTTTATCCCCTTCGAATGTGCACTTTCGCTTATGCTTCATTATAAGAAATGAATCTCAAAATTGATATACGGCGGTGGTCTGAATCTATAGTAAGACCCTGCCACGTCCACCAACAAAAAAACCGCCTCTACCATAAGGCGGTTTTTGCTATTTAGCGTTTTTTGATTTCTTCTAGGAGAATCTTGTTGACCATCGGCGGGTTCGCTTGTCCCTTCGATGCCTTCATGATTTGTCCGACTAAGAAACCAATCGCGCGGTCTTTTCCATTTTTAAAGTCATCAATAGATTGCGGGTTGTTATCAAGTGCTTCAGTGACAAGTTTGAGCAGCGCACCTTCGTCAGAAATTTGGACAAGTCCTTTTTCTTTAACGATTGTTTCTGCGTCTCCCCCATTTTCAATCAGCTCTTTGAATACCTTTTTAGCAATTTTAGAAGAAATCGTTCCTTTTTCAATAAGCCTGATCATACCAGCAAGGCCTTGCGGCGTTAGCTTTGTATCTTCCAGCTCTTTTTGAGCAGAGTTTAAGTAGGCAGATACTTCACCCATCAGCCAGTTTGAAGCTTGCTTCGCTTCTGCACCTTCTGAAATGGTCGCTTCAAAGAAATCAGACATTTCCTTTGTCAGCGTCAGTACCATAGCATCATATGCAGGAAGTCCAAGCTCATCAATGTAGCGTTTACGGCGCTCGTCTGGAAGCTCTGGAATCGATGCTCTTACGCGTTCTTTCCACTCGTCATCAATGTACAGCTCCACCAAATCTGGTTCTGGGAAGTAGCGGTAATCATCAGAGCCCTCTTTGACGCGCATCAGGATCGTCTTTTTAGACGCTTCGTCATAGCGGCGCGTTTCCTGCTCGATCAAGCCGCCAGAAAGCAATACTTGCTCTTGACGTTTCTCTTCGAATTCTAGGCCCTTTTGTACGAAAGCAAACGAGTTCAAGTTCTTAAGCTCTGTTTTCGTTCCAAACTCTTCACGGCCAATCGGACGAAGAGAAATATTGGCGTCACAGCGAAGCGAGCCTTCTTCCATCTTACAGTCAGAAACGCCGGTATATTGAATAATAGATTTTAGTTTTTCTAAGTACGCATACGCTTCTTCTGGTGTCCGAATGTCTGGCTCAGAAACGATTTCAACAAGCGGTGTGCCTTGACGGTTGAAATCGACAAGTGAATAACCGTCGCCTGTATGCGTCAGTTTTCCAGCATCCTCTTCCAAATGAAGACGCGTAATACCGATTCGTTTTGTTTTACCTTCTACTTCAATTTCAATCCAGCCGTTCTCACCGATCGGTTTATCAAATTGAGAAATTTGATACGCCTTTGGGTTATCAGGATAGAAGTAGTTTTTACGGTCAAATTTTGTATCTGTTGCGATCTCACAGTTCAGCGCCATGGCCGCTTTCATCGCAAAGTTCACTGCTTCTTTGTTCAATACTGGCAATACGCCAGGATATCCAAGGTCGATGACGCTTGTTTGCGTGTTGGCAGCTGCACCAAAAGGTGTCGGCGAGCTGGAGAAAATTTTTGATTGTGTTTTTAGCTCAACGTGGACTTCAAGTCCAATTACCGTTTCAAAGTTCATTCTGATTCACCCCTTACAGTTCAGGTTTTGCTTTATGATGATCTGTTGCTTGCTCGAAAGCGTGAGCCACGCGGTAAACCGTTCCTTCATCAAAGTGCTTGCCGATGATTTGCAGTCCTAACGGAAGACCGTTGGCAAATCCACAAGGTACACTGATTCCAGGAACGCCTGCAAGGTTTACAGGGATCGTTAAAATATCGTTTGCATACATCGTTAATGGATCGCTTGTCTTTTCACCAATCTTAAATGCAGGAGTTGGTGTTGTTGGACCTACAATGACATCATACTTTTCAAAAACATCTTCAAAGTCTTTTTTGATCAATGTACGGACTTTTTGCGCCTTCTTATAGTATGCATCATAATATCCTGAGCTAAGAGCGAATGTGCCAAGCATGATGCGCCTTTTCACTTCGTTACCAAAGCCTTCAGAACGTGTATTTTTATATAAATCAACCAAGTTGTCGGCATGATCTGTACGGTAGCCATAGCGGATGCCGTCAAAGCGCGCAAGGTTCGCAGATGCTTCTGAAGAAGACAGCAAGTAGTAAGTCGCAAGCGCATATTTAGAATGCGGCAGAGACACCTCTTCCCATGTTGCACCAAGTCCTTCTAATACTTTTAACGCTTTAAGAACAGATTCTTTTGCTTCCTCGCCAACACCTTCTCCAAGGTATTCTTTTGGCACTGCAATTTTCAAGCCTTTAATGTCTCCAGTTAATGAAGAAAGAAAATCTGGTACGTCGACATTTGCACTCGTTGCATCCATTTGATCAACGCCAGAAATCGCTTGAAGAACATATGCGTTGTCTTCTACGTTACGTGTAATCGGTCCGATTTGATCTAATGAAGATGCAAATGCAATTAAACCGTATCTAGATACACGGCCATATGTCGGCTTTAGACCCACAACTCCGCAGAAAGATGCCGGCTGACGAATGGAACCACCTGTATCTGATCCAAGTGAGAATGGCACTTCACCTGCTGCAACAGATGCTGCTGATCCACCACTTGATCCACCTGGAACAGTATTCAAATTCCATGGGTTTTTCGTTGCTTTGTAGCCTGAGTTCTCTGTAGAAGATCCCATAGCGAATTCGTCCATGTTCAATTTACCAATTGTAACGGCTTCCGCATCTCTCAAACGATTCACAACCGTTGCATCATAAATTGGATCAAAGTTTTGTAGGATTTTACTAGAAGCTGTTGTACGTAAATCCTTTGTCACGATATTATCTTTCACACCGATTGGCATACCGAACAATAAACCAAGCTCGTCCTTTTCACCAACTGCCTCGTCCAATTCCTTTGCATATGCACGAGCCTTTTCTTCGTCCAGTGCAAGAAATGCTTGTACTTTCCCGTCTACTTCATTGATTCGTTTATAAGACTCGTCCACTAAATCAGAAACAGACAGTTCCTTTTTATGTAAAAGCTCTTTTAATTCAGAAATTTTGTGGTCAAACAGTGACATGCCTCAGGCCTCCTTTAGTCCAAAATTGATGGCACACGAATATAGCCGTCTTTATGATCAGGCGCGTTTTTGATGACTGCCTCAATGGAAAGACCTTTATTCGGAACATCTTCTCTCATGACGTTTTTCATTTTTAATACGTGTGTTGTTGGTTCAACGTTTTCCGTATCTACCTCGTTTAACTGCTCTGCAAATGAAATGATGCTATCAAGCTGTTCTGTAAACATCTCAGCTTCTTCTTCTGTAATCGCAAGCCGTGCCAAATGTGCAACATGCTTTACTTCTTCTATTGAAATTCTTGACATGCAGGTTCACCTCCAAAATGATACGTGTTCGTAGTCATGATCATAAGTCATATACACTTTATCATATCAAATTTTACTGTTCTAAAGCAACTTTGCGAAGGCATGAGAAGGGAGCCTTTCACCCAATGACCTTTTAACACTAGAAAGGATGAAAATCGTTAGTATCAGGAATTGTTTATTTTTCAGAAAATTTTTTCTTTTAAATGTTTTTGGTAGCGCTTACATATAGATTCTTATCAATCATTCACGCATTTTTTTATGTGAGAAAGAGGTTTAAGAAGGTTGATCAGCAGGGAATACTCTGATAGGTTAAGTAACCATAGTAGTGAGCAGACAGACGATGCGGATGTTCTGTGTATATTTCGAATGAGGTGATGTCAAATTAATACGAAAAAGGTGATATGGAAACATGAGTATTGAGATTGGAATTTCTCTATCTATTTATTTTATTGGAATGCTGGTCATCGGCTGGTATGCATTTAGAAAAACAAATGACTTGAATGATTATATGTTAGGTGGACGCGGGCTAGGTCCTTACGTGACAGCTCTATCTGCTGGCGCTTCAGATATGAGCGGCTGGATGCTCATGGGGCTTCCAGGCGCAATGTATACAACAGGGCTTTCGTCAGGATGGCTTGCTGTTGGTTTGATTAGTGGGGCTTACTTGAATTATCTATTTTTAGCTCCTCGCTTACGATCGTATACAGAGGTTGCTGATGATGCGATCACCATTCCTGACTTTTTTGATAAACGGTTTAAAGATTCTTCTACTTTATTAAAAGCTGTCTCAGCTGTCATTATTATGATTTTCTTTACACTGTACACTTCATCAGGTATGGTATCTGGCGGACGTTTATTCGAATCTGCATTTGGTGCCAATTATATGTTTGGTTTAATTTTAACCTCTAGTATCGTGATCTTATACACTTTATTCGGCGGCTTTTTGGCAGTTAGTTTAACTGATTTTGTTCAAGGGGCCATTATGTTTTTAGCATTAGTGCTCGTGCCGATCGTTGCCTTTACTCAATTAGGTGGTCCAATGGCCACATATCAAGATATTCAACAAATTGATCCGAAATTGCTTGATATATTCAGAGGAACGAGCGTCATTGGCATTATTTCCTTCTTAGCATGGGGGCTTGGTTACTTTGGACAGCCGCACATCATTGTTCGATTTATGGCGATTACGACTGTAAAAGATTTAAAGCCAGCACGTCGTATCGGTATGAGCTGGATGATTGTATCTGTCATTGGTTCGCTATCTGTTGGATTAGTCGGTGTCGCTTATGTACATGAAACTAGTACGACTTTAGCAGACCCAGAAACCATCTTTATTGTGTTTTCTAAAGTGTTATTCCATCCGTATATTACTGGATTTTTACTCTCTGCCATTTTAGCTGCGATTATGAGTTCGATATCGTCACAGCTTCTTGTGACTGCAAGTGCAATGACAGAGGATTTATACCGTACTTTCTTTAGAAGAAAAGCGTCAGACAAAGAACTGGTGATGATCGGACGTATGTCTGTATTGGTTGTGGCCATTATCGCGCTTTGTCTTTCCCTTAATCCAAGTGATACCATTCTTGATCTTGTTGGTTATGCTTGGGCAGGTTTTGGATCTTCATTCGGTCCAGTCATCCTTCTCTGCCTATATTGGAAGCGAATGAACCATCACGGTGCACTAGCCGGAATGGTTGTAGGAGCAGTGGTTGTTTTAACATGGATCTCAACCGGCTTGAATAATACAACTGGCTTGTACGAAATGGTTCCCGGATTTATTTTGAGTGGTTTGACTGCCATCATTGTCAGCCTCTTGACCAATAAACCGTCTAAAGCGTCTAAGAAGCTATTTACCAAAATGGAAGATCACTTGGAAGAAGAAACAAAATAACAAAAGTGAAGAGTCATCTGTCCTTTAGCAGATGACTCTCTTTATTTTTAAATAAAATGCTTTTCTTTCTCCCATTTCTGAATAAAATAGAAGTTGTGGCAGCCATATGGGCTGTAAGAAGATCATATACATGTTGTGAAACGTACATGAAATGAAAGGAGCGATACGCATGTTTTGGACAATTGAATGGGATACGGTCTTAAAATTAGCCGTAGCCACCTTAATCGGCTTGATTATCGGTCTTGAACGCGAGCTGAAGAAAAAGCCGCTCGGGTTAAAAACGTGTATTGTCATTGCTGTCAGCTCCTGCGTATTAACCATCATCAGCATTGATGCAGCCTACAATTTCCCTCGAGTCTCTAAGCTTCAAATGGACCCGCTCAGGTTACCGGCGCAAATTATTTCTGGTGTTGGTTTTATTGGAGCAGGTGTGATTCTGCGAAAAAGCAATGATGTCATCTCAGGCCTCACGACTTCTGCAATGATCTGGGGCGCAGCAGGACTTGGGGTTGCAACAGGTGCAGGATTTTATAAAGAAGCCTTCCTCAGTCTTTTCTTTATTCTCATTAGTGTCGAATTTCTACCATGGCTCTTCCAGCGGATCGGGCCGATTCGCCTGCAGGAAAAAGAAATCCGCATCAGAATGTCTCTTTCTGATCGAAACCGTATGACGGATATTCTAAAAGAAATGAAAGCCCTCAATATTCGCATTCATTCTGTTCGAATTGATGATTTAACAGAAAAGAACTATCCGATCATGGAAGTACGTGTACGCGTGCATAAAGATCGCTATACAACTGATGTGTATTTTGATATTAAAGATCTAGAAGGCGTCGTTGGCGTCAAGTGTGATACGGTATAAAAGGTGATGAGGCAAAAGTCTCATCCCTTTTTTTATGGGAAAAGGGGTTGAACCATTGCCCTCATTCAAATAAAATACAAATTATGAAATAAATGATAAAAGGGGATTTTTCATGGGCTCTATGGATCGTAAAAAACGTATTTTTCTTATGAGTGGGATTCTAGCGGTACTCGTATTCGCTGCTTTATTGACCTCACATTATGTCACTCCCGTCTCAACAAATGCAGCAGACAAGAAACAAACGAAAACACCAAAAAATGTTATTTTTATCGTTGGCGATGGAATGGGGATGCCCGTGATCAAAGCCTACCGCACATTCAAGCAGGAAAAGCTTGGTTCTCCAAAAGCAAAAACCGTCTGGGACCCGTATTTAGTCGGGATGCAGACCACACACCCAGATGATCCTCGAGATAATATTACCGACTCAGCTGCCGCAGCCACAGCCATGGCGACTGGAAAAAAGACATACAATGATGCCATCGCCGTCAACCAAGAAAAAGAACCTCTTAGAAGTGTCGTTGAAGCAGCAAAGGAAGCACAAATGAAAACAGCCTTTGTTGTCTCATCTGACATCACCGATGCGACACCTGCCGCTTTTGGCACACATAACGTCTCCCGAAAAAACAAAGAACAAATTGCAGACCACTTTTATGATGAGAAAATAGGCGGAGAGCACAAAGTTGATATCCTTCTAGGTGGCGGCATCCAATATTTTGACCGAAAAGACCGTGATCTTGTGAAAGAATTTGAGAAGAGCGGTTATTCCATACTAAGGTCAAAAGATGATTTAACCTCCCAATCATCTTCGAAAATGCTCGGCTTATTCCAGGAGGACGAACTGGATCGAGCCATCGATCGTCCAAAGCATGTGCCTACTTTAAAAGACATGACGCAGTCAGCATTAGCCCAATTAAATCAAGACAATTCGCATGGGTTTTTCATGCTGCTTGAAGGTAGTACCATTGATTCTGCTGGACATGAAAATGATGTGGTCGGCGCAATGAGTGAGATGGAGGATTTTGAGAAAGCAGTCCAAGCGGCTCTTCAATTCGCTAAAAAGGATCAAGAAACACTCGTTGTCATCACAGCAGATCATGCGACTGGCGGCTTTTCGTTTGGTGCAGACGGCATGACAAGTGAAACTGGCTATAAATGGGACCCAGCACCTATTTTAGCTGCTAAGAAAACACCTGTGTATATGGCAAAGAAAATCGCAGGCGGACAATCGGTACGTGATGTCCTTCACACCCATATTGATTTCTCGCTCACAAATGAGGAAATCTCACAGGTGGAGAAAGCGGCACAATCAGGGAAGGCCAGTACAATTCAACTCAGCATTCAACACATCTTTGATCAGCGTTCTTTCTCAGGCTGGACAACTTTTGCTCATACAGGTGAGGATGTCCCTGTCTATGCATATGGACCTGGTAAAGCAGCATTTCAAGGCTGGATCGATAATACAAAGCAAGGAAAGAACCTGTTTCATATCATTGAATCACCGTCCACCTATCGCCCATAAAAAAACAATCCCCGCCTCATCACATAGGCGGGGATTTTCATTTTTAAGATTGACTTAGCTTTGTAAAGTCAAACGTCGTAATCGGTGCTGCTTGCTCAATGTCGGAGCGGAAGCTAGCGAGCATGGCCTTCTCTTCTTCTCCGATGGTAGCCAAATCAAATGCTTGATGCAGCAAGCCATAGATTAGCACGTGACGTAAGCGAAGGAAGTCAGGAATGTAGGCAAGCCACTCATCCCCAAGCTCATTCTCTTCACGATAGCCTTTAAGGAACTGCTTCATAAAGTTTCCTGCAAAAGCTGCTTTGTCTTCGTATGGAATGACTGGGTACCACAACACATTGTATAGCAAAATGCTAATGTCATTCATAAACCAATTGTACCCGATATCATCGAAATCAAAGGTCGTAATTTTGCCTTGATCCCAGTGGAAGTTTCCGTGATGAAGATCCGCATGAACCAATCCGTACGTATTCTGATTTTTCGGAAGCTTTGCCAGCTTTTCCATCAACCGATCCGCTTGTTCGAATACAAGCGTCTGATCGGCTGGGACATACTTACGCAATTTAAGCTGCTCCTCTTCATCCCACTCTTGTCTTTTATTTCGCGGATCTGACAGCTGATAGCTTTTTGTCAGTTTATGCATGCGGCCTGTGTACTGTCCAAGGGCATAAAATAATTCATCGTTCCAGTCTGCCTCTTCGACTTTATGGCCTGGTGCTTTTTCATAGACCCGCAGTAAAAATGAACCGCCTTGCCCATCGTCTACTTGCTCGATATCACGGCCATTTAATGAAGCAATTGGTTTTGCAACCGAAAGTCCGCCCTTCGCTAAGTGATGGAGCCATTCCATTTCACCTAAAATATAATCAGGTGATCTGCGGATGGTATGGGTAATTTTTAAAATGAAAGACTCTCCGTCTTTTTTAAGTTCATACACATAGTTTTCTGCATCTGCGATAAAGTGGATGTCACTTCGCTGGACTCCGTATAAATGAGTGGCCTCATCTAAAATTTTTGATTCTTCATATATGGCTTTTACATCTTTATGCATGCTGATTCTCCCTCTTCATATATTTTGCTAATTCTCGAATGGTGTGTTTTTCAGCAAAATTCAAATCATCAACATACCAACCCTTCTTTTCAATCTCTACTTCCATTTTGACAGCAAGTAAAGAATTTCCTCCTAAATCGAAAAAGTCGTTGTCAATTCCTACTTTTTCCACATGAAGAATGTCACACCAAATCTCAAGAAGCAATGCCTCGCGTTCATTGGTTGGCTGTGCGTAAAGTCCCTGATCCTGCGTTAGTTCCGTCTTTAATAATGAACGAAGACCTTCTTGATCATGTACCTTAAGGGCTTTTACATACCCGCTGTACAGCGTTTGATCTGTTTGAACCGTTTCCCATGTGTAACCTTCAAAAGCTGTATGACTTGCTGTCTCCACCTTTTGACCCTCTATTTCTTCAGCCGGGTGCTGACGAGGTGACAGGTGGTCGACGATCTGAATGTGATCGCTCAGTGAACCGATTTCTTCCACTTGTATCCGGTATGTTTGCTGCTCCCCCATCTCCTGCATCTGGTGCTCTTTCATAAATGACTTGAATAGCTCATTACGTCCAGTCGATGCAAATGTGAATTCAATAGAAGAAAGCTGGTGCTGACGGCTATATTCAGCGAGCCATGTCAGACATTTTTGCTCAATCCCTTTCCCTAGAGCACGGCAGCTTAGCATCCATGCATCAATGATCAAGGTGTCGCCTGCATGATGAGCCAAGATCGCCCCTACAATTCCTTCATGACTGAAGCGATCCGCTGCCTCGATAATCCAGCCCTGAACATGCTCATTTTCCATCCGCTCTCTCAGCTGCTGTTCATCAAAGCGCTGATCATTTAAGCGGAATTGGTTAATGCGACTGCTCATTTGCGCCACGCGGGCAAGGTGCTTTTCTCCCCACTCTGTTACACTCATGTTCAAATTCAAATCTTGTAAAAATTGCTCCATTGACGGCGATTCTGCTTTCTCCTTTTGACGAGCTTTTTCAGCCTTGTAGCTTGTTGTTCGCCCTCTATCTTCATCTGTGACATCATAGCGGTCAAATGCCCAAGCATGCTGAGCGAATAATGGGATCGCTTTTTCATTGGCAGGTAGTAGCAGTGTCATCACTTCAGGCAGCTCTTCATTCATACGCAAGCACTGAGCAGGATCATCATCTAAGAAAATAAACTGAGATAATGAAAGATTCAGTGAATCTGCCATCTCTTTGAGATGTGCCGGTTTACTTTCCCAATTGATCCGCCAATCGACAATATCATCTTTTTGCAAGATCATATCTGGGTGGTTTTCAAACACGCGCCACACATCTTCTTCATTATTCCTGCTGCTTAAGACAAGCAAGAGACCTTCTTTTTGCTTTTGTTTTAAAAAGCGCTGAAGCATTTGATGTTCTGGCGTAATATCGATGCCTTCTATACCGTCTTCTGAAACGACACCTCTCCAAAGCGTGTGATCACAATCAATGGCCGCTACCTTAAATGGTGCACCTTGCCATGCAATGAACTCGCGAGCGACTTTTGTACCGATGGCTCCACAAAAGACTTCAGTGAATGGGAGATGTGCGGCTTGCTCTCCTTTTACATCAAAGATGTCATCTATCTGATATTGCTTCGCAAGCTGACGGCAGTCGATTAATTGAACACCGTCTATCTCAGATAATTGAGCAATCCACTCTCGTTCCACATCTTGCAGCGTGTCTTTAAGAGCAGCACTTATCGGCAGAATCCCAACAAAATATAAGTTATGTTTCGTTTTTGATTTCAGAACGTTTGCAAGTTCTTCAGCATGCTCTGCAGCCAGTTTTTTCTTTTCTTCCAGTGAAAGATGAGCTGGACCCGTGATATCCTCTAATCGAATGAGCAGAAGGTTCGCACCGTTTTTCTTCTGTGAGATAAGGCTGCGCTCATTTAGTAATTCCTGATATACCTGCCCATACGGTGCAAATTGAACATCAAGCTGCACATCAAGCTGCACATCAAACTGCTTGGTCCAGTACTGAATGTAAGGTGCGATTGGATCTGCTGTAAATGTCGAGCTAACTGTAAGTACGAGCGGTGCTTTTTCCTCTGCACGCTCCCTTTTCTCCTTTGCTGCCTGTTCTTCTTCCTCTGTAAGCACATCGAAATCCTTGAGCAGTTGATCAGGTGCTTGAACAGCCTGTTCGACCAAGTGCTCGAAGTGCTTGACGAACGCTTGCATTGTCTCATGTTTAAACAGCGCAAGATTGTATTGAAGGACGCACTTTAACTCACCTGTTACTTCTCTGACAACATCCATTTTCATATCGAGTTTGGAAATTCCCTTTGCAAACTCATGTGTTTCGAATGTTAGTCCATCGGCTTCGATTTTAATATTCGGATCGTACTCATTATGGTAGATGAGCATTGTATCAAAGAATGGATTGCGATGCGGTCTTGTTTTTGGATTCAGATGCTCAACCATTTGGTCAAATGGGTACTCTTGATGGTCATACGCATCCAGCAATACTTGCTTTGTCTGCGCCAGTTGCTCTGTAAAGGTTGATTCTTGTACCATGTCTAGTTTAATTGGCAGGAAGTTTGTAAACATGCCAATTGTATGCTCGATATCTGCATGACGCCGTCCAGCCACAAGTGAACCGACAATCAGCTCCTCTTGATCTGCATAACGTGAGAGCAGTAGCCCATAGAGCTGGAACAAGATAACGTTATTTGTCAGCTGATACTGTTCAGCAAGCTGTTCAATTTTCTCAACGATGTGCGGTTCAATATTGAATTTGATCGCTCTTCCTAAGAAGGATTGTTCCTTCCGTTCAAAATCATATGGCATTGTCAAAGTTGGCACATTTGAGCCAATTTGCTGCTTCCAATAATCCTGCTGCTTTTGAAACATTTCGCTGCGGAAATATTTGTCTTGCCATTCTGCATAATCTTTATATTGAACAGTGAGTTCCGGCAAGGTTTCCCCTCGATAGAGCTCAGTAAATTCTTTAATAAAGATGTTCATGCTCGCTCCATCCGCCACAATATTATGCATATCGACTAATAAGAGATGATCATGTGCTGCAATTTTCACAAAACGCACACGGATCAATGGTGCAGCCTTTAAGTCAAATGGACGAATGAATTCATCGATTTGTGCTTCTAATCCTTCTTCATCAGCCTCTGTCATTTCAACAGCAAATTGGAAGTCATCATGGACACGCTGAACTGGTTCACCATCTTTTAATTCAAAGGTCGTTCGCAAGGTTTCATGACGATCAATTAATTGCTTGAAGGTCTGCTCAAAGCGCTCGACGACAATTTCCCCTTTACATCTCAGTGCCATCGGCATGTTATAAGAGGTCACTTGACCAATACGCTGATGAATGAGGAATGTCCGTCTTTGAGCAGCAGATAATGGGTATGTGTCTTTCTTTTCGACTGGTTCAATCTTGAAATATTGATGCTTCTCTGCCTTTTCGATGAATGCTTGGAGCTTTTCAATTGTCGGATTGTTAAACATGTCTGTGAGCGTTAGCTCTACACCAAACTCTTTGTGAATTTGAGAAATCAGACCGGTGGCATTTAACGAATGTCCGCCAAGCTCAAAGAAATGGTCGTCTCTTTCCACCTTTTCAATTCCTAAAATGTCTTTCCACATCCGCTGTAACGTTGCCTCAATGTCATTCGATGCGGCGGCATGGACTTGATTGTTTTCTTCTATTTCCTGCCCTTTGTTATCCTTTGGCACCACCATTTGCACACCTGAGGATGAAGATAATGCAGATGTATCTACCTTTTCAATCCAATATCGTTGTCGTTCAAACGGATAGGTCGGCAAGGATACTTTTTGATTTAATGTCTGATTTCGCAATTTTGTCCAGTCAACCGGCACCCCTTGAAGCCAGATGTCACCCAATCTTCCCAGCAGGTAGCGGTCGTCGGCTGCCTCTTCTTTTGGATGACGCATCAATGGAATCGGCTGCTGATGATGTTCCTTTGAAGCTTGGCGAATAAAGGCACTTAACGTATTCCCCGGCCCGACTTCAACGAAAATAGGATCAAGCTCCGTTAATAATGTCTCCGCTCCATCACGGAAACGAACCGCTTGCCGCAAATGATCAGCCCAATATGCCGGGTCTTGCACTGCTTCATGGTCAATCCACGAACCTGTGACGTTAGAAATATACGGGATAGACGGCGCATTCAATTGATACTCGGCGACCTTTTCTTTAAATGATGGCAGGATGTCATCCATCATTTTAGAATGGAAGGCATGAGAGGTGTGAAGCTTCCTGCACCCATGTCCAGCAGCCTCCAGCTTCTCAGCAAGTGCATCAATGGCTACGGTCCCACCTGACACTACGCACAATTCAGGACCATTTACTGCTGCAAGTGAAAGATCATCTGTTAAATATGGCAGCACGTTCTGTTCACTCAAAGGAACACTCAGCATAGAGCCTTTTGGAAGCTGGCTAATGAGCTGTCCGCGATAAGCGACAAGATCTACGGCATCTTCAACAGATAGTAAACCAGATACGGCAGCAGCCGTATATTCTCCAATACTGTGACCGATCAGTGCCTGCGGTTTGACGCCAAAATGAATCAGCAATTTAGCCAAAGCGTATTCCACACTAAAGAGAAGCGGCTGCGTATATTCTGTTTGGTTGATCAGCTGACGATCATCACTTGCTTCTGTTGAGAATAAAATGCTGAATGGGTCAACTGAGACATGCTGTTTGAATTGATTCAAGCATTGATCCAGCGCTTCTTTAAAGACTGGATATTTGTCATAAAGCTGACGCCCCATGTCTACATACTGAGATCCTTGGCCTGGGAAAAGAAAGACGACTGGACGGCTCGATGTTTGGGAGCTAGCCGTCTTGACCACCTCTTTTGACCTTTGATTCAGCGCCTGTAACATATCCGCTGTGTTACTTCCAAGAATGACACGTTTATGCGGGAAATGATGGCGGCCTGTTTGCAGCGTATAGGCAACGTCACTTAGACGAACATGTTGCTGATGCTGGAGTAAATAGTCCGCAAGGCGATCCGTCATTTTTTCAAGAGCTGCTGGTGTTTTGGCAGATAATAAAAGAAGTTCACTATCCTCAGGGCTATCTGCTGCTACACGTGCAGCAGGTGCTTCTTCTAAAATGACATGAGCATTTGTTCCACCTATCCCAAATGAGCTTACACCTGCCCGGCGAGGAGATTCCTGCGTGCTCCATGGCGTCAAATCTGTGTTTACAACAAAAGGCGAATCGGCAAACTCAATTTTTTCATTTGGTGTTTCAAAATGAATGGTCGGCGGAATTACTTGATGCTTTAAGCTTAAAACGGTTTTAATAAAGCCCGCGACACCTGATGCATCATTCAAATGACCAACATTCGATTTGACAGACCCAATGCGGCAAAAGCCTTTTTTATCTGTATCAAATGCTTGCTTGAGCGCTTCAATTTCGATCGGATCTCCGAGGGTTGTCCCGGTTCCATGTGCTTCAATGTACGAAATGGTTTCAGGTTCCACCTCAGCCATTCGAAGTGCTGTCTTAATCGCTGAAACTTGACCTTTCGTACTTGGCGCTGTATATCCTACTTTTCTATTTCCGTCATTATTAATAGATGATCCTTTAATGACAGCATAAATGTGATCGCCGTCTTCAATGGCATCCTCTAAATTTTTTAAAATAACAGCGCCTGCACCATCACCAAAAACGGTTCCATCGGCTTTGTTATCAAAAACGCGGCAATGTCCGTCAGATGAATGAATCATGCCTTCTTGATACAGATAACCCGATTTTTGCGGCAGACGAATGGACACGCCGCCTGCAACTGCCATATGACAGTCGCCGCTTAATAAAGCCTGAACGGCTAAATGAATCGATACCATCGAGGTCGAGCAGGCGGTTTGTACCACCATACTCGGTCCCTTCAGATTTAATTTATATGAAATCATCGTCGCTAAATAATCACGCATATTCAGAACGGCAGCTTCCAGTGTTTTAGAATCTTCACCTTGTGCCGCCCCTTGAAGTGCTCTCATGACCCATTCTGTATTGATCCCTGCACCTGTATAAAGACCGATTTGCCCTTTATATTCAAACGGATCGTACCCAGCGTCTTCAAGCGCCGTCCAAACACATTCATGAAACAGTCTAAACTGCGGGTCCATCATAGCCGCTTCCTTTGGTGTATAGTCAAAGAAATCTGCATCAAATAAATCCACATCATCTAGCATTCCTTTTGCTTTAACAAAACGGGGGTTTTTTAATAAAGCTTCATCTGTACCTTCACGCCGTAATTCTTCTTCTGTAAAAAAGGATATTGTTTCTTTTCCTTTTTTCAGATTCTCCCAGTACTCATCAACATTTTTGGCCCCTGGAAAACGACCTGCAAGACCGATAACAGCAATTTCTGCGCCATGATAGTGATTCGTTGTATCATTCATTCTCGATTCCGCCTCTCAATCTTTTATTCCGTTGCTGTTTAAAACGAGCTCTTCGATCACCTGAAGTGACGACGGCTAGTTCTTCTTCCATCGCTTCTTCCTTCGAGTCATCAGAGGGCTGGATATATTTCGCAAGCTCTGCAACAGAAGGGTACGTAAACAAGGTCACAACCGCTTCATTTGTTTGAAGTGCTTGATTTAACCGATTGGTGACTTGAACAATATCCAGCGAGCTTGCGCCGAGATCAAAGAAATTGTCGTGAATGCCCACTTGTTCCATGCCCATAAAGTCCTGCCAAACTTGACAGATCGCTTTTTCAGTTTCATTTCGAGGCGCCACATATGGATTGCCCAGCTCTGGTCTTTCGTGCTTAGACACTTCATATGAATCCTCATCTGTTGCGGTCTTAGACTCTAGTGACAGCCATTGATCTATCCGTTCATCAAGATTTCCTGTGGACACGAGCATGTGTCGATTCTGCCGGTTAGACAGAACATACTGGAACAGCTCAGCACCCTCTTCTGGTAAAATCGCAAGCTCATTGATCGATTCACCAATTGTGGATTCTAGCTCACCCCAGAAATTCCATGCATCCCAGTTCACACACATCCACGGGGTTTGACTATGTTGATTAAGTCTAGCTGCAAATGCATCCATATATAAGTTAGCCGCTGAGTAAGCAGAGAATCCTAAGCCCCCAAGCAATGCACTGATGGAAGAAAAGAGAAGACAAAAGTCTGCTTGTTCTTGTTCCAGCAGCTGCTCTAGCACATCAAGCCCTTTCACCTTTGATTGGAATTGATCCTCTCCCTGCGCCAGTGTAGAAGGGATATCTTTGATTGCACGGAAGGATGTACTTCCTGGTAATCCTGCTGCATGGAATACACCATGAACGCCGCCATGCTTTTTGCGAATGGCATCAAATACACGTTTCATCTGATCAAGATCTCCTGCATTCGCCTGCACCGCTTCTACTGTTGCCCCTAACCGTTCGAGCTCAAGCACCTTTTCAATTCTCGTGCGCTGCGCTTCATCGGCATTTGCTTGTTGAACATATGACGCCCATTCATTTCTTGGCGGCAATGCCGTTCTTCCAGTTAAATAAAGATGTACATTTCCTTCCTTCGCCAGCATCTTTGACAGAACAAATCCTATACCGCCTAAACCTCCTGTAATCAGATACACACCATTTGGCCTGATCATCTTCGGAAGTCCATCTTCTTTTTGCAGCGGCAAATGCTTGTAGCTCTGCACCCAGCGCTTTCGATGACGATACGCCACAAGCTGGTCCTTTCCAGGCTGCATGATTTCCTGCAAAATAAGATCGACAAGGACTTGTTCCTTCCAAGACATGACTCCTGGCACGTCTTCCACATCGATATTCCAGCACTTAATATGATGGTATTCCTGTGAAATGACTTTACATGGTCCAAGCATTGCACTTTTCTCTGCACATATCGTCTCATTGCCTGTGACTGGCTGAATTCCGCTAGTGATCGTAAACAGACGGCATTCTCGAATATTTTTTTGGGCAGCAATCGCTTGGGATAAGAAAATTAAGCTGTAATAGCCTTTTTCAATGTGCGCCTGAAAGGCGGCTTGACGATTCGAGTTGTCATCTTCTTTCGCAGCTTCCCATAAATGCAGAATCCGCTGAATATTGATGCCTCTATTAGACAATGAATCTAGCATATTTCGGTAGTGCTGGCCTTCTGCCGGATTGATCTTAAAGGAATCATCTTGCTCTTGATAAGCTTCACCCTTTGTGACAGAAATGACCTTGATCCCTTTTTGCTTAAATGAATGGGTAAACAGTTCATGAAAAGCATCCTGTTCCCTGAAAATGAGCCACGTTTGTTCTTCTGTTTCTTTTTCGAAAACTGGTTTGAGCGGCTGCTGTTCCCATGAAGGCAGGTAGAACCATTCTTCTATCTCTTTCTTCTTCGTTTCCTTAGGAGCGGATAGCTGCGGAGACGCGGGCTTTCCTGCTTCAATCCAATATCGTTTCCGCTCAAATGGATAGGTCGGCAGCGATACGAGCTGACGTTCCTCTTGAGTTGGATGTTGCTGCGCTTTGACCTCGTAGCCCCCTGCCCATAGCTCTCCTATTCTCTTTAAGAAATATGCATGGTCATCTGCTTGTTCTCTCGTATGCCTCACCATATTCAGGACATCATGATGTGACTCTTTGTTTTCATGACGTTTCGCTAATGCCGTCAAGCTGTTTCCAGGTCCAACTTCAATGAGTGCTCGTACTTCATCGGTTAACAGCTGAGATAGACCTTCATGAAAACGAACGGTTCCACGCAGGTGGTTCGTCCAATAAGATGCTGTCATCACCTCTTCACTTGTCGCCCAGGTGCCTGTAACATTCGATACAAACGGAATCGCCGGCTCGTGGAATTCTACTTTTTCTACGATTTGTTGAAACGCCTCAAGCATAGGCTCCATCATGTAGGAATGAAAGGCATGAGAAGTATGGAGCTGTCTTGTGATAATTTCTTTGTCTTGCAGTTTCTTTTCAAATGCAGCGATATGCTCTTCTTTTCCAGAAACGACACAAAGGTCTTTTGCATTGACAGCAGCAATAGAAAGCGATTGATCGATCATCGAGCCGAGTTCCGCCTCTGGTAATTGCACACTAAGCATCGCGCCTTTTTCCATGTCTTGCATTAATCTTCCTCTTGCCATCACGAGTGTTAATGCAGACTCGAGAGAAAAGACCCCTGACAAACAAGCGGCAACGTATTCGCCGATACTGTGTCCAATCATTGATTCTGGCTCAACACCGCTATGTTGAAGCAATTTGGCTAATGCATACTCAAATATAAAGAGGAGCGGTTGGGCATTTGACGTTTTTGTGATGTCTTCGTTCGTTTCATCCTCGGAAAAAACAATGCCCTTTAAATCCACTTGCTCCGTTTCCATTACATATTTAAAGCATCTATCTACTTCCCATTTGAACACTGGCTCTGCATCATATAACCCGCGCATCATACCAGCATACTGAGCGCCTTGACCTGAAAACATAAAGGTTGCTTTGCGCCATTTTTTGCTTCGGAACACGCTCGTTTCAAGCTGTTTCTGCTGCATCCATTCATCAGCAGACGCGAGTACGATCGCTTTTCGGTATGGAAACTGCTTTCTGCCATACCGCAATGTATAAGCAATATCTTCAAGCGGGACTTGAGGATGCTGAATCACATACTGCTTTAATTGCTCTGTCATTTTCGCTAAAGCAGTATCTGTTTTAGCAGATAAGACGAGCAGCTGCTTTTGGGTAGAAGCTGGTTTTTGCTTCGCCTGTATGCCCTCTTCTATGATCATATGGGCGTTCGTTCCGCCGATACCAAAAGAGCTGACTCCCGCTCTTCTCGGACCATCTGCTTCCTTCCAATACAACGCCTTTTGATTCACATAAAACGGTGTATCTTTGAAAGGAATTTCCTGATTGGGTGATTCATAATGAATGGTTGGCGGGATCGTTTTATGCTGGAGAGCCAAAATGGCTTTAAACAGACCTGCAATCCCTGCCGCACTATTTAAGTGTCCGACATTACTTTTCACAGAACCGATCGGAATCGTCAGCGGATCTGTCCCTTTGAACACTTGGCTAAGAGCGGATACCTCAATTGGATCTCCCATTTTTGTCCCCGTACCGTGAGCTTCTATATAACCGATAGACACGGGATCGATACCTGATTTTTCATACGTTTCTTTTAAAACCTCTGCTTGTCCTTCCACACTCGGAGCTGTAAAACCAGCTTTTCGGCTGCCATCATTGTTCACACCAACCCCTTTGATGACCGCATGAATAGGGTTGCCGTCTCTCATCGCATCTTCATAACGTTTTAGCAGAACAATCCCCGCTCCATCTCCGAAAATGGTTCCGCTCGCCTCTTGGTCAAACGGACGGCAATGTCCATCTTTTGATTGAATCATCCCATCTTGATAGATGTAGCCGATATTTTCTGGAGAACTGACCGTCACACCGCCAGCCAGTGCGGCATCACATTCTTGATTCAATAATGCTTGACAGGCCATGCCTATGTTGACAAGTGAGGTCGAACAAGCTGTCTGCATGGTCACACTAGGCCCGTGCAAATTCAATTTATAAGAAAGCTGCGTACTAAAAAACTCACGATCATTTAACAGCATGGCGCTGAACTGCTCAGTTGCTTCCATTTGATGGGCAAAGCGCGTCAGCCACTCATGGTTTGGACTCGTTCCTGTATAAACGCCAATTTTCCCTGCCATTCGATCAGGGTCACAGCCAGCATCCTCCAGCGCTTCCCAAGCACATTCATGCAAGAGCCTGAACTGCGGATCCATTAGCTCTGCCTCTCTAGCAGAATAGTTAAAGAAGTCTGCATCAAAGCCTTCGATCTCTTGTAAACGACCTTTTGCTCCAATGAAATTCGGATGCTGGTAGACAGACGCATCCAGCCCTGCTTTCTTGAGCTCTTCTTCTGTGAAAAAGTGAATCATTTCCTCGCCATTCACAAGACGCTGCCAAAAGTCTTCTAGCGATGAAGCTCCTGGGAATCTTCCAGCCATTCCGACAATCGCAATATCAGTATGCTCCTGGGACGTGTTTTTTACTGGGCGAGAAACAGGCGTTTGAACCTGTTCTGACTGTTCTTCAAATAAATATTCAGCAAGACTTGCCACTGTCGCAAACCGATACAATTGCACAGTGTCAATTTGCTTGTCCACGTGCTCAGATATTTTCGCTGCAAGCTGAGAAATATCAAGGGATGTCGCACCAAATTCAAAAAATGGCGATTCATCATCCATTTGATCAAACCCAAAATGAGTTTGCACAATGTCGTGAATCTCTTTTTGTAAAGAAGCGAGTGAAGCAAAGACACGCTGTTCATTCTGCGGCTTTTGCGGTTCAATGGCTGCCATCGTATTTGTTTGTGCCGAGAAATCGGTTTTATGAAATGGGTACCCAGGCAGCGGAATACGCTGCCTGTTCTTCTCATCTGTTACAGGAAAGGCTAAGCCGACTCCTATTTCCCAAAGAACACCTGCAATTTGAAGCATGTCTCCATCAAGTGGTTCGGTTGTTTTTTCTGCTCCCTTTTCAAATACAATCCCTTGTTTCATTGAAAGGTCAATGATCAAAGCTGGTGATTCTTGCTCAATCATTGGTGATTTTACAGGCTGATCCATATTAAGAAGACCTTTTGCAGACGATGGGTCGAAAGTGATTAGTTCCTCCCCGGTTTGCTGCAAGTAAACAGGCTGTTGAAGTGTCCTCTGAGGCAGGGAAGCCAGCCTTTGATTAACCATCTCGGTGTCATGAAGATGGTACACAATAGATACCGCATCATTTAGCTCAAGGCCGCCTGCTGCATATAAAGCTGTCCAGACTCCGCTGCCTTCTCCAATCCAGCCATCTGGTTCAATTCCGAATGATCTTAGCATGTTGGCAAAAGCCGATGTCATGATCAGCATCGCCACTTCTGATTGACGGCTTTGTTTAGGATGGAACAGCTCATCTTTTTTGATAGGTACAGCGGATTGGACGAGGCTTACGATTCGATCCACTTCTGTTTTGAAAGAAGGATCTTTCTCATACAGCTCGATGTAATCACGTAAACCTGACTCATGGTACCCCGTCAGCTTCATGTTGATCCGTTTATAAAGATGACTTTCTCTGCCTGCTGTCTCTTCATTCAGCAATTGCAGCTCCGCTAATAACTCTTCCCGCGTGGAACAGACAAACGCTTTTCGATATTTGAAAGCCTTTCTTCCACTTTGTAAGGTATAAGCTGCTTCACCAAGTGAGAGATCAGGATATGAGGAGACATATTCCTTTAAGTTTTTTGTCATCTTCTTCAGATCATGCGTTGATCTAGCTGAGAGCACAATTAATTCTTTGGACGAGGCCTTGCTGTTTGTTTTTCTCGGCTGTGCCTCCTCTAAGATGACATGAGCATTCGCTCCCCCTATACCAAAGGCACTGACTCCAGCTCTCCTTGGCAATTGAGATGTCTTCCACTCCTCTTTGTCTGTCCCAACATAAAATGGGGTTTGATCAAAAGAAATGCGGTGATTCGGCTTCTCAAAGTGCGGCATCGGGACAAATTGACGATGATGCAGCATCATGACTGTTTTGATAAAACCAGCTACGCCGCTTGCGGCATCTAAATGCCCAATATTGGCTTTGACTGATCCAATTCGGCAATAGCCTTGTTGATCTGTTTGAAAAGCACGAGTAAGCGCCTCAATCTCAATCGGATCTCCAACAGGCGTACCCGTTCCATGTGCTTCGATATAAGAAATCGTCTCTGGTTCTGTCTCAGCCATTTCTAACGCAGATTCAATAACACTTGCCTGTCCACTCACACTTGGGGCTGTATAGCCGACTTTATTACTTCCATCATTGTTCGTTGCAGATCCTTTTACAACAGCATAAATAAAATCTCCATCTTCTATCGCATCTTTTAATCGTTTTAGCGCAACAACGCCTGCACCTTCACCAAAAACGGTTCCTTTTGCTTTTTCATCAAACGGACGGCAATGACCATCAGGAGAATAAATCATTCCTTCTTGGTATTGATAGCCTGTGATTTGCGGCTGATGGAGTGTGACACCTCCTGCTAACGCAAGGTCACATTCACCGCCGATTAATCCTTGGCAGGCCATATGGATCGCAACAAGCGATGTGGAGCAAGCCGTTTGCACCGATACGCTTGGACCTTTTAGATTTAATTTATAGGCAATTCGCGAAGCAAAGGATGGGTCATTGAGATGCATGATTTGAAACACATCTTCGTTCTTTGCAAGTGATGACATATGCTGCCCCATCCACGATAGATTGCTAGATGCCCCGGCATAAAGACCAATTAATCCTTCGTATTGCTCAGGTTCATAGCCTGCATCCTCAAGCGCATGCCATGTGCATTCATGCATCAATCGAATTTGCGGGTCCATAATCGATGCCTCTCGCGGAGAGTAGCCAAAAAAGTCTGCATCAAATGATGATGCATGTTTTAAATATGGCTTTGCCTTGACATAATCAGAACGTTTTAGCAGCGTCTCATCTACACCCGCTGCCTTTAATTCTTCATCAGTGAAAAACGTAACGGATTCTTTCCCTTGCGATAGATTTTCCCAAAACGCTTGCACATTCGGTGCCCCAGGAAATGTACCTGCTAATCCTACAACTGCAATTTCAAGTCCAGATTCGCTCCATTGCTCTTGATCAGACATACGCTGCATTTCTCCCATCTATTTTCTTTTTAATCTCTGTTTACGGCGGTTTTTCCCATCTGCCATCGCCTGTTTGCGGAGATTAGATGATTCAGTGACAGCTTGCTTTTCTTCCTTCACGCCATGTATCTTCTTCAGTTCTGCCGCCAATGACGCGATCGTTGGATGACTATACATCATGACCACTGGAACCTCTATCCCATAAATTGATTTAATATGACCGCTCATCTGCAGCAAATCAAGGGATGTCGCACCCATTTCAAAGAAGTTCTCATTCACATCCGGTTCATGAGGAAAAAAGGAGCTGAGTGCATCATTCAATGAGACTTCTAGGCGATCATCTATGACCTGCGATATTTGTTGACACGACTCTTTTTCCTCCTGAATAGGTGTTAAGCGGTGTTTTATTCTCTCAGTCATGTCTCGAACAGAAACAAGAATTTGTGGATAATCTAGACGAAGCACTTCCTGAAAGGCCTTGATTCCTTCTTCTGGCGAAATTCCCGCCTGCTCCTCGAGCGCCATCATGTCATTGACTTTGGCCGCTAATGCTGAGCCGTGTGCCATGCCGACTTTTTCCCATCGATCCCAGTTTAAAGAAATCACTGGCTTTCCTTCCCGCCTCTTCGCTTGAGCAAAGCTGTCCATAAAAGCATTGGAAGCCGCATAAGCCACTTGTCCAGCCGCTCCAAGAAAGGACACTAAGGATGAACAAAGTAAAACGAAGTCGAGCGTTTCATTCTTGAGTGCTTCATCCAGCACATAGGTCCCGTTGATTTTTGCCTGACACATGCGAATTTCATCGTCTGCTGTTCTTGCTTGGATGATCTTCCCATCTGCCTCTCCTGCCGCATGGATGACACCATGTAAATCGCCAAACGTTTTATGAGCCAGCTGGACCGCTTTCTGCACAGCGTCTTTATCTGACACATCACCGTGTACAGTTAGTACATCAGCTCCTAACTCTTCAAGAGTCATCAGCTTTTTCACGGTTTCAGCTTCTTTCCCATCTGCATCACTCAGCTCATGCCATGCAGAGCGTTCACGTATTTGTGATCGGCTGAGGAACACAAGTTTTGCTTGATACGTTTCTGCTAAATGTTGAGCTAGTGTGAAGCCAATGCCTCCCATACCGCCGGTCAGGAGGTAAACACCATGAGTCCTGAAAGGCTGCGTGGACGATTCCTCTTTACTTAAAGGTGTACTCGAAGCTTTTCGAACCCACCTGCTGTTCCCCCGATACGCCACAACCGCCTCTTGATCGTGCATTGCCACCTCATATGAAAGAAATAGCGGCCAGTCCGCCTTTGTTTCCTGACATAAATCAACGTGCTGACACGCAATATGCTGATATTCTTGAGGAATGGTCAGAGCTAGTCCAGTGCATGTTGCTTGAAGAGGATTGATATTCTCCATCCCGATGACATCATGCGATTGATTTGACACAAGATGAAGACGGATGGTTGTGTTATGATGCTGACTGATGAGCCTGACGAGATCGAGTACAGATAAGTAGTTTGGCTGATCACCTGTATCTTCTGTCAGTTCATCATGCATCCAGATGATCTCTTCCGGTATAAACCCAGATTGGTGCAGTTCAGCCATCACCCACTCTAAGTGTGACAGCATATGAACGTCAGCCTTCATCAACTGGTCATGTTTTTTGATCGTATGATCACTTTGACAGACGCTGACAACCTCTGCATACCGTTCTTTCAAATAGTCGCCAATATGACCACTTTTCTCAAAAACCAAGATACGCTTCCCTTGATGATGCTGCTCTTTTAGTACAGGTGCAGAGCGCTCCCACACCGGTATATAAAACCAGTCTTCAAAATCAGCGGAGAATCTCTCTCCCTTTTTTGATGGCTCTATAGCGGTCATCAGCTGATCTGCTTTAAACTGCGGAGAGGGGAATATTTGATGCTCGAATGGATATGTTGGCAGTGACACTCGATATGGGGCCTTTTCTTTTCTGACAGCGCTCCAGTTCGGTTCCACTCCAAAACTCCACAGCTTCCCTATAGCTTTTTTCATATATTCATCATCAGCAGCTTGTTCTTTTGGGTGTCTCACCAATGAAACAGCCGCTGCTTTGTTCACATCATAGTCCTCATGTCGTTTCACAAATTGAGTCAACGTATGACCTGGCCCCACTTCAATGAAAACCACTTCTCCAAGTCCAAGTAACGTCTCTAATCCTTGACTAAATAAAACAGGCTGTCTGATATGAGATGCCCAGTAATCAGGCGATGAGGCTTGCTCATTTGTTAACCAGTTCCCTGTCACATTCGAAAGAATCGGAATCTCGCCCTGTTGATAGGTGATTTCGGAGAGAACGTGCTTAAACTGTTCGGACGCTTCAGCCATCATACTTGTATGAAAGGCATGAGAGGTTTTCAATGTTTGGACAGAAGCTCCTCTTTTTTCAGCTTGTTCGAGATAGATCTGTAATCGTTCTGAAGAACCGGAAACAACAGATAATTGCGAGCTATTCACCGCAGAAAGCTCGACACCTTCAGGAAGATCATGTTCAATCTCTTCGGCGGAGAGTGACACTCCGGCCATTTCACCCCGAGGCATTTTTTGCATCAAACTGCCTCTTTTTAAAACGATACGGATTGCATCTTCAAGGTGTATAATACCGGCCACGCAGGCAGCTGTTATTTCTCCAATGCTATGACCAATGAAATAATGCGGACGTATGCCTAGTCCCATCAGCTTCGATGCGAGTGCATACTCAAAACTAAACAAGATGATTTGTGTATATGATGTTTGCTGCATGAGCTGTTCTGCTTTTATGAACTCTTCTTCGGTTGTTGGGTATAACACGTTCTCGATCTCAACACCTGATAAAGATAAAATGATGGCAAAACATTTCTGAAGCATTTGTTTAAATTCAGGATCTTTCTCATATAAATCTTTGCCCATATTCACATACTGAGCACCTTGTCCAGAAAACATCCAGACGACTGCAGGCTGTTGAAAGGCCTTTTGTGGCTGTCCCGCTGACTGGAATGTGCGGTCAGGATCTGCAAGAAAAGCTTGTCGATAAGGAAAATGCTTTCTGCCCTCTTGCAGTGTAAAGGCAGCCTCGGATAGTGTGACACGCTTTTGTTCTTTTAAATAAGATGTCATTTGTTCAGCAGATTTTTGAACCGCCTGCTTCGATCTTGCAGAAATCACCATTAGTTCATGATCTCTTTCTACTGACGGTTTGTCGGCGGCGGGTGCCTCTTCCATGATCAGGTGTACATTCGTTCCGCCGACTCCAAATGAACTAACTCCGGCACGCAGCGGCTGCTCTGTTTTCGTCCATGGTACGGGTGTAGTATTGACATAAAATGGACTTGATTCAAAATCAATTTTCGGATTCGGCTTTTTATAATGAAGGCTAGGAGGCAGTATCTGATGGTACAGACTAAGCGCTGTCTTGATAAAACCTGCAACCCCTGCGGCTGAGTCAAGATGACCAATATTGGTTTTCACAGACCCAATCGCACAAAACTGTTTTTTATCCGTTTGAAAGGCTTTCTTTAGTGACTCAATTTCAACCGGATCTCCAAGAGTTGTACCTGTGCCATGTGCTTCAATATAAGAAATACTCTCAGCTTCTACACGACTGATGTTGAGTGCCTTTTTAATCACTTCGCTTTGTCCTTCTATACTTGGTGCTGTGTAGCCAACCTTCCGCCCGCCGTCATTGTTATAGGCTGAACCTTTAATCACGCCATAGATATGGTCCTTATCTTTTAGTGCCTGCTTTAATGATTTGAGCACAACAACGCCGCAGCCCTCACCGCCTACGGTGCCTTCTGCCTGTTCATCAAAAGCCCGGCAGTGCCCATCTGGCGACATGATCATGCCCTCTTGATACATGTATCCTTTTTTGTGAGGGGTCGTAATGGTGACGCCGCCTGCGAGAGCCATTTTACATTCTCCGGTAATTAAGGCGCGCGCCGCCATATGAATGGCAGTCAAAGAGGAAGAACAAGCTGTATCAACAGCTACGCTCGGCCCCTTCAAATTCAATTTATAAGATACCTTTGTGTTCATGAAATCTTTATCTGTTAACTGAACAGCCGCAAATTGTTCGGATGAGTGATTCGTTCTCATCAGCATGGAAGCAGCTTGCCAATATAAATTAGCAGAGGCGGCTCCAAATAAACCAATTGGTTCCTGATAGGTTTCAGGGTTATAGCCTGCATCTTCAAGAGATTCCCACGCCACCTCATGAAACATGCGGATCTGCGGGTCCATTACTTCTGCTTCACGCTGTGAATAACCAAAGAAATCTGCATCAAAATGATCATGCTGATCAACTGCTCCTTTGGCACGTACATATTGCTCATGATCCAATGCTTCTTTCTCAACCCCTGCCTCAAGCAGCTCTTCCTTCGAAAAGAACGTAATAAACTCTCTTCCATTTGCAAGGTTGTCCCAAAAGTGATGAATATTCTTTGCTCCCGGAAAACGGCAGGCCATCCCAACCACTGCAACCTCTAATCCTGTGAACTTACTCATCTATCATCCCGCCTAACAGTTGAGCGGCACTTTCTAAGTCATCCGCTTCATTTTCTCCATCATCTTCGATTTGTTTCTCTTGCCCTGATGCTTTGTTTTTTAATTGAGCAGCTATTTGTGAAACAGTTGTAAATTGGAACAGCTCCATCACTGTCAACTCCTGCTGAAATTCCTCTTTCACTTTATTGGACAACTCAACGATATTAAAAGAGTTCCCGCCTAAGTCAAAAAACGGTTCATCTATACGAATCTGCGAAGCAGGGACTTGTAAAATAGAGGCGAAAATGCGAACAAGCTTCTGCTCTGTTTCATTATGTGCTTGAATGGTCACAGGCTCTTGATTGTCTGCCAGCTGATCTTCTGGATTCGGCAGTGCTTGGATATCCAATTTCCCTGATAGATTTAAAGGAAATTGCTCTATTTCGATGACATGTCTCGGCACCATATAACCTGGTAATCTTTCACTTAAAGACTGACGAAGCGCGCGCTGATCTATCACTTGTTTTGCCATCATGTATGCGCAAATGTATTGGTCCTGACCCTGCGTTTCCTTAGGAATGACAATGACATCTTGAATCAATCCTTGCATATGCGGGTCATCAAGAATCGCTCTGCGGATTTCCTCTAGCTCAATTCGATATCCCCTAATTTTCACTTGACCGTCGTTTCTCTTTGCAAATTCTAATAAACCATCAAACCGCCATCTTGCAAGGTCTCCCGTACCGTATAACATCCCGCTGCTGAGCTCTGGTTTTTTAATAAATTTCTCCTTGCTCAGATCAGGGTGATTGATGTACCCACGACCTACACCATCGCCTGTTATATATAACTCTCCAAAGACGCCAATCGGAACTGGCTCTCCTTGCGCGTCACATATGAAAATATGTTCATTCGGCATCGGCTGCCCAATAGGAATGACTTGCTCATCCCAGTCTTGGGGAATCAAAAAGGATGATGACTGAACCGTACATTCAGTCGGCCCATACGCATTAATCATGATCGGTTTTTCACCTGATATATGCTGTAAAAATTGATCCATCAGCTCTTTTGTGAACACCTCTCCGCCAACCAGCAGCATGTTCAACGCAGGCAGGTCTTGTCTTGATTGCGCTGCTGCTTTGTTCATCAGCTTCAAGTGGGAGGGAGTCACATCAGACAGCTGAATGTGATGTTCTTGGTAAAAGGACCATAATGCATGCCCATCCATACGGACTTCATCTTTGGCAATATGCAGTGTATGTCCGAGGAGCAATGCCGGAAACAATGTTTGAACAGACGCATCAAAAATGTGTGAAGCTAGCATCCCTACTTGCAAAGGATTAGGGAGCAAATCAAAAAAGCGCGTTTTCATTCCATATACCAAATTAATGACATGACGATGTTCGATAACGACACCTTTCGGATGCCCTGTCGTACCTGATGTATACAGGACATACGCCATATCGGAAGGCGAGATTGACCAAGTCAGATTCTCTTTTATTGATGATTCTTGAAGCATGTCTTGAATCACATGAACCTCGACATCCAATCCTTCGTGTCCTTCTGCATCCGAGACAATAGCTGCAGCGCCGCTGTTTTTGAGCATATACCGAATTCTTTCGATCGGCAGATGGACATCAATCGGTAAATAAGCATAGCCAGCCTTTAAGATGCCAAGAATGGCAATGACTAGTTCAGCAGATCGATACATTCTGAGTCCAACAGGAGTCTCACGTGTTATCTGACTTTGAGACAGTCTAAGCGCAATGCGATCAGATAATTGATCAACCTCTTCATATGTATAGGAGGTAGTGCCAAACACAACAGCCGTTCGCGCTGGATGCAATTGAACTTGTTGTTGAAATAACGACACAATATCACGATCCACTGGATAAGCGAGCGACTCCCCTTGAAATGAATCAAACAGCTGACTTTTCTCTACATCAGATAAAAATGAGTGTGTGCTCATCATTTGCTCAGGCGTTTCGAGACATTGCTCTGTGAATCTCATGAAATGATTGGAGAACTGCTCCATCATGTGGTCATCATAAATAGAAGCATCCCAGTGAACTTCAGCATGAAGGTGATCTTGTTCTTTCTTCCAAACAATAAGCACATCCGCATGCAGCTGCTCTCGGTCAGCATTCCCATGCAATGGTTCAAATGCACATGCCAGATTGACCCGCTTCTTGTCTTCTCCTACTGAACGCCAAAGCTCATCCATTAATATTTGAACAGGATAGTTTTGATGACGCACTGCCTCCTGAAACGATTGTTTCACTGCCTCTAGCCCTGCGCTAAAGCTCATATGAGGCTCAATCTCCGCCTTAAGCGGCAGCATATGATTGATGGCGGATTGATTGGCAGACTGTTCCATTGTAGGAACAGTCACCATCAACTCAGTTTTTCCGCTATAACGTTGAAGCAAGCCAAAAGCTGCTGTGGTTAGCACGATAAACAGCCGCAAATCAGAATCTCCACATAATTGCTTTAACGAATGATTCATTGCCACAGGGAAGGACGAATGAAGCGATCGGTTCATTGCAGCAGGCTCGGCCTTTGAAACCGTATGTGGAATGCGGCCATCAAGCTGGACACCTGATAAGATCGATGTCCAGTAGGCTCTTTCCCTCACCCTTTCCTTCGCCGCTGCTTTCAGTTGAAAATCATCATGTTCAATCACTCTTGCATTCACCTCTTTACTTATATTTTCAAGTCATCTAATTCGAAAAGAGATACGTCATCTAATTGCTGGAACGAAGAAGTCAGTTCGATCTCCTCTATTCTTACAGCATCTACTGAAACAGCCCGCATGATGTCTTTCAGCAAGCCCGCAATCCGCTCTATGGTTTCCTCTGTGAAAAGCTCAGTATTATATTCGATCGTTGAAGAAAGACCGTCTTCCTGCTCATACGCAATCCAGAGTAAATCAAAGCGTGACGTTCCTGTCTCATACGGATAATCACTAAAGGTTAAACCGCCTACCTTCAGTTCTGGCTGATTCATATTTTGCAAGGCGAACACAGCATCAAACAATAGATTCCGGCTGACACTCCGGCTTAACTGAAGGTCTTGAACCATTTGTTCATATTGATAATCTTGATGTCCGAAATCATCGATGACGTGTGCTTTCACATCCTCTAGGAATTGCTGGTACGTCAGCTCTGCTTTAGGATACAAACGAAGTGGCAGCATATTGACAAAAATACCGATCACTTGCTGCAGCTCCTCTTGTTTTCTCCCTGCTACCGGAACCCCGACCGTGATATCTGATTGTCCGCTTAATTTGTAAAGCAAAATCTGATATACACTTAACAAGCCCATAAACAGTGTAGCGTCTTCCTTTAAAATCACCTGTTTAAATGCGTTTAGCTCTGCTTCTTCTATACGGAACGTATAATGCCCGCCGCGGAATTGTCTCACCTCTGGCCGATCGAAATCTGTTGGCAGATCAAGGAGGGGGGCACCCTCTAACCGATCTTTCCAGTAATCACTCGATTCTTTCAGTACTTCTGATGCCAGCAGGTCATTTTGCCATTCTGAAAAATCTTTATATTGCAGAGCGAGAGGTTCAAGCGTCCTGCCGTCATATAACTGCATAAAGTCATTGACCAAAATATCTTGAGAAAGACCGTCTGAAATAATGTGGTGCATGTCCAGCATGAGCACGAATTCCTCTTCTGCCAGCTTCATCACACCGACTCTCATCAATGGAGCCTCACTTAACGTAAAGGCAGTCAAAAATTGTTCAATCACTTGTTTTTGCTCTTCCTCAGATCCTTGTGTTGATCCGTTAGTGAGGTCAAATAATGTGACTGCAAATGGTACCTCTTCTTCAATCTTTTGATAAGGAACACCATTCTCTAGTACAAACGCAGTCCGCAAACTTTCGTGTCTCTTAATAAGCTGCTGAAATGCCCATTCCAACCTGCTAATATCGAGTTTTCCTTTGATTCGCCCCGCTTTAAACTCGTTGTATCCTGTGCTGTTTACATCCATTTGCTGCATGAGATACAACCGTTTTTGCGCAGACGACAAAGGATAATGCTCCTTCACTTCGGCTTTTTCAATCGCATGATAAGCAGCAGTATCTGCTTGATCGATATATGCTGCCATTAATCGTATCGTAGGTATTTGGAAAAATTGTGGCAGCGTCAGCTCTACACTAAATGCACGATGAATGATACCAATGAAGGTAATCGCCTTTAGAGAATCTCCGCCCATTTCAAAGAAATGATCATCTATGCCAATTTCATCAATCTTAAAGAAAGCTTGCCAATGTTGACTTAATGCCTTCTCCAGCTCCGTTTCTGGAGCCGCATAATTCGTGGAAAGCGCTGGACGAGAATACAAATTGCCATCTTGTTCATGCTCCACGCCGCTCTCTTCCTCAAGGGATAAACGGTCTACATATCGGTGAATACGATCATGTAAAGATGTTGTTGAAATAACCATTTGTTCCACTTGATCCAGTGAAAGCAATCGTTCAAAGATCATTCTTCCTTCTTTTTCTGTAATTAACGTTTCGGTAACATCATCTCCGATTGGAAGATCAAGCTGCTTCCCTTGCTCAAATTCCCAGCCGTCAAAGCTAATGACAGACCACTGTGTTTCTGAACGTAGATTGCGTTCATACACGTACGCATCGATGAAATGATTCACAGCTGTATAGGCTGTAAAACCGAGTCCGCCCAAGATCGGTGACAAAGATGACAGGACAAAACAGAAATCAAGGGATCGATCACCTAAGGCATCATCAAGATGAAGTACACCATTCATCTTCGCTTCAAAATGCGGCTCCGAAAAAGTGACATCTGTTTGCTCCATCACCTGCAAGGATTGGTCGCCTGTCACTCCAGCTGCATAGATCACGCCATTGATCTGTCCATATGACGCATCCACTGTGTTGATCAATTGCTGGATATCTTCCTTGTGACGAACGTCTACTTTCTGAATAAGAACGTCTGCGCCTGTCTCTTCCAGTGCCATGACCCTTTGTATTTTTATCTTTGTTAGATCCTGATCATCATGCGTAGACAGCCATTCTTGCCACTTGCTTCTATCAGGGAGCCCAGATCTGCTCGTTAAGATCAATGTTCCCTGCGTTAGCTCGGCCAAAGTCTGGGCGATATTCAATCCAATAAACCCAAGTCCGCCAATTAAAATGTACACACCATCTTTTTTAGCCAAATGAGCATGTCCCGTTTCGGGAACTGAACCTTTCGCATACTTTTTCACATATCGTTTATTTCGTCGATAGACCGTGAGAAGCGGTCCATACGCTCGATCTAGCTCATCGCTTATTTGCTTTAGCAATCTCTTTTCTTGAACCCCATTTTCCACTGGACGATCAATATCAATAATGCGGTAACGTAAGTTCGGGGTTTCTTGTGATATCACCATGGCAGGTCCTAGATGGATCGCTTTTTCAGGATAAAGTACAGGCTCACCGCCAACGGCATACGTCAATGAGGAAAGAACTGTAATCGATACCTTTTGGTCCAACACATATTTTTTCAGTGCCTGGCCGATATAAAGCAAGGAGTAATAAGCTTCTTGCTGCGTTTGCTTCACCCATTCTTCTTCCGTTTGAGACGGCTGTCTTTCTGCAAGCCCCCATAGATGGCAAACTTTTGACACGTTGATTTCGTCATCTGCCAGATTTGATATGAGCCTTTCATAATCAGATGGCTCATGTGACCGAATGGTATAGCTTTTTTCGTCATGCTTTGTAAATTCATTTCCTTTACGAACCATGACGGACTCGTTCCGTTTCGTCAGGAGCTCAGCCGTAACCTTCTCTCCAAAAGCAGATGGATCTGCAAACAAAAGCAAGGCTCCGTCAGACGTATCTTCTAATGGCACGCAAGGTAAAAGATCCGCTTCCCAATGAGGGGTATAGAACCATTCAGCCATTTGCTGCTTTCGTCCAGATTGCTTTGGTTTGTCTTGTTTCACACGATCTGCTGCATCATACCAATAGGAGGTTTGATCAAACACATACGTTGGCAGCGGCATTTTCCGCGGCTGACGGTTTAGATGGAACCTATCCCAATCAATAGATAATCCGTTTGTCCACAGACGTCCTATTTGCCCAAGTAAAAATTCAGTATCCGTCACATCTTGTTTTGCATGCCTTAACACATGACATACATGCTGGTTCAGGCCGTTCAGCGACCGATTGACCATCACGCTTAAATCTTGTCCTGGTCCAATCTCAATTAATTGAATATTGTCCTCTTGTAAAATATTTGTGATCCCTTCAGCAAAACGAACTGTATCAGTCATATGCCTTTTCCAATAAGACATATCCTTCGCTCTCGTATCTGTCATCCAATCTCCTGACAAATTCGAAATGAATGGAATGCGAAGAGACTCGGCTTTCATATGTGTTAATTTTTCTCCGAATTGCTCCGCTGCCTCCTTCATGACATGTGAGTGGGCGGCAATGGTTCCACCTAATCGCATACACATCAATCTGTTGCTTTTCAGCTCTTGTTCAAATTCACTGATCGCCTCTTCTAGACCTGACACAATACATGATGAATCATTGACAACCGCGAGAGAAATATCTTTTGGAAGCATCGGTTTAAGCTCTGCCTCAGGTAATGGAACACTCATCATGACGCCAGATGGTGACGACTGCATCGCATTCGCACGATAGGCGACCATGGACATTGCGTCCTTTAAGCTGAATAGCCCTGATATGGCGGCTGCCGTTAATTCGCCAAAGCTATAGCCGATCATTGCATCAGGACGAACGCCCCATTCAATGAAAAGCATGGATAAGGCATATTCAATGGCAAAAATGGCTGGCTGTGCATATTGAGTACTTGCCAATTGTTCACGCGCCTTTTCTGTTTCAGCCGCTAATGGGTACAGAATACGTGCAAGACTTCGCCCCGTTGCTTCTTCATATGCTTGAAAACAAGCATCCATTTGCTTCTTAAAGTAAGGCTCTTCCCGGTACAAATCTAATCCCATATTGAGATATTGATTGCCTTGTCCAGAAAACATAAAAATAATCTTTTGTTTCTCCACATGCGAATGCATGAGCTTTCCAATGCCCTTTCCTTGCTTTTCTGTTAATACGCGCAAAGCATCTTCTCTGCTTGCCGCAACAAATGTCTGACGGAAACCAAAGGATTGTCTTCCTGTTTGCAGCGTATAAGCTGCGTCTGCCAAATTGATAGAAGGCGTGTTGTCTATTTGGCTTGCGAGTTTGGCTTTCATTCGTTCCAAGCTCGTTTTGCTCTTTGCTGAAAGAACAAGCAGCTCAGCAGAACGAGGCATTTGCTGACGGTCTCTTTGTGGCGCTTCTTCTAATATGACATGTGCATTCGTTCCACCCATTCCAAATGAGCTCACCCCAGCCCGCCGCAAATGGGAAGCTGGCTGATTCCAGTCGGTCAGCTCAGTATTAACAAAGAAAGGACTATGTTCAAATGCAATGTTTTCATTGGCTTTTTTGAAGTGAAGACTAGGTACAAATGTGTGATGCTGAAGCGAAAGCACAGCTTTGATCAAGCCAGCTGCTCCTGCCGCTGCATCCAAATGTCCAATATTGGTTTTCACAGACCCAATGCGGCAAAATTGTTTTTTCTGTGTGTCGAAAGCCTTTGTGAGCGCCTCTATTTCAATCGGGTCACCAAGTGATGTGCCTGTTCCATGTGTTTCCACATATTCAATCGTATCTGGTGAAACATCTGCTTGATGCAGTGCATCCTGAATGACACGTGTCTGTCCTTCGACGCTCGGAGCATTGAAACCAACCTTTTGATCACCATCATTGTTGATGGCAGATCCTTTAATGACTGCATAAATATGGTCGCCATCTTCTATGGCTTCACTAAGTGCTTTTAAAGCAACAAGACCAACACCATCTCCGCCAACAGTTCCATCCGCTTGATCGTCAAAGGCGCGGCAGTGGCCATCACTTGATTTCACCATGTTCTGTTGATAAACGTAGCCTGATTTCACTGGGTGCAGGATCGACACACCTCCCGCAAGAGCTACATCTGAATCACCATTCGCAATGGATTGACAGGCTAAATGCAAGGCGACCAAAGAAGTTGAACAAGCGGTTTGCAGCGTAAGCGCCGGTCCTTTCAAATTCAATTTATGGGCAATTCTTGTACTTACAGTGTAGGTATCATTGAGTGAACCCACTTCAAACAGCTCTGACATACTGCTATCAAGGGAAGCGGCAAAACGCTGAATCCATTGGAAATTCGATGTGGACCCAGTAAACAACCCGACCTTACCCGTATAATCTTCTTGCACATACCCCGCATCTTCCAACGCCTTATAGGCGTACTCATGCAGAAGACGTATTTGAGGATCCATCATTTCTGCCTGACCTGGCGAATAGCCGAAGAAGGATGCATCAAATAAATCAGGTCCATCAATGACACCTTTTGCCCTCACATAATCGGAACGTTCGAAAGTTTGACGGTCAATACCGGCTTCGAGCAGTTCTTCATCGGAAAAGAAGGAAATTGATTCTTCTCCGTTCTTCAAATTTCGCCAAAATGCCTCAACATTTTTCGCACCTGGGAATTTACCAGCCATTCCAATAATGGCAATCGGCTCATTGGCTTTTCTTGTCTTTTGTTTTACAGGCTGCGCGTCTGCCGCTACTTGCTCTGAATCGCCGCTTAAATATGCGGCAAGCTCTCTAATCGTTGGGCGGCGGAACATTTCGACCATTGGAATGCTTTGATTCAATTGCTTAGCGAGCTGTTGATTGACGTGGATCAAATTGAGTGAATGCCCGCCAATGTCAAAGAATTTGTCATGGACACTTACCTCATCTAATCCGAGGACTTTTTTCCAAATGTCTTGAATAACTTTCTCCGTATCAGAAAGATTGGTAGATCCCGCCTGTTTTTTCGTTTGCTGCGCCTGTTTCAAAGCAGGTAAAGCTCGTTTATCTAGTTTGCCATTTGCAGTCAGTGGCATATCGTCCAATTGAACAAAATGAGTTGGAATCATATAATCCGGCAGTTGATCAGCCAACGCTTGTTTTATTGCCGCTTGATCAAGTATGGCTGTCGTGACAACATATGCGGCCAAACATGGTGTACCAGAAGCATCTGGCTTTACAACAATTGCTGCTGCTTTTATTCCTGGCTGTTCATTCAGCCAAAATTCAATTTCACCAGTTTCAATCCGGTAGCCTCTCAGCTTCACTTGATCATCATTTCGACCTAAAAATTGAATGAGCCCATTAGGGAGGATGCGCGCTGCATCACCTGTTTTATAAATTTTTTCTCCTGGCTGGAAAGGGTGATCGACAAATCTTTCTTCGGTTAGTTCTGGGCGATTCAAATAGCCTTTTGCGACACCTTTTCCGCCAATATATAATTCACCGACGGCTCCTTCCGGCATGAGATTCATATGTTTGTCAAACAGAAGAATATCTGTATGCTGTGCAGGCTTTCCAATCGGTACATACACGTCTTGATCAAGATCCTGATCATATCGATGAATCATGCAGCCAACGACCGTTTCAGTTGGTCCATATTCATTCACAATTTCAATTGGCTGCGGGAAGGACTGCTGAATGGATTTCGCTAAAGATGTTTCCAGCTGCTCTCCGCCTAAAATGAAACATTTCATTTGGCTGTCTGGGAAAGACAAATGCTTAATAAACTGTAAATGGGATGGTGTCAGTTTCATCACATGTACACGGTTGTCTTTTATGATGTCTTCGACAAGCAGCTGCCGGTTTTCATGGTGATAAATCATGATGGTATTTCCTGAAATGAGCGGTGTGAAAATAGAAGTAACCGTCAGGTCAAAGGACAGTGAAGTGTACAAAGCAAAATGCCTTGTTTCTCCTCGAACATATACTTGCTTCGCCCATTCAATATAGTTGGCTAAGCCAAGATGATGAATGAGTACACCTTTTGGTCTTCCGGTCGTTCCTGATGTATAAATGCAGTAGGCTGTTTGGTCTGAGGTGATGGCTTCTGCCAAGTTGTCTGATGGTCCGGTGTATAGATCCGGCTGCGTGATATCGATTTTTTCTCCATGATAGGCGTAGGTGAGCCCTTTTATTGGGTGAGTTAAGAGCCATTCTACTCCGCTGTCTTCTAATAGATATTCTATTCGTTCCTGCGGATATTCAGGATCAATCGGCACGTATGCACCACCAGCTTTTAAGATCGCTAAGCATGCTATCACCATTTCAATGGAATGCTCTGCTAAAATGCCGACACGCTGCTCCTGTTTGACCCCTTTGTTTTGTAAATAATGTGCGAGCTGGTTCACTCTCTTATTGAGTTGTTCATATGTAACCGTCGTATCGCCAAACTCAACTGCAGCTGCCGCTGGAGTTCGCTCTACTTGTGCTTCAAATAGGTCAATCACCGTTGGCTCATTGCTAGATGTTGCTCCGCCATATTGCCGAAAAATTGCCAACTGCTTTTCTTTCTCTTCTTCTGATAGCAGCTGTAGTTGAGCAGCAGTTTTGTGCGGATGAGCACAGGCATCAGACAGGAGATGAAGAAAATGCTGACACCACTTTTCGATTTGCTCAGCTGAAAAGCTGACGGGGTTATACACCAATGAAAAGTGCAGCTGATCATCAAATGCCTGGACACTAAGCGTGAGATCGAATTCTGTCTGCTCAGTCATCTCAAATCCACGAATACGAATTGGCTGATCGTTTTTCGTGAGCATTTGATCTAATGGATAGTTTTCAATGACGACGATTGAATCAAATAAGGATTGCTCTGCAGTCATTCCTGCATATTTCTTTAAGTCAGATAGCGGAGTATGTTCATATTCATTTCTTACAGCGATCTCACGGCTCACTTCCTGCATCTGTTCAAGAATTGGCCGTTCCTGTTCGAATGAGACCCGCAGCGGTAATGTGTTAATGAACAGCCCAGTCATCTTTTCAATATGAGGGACATCTGCATTTCTCCCCGATACTGTTGTCCCAAAGACAATATCATCTTGGTTGGCATACTTAGATAGCAAAACTCCCCACAGCGTATACATCACAGATGCCAGCGTCACGTCATATTGATTCGTGAATTTGCTCAGGCTCTCGGCAATGGAAGTATCCACTTGATGTTCATATTGATGGAACGCTTCTGAATCTTCATATGCGCCGCTTGACTTCGGAAGCAGTTCTGCATAACTCCAGCCGTTGAAAACATTTTTCCAATAGGCGGCTTGTGCTTCAGTCTGTTGAAGGTTTTTCTGCTGCCATTTGACAAAGGATTGGTAGGTTGGTCTTTGTTCCAGAAGAGGTTTGTCCCCATTCGATAAGCGCTCATATGCACTCATCCAATCGCTTAATACAATCCCAAGGCTCCAGCCGTCCAATAAAATGTGATGAAAGCTAATGAGAACCCAGCTGACTTCATCATTCACTTCACATAACGTCAGGCGGAATGGGACTTCCTGCAGATCAAAGCGTTCTTCTCGGTTCTGTGCCTTTACCTCTTCTTTCAGCACATGAAGAGGCTCCTTCGCTTGCGTGAAATCACGATAACGAATGTCTGGCTGATGCTGCTTCAGCACAATTTGTACTGGTCTTGCGAGTTCCTGCCATCTGAACAATGTTCTAAGCATTTCATGCTGTTTGGTGACATTCGTCCATGATTGTTCAAAAATGTCTCGATCTATTGGTCCGTCTATTTCGATCATCAGTTGTTCAAAATAAGCTGTTCCGTTCGGTTCCATTAAATGATGAAACAGCAGTCCTTCTTGGATCGTAGTGATACCTAACATATTTTCAATGTTCTGTTTATCCAGCTTCTGCGGCTGTAAAGCCATGGGCTCATCTCCTTTCTCTCTAAGAATGTTTCACGAAATAATGGCGTAAACCATAGTTAGCAATAACCTGCTGCTGAATTTGCGAAGTCCCTTCAATAATTTCAAGCACCTTCGCTTCACGATATAGTCTTGAAGCTGAGTTTTCCCGGCTAAATCCACTTCCGCCATGAATTTGGACATTTGTATTTGTAATGTCAACAGCGATTTTAGAAGTGAAATATTTTGCAATGGATGTTTCTGTGATCGCATCAGGATGATTCGCTTCTCTCATTTCCCCAGCCTTTAGGCATAAAGCTCTCGCTGCATGGAGCTGGGTCACTGCATCCCCGATCATGCCTTTGATCATTTGATGCTTGTACAATTTTTCATTAAACTGTGTTCTTTTACGCGAATACGTGACAAGAGAATCAACAGCTTCTTGTGCGATGGCAAGTCCTGCCCAAGCGACACTGTATCTTCCATGGTCTAATGCAAGTGACACCACATGGTTAAATCCGCCCCCAACTGGTCCTAAGACACAGTCTTCATGCACCCGGACATGATCGAAGGTCATTTCCGCTAAATATGACGCTCGGTTGGCCATCATTCCTGTAATTCTCTCAATCTCTACACCCGGCTGATCTCGATCGACAAGGAATGCCGTGACTTGTTCACCGTCTCTTGCAATCACAATAAAGAAATCGGCAATCGCTCCAAAGGAAATCCATTTTTTCGTCCCATTTAATACATAGGATTGTCCTTCCTTTTGATAGCTTGTTTCAACATGATTGGCATCTGAACCAATATTCGGCTCTGACAAAGCAAAGGCTCCGATTTTTTCTCCTTTAGCTAATTCAACAAGCCATCCTTGTTTTTGATCTTCTGTTCCATAACGAAGAATGGCTTCTCCTACAAGTGAATTTACTGTCAATAATGTGCGTACATTACAGCAAGCTTTTCCCACTTGTTCTGTGAACTGTCCATATGCGATTGGATCAAGCCCCAGCCCTTGATAGGAAGAAGGGATACCTGCTGCCAAGTAGCCTCGTTTCGCCATATCTCGAATCAGTGACTCTGGCAAATGTTCCGTCTCATCGAATTCATTGGCAAACGGACGGATATGTTCATCGCAATACTGGCGAATGTCTTCAACGGCATTGATCGTTTGTTCAGCTGTTTTCATGAAGAGCTGCCCCCTGTTGTTTTCTCTCAATTAAGGCGACAATGCGATTGACCGTACTAAAATGAGCAATGTCGAGGTCTTCGTTGTCTAATTGGAATTGAAAGTCATGTTCGATATAGTTCACTAGTTTCATCGCAAATAGAGAATTCACAAAGCCTTGTTCAAAAATATGATCATCATTTCCAAGCTCAATTTCCTCATCAAATACCACTAGGTTTTGCTCGATATAGGCTCTTACTTGTTCGTGTAGGTTCATGATTTAATCTCCTCGCTTTTCGCTTTTTTATTGTTTGGCTGGGTCTTTCTGATTTAATTCAATATTGACATCTACGTATTCTGGGAAAGGCTGTATCATGCTTAAATCATTTTCAAACAAGATATAACCATCCTCCCCCTTCTCAATTTCTTTGAAATTGGCAAACTTATATGTGATGTACATCATACGGTTTCGATCGGTTTGTTTAAAATCAGCCACAAGCCGCTTTCCTCGCTTTTTCGCTTCTTGCAAAATCGTTGTGAGTAAGATGGTCCCGACACCACGAGACATGACGCGGCAAGACATAAGCAGCAGTTTGACATGCCATGTGTCACCTGTTTCTTCTATTAATGAGAGTCCAATTTTTCCATAGGAACCGAATTTATCTTCAAGTTCACAGACAAGCAGCAAGTGGGAATCTGATTGACGGAAGAAATCAAGCTCTTCATAATCGTAGGTTTTCCCGCTCGCATTTAATTGATTGGTACGGACGGTCAATTCTTCAGCGCGCTGGAGGTCTTGTTCTCCTGCTTCTGATATCACGAACTTCATTTGTAAAGACGCCAAGAATTTCTCAGGCGGCCCTTCATATTTCTCTTCTTCCTGCTGCCTTTTGTCCGCTTCTAAGTACATTCTTCTGCGTCGTCTAGCATCTTCTGTGATAAAGACTGGACGCAGGCGATCATCAGTGAGTAATGACAGATAATCCACTGCATCCCAGCACGTAATCTCTGGATGAACAGCCTTCACTTCTTCCCGCTCAAATGGCTGATCATCAATAAAGAGAATGGTATCTTTATGAATATTTAGGTGCTCACTAATTCTCTCTAATGAACTAGATTTGGCATTCCAATGAATCTCTGGATAGAGAAAGAAATGTTCAATTCCGAAGGTAGAAAGCTTTTCCTTCACGGCTGCTTCATCATTCCGGCTTGCTATAGAAAGAAGGATGCCGCGCTTATCTAACTCAGTTAGTACTTCCTTCATCGATGGTTTTAACGTCACTTCATCTGACTCAAGTAAAATTCCATCCCATAATGTATGATCTAAATCCCAGACAACACACTTGATTTGCTTAGCCATTGGTTATTCTCCTCTCACATGTCATATTGGAAAAAGCCCTTGCCTGATTTTTTGCCGTACTCGCCTGCATCAACCATTTTGACAAGCAGAGGACACGGACGGAACTTCGGATCTTTGTAGCTCTTGTATAAAACAAGCAATGAATTCAAAATCGTATCAAGTCCAATTAAGTCTCCTGTCGCAAGTGGGCCCATTTTATGACCGAAACCTCCGCGGAAAATTTTATCGACATCCGCTGGCGTGGCGACTTGATCTTGCACCGCCCAAATCGCTTCATTGATTGTCAGCATCAGCACACGGTTGGAAACAAATCCAGGAAAATCATGCACCACAACTGGTGTTTTATCAAACGATTTCAAGAAACCTTTTGCCGTTTCCACTGTGTCATCAGAAGTGGCTTTGCCTCTAATGACTTCAACTAACGCTTTAAGAGGAACAGGGTTCATAAAGTGCGCCCCAATGACATTCTCAGGATGATGCATAAGGGACCCTACCTTTGTGATCGAGATACAGCTTGTGTTTACAAAATAGATGGTTTCTTTCGCGCAAATATCTCGCAGCTCTTCATAAATAGGTTTTTTAATTTCCCAATCTTCTGTCACATTTTCAATGACGATATGCGCATCATGTAAGCCTTCAAGTGAAGTTGACAGCTGGATTTGAGACAGAACATCTTCTAAAGACAATGAGATTTTCTTCTTTCGCACAAATTGAACCAGTTGATAGGTCTTCTTGATTTTTTCCAGCGCTTCGTTTAACTTTTCTTCTGTGACATCAACTAATGTGACTTGATAGCCATTTGCTGAAAGGTCTAATGCCATATCAGCCCCCATGACACCTGCTCCAATCACGCCTACGTGCTTCGTGTTCATTTCTCCAACACTCCAATTCGCTTTAAAATGACATTGATTTTTTCTACGACTTCATTTGTTAATGAATGAATAAAAAAGTGATCTCCATCGAATTCGAAAAACGCACAATCTTCGCTTGTATATTGATCCCAATCGTCTAAATCAAACAGCACAGAAGGCAAATCACGCGTACCATAAAAAATAGAAATTGGACAAGCAGCTGGAACAACTTCATCACACAAATAGGTCTCCAAAAGCTGAAAGTCTGCTCTTAAAATCGGCAGAAAGAAATCAAGCACTGCATGGTTATCAGCAAGTTCCTCAGGAACCCCTCCCATCGCAATGATCGCCTCTTTTAATTTGGAATCTGACAGCTGATGATAGACTTTCTTTTCTGGAATATGTGGCGGGAAGCGCCCAGAATAAAAGACATGGACAGGCTCTCTGTTTAACCTTGTTTTCATTCTTTTTTGTAATTCATATGCAAGGACGGCTCCCATGCTATGACCGAAGATGGCATAGGGCTCTCCTTCTTTTAAGGAGGTTGATGCCTGGTCATAGAGATCATCTGCGACCTGCTGTAAATCGGTTAGAACAGACTCTGTCATTCTTGTCCCGTGCCCAGGGAGTTCAAGGGCATGAATTTCTATCGACCGGTCTATATAAGATTTCCACGTACTGAATACGGTACTTGCTCCACCTGCGTACGGTAAGCAAAATAATTTCACGATACGCCACACTCCCTTTTGCATTTCATTTCCAATTCCTCCAGCCAGTGTTTTTCATCATGAATAATTTGTTCTAAAGAAGCTTTGATATTGGCTTGGTACCTACTAGACATCTCAGCTGAAAAAAGGAGTTTCGCTGCCTGATGCCTCGCTTTCTCCCATTCTGCTAAAATACGTTCCATCCATCCCACCAGCTCAGGTAGATCGTCTTTGATGAGATTCAGTCGATACAGCTCCACTTTCTTCGTATTGATGATCTGATTGAAAGACGCCACGAGCCTCTCAATATCATCCCATTGCAAAAACTGCTCATAAAATGTTTCAAGAGCTGTGATTCCTTTTTCTATTGCATCTATCTGACCAAGCATATTTCTCAGGAAATAAGTCGTTTTTTGATTAAATAACTCAGTCGAGAGCTTGTCTGGATCAAAGTAGAAAGCCGCATAGGAATGAAATTGATCATTCGGCTGAAAATGATCATGAAAGGTGTCATACCCTTTCTGTACATCTTTAAATGACAGCACTTGATGCTCATAAGACAAATTATCTAAATGCCGATTCTCTAATACGTGAAAGATTTGCTGATTTTCATCGAACCCAGTGATTAAAATGGAATGACGGCTATGGGTTGTCAAATACTCTTTTCTGCCTCGCTGAACGTAAGGGTCTACCCAAACGATTACCGGGCGGTCACATGTCACATCTTGCTTGACCTTTTCAATGAGGTTGGGACAATACGCCATTTTTTCGACTTGAATGCCTTGTGCATTCATAATTTTTTCTGGATCGTGTGCCGGCATCCAGTCAATCTGTAGCAAACCATTCTCTTTAAGCCCGTAGGCAAATTGATCATTTAATAAGTATGGAGAAACTTCTTGATTGTGCAGCTTCACAATTGGAAAAAAGCAATTGAAGAAACAGCTGCGATAAAACAAATCATTATAAGGATGAATGCCCGAAATCTGTTTGACGGTCATCTTTTTTTCCTCTCTTTCCAGCATGAGATGTCACCATAAATCCTTTGATGAAACCAATCGTACAAAACCATATGAAAAACAAATAATAAGAAATCGCTAATTCAATGAGAGAGGAAGGTCCCCATACAAAAGTCATTTTCCAAGGCAGCCCATTAAAGGCTAGCTGCGCAACAATCATTGGCAGGAGCAATATCCCAATTAGCAGCAGCACCCAGCCGCTACTTTTCAGCCAAACGCGAAGTGACATGTCCCTGCGAACGAAAGCGCCGTTTCTTACACGCTTTTTCCACTTGATAAAACGCACGATAGATACTATTTGCAGCAAAATGAAAAGACATGTGGCACCAAGGCTCAATTGATCAATGAGCTGAAAAGGATCCATTGATGACTCTGCTTCTTCATTTGTGCCTGTGATCGTTTTGGCAATAAGACGTGCCGTTTGCTCTGAGTAGCTACTATTCATATTTGCTAACACTCCGATCGCAATCCCTTCTTTTGGCTGGATCAGAAAAAATGATGAATAGTTTGGGTTAGAGCCTGCATGAAAAAGCGAGTCCACCTGCTCATGCGCCTTTTCTATATACCAGCCGGCATTGTAATAGACATGCTTCCCTTCTTCTGGGACATTCACAGTTAAGTGATCAGGATTTTTTACAAAGCGAGACCAAGTTGAATCGGTCAATTGATATTGCAGCCAAGTCCCCACATCCTGACTATTCATCACAATATAGCCTGCAGGGGTGTTGCCTCGATATTCTGGTGCTTTAAAAGCATGCGGAGCAAGGAATTGCAGTTTAAATCCTTCTGAGACGGCACCGGATTTCATCCGCTTTAGCCCAGCCTCCGTTTGGTCAAGATGATGCCTTTTAAACAGCTCTTTCATATAAGCCTCATACGATGTTCCTGTTACATTTTCAATGATGAGACCAAGGACATCATAGTTGATGGTCGCATATTCAAAGGAACTGCCTGGCTTACGATTAAGCTCGATTGATTTCAGCTGATCAACTGTTTTTTTCAATGCATCCTTTGCAGTATCAGGCTGGATCAGCGCAATAGATTGAAAGGGAATGCCGCTTGTGTGATGCATGAATTGCTCCACCGTTAAACGCTGAGGCTTTCCATTGTATGTTGGAAAAAAACCTGGAATATAGCTGCTCACCGGGTCTTTTAAATGAAGTTTTCCTTGCTTCTCTAACTCCACAATCGCAAGAGCGGTAAACGCTTTTGATGTAGATCCAATTTCAAAGAAAGTGCTAGCTGTCACTTGCTTCTTTTTCTTTCGATCCGCATATCCAAAGCCTTTTTGATACACCATTTCGTCCTTTTTCACAACCACAACGGACATGCCTGGAATGCGTCCAAGCTCCATCTGTTGCTCGATCACTTGATCAATGGCTTTAGATGAAATCACTGCTTTTGCATGTATCCCCCCGGCAAAGCTGCTTATCCATAAGATCGCTAATAAAAATGACAGATACATAACATACTGATTTTTCCTCATGTAAATAATGAATCCATTTCTTCAAGGGACATATCCACTGTTTCAAAATCAGACGGTGTAAATTCGATTCCTTCTTTCTCTAAGCAATGCTGTACAAGACGCTCAATTTGCTGTTCTACCGCTTGCAATAGCTGCGTCATATCTGTTTCACACAGCTGTTTTTCGCTGAAAGAAAGATGGAAAATCAGCTGACCACCCTTGATGGTAGCGACCATATCGATGACGGTTGTTAATGGATTATCCAATGACGAGTCAATCCCCGATGTAAAGTAAGACATCTCATAATCAGATGATTGTTTAAGCACTTGATCAATTTCACCTAGATAGTTAAAACGTAATTGTGGTGCTGAATGAGGAGGAAGCTGCTGATTGATGAGTGACAACAGCCCATAGTCTGCACCTTTATTTGGCACTTCTCGTATCGTTTCTTTGACAACACGTATGTGATCTGAAAGAGATTCAGACACATGAACATTCACAGGATAGATGGTGGTGAACCAGCCGAACGTTCTAGATACATCGATCTCATCCTCTACAGCATCCCTGCCATGACCTTCTAATTCCAAAGAAATCCGCTCTTGATTCGTTTGCTGATAACAGGCTTGCGTCAAGGCTGAAATTAACAGTTCATGCGGCTGCGTTTGATACGCTTGATTCGCTTGATTGAGCAATTGATTCGTGAGTTCCACTGATAATGCGTTGGTTAATTTGATTGCGTCTCTGACATATCCCTCATTTGAGGAAACTGGATACAGAGGCTGAATATTTTGCACCGCTTTTTGCCAATAGCTGACCGACTCTTTTACACCCTCTGATCCTGCATACTGATTCACCCGCTCGGCAAATGTTTGATAGGAATGGGTTTTAGACGGCAGTACTTCTGCTGTAACCTTCTCTGCATGCAATAATTGAATCAAGTCCTCCACAAGAATTTGCCAAGACATACCGTCAGCTAATAGATGATGGGCGGCAAAGATGAGATGTGATTGAGAATCAGTTTGACATAGCGCCGCCTGAATCAATGGTCCTTGATAAAGATGAGTCCTTTGCTTGACCTGATATCCTACTTTTTGTAACGTTTCTTCCACATTCTCTTCTGACAGTGCTGTGAAATCGTGAATCATCAGCGGAATCTCTTGAATGTCTTCATCATAATAGAGTGTGTTTGTTGCCTCATGTACTTTTAACCTTAGTCCGTCGTGGTGAATGACAAGCTCTTTGAGAGCTTTCTGCACGATAGTTTCATCCATCTTTTTCTTTGAATGAACAATGATGGATTGATGCCAAAAATGTTCATCTTTTAACCGCTGGGACCAGAACCATTCGATAATTGGGATCGATTTCACATCACCCACAGCTTGCTCTTGTGAGATATGTATAACAGGTTCCTGTTGAACCACTTGTGCCATTTCTCTAAAAATGGGATAAGTAAAAAGATCCTTTGTCTTTAAATAGAGTCCTTTGTCTTTTAGCTTCGCAATAAATTGAATCGCCTTAATGGAATCTCCGCCAAGCTGATAAAAATGATCAGCCGGTTCGATTGTTTCATGCCCTAAGATGTCTTTTGCTGTATTTATGATGATCTCTTCAATGTCCGCTGTTTCCTTGGACCACTCAACAGCTGTTTCTTGAGACAGCAATGGATCAGGCAGTGCCGTCCGATCGATTTTTCCGTTTTGAGTGAGCGGGAGCTCGTCTAGTACAACAAAATAGGCAGGGACCATATAAGCTGGAAGCTGATCTGATAATTTCTTTCTCAGTAAAAAGGATGTCGTCTTTTTTTCTTTTAATTCAATATAGGCAGCCAGCTGTTTTTCTCCTGATTCATCGGTTAGATCAATAACAGCTGCTTTATCAACTTCTTCAAGTGCCATCAATGCAAGTTCAATTTCACCGAGCTCAATCCGGTAGCCGCGCAGCTTGATTTGATGATCGATTCGGCCAATGTAATCAATCTTTCCATCATTTGCTCGTTTGGCGATATCACCTGTTCGATACATGCGGTGGCCGTTTACAAATGGATTGGGCAAAAAGCGTGATTCCTGCAAATCAGGTCTTTGCCAATACCCTCTGCCAACCCCTGCACCTGATATATAGATTTCTCCCACTGTCCCAGGCAGTACAGCTTGCTGATTCTCATCTAAAAGGTAGATCTCTGTATTGGGCATTGGCACACCAATTGACACCGATGTCCCTCCATCATCTTGATGGAATTGATGAATCATACAGCCAACGGTTGCTTCAGTTGGTCCATATTCATTAAAGATGGATATCCTTCCATCACTTGCCTCTGTGATTCTTTTGGCCAAAGCGGTCGATAATTGTTCTCCGCCCACAATCATCCGTTTCACAACTGATTGAGAAAGTGCAGCATCAGTTAATAGTGCCATATGAGCTGGTGTCAGCTTAATGACTTTTGCTTTTTGATCAAGCAAAATATGTTCTAATAAAAAGCCTGACTGATCCTCTTGACGATAGATCACCACTGTACTGCCAATGACCAATGGCGTATAAATGGATGTCACAGTTAAATCAAATGCAATGGATGAATACAAGGCAAAGTGATCATCTGGTGAATCAGTATAGTGTGTTTTAGCAGACATAATATAGTTCACTAAGCTTCCGTGCTCAATCATGACTCCCTTTGGCTGTCCTGTAGAGCCAGACGTATAAATCATATATGCGACGTCTTCATCATTCCCAGTGAATGAATGTTCCTCATTATACTGAGCGAGCTGATTCCACACGCTGCTGATATTGTACGTATCGCCATTAAATTGGTATGCAGATGCGTCATTTGTGAAAAACAGCTTTGCCTGGCTGTCATCCAAAATAAACTGAATGCGTTCCTCTGGATACTCAGGATCAATCGGTACATATGCGCCTCCAGCCTTTAAAATCCCCAGCAGCAGCACAATCAGTTCTGGTGAATGATTCATACATACGGCAACAAAGTCATGTCTTTGTAAGCCATGTGTTTGAAGAAAATGCGCCATTTGATTGGTTTTTCTCTCAAGTTCACCGTATGTCATGCTATAAGATCCGTCCTGAAGTGCAATTCGATCAGGAGAAGACGTTGACATGTTTGTGATCAATTCATGGATTTTTTGTTTCTGTGGAAATTGCACGCCTGTATCGTTCCATTGATATAGCTCCCGGTGTTCCTCGTCTTCTGTCATGAGAAGTATGTCTTTTAACAGCTGCTTTGGCTGAGCAAGTATGGTTTCGACGAAGAGAAGCATTCTTTCGTGTAGAAAGTCGATATCTTCATTGCTGTAATCTGAGGTCTTGTAGTCATATTGAAGCTCGATTTGCCCTTTTTCATCCCATTCTTTCACAGCAACTTGTAAGCCATAGGGCTGGAAGCCATTGTAAAGCTCTATGTATTCAACTTTGTATCCTTCCATCTCCTGCACCATATTTGTGCTGTAGGAGTTGATATAGATTTGAAAAAGCTGATCATACCCTGCTTTTGCAAGCTCTAAATCTTTGACAAGTGCATCATAGGGATAACGCTGATGCAGGAAGTAAGCCTTATAGCTTTTTTGAACGTCTGTTAAACTTTCTAACAAAGATAGATGAGGATCCACCTTCATTCGGTATGGCATTGTACTCACGGTCATACCGGACGTGGCTTTTTCCTTTTGTCCGGAACGATTGAGAACTGGCGTCCCAATAATAAAATCTTTTTGCTGGTATCTTTTATGCAAGTAAATGAAAAGTCCTAAAGTAAATAAAGAGTTGATTGAACAATGATGGGTATCTATAAATTCATAGATTCGTTCTGAGAGTTGGCGATCAAGGTAATGGCTTTGCCGATGGCCTTTGATTTGTTCAGTTCCCTGTACCAAATAACTATTAGACACATCAGATAATGCTTCTTTCCAAAATTGCTGATCTTTTTTAAATCTTGGGGAGTTCCTATATTTTGATTCTTTATCAATAAATACAGAATGATTGTCTGCTTCTTGTTCGATAGAGGAGCTTTGGGTAAGAGCAGTGTAAAGCTGGCTAATTTTATCGATGATTACTTTCATCGACCATCCATCTGCTACTGTATGATGGCATTTGATGAAATAACCGGATTGTTGTTCACCGATTTTTAGTACCGCAAATTCGGCGAGAGAGGTTTCTGTTAATTGAAATGGTGTTTTGAAGGCTTTTTCGGCCCATTTTAGCATGTCTTCTTGTGTGGAAAACTCATAGGTAGGAATAGTGTGATCGGTGTTTGGGTCAACGTATTGAAGCGTTTCGCCATCTTTCTCTATTAGCTTGAGACGAAGTGATTCTGTCATTATGATACAAGATGCAATGGCCTGCTTCAGTTTATCGAGCTGCAACGGCCCATTGACGAAAATGATCCCGCCAATATGATTGATCGGTGTTTCTGGATAAAAAGTTTCCATGTTCATCACGCGCCGCTGCGGATGTGTTAATGGCCAATATACTAAACTACTAGTCAATTACGCCACCTCTACTTTTCATATAGTTAACATTTCTACGAACATATTAAATCATATAATGGTATTTTTGTAAATAATTGAGATAAAATGTCTAAATATGTTCATTTTTTAATTTAGACGCTAGGAAGGCCGACACAGTAAACAGGGCAACGTTTATAAAAAAGACGACTCTTGCCCCAAAGAGATCGGTCATGGTGCTCATAACGAGGATAGACATTCCATATATAAAAGTTGATAGTGTATGTTGAGCTGATAGTATTTTAGGCAATTCAATTTCACTCAATGTATCTTGTACATAGGTACGAATGGAAATACTGCGAAGCTGAAAGGCTGGTCCTAATAAAAAAACAAACAACAAACTCATCCACGCAGAATGATTCAATCCTAAACAAAGGGTTAGCACAGCAACGATCACCGAACTGTAAAAAATGTGATCAAACAAACGCTGTTCCACATGTTTTGCGAACCGCAGTACGAGTAGGCCGCCTAGAATGGTCCCGCCAAAATAGCTTGCGTTAATAAAGCCCCACCATGTTTCTGGCTGGTGTAAGACTTCTGTGACATACACAAGAATAATGGCACCAGTCCATATACTTCTACCACTCATGGACAGCATTTCTAAAATCGTTAATGTTCGAATAGTAGGCTTTGCATACATGAGCTTCCATCCTGAAAAGACCCTTGTAGTAAATGATTCAGACTGTTGCTCTTGTTTAGCTGCAGCCCCAGTATCAATGATAAAGAGCATAGATATGAGCGACAAACTGTATAAAACAAGTGTCGTCAATAGGAGAAACTGTGGTCCAAGAATGCCAATAAACAGCCCTCCTAACAGCCAGCCTAGTAAAAGGACCATTTGGTCAGAAGTTAAGATGTAACTATTAGCTTTTAGTAAAAAATTCTTTTCTACTAAACGCGGGATCATCGAATTTCGAACAGGAATCGTTCCTCCATCTATCAAAGAAAGGAAAAATACAATAATAAAAAAGAAAGGAATAGTAAAAGTTGATAATTGTAGAATATAAATGAAAATCAAGCAGCCGAAGAAAGCAATTTGACACATTTGCAAATAGATAATGAATCTTTTTAGCTTAAATTGGTACATAAAGAAAGGAATAAGTACCGCTCCAAGTGCTTGTCCAACAAACTGCGAGACAGCCACCATTGAAGCAATCAGTGTAGAATTTGTTAATTGATATGTCAGGATGGTTAGAACGAGGACATATAGCGAATCCCCAAAATTAGCTAGGGATTGTCCCCCTAATAAAAAGTAAAATGATTTGTTTTTCATATGTATCTCCATTTCCTCTTCATTATCACCCATAATAATACATTATTTTCTACACTTCTACTTTTTATAACAACATTTTCTTAATTTGATACATTTTAACTAATTTAAAAAACCGCCAAAAGGCGGTTTTTATTTAGTCATATATATGGACGGTTGGTTCTTTGTCTTCAGCATTTTTCGTGATCAAGGCTTCTTGTTGATCTGATGATGTGATGTTAATTTCGATATTGGTACTCTTATAGTAATCCATCACTTCACCTGTTAAATATTGAGTGAAGGCTACGACTTCCGTTTTTCCGTAGAACTGCATTGGAATTTCAACTTTCATTTTTTGCAGGTTGCCGTTCTTATAAAAGCCTTTGCCTACGACTCCGGTGTAATTCGGGAAGTAGTCTTCGACCTTTGTCTTGAAGCGGTCAAATCGCTCAGAATCATCTTTGTAGCTGCTTTTCGCATTATCGGAAGGGAAGAATACATTCTCTTCTTTGATCGTATCCCAATTGCCGATATCAGCTGAGCCTGCTTTTACATCCGTTTTGGCGATAAAGTTTCCTGGCACAATGGATGATTTTGGTGCTTGTTTATAAAGGGCAATCATGACAGGCACTTTTTGCAGCCCGTCCATTTGACGAATTCGTTTGATCACTTGCTCAGCAATTTTTTCGCCTTCTGCCAATAGTTTTTTTGAATTTTTCGATGAATCGATCGTCACTTCTTGTTGTGGATCACCGATATTTTCGCGGTAATAGTAAACAGAGTTCAGTGCAAGACCGATCACAACTCCGCCAAGCTGTAAGCTGTTTTTATCTTTTCGAATTAAGTAATTATGCTCAAGCATTGAAGCTAAGTAAATTGGACTATTTTCATTTTTAGACTTTGTTGAACCTGAGTTTGGAAGGGCAGGATTTAAGCCTAAGTTTTTAAAGTCTTTGTCATCTTTTTCAGCTTTTTTCAGATCACTACCTGTTTTTTTGCGCGCAAGCCAGCTGAGAACAGTATCCTCATCTAAATGCTGTCCTTCTTGGAAAAGGTAGTCGTTTGTATTAAATGACTCTGTTGCGAGGCGCATCAGTCCTGTTTCAAATTCATCAATGTCTAAGCGTGTATTGAGACGCTCTGCTGTTAGTCCTCTTGCAGCTCCTTGTTTAAATGGTAGCACCATTTTGTAATAGGAGTCAGAGATATTATACATTGGGATGATGGCTGTTTCCTTCGTTTCATCCGTTTTTTGTGTGACCTCTTGTTCTTCCTTTCCCCCAAAAGGTGCACACGCTGACAATACCAATGAGAGCATTGTCAGCAGCAATAACAACTTTTTCAATAGAAAACACTCCTCTTATTTCTTTAGCTCCTCGAGCATTTTAGCTTCGTCCCATATTTCAATATTGAGTTCTTCTGCCTTTGTCAGCTTACTTCCAGCTGCTTCGCCGGCAATGACTAAGTCTGTTTTTTTACTCACGCTACCTGCTAACTTGCCGCCTAAAGCTTCGATCGCTGCTTTTGCATCGTTTCGCGGCATTTCTTCTAATTTTCCAGTCAGCACAATGGTTTTTCCTGCAAAGTAGGAATCACTTTCCACCACTTTCACAGGCTTTGGTCCTGTGTAGGTCATATTGACTCCAAGCTCTTTTAGCTCACGTAGCAGATCGAGTATTTCTTCTTTCTCAAAATATGTGACGACTGCATCGGCCATTTTCTCCCCAATTTCATCGACTTCGAGTAATTGTTCTTTCGTCGCTTGCTTTAATTGCTCGATGTCGCCGAAATGCATAGCCAAGGTTTTTGCCGCTTTAGAGCCAATAAATCGAATACCGAGTCCGAATAGTAAACGCTCAAGAGAATTTTCCTTCGATTGCTCAATCGAACGCAGTAAGTTGTCGACCGATTTTTCGCCCATTCGCTCAAGCTGAATGAGCTCTTCTTTCGTTAATCGGTAAAGATCAGACACGCGAGAAACAAGCTGTTCTTGGAAAAGCTGTGTAATGACACGCTCACCAAGCCCATCAATGTTCATCGCATTTCGAGAAACAAAGTGAATAAGTCCCTCACGTATTTGGGCAGGACATTCTGGGTTGATGCACCGCAAGGCCACTTCGCCTTCGATTCTCACCAGCTCACTATGGCACTCTGGGCATTCAGTCGGCATGTGAAACGGCTTTTCTTCTCCCGTACGCTGATCGATAAGAACGCCTGCAACCTCGGGAATAATATCGCCCGCTTTTTTCACAATCACTTGATCAAAATAGCGAATATCCTTTTCTTTGATCAAATCTTCATTATGAAGAGATGCACGCTGCACTGTTGTCCCTGCTACTTTGACAGGCTCAAGAATGGCCGTTGGTGTGATGACGCCTGTGCGCCCGACACTTAGTTCAATATCAAGCAGCTTTGTTACGACCTCTTCAGCTGGAAATTTGTACGCAACAGCCCAGCGGGGACTTTTTGCCGTAAAGCCGAGCTCTTCCTGCTGTGCTAGTGAATCGACCTTAATCACAATGCCATCGATTTCATATGAAAAATCGGCACGCTTTGTTTTTAAGGTTTCGATGAGATCGATCACTTCTTCAATCGTGTGGCACATCCGTCTTTCTTTGTTCGTTTTAAAGCCAAGTTCGTCGAGAAGATCAAGTCCAGCGCTTTGCGTTTCGACTCCGATTTCATCAAGCTCTGCTATACTGTAGACGAAGATATCAAGGTTTCGTTTCGCCGCAATTTTCGTATCAAGCTGACGGAGGGAGCCTGCAGCCGCATTACGCGGGTTCGCAAACGGCTCTTCTTCGTTTTGTAATCTTTTTTCATTTAATGCTTCAAAAGAAGGTTTTGGCATAAATGCCTCGCCTCTCACTTCGATCGACAGAGGACGTTTGATTTTGAGCGGGATGGAACGAATCGTTTTGAGGTTTTCAGTAATATCCTCACCCGTTGTCCCATCTCCACGCGTGGCACCTCGAACAAACACACCATTTTCATAACGGATAGAAACAGCGAGTCCGTCAATTTTCAGCTCGACATTGTATGCGACATCGTCACCGACAGCTTGACGAACCCGGCGGTCAAAATCAAGAAGGTCCTGTTCATTAAATGCATTCCCAAGACTGAGCATCGGTGTGCCGTGACGCACTTTTTGGAAGGCATCTAATACAGCGCCTCCTACTCTTTGTGAGGGAGAATCCGCTGCTTTTAAATCAGGGTGCTCTTCCTCAAGAGAGATCAGCTCACGCATCCGCGCATCATATTCAGCGTCAGGAACACTTGGACGATCAAGTGTATGATATTCGTAGTTGTATTGATTCAAAATCTGGTGCAGTTCCTCGATCCGGCGTTTCGCTGCTTCTTTATCCATCTGCTTCTTCCTTTCAATTCATCCGTTTTATAAGTCCTATCGGTTTATTGCTTCTCAATTGGCGCAAATGCTGCGAGTAGACGCTTAATGCCTGTAGGGCTTGGGAAGGCAATATCAAGCTCTGTGCTGTCTCCGCTGCCTTTTACACTCACAACCGTTCCAACGCCCCATTTTTTATGGGCCGCTTTGTCGCCCACAGCCCAGCCAATACTTCCGCCGCCTGTGTTTTGAATGGTTTGAGTTTGCGGACGTGAGACAGGCCCCCGTCTTTGTGGTCTTTCTCTTGTTTGGCCAAACGGTGTTTTCGTTTCTTTTTTCTCATTTAGGTTGTCCAATAAATCGGCTGGTATTTCTCGAATGAATCTTGATTCAAGGTTCATGTTCGTTCGGCCAAAGAGGGTCCTCATCTTGGCACTTGATAAATAAAGCTCTTCTTCTGCTCGAGTAATGCCTACATAGGCAAGGCGGCGCTCTTCTTCCATCTCTGCATCTTCCATTAATGAACGGCTGTGCGGGAAGACACCTTCTTCCATGCCCATTAAGAAAACAACAGGGAATTCTAGACCTTTTGCGGCGTGAAGAGTCATTAAGATGGCAGCATCCTTGTCTTCTTCCTCATTTTCATCCAGCTTATCAATGTCTGCGACAAGGGCGAGATCTGTCAGGAAGGTCACGAGAGACTTATCTTCATTTTGTTCTTCAAAGTTCTTAGTGACCGAGAGAAACTCGTCAATATTTTCTAAACGGCTTTGTGCTTCAATCGTTTTTTCAATCTTCAACGCTTCACGATAGCCTGTTTTTTCTAAAATTTCTTCTGTTAGTTCTGTGACAGATAAATAATCCTGCATATTCGTCATTTGATCAATGAGCTGTTTGAACTCATCAAGTGCATTGGTTGCTCTTGCACTGAGCCCAATGAAATCTACCTGACCAAGCGCTTCAAACATAGACAGGTCATTCATCTCTGCATACGCAGCAATTTTATCAACAGATGTCGCACCGATTCCACGCTTTGGTACGTTGACAATACGTGCAAAGCTAATGTCGTCATCTGGGTTAGCTACTAGACGTAAGTACGCCAAAATGTCCTTGATCTCTTTTCTGTCATAGAACTTTGTGCCGCCGACGATATTGTATTGAATGTTTGACTTCAATAATGTTTCCTCGATGACACGAGACTGGGCATTCGTCCGATAAAGAATCGCAAAGTCAGATAATTGACGCTTACCGCTCTGATAAAGCTGACGAATCTTTCCAGCAACAAATTGTCCTTCACCGAATTCATTATCAGCACGGTAATAGGCAATCTTCGCTCCTTCATCATTTTCTGTCCAAAGATTTTTCGGCTTACGGTTTGCATTGTTTTGGATGACGGTATTTGCGGCATGCAGGATACGTTTCGTTGATCTGTAATTTTGCTCAAGCAGGATCACTTCACTGGACGGATAATCTTTTTCAAAGGAGAGAATGTTTGTAATATCCGCTCCGCGCCAGCGATAAATAGACTGATCCGAGTCACCGACCACACATATATTTTGAAAACGCTGAGCGAGCAGTTTCACAAGCATGTACTGCGCTCTGTTCGTATCCTGGTACTCATCCACATGAATGTATTGGAATTTCCGCTGATAGTGCTCTAATACTTCTGGGATGCGCTCAAACAGACGAATCGTCATCATAATAAGATCATCAAAATCGAGTGATTGGTTTTTGAGCAACCGTTTTTGATAATCTGTGTAGACGTCGCTGACCACTTGATCATAGAAATCACCGGCTGTTTTGGCGTATTCCTCTGCGTCAATGAGTTCGTTTTTTGCACTGCTGATTGATCCTAAAATGCTGCGTGGATCAAACTTTTTAGGATCGATATTTCGTTCTTTTAAAATGTTTTTAATGACTGAAAGCTGATCAGATGTGTCTAATATAGAAAAGTTGCGATTTACCCCAATACGGTCAATATCACGTCGTAAAATACGGACACACATACTGTGGAACGTAGAGATCCAAATATCATCTGCGCCAGGCCCTAATATGGCTTGGACACGTTCACGCATTTCACGTGCTGCTTTATTTGTAAACGTAATTGCTAAAATGTTCCACGGTGCCACATGTTTTTCTGCCATTAAATAAGCAATTCGATGTGTGAGTACCCGTGTCTTTCCGCTTCCTGCTCCCGCCATCAAGAGTAGCGGACCGTCTGTTGCTTTGACTGCTTCTTTCTGCGCGTCATTCAGCCCTTCTAATAGATGATTTGATATTTCATTCATTCCATTCACCGCCAATTCGAACTTATGTTCTATTTTAACCCGTTTCGTCTTGTTTGACTATGATGACTTTTTGACTGCGTCAACTGTCTTTAATGCTTCTTTGAAATTGTCATAAATCACGTTTCCGACAACAACCACGTCTGCATGCTGCGCAAAGTCTGTTGCCTGCTTTGCGTTTTCAATGCCCCCGCCATAAAAAAGAACCGTTTCATGAAGCACTGCTTTTGTTTCTTTCACAAGCTCTATATCTCCAAGCGTCCCACTGTATTCTAGATAAAAAATGGGCAGCTTCATCAAATGCTCTGCCACTCTTGCATATGCCCTTACGTCATCAATATCCAGCGCTGTATTTGCCTCTGTGAGCTTGGCCGCTTTACACTCTTCATTTAAAATGACATAGCCTTCAGGTACAATCTCTTCCATGGATATCAAATCACCGAATTCCTTCATTGCGTCCTTGTGAAGCCCGACAATCCAGTCAGGATGAGAGCTGTTTAAGACGGTCGGGATGAAATACAGATCGAAGCCCGGCACAATCATCTCATGTGTTGAGATTTCAAGCACACAAGGCACTAGAAAGCGCCGAACCTTTGACATCAATTGGAGCACGTTGTCCT